>NZ_CP134223.1:0-617777 GCF_031599675.1 Paenibacillus pedocola | reverse complement strand
GGCGTAAATCCGGGTAATCAGCGGACGGGAGAGAACGGACGCCCGCTGCTGCTTGACGCTCATACCACGATCGCTGTATACAGCTCAGACGGCACGTTTAAGGATCTGCAGCAGGACACCCTGTCCGAGTCTGCTGCCCCGCGGCTGAGCAATGAGGAATACGATGAGCTGCTGGACCACACAACGGGTAAGGCAAAGGGAAAATACAAGCTGATTACCTCCGCGGACGGAAGCCAGCATCTGGCTGTCTTCATGGATCTGGGGAGACCCGGCGGAAATAGAATCCTGCTGCAGATGAGTGTGGAGACGGGACCGCTGAAGGATGTAATCCTGCAGCAGCTGCTTATTTTCGCCGCCTTGTCGGTAGTGGCTTTGCTGGCCGGATTATTCCTCTATTTGCCCGCGCTGCGCAAAACATTAGTGCCTTTATCCAATATGGGCGAGGCGGCGCAGCGTATCGATGCCGGTAATCTGGACGTCCGCTTTCCCGTTGATCAGGGACAAATGGAGATCGACAAGCTTTCCCAATCCTTCAACGGGATGCTCGAGCGGCTGGAAATCTCCTTTCATAATGAGCGTGAAGCCAAAGAACAGATGCGGCGGTTCGCCGCAGATGCCTCCCACGAGCTTCGGACGCCGCTCACCTCGATTCACGGCTTCCTGGAGGTGCTGCTGCGCGGAGCTGCCGATAACAAAGAGCAGCTCTACAATGCGCTGAAGAGCATGCACGGGGAATCCAAGCGGATCAACAAGCTGGTTGAGGATCTCCTGCTGCTGGCCCGAATGGACGGAGCCCCCCAGCTAAGGGTCAGAAAGCTGCCGCTGGGCGAAGTCATCGACGAAATGAAGCCGCAGCTGCTAGTGCTTGCCGGCAAGCGTAAGGTTACTTTTGATCTTTCATACGGGATCAACGGAATGGTTGACTCCGACAAAATTAAACAAGTCATTCTTAATCTATTCCATAATGCCGTACAACATACGGATACCGAAAAAGGCAGTATCCATATTTCGCTTCACACCCGGAATTCGGAAGCGCAACTTGCCGTTCGGGATAACGGAAGCGGCATCTCAGCCGAGCATATCCCCCATGTCTTTGAGCGGTTCTACCGCAGCGATTCGTCGCGTACACGGAAATACGGCGGTTCCGGCCTCGGCTTGTCGATTACCAAATCGATTGTCGAGGCGCATGACGGAACAATCAGCGTCGAGAGCACACCGGGTGAAGGCACAAGCTTCAATATTACCTTGCCATGTCTATTGGATTAGTAGCTAATAAGCAGTAATCAACGTTATAATAGTAAGCAGGGAGCTACGCTCACAAAACTTAAGCATATGCTTTCGAAGCGAGTTTTGTACGATGATTAGTCAGGAAGCTATGCTCACAAAACTTTGAGGAGGTCGCAATCCATGTATGAAATTGCAATTATCGGAGCCGGTCCTGCCGGTGCAAGTGCCGCCCTGTTCGCCGCCAAGGCGGGCAAAAAAACGCTGTTGATCGATAACGACAAGGGCATGACCCGCAGAGGCTGGTATGAGAACTTCTACGGAATCTCTGAAATCGGCGGCCCAGACCTCGTAGAAACCGGACATAAGCAGGCCGTCAAATTCGGAGCGGAGCTTGTGAACGATCAGGCCGTGAATCTCACTGCGGGCAGCGAAGGTGTAGTCATTGAGAGTGAAAGCGGCGCTACCTATGAAGCGAAGCATGTGATCCTGGCTACAGGCGTACTGACGGATCTCGCCGTTAAGGCAGGCGTGGAGACCAAAGATGGCACGGAGCCAAGAATCAAAACTGTGGTTGCCGTGAACGCGGAAGGCAAAACCAATGTCGAAGGCATTTGGGCAGCGGGAACCGTGGCTGGAGTCAGTGTACATGCGATTATCACTGCCGGTGATGGTGCAAAGGTGGCCATTAACATTATCAGTGAGCTGAACGGCGCCCGGTATGTGGACCACGATTTACTGAAGGCATAATACATTACGTTTGCTGCGGTTTGCGCAGTAAGAGGCCAGCCGGTAATTACCGGCTGGCCTTTTTTATACCCTGAGGGAAGGTTATTCAACACGCGCTCGGGCCTCCGCCTTCATGAGTAGGAACTGCATGAACAACAGTTGCTTTGACGGGACGGAGGCCAGTAGAGGGATTTGCTCCACCTAAATTCCTGCAGGAAAAACGGAGTCTGTCTATAGCGGGATTTTCTCCATCTAATTCCTACCATTCGGAGTAAAACCGGCGTTTCCATGGAACTTAGCAGGAGGAATTCCACCTAAATTACGTTATTAGGCGAAATCAACAGAATTAGTTAGAGGTTTTCCCACTATAGTTAAGCCAGTCCTAGACAATAGTCTTTTTCGGTTATGTCTGGCCTGTCCCGTCTTCACCTCAGCTACCTTCCGCCGTTATTTGTTAAGGTGGGCTACCCGAGGCTCCGTCACGGTCTTTTGCACCCTGCCTCCATAAAACTCCTGTACAATGTATAGCGGACGGCCTTTGGTCTCGTCATAGATCCGGCCTACATATTCGCCCAGAATGCCCAGCATGATCAGGACGAACCCGTTGAAGGTTAAGGTAATGCCGATCATCGACGCCCAGCCCTTAACGGCCGCATCCGTAAAGAGCACCAGATAGAGCACATACATAAGGTATAGAAAACCTCCGGCTGACAGCAGACCTCCGAGGTACCCCGCAAGCTTCAGCGGTTTGTACGAGAAAGAGGTGATGCCGTCCAGGGACAGCTTGATCATGCGCTTGAGCGGGTATTTGGTCTCTCCGGCCAGCCGTTCGTCACGCTCATATTCGATCGCCTTCTGGCGGAACCCTACCCAGCTGACCAGGCCGCGTACAAACCGGTTTTTCTCCGGCAGGCGTTTGAGCTCATCGCAGACCTTGCGGTCAATAAGCCGGAAATCACCGGTATCGACCGGAATGGAGATATCCGTAGAATACCGGAGTATCCGGTAGAAGACGCTGGCCGTCCATTTTTTGAACAGTGACTCTCCGTTTCGTTTGATGCGTTTGGCGTATACGACCTCGTAACCCTTTTTCCATTCCTCAATCATCTTCAAGATCAGCTCGGGCGGATCTTGAAGGTCGGCATCGATAATGATCACCGCATCGCCCAGGGAGTAGTCCATGCCGGCCGTAATCGCGATTTGATGCCCGAAGTTGCGGGATAGATCGATTAGCTTTACGCTCTCATCCCAGTAGCTGTATTCCTCTATCATTTGTGCACAGTTGTCTGTGCTGCCGTCATTAACAAAGAGTAATTCATAGGATTCTCCTATCGTTCCCATCACTTTCTTGATCCGCCGGTAGGTCTCCTGAATCACTGCCTCTTCGTTAAACATCGGTATTATTATGGAATAGCGCACGTTGGTACTCATGAGCAGCTCCTCCTAAAAAGTTTTGTCATAACCGCTTCGTACTTAGGTTCATCCATCAGTTAAGTGTAATCTCATACAACGTTCCGCCGTTCACGCCTGTTTCAGTTCCCTGCCAATCCGCTGACGGCACCGCTTTACCGTTCTCGGTGATCCAGCTGGTAATTTCAGAGTTGCCGCCGCCCCGTCCGCCGCCCATACCGCCGCTGGTAACGAGGAAATACTTCACTTTGCCGCTCTCAACGAGTGCCTTCAGGGTATCAGTCGTATAAGGTACATCCGAGTTGTTGAACCCGTTCAGAATGACTACCTGCTCGCCTTCGTCAATGATATATGGACCTGCTGTTCCGTAATCCATGGCAGCGAACAGATATTGTTCACCGGTGTTATGCTCCTTCAGGTAAGCCAGCAGATTTCCATTCACTCCGGTAGGGTTATTTCTGCCCCCGCCTCCGAAGCCGGCGCTTTCGCTGCTGTCGGGTCCGGCTGCCGGGGTCATGCTGTTCAGCCCGTAGGTGATCGGCGTAAACGCCCAATAGAGCGGCCCGATCATAAGCACCAGCAGCCCTATTACCGCTGCTGCATGGGCAAAGACTCTCTTCTCTTGGCCTTTAATGATTCTAATGATAATCAGTAGAAGAGCTGCGGCAATTCCTGCCGCCAGAACCCCCGCCGACCATCCGCTGCCAATCGTATCGTCATAAGGATGAATAATGTACCACTGGAAGGCTGCTGTAGCCAGCACGGCCACGGGCAGCAGCCAGGAGAGCCAGCTTGAACGCTCCTTATAATAGTTCCAGAGCTGTGACCAGCCCGCACCGGCCAGCGCAGCAACCGGCGGAGCCATCATGATCAGATAATACTGATGGAAGAATCCGGCGATGCTGAAGAATCCCATAGCCGGTACCAGCCAGGCGAGCCAGAACAAAGCCTCTTTATGCTTCATGGTGAAGCTCTTCCGGCGCAGACTGGCGAAGATTCCGATTACGCCGAATAATACAAAGGGCAGCAGCCAGCTGGCTTGCCCGGACAATGCCGACTGGAACAGTCTCAGCGGTCCGGCTGTACCTGTATTGAACATGCCTCCACCGCCGCCGTTCATACCGCCGTCCATAATGCCGCGGCCTTGTGCGCCGTCAGTATCGCCGAACTGCCGGCCTTCTCCGTCCGCTCTGCCTCCCGCGCCTTGTCCAGGCATTCCGCCGTCATCGCCCGCAGGTCTCCAGGTGCCACCCGTCGCAGGCATCTCTCCGTTCATGCCCGGCATTTGTCCGCCACTCCATGACGGCATCTCTCCATTCATACCCGGCATCTGCCCGTCATTCCCGAAGTTGCCGCCGCCAAATCCGGGCATTCCGCCCCCGCTGCCGCCAGTGCTGCGGTCACCCGTCAACCGGGATACCCCGTTGTAGCCGAATGCCAGATTAAGCACAGAGTTGGTACCGCTGCTCCCCATGTAAGGCCGCTTGCTTGCCGGGATGGAATCAACGATGACCGCCCAAGAGAGTGAAATCACCAGCAGCACAGCAGTGCAGGCGGCCAGTACGCCGGTTTTCTTCTTCCAACTCCCTTTTGCCGCTAGAATATAGAACAGATAAAAGGCCGGTACAACCATATATGCCTGCAGCATCTTCTCATTAAAGGCGACCCCGATCAGCCCGAAGGCGATGAGAAGACTGCCGGTTGTATGATGTTTAGTTCCCTTGAATAAAAACCATGCTGCCAGCAAAAGCGTAAACACCAGCATGGCATCGATATTGTTCGTACGGCTGACTGCTGCAGCTACAGGAGTGGAAGCCATCGCCAGTGCGGCCAGGCGCGCTGCGGTTCTGCCAAAACCGGGCTTTACCAGCAGATATACAATCAACACTGAACCCACGCCGCCGAGGGCCTGCGGCAGAATCACGCTCCAGCCGTGCAGACCGAAGATCATGGCGCTCAGCGTCTGAATCCAGAACGTCACCGGCGGTTTATCTACCGTTACCGAACCGGCAGAATCCAGTGAGGCGAAGAAGAAATTATGGAAGCTCTGCATCATGCTCCCCACCGCGGTTGTATAGTACGTATTTACATATTGGTCATTCCAGATTCCATAGCCGTATAGAAATGCAGCGAGCAGCAGTATGATCAGCAACACTACGTCAGAACCCAGTTTTTTAATGAAACTCATTGTCCCCCACTCCCATCGTTCGTTCAATTATCCTTTAATCCGGCAGTGCTCGATCCCCAGTGTCAACCTTTGCCTAGGTGTATTATGGCACCCTTACCTTAACGGATAATGAAATCAAGCTGAATGTTAGCTGAATCCTCAAATCTAAGGAATCCGGAGAATGTAGTTCATCGAATCCTTACAGCCATCGGGACAACCGCACGCCAAAAAAGCCCCGCATGGGCGGGGCCTGTACTACATGTTATGACCTGTGATGCTTGAAGAGCCGCCCTTACAGCGTGTCCATTTCCTTAAGCCTCAGGGTTTCCGGCAAAGTGCAGCCAGCTTGTTCACCGTGTTCCAGTTGCGGGCGGTGAGCTGCACACCAAGCAGCTTGTCCAGGGAAACCTTAAACAGCGGCGATTGGCTGACGCTTACCTCATACAATATGTACAATTCTTTACCGACTACCCGCAGCTTATCAGCTCCGTCCCCGTAGGGAAGAAGCTTCTCCAGAGAGCCAGCAGCCGGCGCCTGATCGAGAAATGATACATACAGCCGCTTGTAATCCTCCTGATCCTCCACCTGAAAAGGGTTCGCTTGAATAGCTGACTCCAGCTCTTCCACAGTACGAAGGATTACAGGAACCTCAAAGCCGAATGTCTCCCTGATCCGCTTTTCTATCATCGGGACCAGGTCTTCCCCTGAGGATTCCCCGCTCTCGAACACAATGTTACCGCTCTGGATATAGGTGCGGACATTCCCACACCCGAGCGATTCAAACATCGCCTTTAGATCCTGCATATTAATAATTTTATGGCCTCCGACATTAATGCCGCGCAGCAGCGCAATATATGTGGGCATGATGCACCTCTTTCCCGAACAGGTTAGGCCTTGCGGACAGATCTCAGGCGTTTGCGGACTTCCTTGGCAAGCTGCTCCTTCTCTGCTACCGGAACGCCTTCGATTAACCGGGCTGCGGCTACCGGCAGTATCCAGGCATTGATTTCAGCATAGCTCCCCCCCGATAGGCTGAGATACTCCCGGATATAGCCTTTTGTAAGCCTCTGCCTGATAAAGCCTGTGACCACTCTGGTAAACAGGGAAGTTCCCGGAGGCATTGCCCCTATACTTAACATCAGCACCGACCGTGCCGTATCTGCAGCAGGATTCCCCGTAATACCGGTCATCCAGTCGATAATCCACGCTTCCTTATCCAGCAGCACATTGTCGGGATGGAAGTCGCCATGACACAGTCTGCTGCCCTCCGGCAGCTTCTCCAGCTGCTCCAGAACTGCCGATTTCTCCTCCATCGTGAGCATGGGTGCGGAAATGATATGTTTTCGCAGCTGCTCCTTATACAGTCCAAGTTCCGGATTGCCCTCAAGCTGATGCAAATTGTAATGGAGGGCGGCTAGTTTCTTAGAATATTCAGCTATTTTCCAAGGTTTCTCGCCAATCATGCTCAGCAGGGAACGGCCATGAATCTGCTGAAATACGATTCCGCTTCTCCCCTCTGACTCGATCAGCTCAAGCGGCCGGGGAGTCCGGATACCCTGGGCATGGACATATGTACTAACCTTGAATTCCTGTTCTACAGCCGCAGCGGGGAGATCCTCCAGATAAAGCTTCAAAATGGTGCCCTCCCCATGTTCCCATACCTCTGCTGTCCGTCCAACTCCAATTCGGTTCCCCTGCATAACCTTCCTCCCGTTTAGTCCAGATTGATACTGGTGAAATGCTCTACCACCGGGAATGGGCTGTAGTAGGAGTGCAGCAAGGCCTTCCATTCCTGATACTGTGCTGATCCTCTGAAGCCTACCGTATGATCCTCAAGGGTACGCCACTTTACTAGCAGCAGATATTTGTGGTCATCCTCCAGACAATGCTGGAGTTCATGTCCCAGGTAGCCTTCCATCGAGGCGATCAGCGGAGACGCTTCCTTAAAGCTGGCTTCAAACTCTGCGGTAAGCCCTGGCTTTACCTGCAGCATGGCTGCTTCCAATATCATCGGATCCACTCCTAGTTGTATAATTGTGATTGTTCTATTCCCGGATTAGCCGTGACTACAGAGAATGTTTGGACTTCCGGCCGCTGTTGTCTGCAGATTTCTTGATTTTACCGTAATTAACGGTGGAAATCCGCAGACAAAGGCGGACGCTAACGCTCCTCCAGTTCCAAAATTCCCCTCCGCCACTTTTCCCTAAATATTTATTATCAAGTTCAATATCACCAAGTTCATCTTATATAGTAATTTCATATTGTTCTGATTAAAAGAATCCCGTGATAATACTCTCCGTAAATCTGTGGATATATGCCAGAAGGCCGGAAGCCAGTTTGTGTCAGCCACACGTACTCGGGCCGGTCCTGTGCATGAAGCTTCTGCAGCTCCTCCGAGACCAGGCTGAGCTCCCGCCCATGGCATGATAACCCTCTTGAACCGATAATAAAGGATAGATTCACATATCCTTGCTGGGCACCATATGCAAGGCATTGATCAATCAGCCCGCCCAACTTGTGGTTCACCGCCAGCCTGCCTGCTTCGTCAGCCCCCATTGTATCGATCTGAAGCGTCCGGTATTCCGGCAGCTCCCGGGCTGATCTGGCGGATCCGATGCCATGTACCTGCCAATGCCTGCTTCCAGCTGCTCCTTGGTTCCCTCCGGGCTCCAGAAGTCCGGCTTCAACCGGTTCATCAATCCGGCGACCTGCCACACGCTTCGACTGTCAATCGGCTTTATAGTTATGGTCCATTCTTCCTTTCGCTTCCACTTTACCCTTGCAGTGCATCGCGAAAAAACTCATGATAGAAATTAATAATCACCAGCAGTACCGCCAGTGATTCATTAACACTGCCCACTTCCAATGCATGATTGGCATCATCAATCCGGTACACCCTGATATTATGCAGTCCGCTGATCTCTGCTGCATACTGTCCGCTGAACATCGGATCGCTGCCGCCATAGATGACACTGCCCCGGCTCTGCTGGATCCATGGAAGAGTCTCCGCGATCGGGGTCAAATACAGATGTGAAGTCTTCTTCTGCACGCCCATCTCAGCTGCCAGCCGTCCGGCGATAACCGTACCCATGCTTTTACTGATGAACAGCAGCTGCTCATACTCCGGAACTGCGGCAAGCGCCGCCTTGCATTCCTCTACAACAATATCCAGCTCTTCCCGTTTAAATCCCGCCCGTGCACTCTGATAACCATACTCCAGGATCAGAAGATCACAGCCGTATTCCGCCGCTACTTTGCCGGCGTAATCGAGCAGGGAGCGCTCGGCGGAATAATTCTGCCCCGGAAAGACAACAGCCAGCACCTTGGATTCCTGTACAAGATACTTATGTCGAACCTCTCTGCCCCAGTGGGAGGACATCATGATACTCGAAACGCTCATTAGGCTTCCTCCTCTCCAACGTTCATGCTGCAAACAGCCTGCAAAGGCATCTGCTATGTTTACCATTATAACGATCTTCGGCAACGGTTGGAAATGTCAAAAAAACTCCCTGTAAGTAATGTCCAGGAAGTTGTGATTCTTCTTACGCCCTGTTAATGCTGCGGTGCCGCCGCTTTGCTTCTGGACCTTTTGGCCATAATCTCAGCCGTAACCCACAACGTCAGCGGAATAAACACCTGAAAGGGAAGGGCGTAAATTTTGTAGATATGATACGCAAAATACTGCATTTGCATAATGTCCACGTAGATAAAATCAGACAGGTAGACCATGATCAGCCCCATCTGCAGCACCACAGAACGGTAGCTTTTTAGCCGGAATACTTTCGCAATCCCGTTGCAGGACACATACAGGCAGAGACTCACCTTGATGAACAGCGCCGTCACAAATACAATGGCCGCCGAACCTTCAATCCGGGTCAGGAAATCACCTATATTGATTCGGCTGACCGCCACATAGGAAGGAAAATACAGGGAGGATAAAATATCCGGACCCAGCACAAGCAAATTACGCACAGAGATCCCCGTAATTATGGTCCCCGCAACGAGTACGCCGCTGAGCAGAACCCGGGCCGCTGAACCTTTTTTGGGAAGAACGGTGAACGCGCCAAGAAAAACCACAATCTCTGCAAACGGGAAGGTAACCGCGCCCCCGGCATCTGTAAAGACCGGTCCCCACCCGCTGTCCAAAAGCGGCTTCAAATGATGAATTTCATATTTGGGAACGGAGAGCAGCTGGACAACAATAATAACCGCCAGGGTGAACAGCAGCAGAAATTTGGCGCTTCGTCCAAGCACCTCCATTCCCGCATTCACTACCCAAATACAGAGCAGACCGATAATCAGCATCGGTGCGATCATTGGCGTGGACGTCAAAGCAACCGTTTTGCTGAATTCCCCGAAATTACGCAGCACCAGTGCCCCCAAATGCAAGGTATACCAAATGTAAAGGCACGAGAGTGCCCTGCCTGCATAAGCCCCGAACACAGAGATCAGCATATCATAGAGATCTTTTCCCGGAAAAAGCACATGCAGTCTCGCGTAGATAAGCATAAGAGGAACAGACAGTGTCATAGCAATGATTAGCGCGATCCAACTGCTGTTGCCAGCTTGCCCGGAGGCCCCCATAAACAGGGAGCTGCCGATAATGAACAGGATGACGATGCTGGTCGATTGTCCAGCCGGTATAATCTCTTTGCCCACGCCAGCTCCCTCCTTTCAGGCAGATCCTAGAATAACATTTTAACTATATGAACAATCAGCGGTGAGGGACTTGGAATCTCCCAGTGCATCGATAACGCAAAGGCCAGGGAAAAGGAAACAAGGCATAGTGCAGAGCACATATAGAAATCCCGCTTGTTCCCTTGCTTCAGCAGCCCGTAGGGATCGAATAACACGATAACCGCATAAATCAGCACGATGTAAATGGGCAATTGTATTTAATCTCCTAACTTAATTGTTCTGGATGTTTTAGCTGTGCTCTGAATGATGATTTCCGAACGGACCTTCACGTTCAGACCGGTAAATTCCTCGGGCCACTTCTCCTTAAGTCCACGCCAGCTTTTAGGCATCTCTTCATGTACAATTTCGCCAAAGCCAAAAATATCGGCATGATATTCCCGCTGCACCTTACGGATGACGGAGAGAATCTTTTGCTGCAGGACTTCACCCGCCCGTTCCTCAATGGCCTGAATACTTTCGTCGCCGGCAAATCCCTCAGCACTCATCGCCTCGTCCAGTCCAGCATGTGTGACCGTATGGATCTGCATTTCCAACCTGCCATCCACCCATTTGGGCTTCACCTTCGTTCGGCTTGATAAAATCTCCAGAGAGTAGGTGGGAATCCCCTTTGCGTTTTCCACCTCCAGGACGCCTCCTTTGATTTTGTTTTTGGCAAAAAGAGCATATTTGGTTTCTTCCCCATCCAATTTGCCGACCATCCGGTCTCTCACAAATACCGCGGTTCCGTTTACGTGCTCATTTTTTTGTCCGTTCTTCTCCTTAATATCGATCAGCGGCGCTACCGCATTGTTCCCTGCCGTCTCGAGCTTGTCGATGAAATCCCAGATTTGCACAACCGGCGCAGTGCTGGTAAAGGTCTCGTCATTCATCATCTGGGCCAGTTCATAGGAAATGATCGTTTTTGTCTGGCTGTTCAGATTCAGCACGTCGCGGGCATTTTTTTCACTCGATACAAATAGAAATACATCCGCCCGGGTTTCCGTATCCCTGCTGTACCAGTCAATGACTTTAATCAGGCCCTCCCGGGCCACCTCCTCGCTGAGGATAATGACCCTGGCATGACTCCACAACAGCTTTTTGCCGGTCAAAGAGATCATATTGCGGGCAATATCAAATACCGTATTACCGGTGAGGCTGATCATTTTGAAGCTGGCCTGACTCTGCTGCATTCCTCCCTGGGTATCTACCATTTCCACAGTTAGCTGCAGGTTGTTCTCCTTTTTATTCTTGTCGATCGCCACACCGGCGACAATGGACATATCATCGATCTCCGAATAGTTCCAGCAGCCGGACAGGCTGATCAGCATAGCGGCAGAGAGCAGGGCAGACAGAATTTTGGACATGCTCTTCATCATCGTTTGACCTGTCTCTTAGGCTGCTTCCGCTTCATGTTTCGCGCACTGATGACCGCCGGACGCAGATACATGTCCCACCAGGGTGCACGGACAGCCGTATCCTTGATGTCCTGCGGCCGGATGGAGCCCACGCCAAGCATATAAGATACGCCGAAGGAGCGAAGGCTCATCAGATGAATCACCAGTCCCAGCAGGCCGAAGAAATATCCGTAGATCCCGAAGAAGAAAGCTGTCAGCAGCAGCAGGATTCGCACGATAATCAAAGGCCCCGTGAGCCGGGGGTTGAGCAGCGTTGTGATCCCGGTCAGACCGACAACAATGACCATCGGTGCGCTGACAATCCTCGCATCCACGGCAGCCTGACCCAATACCAGCGCACCAACAATGCTGACCGCCTGGCCGATCGAATTGGGAATCCGCGCGCCTGCTTCACGCAGAATCTCAAAGATGGTCAGCATGAGAAACGCCTCAACAATAGTCGGAAAAGGAACCGACAGTCGTGCAGTCGCTATACTGAGCAGCAGCAGCGTAGGCACCATCTCCTGACTGTACGTCACCAGTGCGACATAAACGGCAGGAATGCTGATCGACATAAAGGCACCGATTACCCGGAGCAGCCGGTTAAACGTGGCGAAGGAATAATTGATATAGTAATCCTCACTGGCCTGGAAATTCTCCACAAATACATACGGCAGGGTCAAGGCAAACGGACTGCCTTCAATCAGCAGGGCAATCCGTCCTTCCATAATTTTGCTGACAACTGAATCCGGCCGCTCCGTACTTCCAATCATCTCAAAAGGAGAGTAGGGTTCATCGCGGATTAGCTCGGCCAGATACCCGGTATCCAGCAGATGGTCTATCTCCACCCGCGCCAGCCGCCCCTGCAGCTCCTTAAGAATATCCGGCGAGGCCAGACTCTCCATATAACAGATGCAGGTTTGGGTTTTCGACCGTGTACCGATATCGGTAAACACAAACTTCAGATCGGAATTCTGCACTCTGCGGCGAATCAGGGTCAGATTGGTCAGCAGCGACTCATTAAAGCCCTCCCTTGGTCCCCGGACCGCTTTGTCGGTTGTTGGTTCTTCTATTGCCCGCGTCTCCCAGCCCTGAGCATTAATATTCAGTGCACCGGCATAGCCGTCCAGGAAAAAAATCGTTTTGCCGCCGACCACGGCGCCAATAAGTTCATCCAGCTTCTCCGAAGTGATAATGTCGCTGATGTTGATCACCCGGGTACGGATCGTTTCCATGAGCTCAGCCGGATTGCTTCCATCCTCATCGGTAAACTCATAGGTCATGACCGGCTTCGTAATCCCGTTCTGAATCAGATCCCTGTCGATCATTCCGTCAACATAGATGATGCCGCAGCGGATACGCTTGTCACGGGCATTCTCTATCACTCTTATTCTTAGTGTGCCATCATTTCTGAATATCCGCCGGAACAGCGCCATCATATCATCCAGAGAACGGCTGAGGGGCTGGGAAGAATCTATTTTCAGGGCAGAACGGTCGCTGTTTTCTGTGATTTTTGTATTTGCCACAGCCGTCACTCCTGTCCATGCTTTTGTCCTGATTATCCCCTGCTATCCTCACTCCTATTCGCCAATATTTTGCACTTGAGGAAAACCTTCCGGGACACCTCCGAAAAAAAAAAGCTGCGGCTGCGGCTTTCTTACGAAAGAATGATAATGGCATATCTATTCGACAAACGTATTACGGACTCTCTTGGAGCGTAAAACATAGGTAATCCAGATTAGGCAGGTTAGCAGGGTACGCGCAATGTCCTGGATTCTGTTGCCGCTGACCCACTCGTCTGAGGATGGAATATTCGAGAGCAGCACAGCATCAACGATTAGCACAAGCAGATTACCGAGGTAGAAGAAAATCAGCCAACGCGGAAACACAGATTTTTTGTTATACAGCAGTATAAGCAGGTAAGCTACAAGCAGGACTATCACGATGTTAGCGATCACTTCAAGCAACAGCGTTGGCCTCCACAGGGTATGATAATCCACCCCTCCGGGAGTAGTCAGCGTATCCCAGGTCTCACTGCCAAATGTACTGGTGAAAAATTGAAAAATCGTTAAAATGGTTCTGAAAAGCGTAAGGTATAGCCCGATTTGCACAAGCACCAGCCAGCCGCCAAGCCCTTTTGGGTGATCAGGCGACAGTCTCATCCCTTGTTGTCCGGGGATAAGCTTTCCCAAAGCATACACATCCTTTGATATAATTAGTTAATGAGTTACTACAGCTGCTGATACTTAAAGGAGAACCTATGACACCATTTACTGCGAAGGTTATTGCAATTATACAAGCCATCCCCGAGGGAAAAGTGATGACCTACGGAGGAGTGGCCCGTGCTGCCGGAAGCCCGAGAGCCGCCAGACAGGTCGTGCGGATTCTGCATTCCATGAGCCGCAAATACAAGCTGCCCTGGCACAGAGTTGTCAACGCCAAAGGAAGAATCGCTCTGGACGATGAATCCGGCTCCCTCCAGAAGCTATATCTGCTTGGTGAAGGGGTTCTCTTTGAAGACAATGGCGGGATCGACCTGGATAGGTTCCAGTTTCATCTGCAGCCTGACCCGGAGGATCAGCTTCTGCCGCCTTTGCCATAAGCTCTCCGGCTGCCGCTGCTGCCCAGTCCGTTCAGCAGGAAGTACAGCGTAGTATAAATCACGAGCAGAACAACCGCCACAAACAGGCTGAAGAACAGCGATTGCCGGTTCAGGCTGTCTTCGACCAGCTGATACAGCTGATGGCGGTCTGTCAATACATCCCAGCTGTTCAGCCGGTATACCCGGCCAAGCAGCACGCCATACCCCCCCAGCGCACATGCGGCGAATACAAAAATCCAGGAAAACACAAGATTGCTTTTGCGGCAGATCACGTTCTGAAACTGGTACAGTGAGAAGAATCCCGTCAGCCAGCCGCTCCAGGTGAATAGAAGCAAGGTAACCAGATCATACCAGAACCGGCTCTGCACTTCTCCGCCGACAATATAGATGCTTTTTCTCGCGGTCAGGTGCAGGAGGTCCGTCATCAGATACGGCGCGTTTGGAAAAAACAGCAGCCAGGCAATCCCCAGCAGCAGCAGCAGGAGCCCGCCGATCTTCCGCTTATCCAGCATATATGCGGCACTTGAGAACAAAAAGGGAATCCAGGCCAGGAAAAAATTCCAGAGTAAAAAATCATAAAACGTATCGGTCCGCAGCGAAACTACACGGTACACACCCAGAGTAGCCAGGGACAGTCCAGCCAAAAGCATAAATACCTTGCCATAATTAAGTTCCTTCATCAGGGTACAATCTCCTTATCCAGATTACATAGAATACTGTTAGTTATGTACAAATAGGGTATTCACCAGTCCATAATAAATATAACAGCCCGGGCATCAGGATGCACCCGGGCTGTTATATTTATTTGAAATTATGGAAGCTCTGCCCTACTGGATACCGCTGCTGAGCTTACCCGCGACTGCCGGCTTTCTGCCTTTGAAGACGCCTCTGCCCGGCACTTCCTCCATTCCGGATAACGCTCCGCATTCCCGGAACGCGGCATGTCTGCAGCCTGCGCAGCGGTCTGTATGGATCATTCCCAGTGCTGCATTGATGGCATCTCCAGTGTGGTCAAAGAAATGCTCGGCTCCGATTTTGTCGTACAGGCCTGTTCTCTTCAGCAGATCATACGGCTGGGGCTGGGCACCGGTAATCATCAGCTTGCCCCCATCTGCCTGCAGCTGTTTCACAAGCTCCGCCAGATTGGCCTCACCCGTGGTGTCGATAAACGGCACCTTGCCCATACGAAGGATAATAAGCTTCGCCTGGCCGGGGCCAAGCTCCGGCATCGTATCATTAAACCTGTAAGCCGCCCCGAAAAACAATGGCCCCTCCACATTATAAATTCCGATCTGCGGGCAATCATGGCTGTCTGTCACCATATGCGCCGCTACCTTCACCGATGCAGGATCAGGCAGTACCTTGGCGACCAGATGGGTCTCACCCATCCGTTTGACGAACAGGATTACGGCCAATACCAGCCCTACTTCCACGGCTACCGTTAAATCCGCGAATACCGTCAAGAGGAAGGTAATGGCCAGTACAAGGGAATCCCCCGTTCCCAGCTTCAGCAGCTGCAGGAACTGCTTGCGCTCGCTCATATTCCAGGCAACCACCATCAGGATCGGCGCCATGGCTGCAAGCGGAATGCTGGAGGCATACGGTGCAAACAACAATAGAATAAGGAACACTACAACGCCGTGAATCACACCTGACAGCGGAGAAGCGGCCCCGCTGCGGATATTCGTTGCCGTTCTGGCTATCGCGCCTGTCGCCGGGATTCCCCCGAACATCGGCGCGGCAATATTCGCGATGCCCTGGCCGATCAGTTCCCGGTTGCTGTTATGGCGGCTGCCGGACATTCCGTCGGCAACCACCGCCGACAGCAGCGATTCAATCGCACCCAGCATGGCGATCACAAACGCCGGCCGGAGCAGATGCCTGATCCGCTCCCAGGTGATCACCGGAAAGTGAAAGCTCGGCAGCGTGTTCGGAATATCGCCGTAAGCGGAGCCGATGGTAGTGACTTTACCGCTAAAGAACAACGCCGCAACCACGCTGGCACACAGCAGCCCGACCAGTGATCCCGGTATCTTGGGGGCAAAGCGCAGCCCCAGCACGACTACCGCAAAGCATATTGCAGCGGTCAGCACACTATACAGGTTCACCGTTGAGATATGCATGCCAAGTTCCTTCATATTGTCGATGAAGGCTTCATGGCGTTTAATTCCCTTAAGCCCGAGGAAATTCCCGATCTGCCCGGTAAAGATAATGACGGCAATCCCGGCTGTAAAGCCGATGGTTACCGGCTTCGGAATAAATTTTATCAGAACCCCAAGCCTTAAGAGGCCCATAACTACTAGAATAACTCCGGCCATCATCCCTGCAATCAGCAGATTCTCATAGCCGTATTCCATGGCGATTGCGAATAGAATCGGAATGAACGCGCCTGTCGGTCCGCCAATCTGAAATTTCGAGCCGCCGAATAAGGAGATCAGTATCCCGGCTACTATGGTCGTATAGATTCCATACTCCGGTTTTACACCGGACGCAATAGCAAATGCCATCCCGAGCGGGATGGCAATAACGCCGACGATTGTCCCTGAAATGATATCCTTCCGCAGAGAAGCAATGTTGTAGCCTTGAAAACGGCCCCACCCTGTCATCATCTAACCTTCTTTTCTTTAAATATCTGATTATTTGAATATATGAGCAACAATACTCCTGCCTGCCGTTCTTGTCAACGGAAAATCCACCCTCCTGAGGGCGGATTTTATTCGCTGCGGATGCCCTCCAGGAGGGATATAGCATTCACGAGATGGTTATCGAAGATCTGTCTGGCCACCGCCAGCAGGTCCTTAATCAGGGGATCACGCAGAGAGTAAATCACCGTTGTCCCTTCCTTGACGCTGGCTACCACATTCTTGGCACGGAGGACGGCCAGCTGCTGGGATACCGCAGAGCCTTCCGAACCGAGAATCGCCTGCAGCTCATTCACATTCTTCTCGCCTTCGCTCAGCAGTTCCAGGATGCGGATCCGCATCGGATGAGCCAGCGCCTTAAAAAATTCCGTCTTAAATTGTTGAATATCGCTGTTCATTGGACTTCTGCTCCTTATAGCTGTACTTCAAACCTGTTGTTTTATCTTAGCCTATTTTTTCAGGAGTGGCTATGCAGATGCAATAATTATAAGCTTGCAGCAGCTTTCGCTCCGCTTATTAAATCACCGGATAGACCGCCAGCTCCCGGGTCCGTATCTCCACCCAGCCGCCCAGTGCCATCGGTTCACCCAGGCATTCGAACATGATCAGTTCCGGCCCAAGCCGCAGATATCCCGTTCCGTCCGCCTCAATATTCTCCAGTATACCGGTTAATATCACCTGTTCCCCGTCGATGCGTATCCCGCAGTCACTGCTATTGACCGGAACCAGATCTACCCAGCGCATAATAAGCGCAGGCAGCTCAAATTCCGCCTCAAGCACAGCTCCGGGCTCCGGCAAAGACCCGCCGCCCCAGATTCCCCTGCCCTCACCGCAGTCGGCAGCAAACCATACCTCATTCTTCCTGATCCCATGCTTCAATAGGGTTATCTTCATCTCTGTGCCCCGCTTCTTCTTAATATCACTTATGCTATATGCAGCTATTCTTCCGCAGTAAACAGCTTCAATCCCGCGATCCGCTGCACAGCTTCCGCCAGCCGGGCTTCATCGCTTACCAGTCCGATCCGCACATAGCCTTCGCCATAAGTACCGAAGCCAATGCCTGGAGCGACGACCACATGCGCCTGCTCCAGCAGCAGGTCCGCAAAGCTCTGTGAGGTATAGCCTTCCGGAACAGGAAGCCAGGCGAAAAAGGAGCCGCGCGGAGCCTCCACCTGCCAGCCAATTTGCTGCAGGCCGCTGATCAACGTGTTGCGCCGCGCTTCATAGCGGTCTACGTTCTCGCGGACACAATCCTGCGGACCCAGCAGCGCAGCAGCAGCCGCTTCCTGTACGGCCCCGAACAAGCTGACATACATATGATCCTGCAACAGATTCAGGCTCTCGATCACACTGGCATTTCCTGCGGCAAAGGCCACCCGCCAGCCGGCCATATTATAGGTCTTCGACAAGGTATAAATTTCGATGCCGGTCTCCTTAGCTCCTGGTGTCTGGAGGAAGCTCACCGGCCGCTGCCCCTCATAGCCAATCGCAGCATAGGCAAAATCATGCACCACACATATGTTATGCTTCTCCGCAAACCGGACCGTCTCCAAAAAGAACTCACCGTCAGCCACCGCTCCGGTCGGATTGTTCGGGTAGTTAAGAAACATCAGCTTTGCCTTGGCCGCCGTTTCCGGGGTTATAGCCGTATAGTCAGGCAGGAACCCGCGCTCCTCCTTGAGCGGCATCATCTCCATAACAGCCCGGGCCAGCTCAATACCAGACCAGTAATCCGGGTAACCGGGGTCCGGCACGAGTGCGGTATCACCCGGATTCAGCAGGCACTGCACTACCTCAACCAGTCCGGTTTTCCCGCCGAACAGTATAGCAATCTCCCGCTGCGGGTCCAGCTCTACACCATACTCCCGTTTATAAAAAGCTGCCGCAGCTTCTTTAAGATAGCCATGCCCGCGAAAAGGCGGGTACTTATGATTCATAGGGTCAACCGCCGCTCGCTGCAAGGCTTCTACAATATGAGACGGGGTAGGCCTGTCAGGATTGCCTTGCCCGAGATTAATGACATCATGTCCTTCAGCCGCTACCTGGCCGGCCCTGGCAACAAGCGCAGCAAAGAACTGCTTAGGCAAAGCATTGAGCATTTGGGAAGGTTCGAAAATATTCATTGCCGGGTCACCCTCTCGTTAATAACATTACATATTGTATTTTATTCTAGCGGTTCGGGAAACCCAAAGCCAGCCGATTCATAATTTCACATGGGATGTTATAAAAATATGATGCCAAAAGACCGTTATATAGCAATATAGACCTATTAATCGAACCCATTAAACTATGAGTTTTGTCGAATATGTACTTATTGATTAGTAGTTTAGAAGGTTCATGGGATCTATACTTGCTTTGCATATGAGGGGATGATGAACCATGATCCAGCAAAAAAACAGATTAATGATTTGGATGTCAGCCGCAACGATTTTCATCAGTATTTTGATTCATCTGCTGCATAGGCAGTTTGATTTACTGAGCCTGGGCATGATTCACAACGAAGAGGAAGCCCTAACGATTGCCCGGGACTTTGCTTTTTCTATGAATGTGCTGCTGGCCCTTCCGGCCATCTTCCTGGTCATTAACATTTGGCTATACAGCAAGAACAGGGAACATAAGTACATCCCTTTATTGAATACTTTGGCCATAACCTTCGGCAGCTTCTCCATGATCGCAGGCGGGGGCGGAACGGTAGAGTTTCACTTTTCCATTTTCATGGCGATTGCAATTGTTGCCTACTACGAGAATATCATGCTTACTCTGATCATGACCGTTTTGTTTGCGCTGCAGCATATCCTTGGATTATTGCTCGTCCCTGAGCTGGTGTTCGGAGTATCGAGCTATCCTTTTACAATGATGCTTATTCATGCCTTGTTCCTGCTTATGACCTCAGCGGCTACCATCCTGCAGATCATCTCTAAGCAAAAAATTACCTCACAGCTTGAAGGGGAGAAGACTAAAAAACAGAACGAAGCTATCCTGCTCTTAGAAACGGTGAAGCAGCTCTCGGATGAGCTTGACCACACCTCCTCTGCCGTCTCTCAGCTGTCGGAAGGCAACATCCGCGTGAATACAGAGATGCTGCAATCGTTCAGGGAGGTATCCACCGGTCTGAGTGATCAAAGCGGGTCGCTGGTCAGCATGGAGAATTCCGTGCAATCTATTACCAAGATGATCGAACAGACCTCTCAGACCTCTTCCACCATGCAAAAAAGAACGGCAGCTACCGAGCAGGCCTTGTCGGAGAACCGTAATAACACAAGAGTATTATACAATCAGGTTTCCCTTGTATCCGAAACGATTACGACAGCTACTGAAACCATTGTATCCCTGAATGAGTCCACTCAAAAAATCGAAGGCATCATTTCATTAATTCAGGATGTGGCTACCCAGACCAATTTATTGGCCCTTAATGCTTCGATCGAAGCCGCAAGAGCCGGTGAGCATGGCAAGGGGTTTGCCGTGGTAGCGAGTGAAATCCGTAAACTGGCTCAACGAAGCAATAATTCCACCGAAGAAATCAGGCTCATTCTCAATAAAGTACGGGAAGAAAGTGCCACTTCTGTATCGCAAATGGAGACCGGCAAACAGACCTCGGATGAGTCTGTTGCCTCTGCCAAAGAATTCATGTCAGATTTCGACCTGGTGTATCAAACCATCAGCCAGCTGGTGACAGCGATTAACGAGCTGAATGGATCCATTCAGACTATCGAAGCAGCATCACAGGAAATATCCAATGATATGACGAATATTTCCGCCGTTATCGAGGAGAATGTGGCTTCCATGGAGCAGCTGTCTGCAGGCAGTGAAAATCAAATGAATTCCTCCCAACAGGTTAACGACAAAATCATCGACCTACAGGAGCTCACCCATTCCCTGCGCAGAAAATTCGAAACCAGCTGAGGAGACTGGCGATCCGGGGCAGAAGTCACTACTGCGGAAATGGCCACACCAGGCCCCGTCATTCTCTAGCACAAATAAGCTCGCAGAAGCCTGCTTACACCGCCATCCCATGAAGGGTAATTACCCTAGCCATGGCGGCGTGATGTAAACACAGGCTCCTGCGAGCTTTTTTCACAACAACTTGCCCTTACTTGCTGAACAGTTCTCCGTTATATACCTTAACATCCAGCGGTGCTGTCAGAAATTCGCCTGCTTTGGCCGCAAAGCCGGTGAAGTGCGGACTTGCATTATGACCGGCAACAGCTTCGGCATCACGCCATTCCTCCACCATAATATAGACATTGCTCCGGGAGACATGCTTGTACAGCTCATAAGAAATATTGCCTTCTTCCTCATGTGTAGCATTCAGCAGGGTCTCGGCTTCTGCCAGAAATTGCTCCTCACGTTCAGGGTTCACTTGAAGTGTAGCATGAATAATAATCATTGTTCATTCCTCCTGGTTAGTCGATTATTTCCACTCTGCAATCTTATCGATCGGCAGACGTACGGATTGATAGCCTTCAGCAGCAGCTTTCCCGATGGAGATCAGCATTACCGGAATGTACCGTTCTTTGTCCATACCGAACATTTCGGCAATCTGGTCCTTTTCGAAACCGCCGATAGCATTGGTATCATATCCATGGGCACGGGCAGCCAGCATTAGCTGCATGGAGACCAGGCCACCGTCAATCATTACGGTTTCTCTGTTGATATCGGCAGGCAGATTGGCGAAATGTACTGCCAGACGGGACAGCTGGCCTTCTTTCACTTCCTTCGGCATCAAGCCGCGCTCTACTGCAGTACCATAGATTTCTTCAGCATACTCGAAGTTGTTCAAATCGCCGAACACAGCGATCATAGCGGCTGAGGTTTCAACCTGCTGCTGGTTAAACTTGGCGATCGTCGCCAGCTTGGCTTTGGCTTCGGCACTTTCAATGATCAGGAAGCGCCAAGGCTGCATGTTTACTGAGGATGGAGCCAGGGTAGCTTCTGTAAGAATTTCGGTCATTTCTTCCTTGCTGATTTTGACACTTGGATCATATTGGCGCACGGAGCGGCGGCCTGTAATAATCGATGTGAAGTCATTTGTTTTCGTTGCATTCATGTGAAATAATCTCCTTTGATAGTTGGTATATGGGTGAAGGCTACAGTAGATTGATATTATGCTGCAGCCGGGTAAGCTTATCCACGAGTGACTTGCGGTCCTGCTCGTCAAATCCGGTAAGTAAACTGCTGATAAAACGGTTCTTCTCTTCCTTGTAGCAATGCACCTTATCCCGCCCTTGCTGGGTCAGTGAGACCAAAGTAACTCTATTGTCTACAGGGTTGTTACGGCGGGTGACCATTCCGCTCTCTTCCAGACCCTTCAAATGGCGGGTAATGGCTGCGGCATCGATATCGATTTCCTTCTGCAGCGCAATCTGGCTGATCTCTTCAACCTGGAACAGCTCATGGAGCAGGCGGAGCCTTGTGGGGCTGATGCCGGCACATCGTTCAAACTTCGGGCTTATTCCCTTGTTCAGCGCCTGCAGCAGTTCAAATATGCGTTCTTCGTCAGGCTGATGTCCCGTCAATGTTAACCTCCTTAAAATGTAGTGAGCTTAATGATTTAAAAAATAGATTGTGCAAAATCTTCTTGACGAAAATTAGTTTACACCGATTTAATTGACCCGTCAACTATTTATTTTATCTTCCTTTTTAGTGCCTCCTTCGGATTGCTTTGCCGGCAGATTACACTATAATTTCATACTATAAAGGAGGCTGACGCATGAAAATATCCCTGATTCAGCTCGATATAGCATTTGGCAATCCCGGGGCAAATTATGCTGCGGCGGAACAGCTTATCCGCAGGGCTGCCGCAGCAAAGCCCGATTGCCTCATCCTGCCTGAGCTATGGACGACCGGATACGATTTGACCCGACTGGAGCAGATTGCCGATCCAGACGGTGCACAGACAAAGGCCATGATCTCTTCACTCGCGCTGGAATACGGCATCAACATTGTGGCCGGTTCTGTTGCCAGCAAGCAGTCTGCCGGGATTACCAACAGCATGTTCGTCTTCAACCGTGAAGGCGGGCTGGCCGGTGCATACAGCAAGCTGCATCTGTTCCGGCTGATGGATGAGCATCTGTATCTGCAGCCGGGGGAAGCCAAGGGGCTGTTCACTCTGGACGGGGCTTTATGCGCCGGGCTGATCTGCTACGATATCCGCTTCCCGGAATGGGTCCGCGCCCACACGGCGCTTGGTGCCGAGGTGCTGTTCGTCAGTGCCGAATGGCCGATGCCGCGGCTTGCCCACTGGCGCGCCCTGCTGATCAGCCGGGCGATCGAGAATCAATGCTACGTGATCGCCTGCAACCGTGCTGGAGCTGATCCGGCGAACGTCTTTGCCGGACATTCGATGATTATTGATCCTTGGGGGGACGTTATAAGTGAAGCTGCAGAGAGCGAGATGATTCTGAGCGGAAGCATTGATCTGCAAAAGGTCCGTGAGGTGCGCCAGCAGATTCCTATCTTCACTGACCGGCGGCCTGAGCTGTACTTGTAGCCAAGAAGCTGCTTTTACCAGCAGGTGAATATGTACGGCCTGAGCAGCTATGACCGAAAGAAGAAGAGCAGTGATCCTCCCGTCACCGGGGAATCACTGCTCTTCTCGTTGCGCTTATTTACTTAGGGCACGATCGTGCCTCACTCATCCAAGCTTATGGATTCAAGCTTAATGCTGCAAGCTTATTCAGCGGGCATACCGCTCCCGCAGGATCTCCGCCGCCTCCAGCACACGGGGATCGCTGTACTGGAGATCATACCCCGTCTCCTGCCGCAGCTGCGCGGCAGAGGTCAGCTGCACACCCCGGCTGGCGGCCGCCTGCCGGATGCCTGCAGCAAACACCGCCGCTGCATCCGGCCCGCCAAGCTCGCCAAGCGCGGCAATCGTCTCCGGGCGGACCCGCGGATAGACCAGAGACTCGTCCCCTCCGGACGCAGTCTCATAGAATCCGCGGATCAGCTCCCCGCGCTCCTGTCCGGAGCCGGAGACGACCACAAACGCGTGCACGAAGTACGCGCTGCTCTGCCTGCGCTGGGCAATGCCGCAGAACTTGCGGCCGCCGATCGCCAGATCGAAATCGCCCGGGCAGTACGAGCCGGCGATTTCTCCGGCCCTGATCCTTGCCGCGGCCTGCGGATGGCTTACGGCTGCGGCCTCGGCAATCAGCGAGGCCAGCAGCCGGAAATCATCGTGAAAGTCCAGCTTGCCCGGAGCTTTCGGGAGAATCAGGGACACATTGACAATCCCCGCGTCAAGCGGCACGGCGGCACCGCCGGAATGCCGGACTGCCGTGCGGATTCCCGCCCCTTCAAGCTCCGCCATCGCTGCAGCGGCAAAGGGCAGCTTGCTGTCCCGCAGACCCAGCGCAACCCCTCCGGGGTGACTCCAAAGATGCAGGGACGGCGGGACCGTTCCCGCTCCAACGTCCCGGCACAGCGTCTCTTCATAAGCGAACGGAATCAGCATATCCTCCGCTCCCGTGACCGGCTGTTCTCCGGCAAAATGCTCAAAAACCGCCATTTCCGCAGGAAGAACGCTGGTCGTTCTCTGCTCCTGCCCGTCAAAGAGTCTGCTTAATAGCCCCAAGCCCTCATGAGAAACCACTGATGATTACCCTCTTCCTCTAAGATGAATATTAGACTGTCCAACTAACCGGCAGCCCGCTCTTCATTTCCGTGAAATTAATACTGCTCCTATTGTAACCCATTCCCCTCCCGGCGCGAAGGCAAGGACACCTAAAGCATTTGAAATCGCTTCATCCAACCGTTATCCTTATACTAAAGAAGATACTCCCCGTGTTAGACAGAATGTGCTGAAGTTCATGCAATACACACACAACCTTTAGGAGTGATGCCGCATGACCGTCGAACAGCTAACGAAGGACCGGCAAGCCAGTAAGACCCGTCAGTGGGAACAGGCGATGATCAAGCTCTATGTTAACTTCCGTGATTACAGCAAGGACGCACTGAAGGATTTCGGAGATGAGGATATTCATCAGGCGAGGGTAAACAGCCGCAAGCTGCTGACGCTGCTGTCGATTCTTGATCCCGATCATTCCTCCACCGGAGAGCTATACAGCACTTTTAAACAGGCCCAGAAGATGCTCGGCAAGGTCAGGGATGCAGATGTTCTGATTCATTCCTTCAAAGAGCGGCGCAAACTGGCGAAGGAAGACGGCGATGACAAGACAGCTGAGCTGCTGAAGGCCGTCATTAAGCATCAGAAGGAGAAACGGAAAGAGTACCGCAAGAAGCTGGAAACCGGGCTTGCGCAGCTGACCGGAAAGGAATTGGACAGGCTCTGGACGGCTTTTCTCGCCGGACCCCTGGAAGCCCTGACCGCCAAACGGGACGCAAACGTCGTCATGCGTGAGCTGGAGGTGGCCTTCGAACAGAAAAAAAAGGCCTGCAAAACGTTGTTTAAAGAACCTGAAGCGGAGTCCAAGGCCGCCTTCGAGGCCCTGCATGAGCTAAGAATATCGGCTAAGGAGCTGCGGTATACCGCGAGCGCCGCGGGTTTTGCACTCAATCAGAAATTTCATGCCCATGAAGAAATCTATAAGAACATTCAGGAGCAGCTGGGAGTGATTAATGACAAGCGGGTCTGGCTGGACACCCTGCAGTCCATTGGACGCGATGAGCTTGGCGTCGGTAAAAAGGCCTGGGGCGCATTTACCGGCAGCCTCAGAGAAGAGATACTGGAAGCCCTGCACCAGAACGAGGTTGTCCCGGTTCCGGCTTCATTTGCCGAACGGCCTGCAGCAGTGCTGAATGAACAATAAGCCCTCATAACTCCTGTATATCCTGAGTAGTTACTTTCTGATATGTAAAAAAGGCGGGAAGCGCATGCCTGGCATGCCGCTTCCCGCCTCTATGCGTTAACTGGTACTGCTGCTCACCGCGGCATACTTTCGCAATACGCCTTGATAGACAGATTTCGGACGCAGACCGACCAGCTTCTCCACCGGCTGTCCTCCGCTGTACACGACCACAGTAGGCAGGCCCATGACGCCAGCCTCCGACGCCAGCTCAGGCAGCTCATCACAGTTTACCTTTACTATAGACACGCTGTCCGCATACTCCTCATCCAGTTCCTCCAGAATCGGCAGCAGCGTTCTGCAGGGTCCGCACCTCGGCGCACCATAATCAACCAGCACTGTTCCGCTCCGGTTCAGCTCCGCCCGCAGGGCTCCCGCATGCTCCACATTCATAATTGCCATAATTCTTCCCTCCCGTAACTCTATGACTGTACGCTTAACTATTTTCCAGTTCAGTATTTCCGTGCTCAGCAGTCCCGCTCTCCATCTGCTCCTGCTGCATTGCAGCCATCCGCTGCTGGAGGTTGAGCCTGATCTGGCTCAGTTCTATAATCTGGCGTTCAATCTCCTTCAGCTTGCTGCGGTAGAGCGGCATCACCTCTGCACAGAAGGACTCTTTATTCTTCAGTACACAATGCAGAAATCCGGCAATCTCCTCTGTCGACAGCCCCAGATTCAAATACAGCTTAATCGTCTCTACCGTTTCGACGGCCAGCGGCGAATACTCACGGTAGCCGTTGGCCTCCCGGAGCGGTGTAAGCAATCCTTGACGCTCATAATATCGCAGGGAACGGACACTGACACCTGTCCGCGCTGCAAGTTCACCTATTTTCATGGCATTCTCCCCGGGGTTCATGAGAAATGGTCTGCTTTCAGTATAAACCCTGACACCAGTGTCAGGGTCAAGGCTTTTATTTCTGCCGTATCTTTTGCTTTAATTTTGAACTATGCTACAATCTTAATTACAAAAATATAGAATCCCAGGAGGGCGATTTACCGATGTCTATTCAACAACTTCATACTCTGGATGAACTGCACCAATATGTCGGGCAACCCGGCAAGAAACTGCTTTTTAAGCACAGCACAACCTGCCCGATCAGCGCCAAAGCTAACGAAGAGTTTCTGGCGTTTGTACAGAGCTCTGATACGCCGGCAGCTATTGTTCATGTGATTGAAGACCGTCCGGTCTCGAACCAGATTGCTGAAGAATTCGGCATCAAACACGAATCTCCGCAAATTTTTCTGCTGGAAGACGGAGAAGTCCGCTGGAACACCTCCCACTGGAAAATCACCCGCGATGCCATCAAGGAGGCAGTGAGCAAATGAGCCAGTCTGTAATTGTCTACTCTACATCCGGCTGCAGCGACTGCAATCAGGTAAAACAGCTGCTCACAGAACAAGGCATTCCGTTCGAAGTGCGCGATGTTATGACCAGTACAGTCTATCAGGAGGAAGTAGAGAAGCTCGGCTTCATGGGAGTACCTGTCACTGTATCCGGAGAATATGCGGTCAAAGGCTTCAACCTTCCTGAGCTTAAGGAACTTATTGCTGCAGCGAAATAAATCATGAATGATTCCAGGAGGCTACAGCCATGACACAGGAGATCTGGATTAACCTGCCGGTTAAAGATGTTGAGAGGTCAACTGCCTTTTTCAATTCGATTGGATTCCATGCGGTGAGCGTTGGTAACGAGAGATCCAAGCTTGCCATAGGGCAAACGACGATTCTGCTGTTCCCGGATGCGGCGTTTGAGAAATTCACAGGTTCAACAATCGCTGATACTTCCCAATGCGCAGAAGTCATCTTTTCCATTGGTGCAGAAAGCAGAGAAGAAGTAGATGCCTTTATTCAAAAAGTAGAGTTTGCCGGAGGAAATATCTTTGGCAAGCCAAGTGAAGTGGACGGCTGGATGTACGGCGCAGGCTTTGCCGACCTGGACGGTCACCGCTGGAACCTGCTGTACATGGATGAGAGCAAAATGCCGAAACGCTAATATGAAAACGCCGGTTACCTGTTTAAGGTCACCGGCGTTTTTTTATCCCCCTATAAACTTATATCTTTCAGGTTCAATATTCGCACTCGGCTACCAGATGACCCACATTCCCGCTATGGGTATAGATGACATGGTCCGCCCCAAGCCCTTTGTATACCAGTCTCGGATTCATGGAGGTGGTAATGACAAAGATAGGCTTCGCGGTCCACGTCCGGCACATCTGCACATAACGGCAGCATAATGCCACACTGCTCTCGAACAGATAAATTCTGCCTACGGCAAACGGCGGCCTAAGCCAAGTATTCAGATGCCGGGTATCCACCTCAAAAATAACCTCAACCCCCAGCTCCTGGAGCCGCGCGTGTTCAGCCGGATTGTTGGCGAGCCCTGCCATCCGGCAGCCTTTTATTTGGAGCATTCTAACAAACTGTTCCCCTGCCTTCGTCGGAGCGCTAATGAGTACATATTCCTCCTGGCTGCCCATCTCTGTCTCCCCCTCCCGGTTCACGTTATAGCCGGCATTCATCTATACCAGCACAGCAAAAAACCACAAAGGATTCCCTTTGTGGTCCAATTAACGGTCACAATGCGCCTATCCTCTCTACAGTACGCTTACGAGGTTAGCTGCCGGATTCGGGCGTTGAGAGTCGCCCTACCTGTTATCCATACGAGACTTTTCAGTTCTCGCAGTTTCCCAGGATTCACCCCATAACCGGCTCCGCCTCTCACGATCGGCTTCCGGTTGTTTGGTTCCCCCGCTCTCCGTAAACGGAGATTAAGCGGATTGCTTATTCAATTGCGCTTAAACAGATGTAATCATACCTTCTGCGATGATCGCTTGTAAAACGCTAATAGCGCCAAAATAATGCATTAAATGGGATGATTACCGGTCAGATAACGCTTACTTAAGCTTTATTCTCCCTAATCCTCTGATTTCCCCGCTTTTCTGAGGGGTTAGGAAAAACAGATAAAGAATACCGGTTCGTGTATCTTCCGCGGAGTTTACAGCGGTTCTTGTCTTTTTCCAGTAAAAATCAAAAGATGACGCCTGAGCGAGAAAATGACCTGATAATCGCTGATAAATAGTCTTTTCGACTAGCGCAGCTTTGTTCCCGCCGCAATTCCCCGCTAATCCGCAATTAGAGAATCCCTTTGCTTTTTTACAAAGACATGCCGGAAAGAGTATGATTCGTGTTGAATCGATTCGCAAAAATGATGATATTCGAACGCTGAATTCCCGCCCAGCGGGAAACGGGGGAACCATCCGGCTAATACGGCCATGGGGTGAATCCTGAGGAGACTGCGACTCCCGCATTCTCACCAGGTAGGGCGACTCTCACCGCCCGAATCCTGCAGCTAACCTCGTAAGTGTATAGAGAGAGCCCCTTGATCCGCCACGTTTTGGCATCAGGCCTGTTTCCGCCTGTATCCGGACCGCAGGCAGAGGTTCTCCTCTGCCTGCGGTTTTTTGCGCACCCCTATACATTGAAGGCAGACAGCTGTGATTCTCTATCTTATCCATCTCTTAATCCAGGAAGGAACGTGCTGACATGCCTGACCTATTATCCCCGCAGCCGGCCGCTGCCGCCGGATTTGAGCAATATATCCGGGAGTACAGCGGAGGTGTCCTTGCGCTTAGCTCCATTCTGCTCGGGAAGGGCAGTGAGGCTGAGCGGGTGACGGCCGGAACCTTCAACAAGCTGTATGAGCCGTATTGCAAAGGAAAGCTGAAAGCAGCCGACTTTCCGGTAGAAGCCTACCGGGAGTGCATCCTGCAATGCACAAAATCCGCGAAGAGCCGGAATCTGCGCACCTCTAAAGAGTTGTCGTGGGACGATCAGCTCGTAAAAGCGCTATGGTATGGACTGCTGCTTCCGCTGCCCGAAATCGGCAAAATTCTCGGCAAGAGCCTGCCGGCGCTGAAGGCTCAGCTCCGGCAGGTTCGTGAGCACACGGCGGGGCAGAAGCCGCTGAGATCACAGGCTAATTTGTCTATTGTGTAAATGGCCGCCTGTTCTTCTGATTCATTCACCAATAAAGCCGCAGCAATCCGCTGCGGCTTTATTGGCTTTACTTGCCCTTGCTGTTGCCTTTACTCTTGCTCTTGCCTTTGTTTATGTCTTTGCCCTTACTGTTGCCACTCTTGGCAAACCGTAAAAAAGCCATCAGGCATCCCAGAATTCCAAGACCAAGCAGCAGAGTCTGCAGCGCCCCCAGCAGTGTTGAGCCTTCGGGCCTAAGCATACTGCTTACTATGATCAGTACAATGGAGACCGTGACCAGCACGGGAGTTTTTATGTTTAATTTCAAAATCACCACTCCTTACTATTAAGGTACACTATAAACGGCCGGATCACCAGTTTTAGTGAGTCCCTTAGCTGCTGCGCCCAAAAAGGCACCTCCGCATTAACTGCGGAGATGCCTTTAAATAGTTGTCCCTGAAACGAATTTAGCTTAATGGCTGCGCTTATGATACTTGCCAAAGAATACGATCGCCAACAGCATTCCGGTAATGCCTATACCTGTTAGAAGCCCTTGCGTAAAATCCATCAGATTCGACCCGCTATCTGGAACAAGTCTGCTAGACGTCAGCGAGAAGAAAGATGATATAAACAGCAGCGCTAAGTTTTGTTGTTGTTTTTTATCCATAATTCCCACTCCTTAAATTTTGTAGGCCTTCATAGCTTTTCTAATCTCTTTGATACTAGGACGTTTACCATACATCAGGACACCTGTGCGGTAGATCTTAGCCGCCAGCCAGCCTAACAGGAAGATAGTAACCAGCAGAATAACCAGTGAAACTGCGATTTCCCATACGGCCACATCCCCGACACCGATCCGCAGCAGCATGCTGAGCGGTGAAGTGAACGGTACGTAGCTGGCGATCTTAACCAGCAGTGTGTCCGGTGCAGAAACGCTGAATGTCGGAATATAGTAGTTCACAAAACCCAGCATCATCACCGGCATGCTTGCCTGGCCCAGCTCCTCAGTGCGGCTCACGATCGAGCCTACAGCGGCATACATCAGCGCATACAGGAAGAAGCCCAGAATATAAAGGATGAGGCCGTAAACCAGAATGCCTATATTCAATTGACTCAAGTCAAGATCGAAATCCGTCAGAATACCCGAGTTATGCGGCAGCATCAGGTTCGCCGCAATGCTTGCGGCAATGATCGCAATCTGCAGCAGCCCGACCAGGAACACCCCCAGCACCTTGCCGAACATCTGGCTCAGAGGTGAAGCGCTCGTAATCAGAATTTCCATAATGCGCGAACTCTTCTCCGCTGTGACCTCAGCGGCAATCATATTGCCGGTCAGCATAATCGACAAGAAGAAGAGCATCAGCAGTACATAGACAATCACATAATTGATCGCAGGTGCAGATTCATCCTGACTGGCGCCGTCAGTCCCGCTTCCTCCGCCGATCTGCTGCGTCTCTATAGTGACCGGCGTGAATATGGCGGACACTTCCTGCTGCGTAAGCTTGCCTTCCGTAATCAGCTGCGTATTGACCTGCTGCAGGGCAGCTTGCAGATAACTTTGGATATCTCCGTCCAGCTCTCCTTCATTGCTGTGGTAAGTGACCGGAGGTACACCTCCGCCCGCCGCAGTGCCGAAGGTGAGATAACCTTTAATATCGCCCTCCTTGAGTCCCTTTTGAAGGGCTGCATCTTCCGCAGATGCATAGGACTCCAGCGATACCTGGGTCTCGGAATCTTCGGGCGCAGTATAGGCCAGCAGCAGTTCCGATACCGGGGTTCCGGCTTCCGTCACCACTCCGATGCGCGCAGCACCCGCTTCGTCGTCCCCGTTGAACTTGTCGATAAAATAAGGAATGTTCATACCGATGGTAATCAGCAGCACGATAATCAGCGTTGTGATCGAAAAAGATTTAGTCCGCACCTTATTCTTGAATGTAAAACCGATAATCGTTCCCAGCTTATTCATTGGATTCACCCACCGCTCTGATAAAGATTTGGTTTAGCGTCGGTTCCTTGATTTCGAAATGTTCAACTTCACCGGCAAGCACGGCGTGCTGCAAAATCCGCTGCGCTGCTCCAATCTCACTGATCGCCAGCACATAGCCCCGTTCCTGCCTCTGCACTGCGGTTACTCCGGCGATTCCCTCCAGCCCGGAGACTTCTCCAACCGTCCGCAGGAATACCTCCTCACGCGGATAGCCCTTTTTAATCTCGCGGATATCGCCTTGAACTACTGTATTGGAACGGTCAAGGATGGTAATATTCCGGCACAGCTCTTCGACATGCTCCATGCGGTGGGTAGAGAACAGGATACTCGTCCCCTGATCGCGCATCTCTCTGACGGTGTCCTTTAAGAGCTCTACATTTACAGGATCCAGTCCGCTGAAGGCTTCATCAAGGATAAGAATTTGCGGCTTATGTACAACGGCAGCGATAAAACCCATTTTCTGCTGATTGCCCTTGGAGAGCTCCTCAATCTTCTTGTTGTAATATTCCGGCACTTCAAAGCGGTCCAGCCAGTAACGCAGGCTCTTCTCCGCATCGCCTGCAGCCATGCCGCGCAGCCGGGCCAGATAGATGATCTGCTCGCTGACCTTCACCTTCGGGTAGAGGCCGCGCTCTTCCGGCAGATAGCCCATCAGATGCTGCAGCTCGCTACTGAACGGCTTGCCGTTATAGAGGATCTTCCCCTCATCGGGATAAATCAGACCAAGCACCATGCGCATTGTTGTGGTTTTGCCGGCGCCGTTGGCCCCCAGCAGCCCATAAATTTCGCCTTGCTCCACCTTCAGGTTAATTCTGTTTACTGCCGTTTTATCACCATATTGCTTCACTACCTGTTCCAGCTTCAAAGCTTCCATTCGTTAGTCCCCTCTCTTCTGGTCGATCAGGATCGGACGATGTCCTTGTGTCCATAAGCTGAGTATTTCATCCAGTTCCAGTGCCCGGCTCTTAATAACCTTTACGCCCAATTGTTGGATGCGTTTCTCATTTTGATGAAATTTCTGGGTAATAAATGAACCCATTCCAGATGACTCCCAGGTGAAATTCAGGGCATCCGGCAATTCTGCCGCTAATTCATGTAGTTCTTCCTCATCTGCCGCATTCACCCAGACCTCATTCCAGGAGCCGAACAGACTGTCTTTCTCGGCCATGCCGAGCAGCTGTCCATGATGCATAAGCACAATATAATCGGCCAGCCTCCGTACTTCCTCGATGATGTGGGTACAAATCAGCACCGTTGCGTTAGTCTCATCCATATATTTACGCAGTGCTTCTATCAGGATCTTCCAGGCAAAAGGATCAAGACCGGAAGACGGCTCATCCAGCAGCAGCAGCTTGGGCCGGGCTGCCAGCGCAGCGGCAATCTCGAACTTGCGGCGCTCGCCCTTCGACATCTTGCCCAGCCTCGCCCCTTGCGGCACCTCGAATCTGCCCAGCAATTCTTCAAAATACTGCTGGTCCCATGCCGGGTACCACTGACGGCGAAACTCAGCCGCCTCTTCCGCTGTCCATAGATTCTCCTCACTCTGCGAGTTCTCCGGGACATAAGCAATGGTTTGCCGCAGGGCGAGCGGCATCCCGTTCCCGTGCGCCTCTTCAAACCAGCGGATCTCGCCCTCTTCAGGGAAGCTCAGCTGCATCAGCATGTGCAGCAGTGTGCTTTTGCCGGAGCCATTCTGGCCCACTAGTGCGGTTATATAGCCCTGCGGTAGATTCAGATTAAGCGGTCCGATAATCCGGTTACGCCGTTTCTTGCTTACGTTCCGCAGTTCTATGGCCTGTTGTACCATGAAATGACTCCACCCTTCATTCAAGTTTGTTATATTTGCTCTTCACCATGTCCGTAAATATCCGGGTCAGCTCCTCTGCGCTGCATTGCACGGACAACCCGACATCGACTGCGCTTTCCAATGCTTTGCGGACGGCTTCCAGCTTGTATTCCTCCATGGCACCTTCCCCCACATGGGAGACGAATGTGCCTGTTCCCTGCCGGGTCCGCAGCAGCCCTTCATTCTCCAGATCCTGATAAACCCGGCGGACCGTGATGACGCTGCATTTCAAATCTCCGGCAAATTCGCGGATCGAAGGAAGCAGTGTTCCTTCTGTAATTCCGCCGCTGATAATGAGTGACCGCAGCTGTGTTTCAATCTGATGGTACAACGGCTCAGCGCTATTCTCGTTGATCTGAATGGGTATCCACATATTTACCACCGCCCTCTCATACGAGATCGCGGCTCTTAAGCCGTTGAATCGTCCATGCGGAGAACAGCTGTACCGATGCAGTTCCCAGCAGCAGCGTTCCCCACATCAGCGGGGACAACAGCCCCCACTCTCTAGAACAGTTCACAGTGTACAAAAACAGGTTCCCTCCAGCCAGACTAATGAGCAGAGCGGCAATGATGGACAGCAGCATGAAAAGAAAGAGCCATCCGCAGTAGGCTTTGCCGCTGGTCAGGAGTTCGATGAAAATGAACAACCCCGTAACGATCAGTCCATAGCCGACCCAGGTCAGGGCGAAGGTCAGATAGGCCGGCACAGGAAGCTCATGCCGTATATTAGTACTGAGCGTATAGATCAGGCCGAAGAACAGCACTCCGTTCAGCGAAAAAGAGAACACTGTATGAAGCTTTCTTTTGCAGAGGATCACTGCAGATGGAACCGGCAAACTGCGCATATAGGCCAGCATCCGGGTATAGGAATCTTCCATCACATACTTCATCGTCCGCCTGGAGAAGGTAAAGCCCAGCATAGGAATGACGGTAACGAGCATAAAGTCGGCAAGAACCTTGCCCTCCCCTTCGCCCAGCACATCATCCGTGACCATTCCGGTCATCATCCCCATGTACCCCATTAATACGACTGCCCCAAGAAATGCCCACAACAGTCTCAGCCTGTCGCCGCGAAAGTCACTCCTTACCATAATCCAGGCCTGTTTGATTGTTGTCATGCTGCCTCAACCTCACTTTAATTCAGAGGGTATACAGATTCAGTGTGTATAGCTCTGTGCTTACTGTATATATCTATATACACAGTATATGTCCTATATTTTCCAGAGTCAAGGTTTTGTTTGGATAAATCTTGAAGCTGTTACCTGCAGCCCTTTATGCTACTCTTGAGACAAAGTCACTTGGGGAGGTATATATGATTAAGGATCCTTGGTTTACGGTTCATAGTATTGATGAGCACACCTTTGCCATCAGCGAATACGGGCATTGGGAGAAGGTTCATTCCTTTCTGCTGCTCGGGCATAGGAGAGCCGTCCTGATTGACACCGGCCTCGGAATCGGCAATATCCGGAGCGTTACCGACCAGCTGACTTCATTGACGATTGACGTATTCACCACCCATGTTCATACCGATCATATCGGGGGCCACGGGCTGTTCACGGATATTTATGTTCATCAGGAGGACCGGGATTGGCTCGTACACGGCATCCAAGGCTTAACGATTGAACAGATCCGAAAAGATATTGGACGGGATTTGAGTAAGCCGTTGCCGGAAGGATTCAATCCAGTGACCTACACACCTTTTCAAGGTATACCGGCCGGACTGCTAAAGGATGGCGAGGTTTTTGATTTGGGAGGCCGAAGCCTGAAAGTGTACCATACTCCAGGTCATTCGCCGGGACATTTATGCTTTTTGGAGGAACCCTCGGGTTATTTATTCACAGGTGATCTGCTGTATGATCAAACGCCTGTTTATGCCTTTTATCCTTCTACCAATCCCGCGGATCTGATCAACTCTCTGGAACGGATAGCGGGAATCCCAGGAGTCACGAAGGTATTCGGCTCGCATAATACGCTGGGGCTAAAGCCGGAGATTCTGGAGGAAGTGAAGCTTGCGGTTCATTTTTTGCGGGAGAAGGCACTGATCCGGTTCGGCACCGGTATCCATCACTTTAAGGGGTTCAGCATTCAATTCTAAGCTTATGCAGCAATGGTCAGGGGTATCTAGAAACGGGGTTGGGGGTTGGAAATTGTGTTCCTTTGTTCGTTAGCTTATTAACTGGAAATTCGAACAATTCCTTATAGATGCGCTAAGCGGCGACAGGGGAGAATATATTAACTTTTGTACCTACAACAGACAGCTGTTTGTGAATTCTATGGGGTTTATCCCATTATTTTCGCCACACAGCCCGTTTTCGGCAAATTCTATGGGATTTATCCCACTATTTTCGCCACGCTGCCCGGTTTCTGCAAATTCTATGGGATTTATCCCATTATTTCAGCCACGCAGCCCGTTTTCGGCAAATTCTATGGGATTTATCCCACTAATTTCGCCATGCTGCCCGTTTCGGTAAATTCTAAGGGATTTATCCCACTAATTTCGCCACGCAGCCCGTTTTCGGCAAATTCTATGGGATTTATCCCACTAATTTCGCCATGCTGCCCGTTTTCGGCAAATTCTACGGGATTTATCCCTTTATTTTCGCCGTACAGCCCGTTTTCGGTAATTTCTATAGGATTTATCCCGCTAACTCAGCCACGTAGCCCACTTTCTTCGAATTCTGAGGTATTTATACCTCTCATTCCAGCGGGTTTGGGGACGCTGGGCTTCCCGCTCACCTCGTTCAAGCACAAATAAAAAAGGCCTGCGCATCAGCACCCTCCTTGCAGAAGATGCCGGTACACAGACCGATTTCAAGGCCAGTTAAAAACCCCAGATTGCATCCCAGACCGGCTTGGTATGCCCGCCCGGATAAAATATGTAGAGCAGCACGTATACAGCAACTCCTGTAATGGCTGTAATGAACCAGATCACAGCAGTCACTCTGCCCCATTTGCGGTGCTTCGCATACTTGGCTTGGAAGCCCAGCGTGAGTGTCGTAATCCCGAACACGGCTGCCACCGTTGCCAGTACGATATGAAAAATCAGAAAAATGTGGTACAAGAGCGACAGATTATCCGGTCCGCCCCACGATGTATTTCCCACAAACACAGTTCTTGACATGTACACAATGAAGAACAGGGTAGCAGCCACTGCGGCAGCGATCATTGTCTTCTTGTGCGCTTCACGTTTGCCCTTGATGATCTGTCTCCAGCCGATAGCCACCAGCACCGCACTGATTACGATGAAAGATGTACTGATCGTTGGAAACACTGTAAAGATATCCATGATTATCCCCCTCGGTGCTCTACCTGCTATACCCGGGTCAAAACACCATCCCCCAGCTCGCCGGATGGCGCGGAAGTGTCCGCGTCGTCTTGCCTGTTCTCTTTTTTATACCAATGATAGAACACATAAGCAAGCATCGAGGCAAAAATTATTTCCTGAATGAACTTCATCGCGATGCCGCCCACCTGCTGATCCACCTTAGGCGACAGTCCGCCGAAGAAGGCCGGCCCGCCGAAAGTCCGCAGCAGCGAGGCCGGATCACCGGATACACAGTAACCCATCGCCCGTGCCCAGGCACCTGGATCACTATAGGTCGCATAGAGCGGAGCTCCGGCAAAAATAATCAGCCCGCAGGCCGGGGTCAGCAGCACCATATTCAAAAAGATAAAGCCGATCTGGCCAAGGCTCCCGATCTTCCGGCGCTCCGGCAGCGGATTAATCAGCGTCCACCACATAAGCGCGGCTGTCAGGAACAGCACACCATAATACAGGCGGTGGACCGCAAAATGCAGCATCACATAATCATGAATCACCGGCAGATGATACAGCGAGAATAACCCGTTGAATAGCAGCGCCGCAACGACGGGATGGGCAAGGAAGGAGAGCCTCCGCAGAGGATTAGCCTTCAGCAAGGCACGCCAGCACCAGTCCGGGATGCCCAGCATCATCAGCGGAACCGCAATAAGATAGGATAAGGCCATGCTGACCATATGGAAGGAAAACAGGATATGCCCAAGCAGACTCACCGGACCGCCCTGGGCCAGATAAAGCGCCAGCAGCCCGCCCATAAACAGCACTCTCTGCCGGAGCGGAACTATAGCGGAACCGGGAAAACGCTGCGCCAGCGGACCGATCAGCAGCAGATACCCGGCGGCCAGCAGCAGCGTTGCTGCCAGTATCAGCGGGCTCCACAGGTCGGCAAAGCTAAAATATTGTAATCCCAGCATCGTACAATTCCTCCCCTTGTGCAGAGTTATTTAGTTGATTATAGATGAATCGCTACTCCGGCAAAATTCTAATCTACAAATGGGCTGCGTCTGGGCAGCCTCAATGTTTCGTCTGACACCTGTTTCTTACGGAAATTAGTTGGAATTGGTTGAACTCACTTGGATTCACTTGGATTCACTTGGATTCACTCGGACTCACTGGGACTCACTTGGATTCACTTGGATTCACTTTTATTTACTCGGATTTACTCCAACTATTTCCCGCTTCACCTTTCTAACGGAGTGGTTAGCGGGATTACCTCCAACTAATTTGCTCCATTGAAGCCAAGTCACTGCTTTCCAGGAGAAGTAGATGGAGCATTTCCACCTAATCTGCATTTTCGGGCAGAAACGCACCGATTAACTGGACAATTTCCCACTAGTAGGAGCGCTGAGGCGCCGAAACTCCATCCTGAATCCACCCGGCCTCTCCACTCCCCGTAAAGCAAAAAAGAGGCGACGGCTGCCGCCGGCCTCTTCTCATCGTCGCCTTAATCCCACCAGACCCAGTAAAGTGCCATCACGATGCAGGTCCCGGCGATAAAAAAGCCGCCAAGCATGAATATGATCGGCATCAGATGTCCCTTGTCCTTCAGATGCATCCAGAAGCCCATCTGCAAAAACACCTGCAGGACAGCCATGACCAGCAGCAGAATAACGGCAAAGGAAGCGTTGACGCCTCCCGCGGCTACCGCCGCGAACGCGATCAGGGTCAGCACGACGGAGAAAATAAACACTACGATATGCCGCTGAGGGCCCTCCTGCCGGTGGCGGTGCTTCACACTGCCCTCTTGCGGATGCTGTTCCGTTACCATGGCTTCAGCCCACCTTTCCAAGCAGGTATACAACGGTGAAGATAAACACCCACACCACATCGATAAAATGCCAGTACATCGCTGAGACATAAATTTTAGGCGCGGTGACCACCGTCAGCCCTTTGCGGACCAGCTGGCCGATCAGTACGGAGATCCAGAGTATCCCGAAGGCAACGTGTGCGCCGTGGAAGCCGACCAGCGTATAGAAGGCCGAGCTGAACGCACTGGTGGTCATGCCGAATTCCTCATGTCTCACATATTCACTGAACTCGTAAATCTCCAGGCCGAGAAAGGCTGCACCCAGCACAACAGTAACGAGCAACCAGGAGCGAAGCAGCGCCGGACGGTTCCGGTGCATCGCCTGGATAGCGAACACACTGGTCAGACTGCTGACCAGCAGCAGGAACGTCGCGGCCGCCACCAGCGGCAGGTGAAACAGCTCATTCGCGGACGGACCTTCGTTCGTCTGATTGCGCAGGGCCAGGAATGTGGCGAACAGCGTACCGAAGAGTACAGCCTCCCCGCCGAGAAACAGCCAGAAGGCAAGCACCTTGTTGCGGCCTTCCAGTGTCGCTTTTTCCGGTTCGTGCGGCAGCGTTCCATTCACTGCTTCAGCATGTGCGGTTGTCATTGGCTGATTCACCTTCCTTCCAGCTCTTCGGGCTCGATATGCCAGCCGTGGTCGTCATACAGCGAACGCATCAGCATTGATCCGAAGGTTATGAGCAGTCCAAGTCCGGTAACAATATAGTTGTTGAAAAGAAAGCTTAAAGCCTCACTGCTGAACGTATCGCGGCTGAACATAAATCCAAGTCCGGCAATGAAAATCCCTACGGACATCAGGAACGGCAGGATCGTCGCCGACGGCATATGAATCGATCCGACAGGCTCAGATGGCGTCATGCCTTTGTGACCGGCGGTTTTTTCCTTCCAGAAGGCATCGATGCCGCGCACCAGCGGTGTCTGCTTGAAGTTGTATTCCGGCGGCGGCGAAGGAATCGTCCATTCGAGTGTCCGTCCGTCTTCCCAAGGATCATCCGCCGCATCGGCCGGCTTTCTGGAAGTGAGGAAGATATTGGCCAGGAAAAACAGCATTCCTACACCCATGAGTCCCGCGCCAATCGTACTAATCAGATTCAACAGATCAAATTGCTGGTTTGGCAGATACGTGAATACGCGGCGCTGCATACCCATCAGACCAAGGAAGTGCTGCACGAAGAAGGTCATATGGAACCCGATAATAAAGGTCCAGAAGGTCCATTTGCCCAGGCCCTCGTCCAGCATCCGTCCGAACATTTTCGGCCACCAGTAATGCAGCCCGGCAAACAGGCCGAGCACCAGACCGCCGACAATGACATAGTGAAAATGAGCGACGACGAAGTAAGTATCATGAAACTGGAAATCAGCAGGAGCAGAAGCCAGCATGACCCCTGTTACCCCGCCCATCGTGAAGGTAGGGATGAAGCCGACTGCAAACAGATTCGGGGTGGTGAAACGCACCTGTCCGCCCCACATCGTAAACAGCCAGTTGAAGATTTTGATCCCGGTCGGAACGGCAATCAGCATCGTAGACACGGAGAACAACGCGTTCGCTACCGGGCCGAGGCCGGTGGTAAACATATGATGCGCCCAGACCATGAAGCCCAGGAAGGCAATCAGAATCGTTGCGAAGACCATCGAGCTGTAGCCGAACAATCTTTTGCGCGCAAAGGTCGGGATGACTTCAGAAATAATGCCGAAAGCCGGCAGAATGAGAATATACACTTCGGGATGGCCGAAGATCCAGAAAATATGCTGCCAGAGCACCGGGTTGCCGCCCCCGCCAACCTCGAAGAAATTCGCTCCGAGAATCCGGTCAAAGGTAAGCAGTACAAGCCCTACGGTAATGGCAGGAAAAGCAAATAGGATAATAGCCGAAGTGATAAAAGTGGTCCAGGCAAACATCGGCATCCGCATATAGGACATCCCCGGCGCACGCATCGTGATGATGGTCGCCAGAAAGTTAATACCGCCGATCAGTGTGCCGAGTCCGGCAATCTGCAGGCCTATCGTATAGAAATCCACCCCGTGAGTGGCGCTGTAGGTTGTAGTAGACAGCGGGGTATATGATGTCCAGCCGGCATCAGGCGCACCGCCCATGATCCAGCTGAGATTGAGCAGAATGCCGCCGAACAGAAAGGTCCAGAAGCCGAGCGCATTCAGAAAAGGGAAGGCAACATCGCGCGCGCCGATCTGCAGCGGAATAACCGCATTCATCAGCGCGAAGATAACGGGCATGACCCCGAGAAAAATCATCGTTGTACCGTGCATCGTGATTAATTCATTGAACGTCTGGGCATCCAGAAAGGTATTCATCGGCTTAATCAGCTGGATGCGGATCAGAATGGCCTCAAGCCCGCCGATGCCGAAAAACAAACCTCCGGCCCACAGGTACAGAATCGCGATTTTTTTATGATCGACGGTGGTGATCCAGTCCATTAGCCCGGTATGGCGTTTGACGCTGTGACCCGCCTCAGGCGGCCGGACGGGATTCAAAGATTGCGCTGTTTGAGCCAAGGTTCCTACCCCCTTTTCAAATATGCTGCTTCCGCTTGTCGCTGCAGGCTTTAGTCCAGCGTGTAACCGGCCAAATACTCTGCGATTCCGTCAATCTCTTCATCGGTTAATCCGAGATCCTTCTTCGGATCCGGCATTTTGTTGCCGGGCTTAACGCCCTGCGGATCATGCAGCCAGGTTTTGAGATTATCCAGAATTGGAGCGCCGTCTACACCCGTATCGTCATTCAGCAGAATGCCCGCTACCGACTCACGTGAGCCGATCCCGGTCAGGTCGGGACCCATCGCAATACCCTGATCCCCAACGGCATGGCATTGCAGGCAGGCGGATTTGAATTTCGCGGCAATCTCCGGATCTTCCGGCAGGACAGCCGGGGACTTCATCGAAGCCAGCCACTGCTCAAACTCCGCATCGCTGACCGATTTCACCTTGAATTCCATGAAGCCGTGGGACGGCCCGCACAGCTCCGCACATTTGCCGCGGTAAACGCCTTCATTTGGCGCACTGAAGCTGAAACGGTTAATCGTGCCGTCAGGGTTGGTATCCATTTTGCCTGCGAGGGAGGGTACCCAGAACGAATGCAGCACATCCGCAGTACTCAGCTCAAAAGCAATATCCTTACCGGCGGGGATCACCAGATCCTGCGCCGTCTTCACGCCATAATCGGTATACTCGAACTCCCACCAGTACTGGTGGCCGGTTACTTTAACCTTAATCGCATTTTTATCATCCGAGTGATCATTCCCGGCAGCAAATACCGCTTTGACCGTAGGAACGGCAAGTACAACCACCAGGATCAGCGGGATGACTGTCCAGAGCACTTCCAGCTTGAAATTACCCTCTACCTGCTCGGGAATCTCACGCTGCTCCGGTTTTCTGCGGAAACGGATAAGCACATAAGCCGCAATGGAAAAGACGATCAGCAGTACGACAATCATAATGGTGATCGCCAGCTTCATCAGATCGAACGAGCTTTCGGCTGCAGGTCCCTGCGGTCTGAGTACCGACAGGTCCTCCCGTCCGCATCCGGCAAGAATGAGTCCAAGTGTTGCGGTCATGGGAAGAAGCCGCTTTCCAGCCTGCCACGTTTTCATCATAGATCAACCCCGCTTTTCCCGATTTCGTAGAGTAGAGGATTTTCCTGTCAATTATAACAATCACTATTAATATAAGTTTAAGGGGGTGTTTTGTCAATCGTTCACAACAAGTTCACAAAGTCTTTTTTGTTGATCAGAAGGCTTGTCATTACAGCATTTAATAGCGCTTACAAAAATTTTGCAAGCAGGCCCATTTTATAGTAAAACGCATACATATGTAATTATGTCTATTAATTCATTTGACTAATTAGAAAGCCTTTGAACCGTTTTTCAAAAAAAAGTAAGCAAAAAAAACCGCATCCAGAGGCAGCGTTTCACCCGGGTACGGTTTATGAGAATCCTCATGGATGTAATTACAACTTTACTGCCGTCAAAATCAGAACACTATCCTGTGTGTATTAGGAGACGGATGAGTTGATTCTTCCCAGCTCATGCTCCACGACCATGGTCAGCTCTTCTTCGTAGCCTCCCGTGATCCGATACTTCCGGACGTACTCCTTTACAAATTTCTTGGGATCTTTGGGCCGGAAAATGCGTGTCATTTCCCGTAGACTTTCCTTGACTTCGTTATGACCTTTACTTGCCATGATCAGTTCCCTCCCAAAACATTGAAAATGAATGCTCCGTTGTAGAGAATGCATGATGAAAAGTCCGCCGTAACCTCGAAATGCAAGTTCAGATACCGCAACACATACGTGGCTTGCATTATCCGCCTAGACTATCATTCCAGAGTTCTGGAGGTCCGCCTTGCCGGTGAAGCAGGTTCGTCGTGATTTGGGCTGAGAGTAAGACGCCTTGAGGCAGGACATCTTGACACTTTACTTACCCGAAGAGCCACTAGCTGAATCACTCCTTTCGGGCCTTATCGTTATATTGTATCATATTCAAGGCCAAGTTCCACCTTTCCTTGTAAAATATGCGTATGGAATTTTTAAAAAATTTATGTCTTCCACAGCAGGAGAGAGGGCAAACTTATGGTTAAAATACACTATCTGCACATCCAAAATCCTTTAAATAGACACTAACGCAGGAAGGGGAACGTTATGGACAACCGGCTATCCCTGTTAAGCACGCCTTATAGCGCAGCACCCCCAGTACCGCAGACTGACCCGGAGGATACCGGGACCGGCAGCAGGCAGCTGGAGCAGGCTCACAAGGAAATCACCAAAGCGTATCCTAAAATGCATAGTATGCTTGTCGTACGCCACGGGAAACTGATATTTGAACGGTATTACGGAAATCATCATGCGGGAATGCTGAATGATCTGCGCTCCGCCACCAAAAGTTTCCTCTCCCTGCTCACCGGCATAGCCATCGGCAGAGGTGACATACCGGGAACGGATGTCTCTGTGCGGGATACCCTGCGTAAATATCTTGCGGCTCCCCCTTCCCCGCAGCTTGAACAGCTAACACTGCACCATCTGCTGACCATGACCTCGGGCTTCCGCTGGATTACAGGCAATAAGCTTGGTGAGCCGCTTGTCCGGAATCTGCAGCGCAGCCGCCGCTGGGTGTCCTATATTCTAAGTTTACCCATAGATGCCGAAAATATCGGCTGTTTCCAATACCGCAGCAGCGATTCCCATCTCCTCTCTGTCATGCTCAGCGAATTCACCGGACAGGATGCATTCACCTATGCCAGGCAGCATCTGTTTGAGCCGCTGGACATCACCCATACCGCATGGCTGCCCAGCCCGGAGGGCCACAGCATGGGACATATCGGACTATATCTCACCTCACGTGATCTCGCCAAAGTCTCTATCTGCCTGCTGGACGGCGGCAAGCACGGAGGACAGCAGATCATCCCGCAGAATTGGCTGGAAGCGGCCTTCACGGCACAGACGGCCGGCTATCCGGCTTACGGTGATTACGGCTATCAGTTCTGGAACGGACGCATGAGCGGTGAAGCCTACCGTCTCGCCCACGGCCACGGGGGCCAGCAAATCTGGCTGCTGCCGGACCTGAATGCCGCCGTCATTTTCACCGCAGAAAGTGCAGTAAACCGGTGGAAGAATCCGCGCAGACTGATTGAGCAGTATGTCATTCCGGCAATGAAACTCTAAAACCGGTTACATACTTTGTACTGGCAAATCATAGGCTCCTATATAGATTCAACTTGTGATTTCCTATTTCGGGATAGGCCGTGACTACAGAGAATGTTTGGACTTCCGGCTGCTGTTGTCTACAGATTTCTTGATTATCCCCACTGCTCGTAGTAGAAATCTGTAGACTGCTTATGCTTCCGAAGCAAGCTTTCCAAGGAAAGCTTTTAGGCGGTCGCTATCGCTCCTACAGTTCCAAACTTCTCTTTCGCCACTCCCCCTTAATCCTTATTTCCCAGGTTTAATCTATATAGTGAAGAAGGAGCAAGGATCTGGCTAACGATGTTTATAGCCAGGCTTCCCCCTTCTTCTCCAAGTACAAGGAGAGTGAGCGCTTTGTCCCCATTCAAATCTTCCACAGGACTGCCCGAGAATATTGCCGCCTGCGTATGCTACTTCTTTCCTTTTATCGGCGGAATTGTGTTTCTTGCTCTGGAGAAACGCAGCCGCTTCGTGCTCTTTCATGCGCTGCAGTCGCTGATAACGTTCGGCCTGCTGATGATCGTTCATGTGATGAGCGGATTCATCCCCCTGCTCGGTGCGCTGATCGGAGCCATTCTCTCGTTATGCAGCTTCGCCATCTGGCTGCTCATGATTTATCACACCCTGGGCGGAAGATGGTATAAGCTTCCCTGGGCGGGAGATCTGGCAGAAAGCCAGCTCCGCCACCTGTGATTGCGCACACCTGCGGAGATCCAGGTTTTTGAGATTCCCTTTTGCCTGTCTACTCCGTACAATGGAATCAGGACATACAGGAATCTACAGGCTGGAGGAACATCCATGTATTTATTGATCATAAATCCCGCTTCCGGCGGCGGTGCGGGACAGCGGACCTGGGAGACGGTGGAGGGCCTGCTGAAGTCGCGCGGTATCGCTCATGAGGCTCTCTTCACCCGGAGCCCCGAACAGGCTGAGGCGCAGGTGCTTCATGCCCTGGCCCGCCGCGAGGACTGGCGCGCCGCGATCGTTATCGGCGGCGACGGTACGATCCACAGCGTACTCGGTGCGCTGCGGCGCAGAGGCGTCCCGCTGGCGGTCATCCCCGCCGGCTCGGGCAACGACACGGCCCGCGGCTTCGGCCTTCCGCTGACGGCCGAAGCCGCGCTGGACGCCGCGCTGCAGGACCGCTGCCTGGAAGCGGATCTGCTCAGCGGCAGCGGCGGGCTGACCCTGACTGCTGTCGCCAGCGGCTTCGATGCCCAGGTGGCCGTGAACGTGAACAACAGCCGCTACAAGCGGCTGTGCAATGCCATCGGCGCAGGGCAGCTGGCCTATATCATCGGCATCCTGCATACGCTGCTGACCTTCAAGCCCTGCCGCGTCAGCGTGACCCTGGACGGCAAAGAGCAGGCCTTCGAGCAAGCCTGGCTCGTCTCGGTCTGCAACCTGCCAAGCTACGGCGGCGGGCTGCTGATCTGCCCGCAGGCGGAGGCCGGTGACGGCCTGCTCGACGTCTGCGTCGTCCACGGGTGCAGCCGCGGGCAGGTGCTGCGGCTGTTCCCGACACTGCTGAAGGGCACGCATGTGGCGCTGCCCTTCGTGTCCATGCTGCGCGGACGCAGCGTAGCCGTCCACTTCGCGCAGCCCCGCCACGCCATCGGCGACGGCGAGCCGCTGGGCACGGCGCCGCTGGCGGTGCGCTGCGAGCCGGGCGCGCTGCGCGTGCTGACGCCGCTGGCCGCCGCGGCGCAGGACGGAGCCGCTGAAGCCGGCTCCTGCCAGGCGAGCGGCTGATTCCATCTATGGCCACCTCATGGAGGAAGACATTCTCCATTGGAATCTGCTGCACTTAGTACAATCACAAGCAGCAATACAGCAGCTTAAAGGACATTCTATTGCAGGTTGTACAGTAGATTTGCCATAACATCTACTTTTGACTGCGATTCTCCTGATTCTAATGCATGAAATGCAATAGATTTCAATTTCCAGCCCGGACATGGCGTATTCTGCTGCATAAAGTGCAATAGACATTCATGCCGTTCCAAGACAGCCGCAAAGGCGATACAAATTTGTGCAGGTCCTTAATGGAGCAGTGTCATACGCCCGCATCCGCAGCCGCACCAGATAAATAAATAAATAAGCCCAAGGAGGGAACACCAGCAACGGCTGGTGTTCCCTCCTTGGGCTTTTAACTAATATGTGTACACTTTTTAGATTAGAGGGCTTCCCGGGCCGTATAAGTACTCAGCCCGCTTGATCTCCCTCTTCCTCCACAAACGAAATACGCCCATCCTCCAGCGAAGCGATGCGCACCAGCGACTCTACACGGTAGCCCGCTTCCTTCAGCAGCCGGTTACCTGGCTGGAAGGCTTTTTCGATCACGATGCCAATGCCGATGACGGTGCCGCCTGCCTGCTCAACAATCCGGGCCAGCCCGAAGGCTGCTTCCCCGTTTGCAAGGAAGTCATCGACAATCAGCACACGTTCGCCGGGGGCGATAAACTTTTTGGAAACGGTAATATCATTGCTTTCTTTTTTCGTAAAAGAATAGACGGTCTCCACGTAAATATCCTCCGTCAGAGTCAGCGACTTCTGCTTGCGGGCAAAAATCAGCGGAACCTCGAGCTCCAGCGCCGTCATAATCCCGGGTGCAATCCCTGAGGATTCAATAGTCAGCACCTTGGTCACTTCTTCTCCGGCAAAGCGGCGGGTAAATTCGCGGCCGACCTCACGCATCAGAAAAGGGTCCATCTGGTGATTCAGAAAAGAATCCACCTTGAGCACACCTTGACCGAGAACAATACCTTCATTAATGACCTTCTGTCTCAACAATTCCATTCGTGCTCCCTCTTTTCTCCTCCGATTCAAATGGACCCTGGCGTCCCTTCTTCTACAGTCCGGTCGGCTTCTGCGGAAGCAGATTACCAACGATAGACTTCAGGTCATGATCCTCTTTGCTGCCTGTCTTGCCCCCGTCATAGCCTGTGATCCGGATTTCCGAATACTTCTCGGCCGGATTCACCGGCTTGAAGATCAGCTTCTCACGGTCTTCCAGACGCACATCGAATTTCATGTCCTTGAACATGTCGATCAGCTCTTTTTCCCCCGGGGTTTGACCTTCCTCCAGAAACAGCAGACCCCGCAGTGACTTGGAGCCTTCGGGATGCTGCACATCAAAATGAACAATACATTCCACGCTTTTCACCTCCCCGTTTAGTGTCGGCTGCGCCGCCCGGAGCTACTCTGCTTGATCCTTCCCGGGCTCATCCGTATCCTTATCATGCATCACATATTTGCTGTAAATGCGGCTGTAACGTTCACCATAGCGTTTTGTCAGCTCAGGTCCCATATCTTCCTCCAGCTCGAACAGCACCATTTCCTGTGAAAAGTGGTTCAGGAGCAGCTCAATCAGCACCTCATGCTCGGTCACTACCGCCTGGGCCGTACCGTCCTCATAACGCATGCCCAGCATGCACCAGCTCCGGTCAATGACGAACGAGAATTTCCGCCCTCCGCCTCTGCGCGGCTTCCCGCCCAGTGGCGGCCAGACCGGATAAGGGGCCGGGGCCGCATTGCCGCCGTCAAAGGCCCACAGCAGCTTCACTCCACGCAGCTCTGCCTGTTCCAATTCATTACGCAACAGGGAAGCCTCCTCCCGCCACACATCCACCACAATTTCCTTCTCGGCCAAATTCAGCTGGCGGATCAGCGCCCCCAGCATGTTACGGTCGCCCTCAATATTATAGAACGAAGGGCTGACCGGACCGCCTCGCGGCATTTCACTCTCCATATAGGCCAGTGAAGCCTGTACCCGGCCGGAGATCATGGTCGCCAGCTCTTCCGGATCCAGCACGCTGTAACGTGCAGGCTCTCCTTCTCCGCATCTTACATATCCTTGCTGCGTCAGACGCTGAAGCGCCGCGTAGACATTCGATCTTGATACTCCTAGCTGCTTTGCCACTTCGTAGCCCGAAGCCTCGCCTTTGGTAGCCAGCTCGACCATAATTTTGGATTCCATTTCCGTGAATCCCAAATTGCGCAGATGCAGCAGCAACTGTTCCATCTATGTTGTCCTCCTAATACGCTACAAGCTTTAGTCGGTGAATCTAAGTATTCTGTTGCTAAATTTGTTCGGAACCGCAGCGCGGGCACCACATCGAGCCTTTAGGTAAGTCTGCCCGGCAAATTTGGCATTTGACGATATCCCGGACGGTTCCTTCGCTGACTGCCGCTGCTTCCTCCGAGTGCTCCCCGGCCTTCCAATCCCGGATGCGGCGGTCCAGCTCAAGCTGTCTTTCCCGCTCCCGCTCCAGCTCGTCAGCTTCCCGGCGGCCCCGCTCACTGTCATGGGTCTGGCCGGCATACCCCCCCGCCTCAAGCTCCTCGTCGTCATGCAGCACTTCGGTGTACACGGCCCGGTGTTCGGTCCGCTGCTCTGTTCTCAGCGCTAATTCCTTTTCTTCCTCGGTCAGTTCGTCTTCACCATAATATTGATCTTCCTCATCATCATGAATCGTACGGATCGTTACGGCCGGTGCTTCTTTTTTGGGAGCCGGGGCCTCGAGCCTATGTCCGCATTTCGGACAGAAATTCGCATCCAGCGCGACCACATTGCCGCATACGCACAGCCGTTCATTTTTGAGCTCAGCGATCTTGAAGCGCAGTTCATCAATCTGCTCCTGGTGTTTTAGACAGAGCTTAGACAGCTCCACCATTTTCCCTTCGGCCACCGATAGATCCCTTGCACGGTACCCGTCATAGAAAAGCTTGCCCATTTTCATAAATTCAAGTTCCATCTCGCGTTCAATATCGGAAATATGCCCGTTCAGCTTACCTATTTCCACCGAGCTTTGCGCTTTTTCACTCACCCGGCTGGCACCGTCTTTAATGCGTTGCAGAATATTCATGGTATTTCCTCCTTCTCCAGAGTGAGAATAGGGCTGATAATTAGCCAAAAAAGATCAGATGAACCCTTACCGCTTCGCGCATTACCGGAAACGTGCTTCTATCATACCAAAAGTCTCGAATAGATTCATTATTTGTCGTTCTGTGTAAATTAGTAAACATAACCCGCACGCGAACCTTACCGAAACAAAGAGGGAGGGATTCACTTTGCCGGATGAACCCAAAACAAGCTATTACGTTTCTGTGAATCACGGAATTATCCGGGATGTACCCGGTGACTCCAATGAATTTGAGGTGCTGTTGTCCAAGGACGAGCTGACGGTGCTACAAGATCTGCTTCAGAATCTGCGACAAGAAGATAATTATGCCTTCCGCCGCGCCGCCGTGCCCTATAAATCCGCCGATCATGATGACGCTGCCGAACAGTTTGATGATGGAACCATCAGGCTGTACAGGTATCTTCACCGCGTTGGAAGTGCTCAGACGCAGCAAACCATTGAGCAGCTGGGTGTGCTATCCAAACTGGAAAACACAGGGTATGAGGACAAAGGATATGGTGATGGATCACCTACGAACAAATAATTACGCCGGATAATCATTCTTTATGTGTGCTAATACGCCGATGTGGAAAGAATGTTTCCGCTTTTTTTGGTGCGGGCTGTTTCAAGTGCTAATCCGTCCGGTTCTTTCGGCAACCCGCATGGGATGTCGTATGTTATTTTGCTTCCAGGGCCTAAAATCGGTTAAACTGGAGTAGTCACAAATAATGAAACCCGGGAGAGTCTCAGTGAAAGAAGACGATAGTACACAAGTTACACTGAATCAGCTGCAGGTGCATGTCAAGGATCTGCAGACGTGGCAGAACAGTGAGGATTTCGCCAGACAGGTTGAGGATTTCAAGACCCTGCCGGCACTTTACCGCCATGCTTTGAATGAGCTTGAGAATAAAATTGATGTGATCAAAACGGAATGGCAGGTACGTGACGGCTACTGTCCGATCGAGCATATCAAGTCACGGATTAAAGAACCCAAGAGCATCCTGAGAAAGATGGAACGCAAAGGGCATGAGTTCACCCTGGAGAATATGGAGCTGCACATTCATGATATCGCCGGCATGCGGATTGTATGCGCCTTTGTAAAGGACATCTACCGGCTGGTAGATCATTTGTGTGTCCGCGAGGATATCAGGGTACTGGAGATCAAAGACTATATCGCCCAGCCTAAGCCGAACGGTTATCAGAGTCTTCATGTCATTATAGCCATCCCGCTCGTACTGCTTGATGGAACCCGCTGGGTGAAGGCAGAGATTCAGCTGCGCACACTCGCCATGGATTTCTGGGCCAGTATGGAGCATATCCTCTACTATAAATTCGACAAGCAGCTGCCTCCGCATGTGGCCGAGGAGCTGAAGGAAGCGGCGCGTGCCGCAGACGAGCTGGATCAGAAGATGCTCCGCCTGCGCAGCGAAATTCTTGAGCTGTCCGGAGGAAGCCGCCCCGCAGACAGTCCCGCCGGAGAATAGCCCGTCCCTGCGGGGATCGCAAGAACGGAAGTCAGACAAGGCAGTGCCGGAGCAGCTATGCTGCTTTAGGCACTGCCTTGCTGCATTTATTCCATTATTTCCTCTTCACCGCTGTTTCTTCTGAAGAGGTCGATAGGTATTGTTATAAAAAAGATCCGTATCCCCTTTGAGATACGGACCTGCGTACAATTAAGGTTACAGCTTACCCAGCCCCGCCGCCCGCCGGGCGGCGGATTCTGCCACATGCCGCATGATCAGAGTAAGCCCTTCGCTTGCCCTGGGCGTATTCGGCAATAATGTCTCCCAGCTCTCCGTCACTTTTGCCACGACCGGCGAGGCAGGAAAAGGACGGGAGGCAATCTCATGAAACAAGGGCCCCGGCTGGTGCAGCGAGCCTTCGGCTGCCGCCTCCGCCAGCCATTCCCCGGTGGGTACAGCAGGGCCTTTCCGCTCCAGCCGGGCAAGCTCTGCCGCAAGCACACTACCCGGTGCCGTATGGCCCTCATCTTGAGGGGCCGTTTCCTCCTCCATCCAGAGAGCAAATACAGCGCCCAGCAGCTCCTCCTTGCTCATTCCGCGCAGCAGGAACATCAGCAGCGGTTCCTCCGCAAGCCGCTTCTTAACCCAGGCCAGGAGCCCCCCCGGCTGCCGGGCTTCGGGGTTGCTGCCGTAACCCGCCGGATCCAGTTCAGCCGGCAACAGCTGAAGCCCGGCCACACCGCCAGTCACTCTGCCTTGCAGGAGTTCATAGAGTTCACCCGGATGTCCGGCAAGCTGCTGCAGCACTTCCTCTTTCCGTTCAGCAGACCACTGCGGAACTTCCAAAGAGAGAACCGGCTTTACCGCTTGCTCCTGGATGGCGGCCGCTGCGCCTCCGGATCTTGTCCCCGGTGCTTCCGCTGCTTGAAGCAGCCCCTGCATCTCCAGCACTTGTATAACGCCCGGCTCGATGACTAGCCGCAGTTCCGGCTGTTCACTCATGGATAATCCTCCTTTTACTGAACCTTCTGTATTACCTTTATCTACATCCAGTCCTGGCCTTGAAGCTCAATAAGCTCTTGCAGCTCATGGTTGGACATTTCTGTCAGCCAATTCTCCCCGGAACCGACAACCTGTTCGGAGAGGTTTTTCTTGCGTTCGATCAGTTCGTCAATCCGTTCCTCCAGCGTGCCTTGGCAAATCAGCTTATGCACCTGCACATTCTTGTGCTGCCCGATACGGAAAGCCCTGTCGGTCGCCTGATTCTCAACGGCCGGATTCCACCAGCGGTCATAATGCACCACATGATTGGCCCGTGTCAGGTTCAGCCCGACACCCCCCGCTTTGAGCGAGAGCACGAAGAATGCCGGACCCTCGCCTTCCTGGAACTCATGAACCATCTCATCGCGCTCCCGTTTGGGAATGCCGCCATGCAGGAACAGCGGCGCTTTGCCGTATCTTTTGGCCAATCTGCTGACGAGCAGCTCCCCCATCGCCACATACTGGGTGAAGATGAGCGCAGACTCCCCAAGTTCGGCGATACTGTCCAGCACCTCGAACATCACTTCCATTTTGCCGGATTGTTCAGTGCGCAGGCCCCGTCCCTCTTCCTTGCGGAACAGCTGCGGGTGGTCACAGATTTGCTTCAGCTTGGTCAGAGATGAGAGGACCAGACCGCGGCGGGCCATGCCAGAACGTTCGCCGATCACGCCAAGCATTTCATCGACTACGCCCTGGTACAGTGCCGCCTGTGTCTCCGTCAGCGGACAATAGGATTTCAGCTCCAGCTTCTCCGGCAGATCCTTAGAAATGTCCGGATCACTCTTGAGCCTCCGGAGCAGGAATGGCGAAACCAGACGGTGCAGCTCCTGCAGCCGCTCCCCGCCTTCGCCGGAAACATACCGCTGGCGGAAAGAGTGATACGACCCCAGATAGCCAGGATTGAGAAAGTGAAAAATGGACCACAGCTCACCGAGCCGGTTCTCCACCGGTGTGCCCGTCATGGCAATCCGGTGCGGAGCCGACAGCTTCATCACACTCTGCGCCTGCTTCGTACGGTGATTCTTGATATACTGTGCTTCATCCAGAACAACCGTGGACCAGCGTACCCCCGCCAGATCTTCACTGTCCCGGCCGGCTAAGTGATAGGTGGTGAGCACGATCTCATGACTGGCAGCAAGCTCTATGAATCCTTCACCCCGCACCCGTCTCCCCCCGTGATGAATATGCACGCTCAGTGACGGCGCAAAGCGCTGCAGCTCGCGCTGCCAGTTCCCGAGCAGTGAGGTCGGGCACAGAATCAGCACCGGCTCCCGCTTTTCTTCAGGCGGGGCTGTTAAGGCCCTGTCCAGCAGGCAGGTAATGACCTGAATGGTCTTCCCAAGCCCCATATCGTCAGCCAGGCATACACCAAAGCCCAGCCCACTGAGTGCAGCCAGCCATTGAAACCCCCGCTCCTGATAAGGCCGCAGTGTACCATGCAGGCTAGGCGGCACTGTGCGTACCGGAAGACTGCGCAGAATATCACCATGCATAAGTGAGGACAGCAGCCCGTACGTTTCCATGCCTGTAACGGACATGCCTTTCCAGAGCCGTTCTTCCCCATCCTCGGCCTCCAGACGCATCCAGTCCGCTGCCGACATTTCTCCGCTTTCATGGCGTTTCATATATCTCAGCACCTGGCGGATCTCCTTGGGATCCACTTCGATCCACTCTCCCCGGAAGCGCACGAACGGCACTCCCGCCTCTACCAGGGCATTCAACTCTTCTTCAGTGATTGGATTGTCGCCAAGCGATGCTTCGATCCGGAAGGAGATCAGCTCCTCCATACCCAGCGACGGTTGTGCAGGGCCGTCCATTGTGCCTTGAGGGGGCTGCATCTTCATTCTCATCCCGATCCGCCGCCGCCCTTCACGGCTCCAGCGTGAGGGCATTTGTATAGTGATGCCCCACTCACGCAGCTGCTGCACGCTCTCCTTCAGGAAGAAGTAGAGGCGCTCCGGCTCAAGTATGGCGCCTGTCGGGGCCGGAACAGTCAGCGCACGCTGAATGTCCGGCGATATTCTTGCCGCCCGCCCCAGCGCAGCCAGCAGCTGCTGCTGGATATTGCGGTACCGCTTGCCCCACAAGGTGAACTCACGCTCGGGACTGCTCCAGATTGCCGCAGCCGGGAGCCAGACTTCCCCTTCCTCCCGGCTCTCTGCCCAGAAGCTCAAGTGCCATAGCTCACTCTCCTCTGCAGGCGGCTCCAGACGCAGTCCCAGACTAAGCTGCCCGCTATGCTCCTCCTCTGCCTCGGCATGCGGCACTTCGCTTCCTGCGGTCCCGTTTACCGCTGAGAGCAGTTCAGTCACCTCAGCGGGCGTCCCCTGAACCGGAATGTCCCGGCTGCCTGTAAGCAGACTGTTCCACCACAGTTCTGTCAGGGGCGAGTATCCGCGGCGGTAATTCGCCTTGTAAGGGACGAGTTCACTTTCTATACCTGCAACAATTTTTTTGATCTCCGCAGTCATTACTGCCTGCAAAAAGGAATACAGCACATAGCCGCCGGCATCTTCACGCGAAGACAAATCCCCCTCCTCGGCAACATGGGTTCCGAGCGCCAGCACTGGCATGGACGCTGCCAGCTGCAGAAAAAACTCCTTGTCCGCCTCATTCCGGAAAGCCGGGGACCAGCAGGCGGTAGCTGCCTGCTCCCCGCCGCGGCGGCGGGAGCCCATAGGGCGTGGCGGCATTGCACCAGGCACAATCCCGCCTGTGCCCATCAGCTCCAGTGCAAACCTGGCCGCAGCCGCCCAGTAGCGCAGTTCACCGCCTGCTTCCACTCCCTGGGCACGGCATACCTCTTCATCCCAGGCCAGCAGCAGCTCAAACGCATCCTTCGGCGTGAGGGCAAGCCCTTCAAGCGTACGCCCAGGCAATCCGCGCCGCGCCGTCCTCCCTTCCGTCAGAGTGGCAACCGGATATTTCACTTCCGCCAGCCGCAGCGCAGCACCCGCAAAAGGACGCCCTCCTCCCCGGAACTCCAGCTTCTTGATCACGCGTGTCCATGCGTCGACCTTAGGTTCTGAGGTTTCACCGGAGAAGCAAAATAAAACATCCCCTAACCATATTGCATACAGATGCTTAATCATTGGTGATCTCCTGTCTTTAAGCAAACAGAAAGAGCCAGCCCGTTCCATTTGGGGGACCGTATCCTTCTCCGCGAGAAATATATTTTGAACCGGAACAAATTCTTCATCCCTTCATCTTATACGAAAAAGCCGCGATTTAAAAACGTTTCTGCATTTTTTCTGTAATTTTATGTAGAAGCAGCAGTTAATCCTGCCTTCTAGCGGCGCTGTATAGGGATGATTTGATAATATGGTAAAATCCGGAATTATTTTTTTAAGAAAAAGGCCGCCCGCTAGGGCAGCCCATTCCTCCTTGCTCACAGGTTATTCTGCCGCCCTAATTCGCAGTCCCCCGCCGCTCCGTTCATCCGGGGTCTGAATAATAATCGCTCCGTTCTTACCGTTGCGCGTCCAGCCCTTGCGGCCTTGCTCCAGCTCTTCGAGACTGATCTCAGGCAGTCCGTCTACAGCATCAGCTTTGAAAAAAGGATAGCACAGGGCAAACCGCAGCATTTCCCGCACCGGCTTATACGCATCGGCGGTATAGGACCAGTTGAGCAGCAGCCCGTCTCCTGTCCCTTCAGCCTGGACAATGAGCTGCGAATACTCCCCCCTGCGGTAGCCAAAGCTGTGCCCGTCATCCTCATACAAGGTAAACATTGCGGAGAACTCTTCCTCCTGCTCTGCACCATACAAGTGGAAGGTAACCGTCTCCTGGACTTCCTCCAGCGCATACTGCTTCAGCGGCCCTTCGGCAACAAAGGTGCCCGCCTTCACATACATCGGCATGATGTGCAGCGGTGCTGCCGCAAGGATATGCCGCCCGCCCTCATGAATTTCTCCGTCCCAGTAATCCAGCCAGCAGCCTTCCGGCAAATATACCGAGCGGTGATCCGTATCCGGACGGTAGACGGGGGCAATCAGCACGTTCTCACCAAGCAGGAACTGGTCACACAGATTGGTCACACGCGGATCACGCGGGTACTCCAGAATCAGCGGACGGATTACCGGCAGGCCGCTGATTTCCGCTTCACGAAACAGATTATAGATATGCGGCATCCAGCGGTACCGCAGGCCGATGAATTCGCGGAGAATGCCCTCCACTTCAGCACCGAAGGACCACGGCTCCTGGCGCAGCGTACCAATAGAGGAATGATTCCGGCAGTAAGGGAAAAAGACTCCCATCTGTGTCCAGCGCACCAGCAGCTGTGCAGAGGTATGATGGGCGAAGCCGCCGATATCCGGCCCGGCAAAGGCCAGCCCGGACAGGCCCATGTTAAGCACCATCGGAATAGCCATAGCCATATGCTCCCAGAAGCTGCGGTTGTCCCCGGTCCACACGGCCGCATACCGCTGGATGCCTGCATATCCCGCCCGGGTCAGCACAAAAGGACGTTCACCCGCCATATGCTCTACCAGCCCCTCATAGGTCGCCTTGGACATCATCATCCCGTACAAATTGTGGTATTCCTCATGGGTCACCGGACGCCCGTTGTTAAAATGCATGACATCAAGATCCATTGTTTTGGATTCATTGAATACCGCCGGTTCATTCATATCATTCCAGATCCCCTGAATACCGAGGTCAGTATAATATTTATGCAGATCCCCCCACCATTCGGCCGTCCGGCTGTCGCTGAAATCCGGGAATGCGCTGATACCCGGCCAGACCTCACCGAAGAAGATGTCGCCTTCCAGCCTGCGGCAGAAATGCTTGTTCAGCACCCCTTCCTTGTATACCTCGTATTTGGGGTCTTTTTTGACACCGGGATCTACAATCGGCACGATGCGCACACCAATTTCACCAAGCTCAGCAATCATCTTCTCCGGCTCCGGGAAGTTAACGGGATCGAAGGTGAATACCCGGTACTCGTCCATATAATGAATATCCAGATAAATCACATCGCAGGGAATATTCTTGTCGCGGAAGGTCCGGGCCAGCTGCAGCACCTCCTGCTGATTCATATAGCTGTAACGCGACTGATGATAACCGATCGCCCATTTGGGCGGAAGCGCAATCCGTCCGGTCAGCGTAGTGTATCTTTTGACCACATCCTTCATCTCTGGCCCGTTAATAAAATAAATGTCGTAAGCGCCCGTGGAGCAGCCAATCGTGAAGGCAACCCCGTGTGAGCGCATATCAAAATCACTCCGTCCGGTATTGTCGAGAAACAATCCGTAGGTGAGTTCGCCGTGCATATGAATAATCAGCGGAATGGATTCGTATAGCGCTTCAATTTCAGGCAGGTGAGGGGCAAAAACATCCGTATTCCAGTTGGTATAATGCTCCCCGCGCTTATCCAGAAAGCTGGATTTTTCCCCCAGACCATAAAAATGCGAATCCGGCTGCATGTCATACTCAGCATGGCTGGCACCGCGCGGATTCCAGCTCGTCATATTCTGCTGCATAATGACTTTGCCATCCCTATTCTCTACCCGGAGCAGAAAGGTCGTTTTCTCAATAATTACTGTGATGACACCAGTCGTAAAAATCAGCTGCTCCTCCGTCTCCTCCACCGGGAATAAATGGGGAATGCAGCGTTCTGCCAGCACTGCCTCGGTTGTCGTCAGATCCGGCACCTGGCCCCGGAAGACCTTCATCCGGAACATATCATCACTTAAAAATACAAACACCATTCCCCCGCATTCCCCGCGGACAATGTAGATGTTCTCTGAACGTTCCCAGGACACCATTCTTCCCGGGGTATTCCATGTCTCCGTCATTACCAGCGGCCCCATCTTTTCAGGGCGTATTGCTTCACTGCTCTCCATCTTCGCTTTCCCCTCCTGCCATCATCTTTCTTGCATTAAATACATATTACCCCGACTTGCTTGACGGCTATCCGCCAACTTCATGACCTGCAAGTCATTTTTTTTACGGAAGATAGTCTTAATTGCCGGCAAAGCGGGTATATTCTATTAGGTCAAGCCCGTCACGTCTTCACTATAAAGCTTAGGGAGTGAAATAATTATGCTGCGGAACAATCCTTATAAGTGGTGGAACCTGCTGTTTTTCCTGGGTGTCATCATAGTCAACACATTGTCTGTAGTCCTGCCGCTAGGGGGCAACAGCACCGGTGAAATCTCCGACAAGTACCATACCTACCTCACACCGGCAGGCTATGCGTTCTCCATCTGGTCGGTTATCTATCTTCTGCTGGCCGGATTCGTTATTTATCAGTTCCGCCCAAATACCGGGTCACGGGACTCCGTTCAATCTATCGGAATCTGGTTCGTGCTGAACTGCGTCTTTAATATGAGCTGGCTGTTTCTCTGGCATTATTTATACATCGAGCTTTCTCTGGTCGCTATGGTTCTGATTCTGATCTCGCTGATCGTCATCTACCGGAAGACCAGAGCTATTGATCACCCGACTACCGGCGAACAATGGCTGATCCGACTGCCCTTCAGCATTTATCTCGGCTGGATTTCTGTTGCTACCATCGTCAACGTCAGTGTCGTGCTCGAGAAAAATAATTGGGACGGCTTTGGCCTGAGCGATCCTGCCTGGGCTGTAATTATGCTTTGCGTGGGCACCTTACTCGCAGTAATTGTCAGTTTCCCTCATCGTGACCCTATCTATCCGCTGGTCTTCGTATGGGCGTTCATCGCCATTGCTCTTGAGCAGCGGGAGACCAGCAGCATATTCGTAACCGGAGCGGTCACGGCGGGCCTACTGCTGCTCTATAGCCTATGGCTGCTGCTCACACCGCGCCGCCGGAGATACTAACGGTCACGGCGGATAGGCAGGCATGTATGCAAAGAGGCCGCCCGTTCATGATTGCTCATGGACTGAAGGCAGCCTCTTTGACGATCTGTTTCCCACAAAAAAATCCCCCGACGTCCCTGTTTACACAGAGTCATTGAGGGATGTTGCCATAAGGATTATAAGGACCGTTTATTTCTTGCGTGCGACCGCTTCAATTTCCACCAGTCCGTCTTTGGGCAGCCGGGCCACCTCTACTGCACTGCGGGCCGGATAAGGCTCAGTGAAGAATGTGCTGTACACTTCATTGACAGCAGCAAAATCATTCATGTCCTTCAAATAGACTGTGGTCTTCACAACCTGGTCCATCGAAGCGCCGGCTTCCTCAAGGATAGCCTTTACATTGCTAAGCGACTGCCGGGCCTGTTCCTGCACCCCTTCTGCCAGCTCTCCGGTTTCCGGGTTCAGACCCAGCTGTCCTGAGGTGTACACCCAATTGCCGGCTGCAATAGCCTGACTGTAAGGCCCGATGGCTCCTGGCGCCTGGGTGGTTGCTATCTGCTTTTTACTCATAATAAGCTCCTCCTAAGGTGTACACGACATCTATGTCATTATGTACAGATGATTTATGTCCCATTGTACGTCCTTGACTCGGTTTATTGCAAACTCCTCATACCCTTTACCGGCTGCCGATTACATGGATAACCTCGTTCGTGTATATATGTACTCCGCCCGTATTGGCAAGAGCAATATTCACCATCGCTTTTGCTACCTTATCCCCGGGAATCGCCCGGTACCGGGCCAGCTTACCAACCATCGCGAAATCCAAAGCCTTCATGATGACGGCAGCAACCTGTTCGCCCAGCCTGTGTTCAGCCCGCTCCCCCAGCAGCAGCGACGGCCGAAAGATGTGCAGGCCATGAAAACCGACGGCTGTCAGCCCGTCTTCAGTCCGTCCTTTGGTCCGGGAGTAGAAGTTGCGCGATTTGGAACTTGCACCCATAGAGGAGACCACCAGAAATTGCTTCACACCGGATGCTTTGGCTATTGCGGCAGCTTCAAGGGGGTATTCCAGATCAACCCGCTCAAATTGTTTCTGCGAACCGGCTTTCTTGATCGTTGTGCCCAGACAGCAAAAGACGGCACTCACCCCGGCGAATTGTTCTTTATATTGCCCTAGCTGCTCCCAGTCCATACGGATCTGCTTCAGCTTGGGATGGTTCAGCTCGAGCGGACGGCGGACGAGTACACGCACCTCATCCCATTCCCCGGTAAGCAATTCCCGGGTGACCGCCTTGCCTATAAGTCCTGTAGCTCCAAGCACTACCGCTACCCTTGTCATTTAGACCTCTCCCTTTGCGTTGCCATAAGCCCTGGCTTTTTCTCTATTCATCCCTGAGAATCCGGCGGCCAAGCAGCAGCGCCAGCGCAATCATCAGTAACCCGACAACAACCTGCATCCCGTAGATTTGCGTCCACTCCGGCCAGCGAATAATCCATTCGTAAATCTTGCCTCCGATCAGCGGACCGAAGAAAGCTGCCAGCCCGGTGAGCGCCGCATACATCGCCATGTACATCGGCCGCTCCTTCTTGGGGGTGTCTCCGATAATAAAATTGAACGCCAGCTGGTTGAATCCCCCTACGCCCAGGCCAAACATAATATGCGCCGCAAAAAGCACCGGCAGCACCGGCAATACGGACAGCATCCCCCACATCAGTGAGGACAGTGCGATAATCGGCAGCGTCCAGAGCAGCAGCCGTTTATTGCTGTATCTGGCATTCAGATTGCCCCAGACGTAGAAGCTGGCCATCATGAAGATCGTCTGTGACACATTCAGCAGCGATAACGTCTGATAGTTAATATGCATAAGCTGCAGCATGACATAGGAATAGAGCGGAACGGTAAGGTTCTGCAGCAGCAGCCAGGCGGCAAGAAATAGTGTTGATTTCATAAACAGCTTATCGTGAAGCGGTTTCTTAAACATCGGCAGAAATTCTTTTTCCTCCGACTTCTCAAACGGAACATCCGGATAAAAGCAGAACACAATTACATTGGAGACCGAGAAGATCCATACAACGATATACAAAATCAGAAATCCGTGCCCGCCCGGATAGCGGTCCAGCACAATACCTCCGCCGTACATCACGAGACTTCCCAGCGCGTTCAGAAACGTATTGCGGATGCCGAAATAACGGCCTCTTACACGTGCGGGAACCAGGTCGCTAATAACCGAGGTCCACAGCATACCACCCGCCGTATTGGCAATGAACGCGACTGTATACATAACGATGAAAGCTGCAACCCAGTGTTCCTTGGGAAAGACAAAGGGCACAAGCCCAGTCGCCGCCCAGAGCACTCTATGCAGGCCAATAAAAGTGACCATCGCCCATTTGCGGCTTGGCAGCTTTTGAATCAGAAAAGCAACACCAATCTGTGCTACGTTGACCAGCGTGGTAAGCGCCAGTACAAATCCAATCTGGCTGGAACTCGCCCCCAAATATAGCAGAAATCCAGTTAAAAACTGCCCTTGCAGCAGCACCTGGAAAATAGTCGATGGTATCCCTTCAAACGTAGCGACTCTAAGATTGTTGCGGTGAACCGAAGCTTTGCGGACACGTTTGGGACGAATACCCGGCAGCCTGTTTCTCATGATGTTCATGGGGGTGATAACACTCCTTTGATGCGGCATTGGCTCCATTCTACTCAGCATCACCCTGCTGTCAATACAGCAAAATCACAAATTATGTTGGAGCCGGAGGATCCCTTCCCCCTACCAGCTATAAAGGCAAATAAAGAGAGAACCTGCTCCCCTGCTTTTCTTCACTGTGAAGCGTGATAAATCCGCCCAGAAGTCTGGCAAGATCATTGCTGATCGACAGGCCCAGTCCGGTTCCGCCATATTTGCGGCCGATCGTTGCGTCTGCCTGCTGAAAAGCTTCAAAGATGATGTCATGCTTCTCTGCGGCAATTCCGATGCCGGTATCCTGCACATCAAATACAATCCAGCGCCGCTGAAGAGCCCCCTCCTTCTGCTCAAACGTGCGGATATTCAGCGAGATATGTCCCTCCATAGTAAACTTAAAGGCATTAGAGAGCAGGTTACGGAGAATCTGCTGCACACGCTGGGGATCGGAATGAATGACCTGCGGCACCTGGCTGTCAAGCGTAACCGTGAATTCCAGCCCCTTAAGCCTGGCGGCAACACTGAACTGCAACGTCAGCAGCTCCGGAATTTCACTGACGTTCAAATCTTCCTTGTTAATATCAAGCTTCCCGGCCTCTACCTTGGATAAGTCCAGAATATCATTAATAAGCATCAGCAGATCCTCGCCCGAGCGGTGAATGATTCCCGCATATTCCTTTGTCTCCTCCCGGTTCAGGGAGTCATTATTTTCTTCTATTAATTGAGACAAATTAATAACACTGTTGAGCGGCGTTCTGAGCTCATGTGACATCGTGGCCAGAAACTCTGATTTGTATTGGGAAGCCAGCGTCAGCTGCTTCGCTCTTTCCTCCAGAATAATTTTGTTCTTATGCAATTCTTCAGTCTGGGCGGACAGCAGCTCATTCGCTCTTATAATTTGTCCGTTGCGCAGCAGATCGAGCTGGAAATCGCGGATAATCAGTGCGAACAGCAGGCTGAGCACCAGCCCGGCAGATAAGGTTATAGGCATTATATCCGTGATATACATCCGGTCCGGCACCACGCCAAAGGCGATGATATTGACTGCATTCATTAAGTTCACCACGAGAATTACGATCAGTCTTTTGATCCAATAAGCAACATTCGAACGGCGCACCCATAAGCTGAGGGCGGCACAGACAAACCCCAGAATGGACAAGTTAAGTACGCCCGCCACTGTCGCCTCGTTGATTCCAAAGGTAAGCCGGGTAATTCCGATGCCCACACCAATCAATATGAGAATAAAAGGCTGCGGGTAGGCTAAAGTGGAAATGATCAGCGGTACATACCGCAAATCAAAGATTGCATGCTCGCCCAGCCGGTATCCGAAAACCGTGCTAATCCATCCGGCAAAGATCGCCAGAATGACCCAGCTTATCTTCTTCATCCGCTCAGGTGCATATGTAATGGTATGTTTATATATTAAATTGCCCAGATAGGCCAAAGTAATCAGCAGGGCTGTGTTGATAAAAAAGATTTTCAAATACTCCATAGCCTCACTCCTGCAGCTTTTATAAGTTTATCCCTTTTCTTAGTTCATACTATCATAATAATAATTTAAATTCATGAAACCACAGTTCTAGTACTATGTATAGGAATAATTGGGTCTTGCAGTTACTGTTGGATTAAAAACCAAAAAAGAGCGCAAATCAAATTCGATTTGCGCTCTTTTTCTGAGACAAAAACCAGAGCCACATCGGATTCCAGCGCCTCTTGGTCACCTGCATACCGTCTGCTGTTGCCAAATCCGGTTCAGGCTTTTCTTCCAGGTCACATTCGGCGTGTGTCCAAATCTCTGCATCCGGAAGTGTATAATACCGGGGATGATAGGTGCAGAACATGTTTCCTTGCTGTGTAAGCACGCGATCAGCATTTACTTCAATAATCCTGCCGGTGACGACGGTCGGTTTGTACATATGACACCGCCTCTTCATGCAAATGTGACTACCCTATCACCCGAAGCCTCATTTAATTAGCTGCGGACCGATTGCTCCCAATTGCGGTACTCCGCCTCTGCCTGATCCTTGGTATGGCCGTACCGCTCCTGCAGCTTGCCGATTAATTTATCTTTTTCACCATCAATAACATCCAGATCATCATCCGTAAGCTGGCCCCACTGCTTCTTGGCCTCACCTTTAACCTGCATCCATTTCCCTTTAAATACATTGCTGTCCATTACAAGTTCATCTCCTTATTTTCCCTAAATTTAAGGTATATTCAGAGTTTCACGTGCTAAGGATGTATTACCCCCTGCCGCAGGAACTGAATCGGGAGGTTCTGAAGAAGGAACTTAATTACCGGGGTCGTATTTTGTCACATAATAGTCTCTTATATGTGGTATTCAAATTTTTTAAAATTTGATATAATCCAAATAGAGATAAATTAAATATAGATAAATTATTTTAGGTTTAGTGATTATTTTCACATGTGCGATTCGTTTATTGTGCTAAAATGCCTTCGGAGCAGAAACAAGATGTTTAAAATTTTATCGAATGTTTACTGATATATGTCAAAGTACTGCAACAAAAAGGGTTTCCTGCCGATAATAAGAGTGACATTTGTCATTTATAAAGTGATATTTATCACTTCCATGTCTATTAAAATGTTTTACATTTTAATATATATATTTTAAACTAATTTGGAGGTCATCACAAATGAAAAAAGCTTCTGTAATTTTGTCGAGCGCACTGGTACTGGGTACCCTGCTCGCAGGGTGTGGCAACAACAATAACAACGCTGCCAACACTGCCGCTACCAATGCTCCGGCTGAAACAACTGCTCCTGCAGCAACAAACTCCGGTAATGCCACAGCTGAGGCTGGACAATATCAAGATGGAACTTATTACGGTACTGCACCTGCTGACGAAAAAACAGGCTGGCAATCCTTCGTGCTGCTGACTGTTGAAGGCGGAAAAATCACTAAAGCTGATTGGGACGCTTTCAATGTTAAAAATGCCGGCGACCTGAAGAAAAAGGTTTCTGAAGACGGCAACTACGGTCTGGTATCCAAAGGCGGCGGACAAGCTGAATGGCATGAGCAAGCGGCTAAGGCTGAAGCTTACTTAATTGAAAAGCAGGATCCGGCAGCGGTTGTTGTAAACGCTGAAGGCAAAACTGATGCAATCTCCGGTGTATCCGTTGGTGTCAGCGACTTCGTAGCAGCAGCGCAAACCGCTCTTGCTGCAGGCCCTACTGAAGCTGGTCCTTACAAAGACGGCGGATATAAAGCTGAAGGCGAAATGGATGCAGAATCCGGCTGGAAATCAACTGTAGCTTTGACTGTTGCTAACGGTAATATCGTAGCTGCTAACTTCAGCGGCGTGAATGCTGCTGGCGATGACAAGAAACAATACTCTGTAGATGGCAAATACGGCATGAAAGCCGGCGGCGCTTCTGCTGAATGGCATGAAGAAATCGCATTGGCTGAGAAGTATTTCCTTGACAATAAAGGTGCCGCACCTACTTTGGATGCTGAAGGCAAAACCGATGCAATTTCCGGCGTATCCATCCACGTAGGCGAATACTTTACACTTGCAGAAAAAGCACTCGAAGGCGCGAAATAATTATTCGCTTACCTCTTGCAGCTAATCAGACGAATGAGGTGAATTTCTCTTGAAGAAAATAGTCATTTTGGGCGGCGGCTACGGCGGCGTACTCACGGCTAAGAAACTGGCAAAGAAATTTAAGAACGACAAAGATGTAGAAATCAAACTGATCGACCGGAATCCCTATCACACTCTATTGACTGAGCTGCATGAGGTTTCAGCGAACCGCGCGCCTGAGGATTCAATTAAGATTGATCTGAAGAAAATCTTTGCAGGTCTTAAAGTAGATGTAGTGCTTGATGAAATCAGCAATATTGATTTCAAAGGCAAAAAGCTTAAATCCGATAAAGCTACTTATGCATATGATTACCTGGTTATCGGTACAGGAAGCAAACCAACCTTCTTTGGTATTCCCGGAGCTGAAGAGAACACCTTCTCCTTCTGGTCCTATGACGACGCCGTTGCGCTGAAACGTCAAATCCGCGATATGTACACCAAAGCGGCTAAAGAAAAGAATCCGGCTGTTCGCCGTTCCATGCTGACCTTCGTTATCATTGGCGCCGGCTTTACAGGTGTCGAGCTGGTCGGAGAAATGGCCGAGCAACGCGAAGAGTTGTGCAGAGAGTTCTTCATTGATCCTTCCGAAGTACGCCTGATCGTTGCTGATATGGCTCCGAAGGTTCTGCCTATCCTTCCGGATAAACTGATTCAAAAAGCTGAAGCCCGTCTTCGTAAGCTGAATGTAGAAATTGTTACCAGCGCGAAAATCACCGAAGTTGGAGCTGGCAGTGTTGCACTCGGTGAGAAAAACATTGTGGAAGCACAGACTATTGTCTGGACAGCCGGTGTTGAAGGTTCTGAAATCGTAGGGAATCTTGATGTTCAACAACAAGGACGCAAGCGTATTGTTACTAACGAACATCTGGAAAGTGTTGACCACAAGAACGTTTATGTTGTTGGGGATAACATCTTCTTCATCCCTGAAGGCGAAACCCGCCCTGTACCGCAAATGGTTGAGAACGCTGAACAAGCGGCTCCAATTATTGCCGGAAACATTACAGCGGATATCAAAGGTACTGCTAAGAAAGCCTACAAACCGGGATTCCACGGTACGATGGTTTCCATCGGCAGCCGCTACGGCGTAGCGAACGTTGGCCTTCCTGGCAAACTGTTCATGCTTACCGGATTCATGGCTATGTTGTCCAAACACTTCATCAACATGTTCTATCTGTCACAGGTAGTAGGTTTCAATAAAGTATGGACTTATATGATGCACGAGTTCTTCCATGTAGAGAACCGCAAGAGCTTCGTGGGCGGGTACTTCTCCAAACGTTCACCTAACTTCTGGCTCGTTCCGCTGCGTATGCTTCTCGGAGGCATGTGGCTGTATGAAGGTATCGATAAGTTTAAGAAGATCTGGGATAATCCGGATAATATCTTCCTGATTCCTGCTCCTGCCCATCTTACAGATGCTGCCTCCTCGGCCAGCGTTGCCGTCGATGCCGTCAAGGATACAGTAGATGCCCAATCCGCAGCTTCCGCAGTAACAACTGCAAAAGAAGCAGTTGAAGCTTTGTGGGTTCCGGGATGGATTTATGATATTACCCACTGGTTTATGAACTTGATGTTCTATAACAGCGACGGAACAGCTTATACAGCCTTGGCTAAATGGTTCCAAATCGGCATGGTTTGTGCCGAAATCGTCTTCGGTGTGATGCTTATCGTTGGTCTGTTTACAGCTATTGCTTCCATAGCGACCATAGGTATGGCCGTTATGATCTGGTCTACCAAGATGGCTTCAACAGAAATGCTCTGGTACGTTGGAGCAGCTATTGCATGCATCGGCGGATCGGGCAGCGTCTTCGGTCTGGACTACTACGTCCTGCCTTGGCTCAAGAAGCAATGGAAGAGAATTCCGCTCGTCCGGCGCTGGTATCTGTTTACGGACTGATGCATATCAATACTTTCTCCACCATTTATAAGTCATAATTCATTTAACCATATTATTATGTGATTTATGTGTGCTACAGTTGAATAAGATATTCTTAAGAGTAATGTGTCCCTAGGACACATTACTCTCCTTATTTAACAAGGTTTTAAAGAATGGTTTTGTAGGGATAATCAGGGCAATGGTTGCTTCCGTCAAAACCGACATGAAGGAGAGGAGCTTAATGAACAGACAACTCATTGAAGATACCTTCCGGCTTTTACAGACTGAAATGTCCCCTATCGCCGGTATTCAATTGTATCTCTCTCCGGCGGAATGTGAGCAGTTGCTCGCGGTATTGGAACGCCATGATCTGGAATATGACCGCAAAGTCCATTTGCTAGGTATTTATACCATTCTTACCGTGGCGGCACAGCGCCATATGGAATGTGTCCCACATCATCCCGAACTTACCCGCAACATTTTGGACGGAGATTATTTGTATAGCTTTTATCTGCAGTTTGCAGTGAAATGCCGTGAGCTGGACCTCGTTGCTTATTTGGCTCCATCCATTAAGAAATTGCAGATCAGACGTTCAAATGGAGACTTCGCAGAGCAAAATCCGGCGGCTGGAATCGAAGAGTTCCTTCTCCAAGAGCGCAGCCAGCGAAGCCGCACAAGCAAAGCCATTTGACAGGTGGGAATCCTAAACATGAAGCTGCATGAAGCCTTGAATATAGATCTGAATGAAATTAACCGTGAAATCGAAAATCTCGTGGCCCGTGATAAGGATGTTCCCAAAAAATCGCAGCTGGCCCAGAGCATTCTTGAGCTGGTCGGCTCCGGTGGCAAACGTCTCCGCCCGCTGATGGTCATCGTCGGCGGACGGTTTGGACGCAAACCTTCAGGACGCAGAACCCTGCAGCTGTCCGCAGCTGCAGAATTTATCCACGCAGCCTCTTTAATTCATGATGATATTATCGACGATGCCGAGCTGCGGCGCGGCGGTGCCGCCCTGCACGTGAAGACCGGTGTTCTATCCGCTGTTCATATCGGCAATTATATGTCTGCCAGGGTAATCGAGCTGTTAAGCAAGTATACCGGAGACAAAAACCGCTACGTTCATGATCTCTCTGCCGTAGCAACCGCTCAGCTCTGCCTCGGTGAATACCAGCAGATGGAGCATGCCTTCGATTATAATCTGACGCTTGAGCAATACCTGGAGAAATCCCGCAACAAGACAGCCCTGCTAATGGCTACCTGCCTGCGGGTCGGCGCATTGTCTACGGAGAGCTCAGAAGAAGTCGCACAGCTGCTTTATACTTTTGGGGAAGCGCTGGGCATGTCCTTTCAGATACAGGATGACCTGCTTGACTTCACCCAGTCTGCGGATGTGCTGGGCAAGCCCGCCGGCAGCGACCTGCGGCATGGCCAGGTAACCCTTCCCGTGCTCTTTGCGCTTCAGGACCCTAAGCTCGCTCCGGCGATTCGTACGATTGGCCCCGCCTCCTCCGAAGAAGAAGTGTCATATGTACTGGATCTAATCATCAGCAGTGATGCCTTAGCCCGTACTGAGGCAGTCAGCCAGAGCTATCTGGATCAAGCCGCAGCCATCGTGCAGCAGCTCTCCGATTATCCGGCCCATGCCAATCTGGATACCCTGCTGCAGTATTTTGCAGGGCGCGATCACTAATCACTAATGTAATCTATCTTTAAACACTTGAAGCCTCCCCTCAAACGCAAAAAAGAGCCCTCGGGCTCTTTTTTTTGCATCCATTTCTTCCCACCGCTAAACCAGCCGAACGCAGCGTAGCGCCCGTGAGTGAGTTTAGCATGGGGGTTTTTGGTTTTTGGGGGTTGGGAACAGCAAAAAAGGCGCGTAGCCAGCCTTATACGCGCCTTTCTGCCGCCCCCTGCTGGGTAGGCATGTTGTTCTTTTGTTGTTAGCCCAGGCGAGGTGTAGGCGAGCGGAGAGGAATTTTGGAACTGTAGGAGCGATAGCGTCCGCCTTTATGTTTGGATTCCTACCGCGAACAGCGGTTTCCAATCAGGGAATCCAGACATAACAGCTGCCGGAAGTCCAAACATTCCTCGCAGCAGAGCACCCTAACCGAGCCACCGCCGCCCCCTAGCTAACATAAAAATAATCAATCAGCGTACACAGCAATATCACCATACTGATCACCTGATTCAAATTATACGAAGCCACCTTCATCAGCTTACGGTTCGAAGGTTTGATAATCCTGTGCTCCGTCATCAGGAGCAGGGTGGCTATACCGATGCCCACAAGGTACATCCAGCCCAGATCACGCCAGAGGTACAGGAAGAGCAGCAGCAGCACCATGATGAAATGCAGGCCCTTGGAGATGCGCAGGGCGTTCTCCAGCCCGAAGAAGCTCGGGATGGACCAGAGGCCGTGCCGCCGGTCAAAATCGATATCCTGCGTACCGTAGATGATGTCAAAGCCGGCAATCCATAGCATAACGACCGTGCCAATGACAAACGGGGTAAACGCGATATTCCCGGTCACCGCGAACCAGGCACCAATCGGTGCCGAAGCAATCACGAATCCCAGGTATAAGTGGCTGAGAAAGGTAAAGCGTTTAGTATAAGAGTAAGTAGAGATCAGGACAATCGCCACCGGCGACAACACCAGGCAGAGCAGGTTCAGCATACCGGAGGCAACAATAAACAGTGCATAGTTGATGACGATAAACAGAATAACTTCTTTCTCCGCCAGCAGCCGCTGCGGCAGATGCCGGTGCGCGGTGCGCGGATTCTGTTTATCAAAGGTACGGTCCACCAGCCGGTTAAAGGCATTGGCACCATTGCGCGCCCCGATCAGTGCGATGAGCCCCCATAGCATCATATGGCCGGAAGGCCATCCGCCTGCTGCCCATACCATCGAGATGATGGCAAACGGCAGGGAGAAGAGCGTATGTGAGAACATGACCAGCTCGCTGAACATTTTCAGCTTAAGGGCCGTTGTTTTGAAAGCATTCAATATAACCATATCATTCGTCCTTTACCTTCGATTCCTGTCCGGCTTGTCTACTCGGCCTGCACGGCCGCAGTTAGCTTATGCGATGCTTGAAGCAGCACATCATTCAGTACTTTAAGCATACCATCAATATTCTCCGCTGTAACGATAAGCGGCGGCTGGAAGGCAAGAACATTGCGGTTCACACCGTTTTTGCCGATCAGGTACCCGCGGTCCTTCATCTCTTCCAGCACATCATCCGTCAGCTCGGCCGCACTGACCGCTGCATTGCCGGTTAATTCGGCGCCAAGCATGAAGCCGGTGCCCCGTACATCACAGATGAGCGCAGGATAACTCGCCTGAAGCTGCTGCAGGCCGCGTTTCAGATGTCCGCCCAGCTCTGCAGCACGCTCCGGCAACCGCTCACTTTCGATATAATCCAGCACAGCCAGTGCCGTCGCCGCAGACACAGGATTACCTCCAAAGGTTGATGCTGACGGACGGTTCAACGAACCGGCAATTTCATCCGTGGTTGCAAAGGCCGCCACCGGAACACCGTTGCCGAGCGCTTTTGCCATACTGATGATATCCGGAACGACTCCGAAATGCTCAATCGCAAACATGGCCCCCGTACGTCCATAGCCGGTTTGAATTTCATCGTCAATCAAGAGTACACCGTATTGCTCAAGCAGCGCTTTAACTTCGCGGAAATACGAAGGCGCCGGCATAATCATGCCGCCATTGCCCTGAATCGGTTCAACGATCATTGCGGCAATGCTGTCACCCTTCTCTTCCAGAACACGCTTCAGGCTCTGAACCGAGCGTGCTGCAGCCTCCTCCAGCGACAGCTCAGGATGATACGGCCGTTCAATAAAGGTGACATCCTCATCCAGATACTTGTCCGTCCGCCACATTTGCAGTCCGGTTACGCTCATTGTAAGATTGGTCCGCCCGTGCAGGCCGCTCTCCAGCGCAATAAAGCCCTTGCGTCCGGTATGCATTCTAGCCAGCAGCAGCGCACCTTCATTGGCTTCCGAGCCGCTGTTCACAAAAAAGCTCCGGCACAAGCCTCCCGGCAGCACAGCTTCCAGCCGTTCTGCGAGATCCACATTCGGCTGGGTCAAATACACCGTCGAGGTATGCTGCAGTTGCTGCAGCTGCTCGATCGTACGGGCCGTGATAGCCGGGTTGCAGTGGCCGCAGGCCACAACCGAAACACCAGCGAAGAAATCCGTGTATTCCTTGCCGTTCTCATCATAGACATATTGCATGCTTCCCCGGACTATTTGCGGGGCATCACGATAAAAGTGTGCTGTACAAGGATAGAAATATTGCTTGCGTTTAGCGGCTACAGCCTCTCTGCCGATGAATGGTGATTGCTCCATGAAGATACCCTCTCTTTCATCTGATGAAAATTCACTGCCTGCAGGAATGATCCACAGCGCTTTTTACTTATTATATCGTCCGTGCCTGCCCCTAACCATCCATATCGTTTGTGAAAAATGTAACTTGGCAATCTGTAATGTATCGCATAAATAATACAGCTTTGTATATTAAATTTTAAATATTAATTGAATTGCAGAGAACCCAGGGTATATCCTGCATACACAGGCTGCAATCCGCCCAGCAGATCTTCTTTATCACTAGTGCCGTTCATAGCGGCCTGATAAGCTGTAATGATGATCCGCAGTTCAGTGGTGCTATAAGTCGCTCCTTCAATCCGGAAGGTGGCAATCCCGAGATCGCTCATTTCACCCAGCATCGGCAGGAAGCACAGTTCTTTGGAGAAGAGCAGGTGGCAGCGGCCATACTGGTCACGATAGACCGGGTTTTCGCCTTTGTCTGTCTTAAGCACGAGCACCTTGTTGCTGACATGCAGATTATCTTCCTCGCCGATCGGCTCCATAACCTCCGTGTTCTCAAACAAATCATGTTCCATATACATCAGTGCCGGTGTGCCGTGAACTACAACTTCAAGCGGCAGATCGCAACGGGAGGTAAAGGAGGCAAAATGCTCCATGGTCATTTCTGGTGAAACCGTCAGCTTCTGGAGACCCAGGCCTGTATATAAACCAGCGGAGAGATGATTATAAACGTTAAGATTGCTGTCTCCGATCATTGGATATCCCATATCTCTGAAGCGGTGAATCGCCCCTAAATTCGTAACCAGCAGCCCGTCAACCGGCAGACGCTCACCGCTCAGCAATTGACTGAACTGATCAAAATGCAGCTCCGTCATCATTCGCGGCATCCCCAGATACAGCTTCGTCCGGCCCTTCAGCGCCCCAAGTTCTTTAATATCCTGTTTGGTGAACGGCAGATCCGGCTCGAATACATCCCCCGGAAGATACAGATGGTCTACACCCAGCTCAAGCACCAGCTTTGCCTGCTCCATATTATTCACACGTACCGCAAGCTCAGGTTTGGCTGATTTTGCTTTTTTACCTTCCGCAAACCGTTCCTTCAGCTGCATTACCCGGTCCTCTGACAATTCCCGCTCTGCAGTAGGTGTGCTGAATACCTTGCCTGTGCTGTAAAACTTGCCTGTACCTTCATAACGGCGGTTAATGTTCGCTAAGCCCGGTTTGCCAAAAGCATAAGCGGTGGAAAAATCGCGTTTGCGGTTTTTGTAGAGCTCTTTGGAGTCTACGGTACGGTCAAAGCCGATCGGATCATCGATGTAGCGGTCAATGGCTTCGCCGTAGCTGTTCGCCAGCATGACCATAAATTCTTTGTCGCGCATCCGGCCTTCAATTTTGAAGGAGGTTATTCCCGATTCGATCAGCTCCGGAAGATGCTCATACATGAACATATCTTTGACAGCCAGCGGATATTCTGCCGGGAAGACATAGCCGTCTTTCTTGATCCGGTAATCCCAGCGGCAAGGCTTCATGCATTTCCCCCGGTTGCTGCTCATCCCGAACACCTGGGAACTGAAATAACAGTTGGCCCCATGCACTGAACACATATCGCCGTGAATGAAATACTCCAGCTCCATTCCGCTTCTCTGTCCCAGCAGCTTCGCCGTCTGCAAATCCATCTCACGCGAAGTCACTACCCGGCTTACCCCAAGCTCGCGCAGCGCGTAGATCATCTCCAGGTTGTGGACATTCATCATTACTGAAGCATGAATTGGGACCGTAAGCCCCATCTCGCGGATCAGCTCCAGCACCGCCATGTCCTGCACGATCAGCGCATCGGGCTGAACTTCGTCGAGGAACCGCAGGTATTCTCTGGCTTCTTCCACATCCTCTTCACTGAACAGATTATTGACGGTAACGTACACTTTTTTATCAAGACTGTGGGCAATCACCAGCGCCTGGGCAATTTCCTCGTGCGACAGATTGTAGCCTTTGCGCATCATTCTCATATTAAGGACCGGACCGCCAAAATAAACCGCGTCACAAGCCGACTGAACAACATCCTTGAAAATCTCAAACGTCCCTGCCGGTGCCAATAATTCAATTTCCCTGCCATTAAAATAACGTGCCATGCTTGTTTCCCCCTAAAATATTACAATAATGCTACTGCAACTCCCATGATGATGAACATAACGACGAACAAAGTATCAGCCATGCCCCACCTCAGGCGGTGATACTGGCTGCGCGGGGCATCCATGCGGAAGCCGCGTGCTTCCATGGAATAGACAAGATCCTGGGCGCGCCGGAAGGCGCTGGTGATTACCGGTACAAGCAGCGATACGAGCATCCGCCCCTTTTCCTTCAGCGGCAGCTCCTTGAGATCCGCTCCGCGGGAGGCCTGGGCTTTCATAATGATCTGCGCTTCATCGAGAATCGTCGGAATGAAGCGCAGGGCGATGCCAATCATCATCGTGAGCCGGTCCGGTGATAACCCCAGCTTCTTGAACGGAGAAAGAATACCTTCGAGACCCTGATTCAGCTTGCCCGGTGTTGTCGTGAAGGTCAGCAGCGCCGTGAATGTGATCAGAAACAGCATGCGGATGACCGAAAAGGATCCCAGACGCAGTCCGCCCTCGTACAGCGAAAACGACCCTAGCGAGAACCATACATCGCCTTCCTTCACCGACAGGATCTGTACAATGAAAATAAATAACATCAAAAACCGCAAAGGCTTGGCAGCTTTAATGAAATATTGGAGCGGGATGCGCGTCGACGCCATCACCGCGATCGAGAATACAGCCAGCAGCCCCATCGCTGCCCAGGAATGCGACAGCAGAATAATGACTAAATACAATAACATCCCGGTTATTTTGGAGCGGGCATCCAGCTTGTGCACCCAGGACCCGGTCTCAATGCTGCGTCCAAGCAGCAGCCGTTCATTCATAGCCATCCCTCTTTCCCGCAGACCCGCTGCTCTCCGCTTCTCCCTGCAGTGAGGCGATCCGCGCAGCAAGGCTCTCAGCAGTCAGGCAAGGCTTCTCGCCTTCCAGACCGAACCGCTCAGCAACCGCCCGCCAATACCGGAGCGAATGCGGGACTGTCAGCCCGCAGTTCTCCAGGATATCAGGATCTGCAGCAAGCTCCTGCCCGCTCCCCTGAAAGGCCATACGCCCTTCCTTGAGCAGTGCCCAGTGATCAGCATAGGGCAGCAGCTCGTCCATTCGATGGGTTACGATGATTATCGTCCGCCCCTGTTCGCGGCAGAGCCGCTCCAGAAGGCTGATCAGTTCTGCGCGGCTGACAGGATCCAGCGTCGCCGTCGGCTCATCCAGCACGACGATATCCGGGTCCATCGCCAGCACCGAAGCAATCGCCGCTTTACGCATCTGTCCTCCGCTCAAGCGGAACGGATTGCGTTCCAGCAGACTAAGGTCCAGCCCCATATCCGTCATCGCCTGACGGGCCCGCAGTTTGGCTTCCTCCGGACTCATGCCAAAATTAAGCGGTCCAAAAATCAAATCCTTCTCCACGGTCTCTTCGAACATCTGCTGCTCCGGAAATTGAAAGACAAGGCCCACCCTGCGGCGGAGCGGCAGCAGCTTCGGCGATTTTTCGCCGGCCCGGATGGTTACATCAAGCACGCTGACTGTCCCTTCCGACGGCTTCAGAATCCCGTTGAACAGCTGAAGCAGTGTAGACTTGCCGGAGCCTGTTGCACCGGCAATCCCGACCATGGACCCTTTTGAAATATTCAGATTAATATCATGCAGCGCCGTCTGCTTCCATAGGCTCCGGTCAGCGTAGGTGTAGCTTACTTGCTGTAGTTGTATGGCCATAGTGTATCTATAAGCTCCTTTTCACTGGCGGGAACATCCACCTGGATCCCCAAGCGCTGCAATTCACGGGCAAGCCTCCAGGGATAAGGCTCGCGCAGATGGCATTTCGTAAGCAGCTCTTGATTCCGGAACAGCTCCACCGGCAGCACGTCTGCTGCCAGAGTGCCTCCATGGAGCGCAAGCACACGGTCAGAAGCCAGAATCTCATCGGCATCATGCGTAATCATCAGAATGGTATACCCTTCATCACGCATCCCCCGCAGAATATCCAGCAGCTCATCCCGGCTCCCCTCGTCTAACATAGAAGAGGCCTCGTCAAAGATGACGATGCCTGGCTTCATGGCAAGAATGGAGGCGATGGCAACCCGCTGTTTCTGCCCGCCGGACAGTTCACCCGGGTGTTTGGACAGCAAATGGCCGATCCCCAGCTTCTCTGTATAGAATTTGAGGCGTTCGTCCATCTCTGTGTAGGATAAACACAGGCCTTCCAGGCCGAACAGGATGTCTTCCTCTACCGTTGCACCGATAAACTGATTATCGGGATTCTGAAAGACCATACCGATGCATCTACGGATGGCTCCGATGGTCTCCTCTTCTAAACGGTGTCCGCAGACAATGATTTCTCCAGCGCTTTTGGGCAGCAGGTCATTCAACAGCTTGACCAGCGTCGATTTGCCGCTGCCGTTCGGGCCGACCACGCTCACCCATTGTCCCTCAGGAATGGACAGCGTAATATTTTGCAGAATGGGGTGCTCCGGATCATATCCGAACGCCACTCCCTCCAGAGAGATAATTGCAGCTTTCTCTCCGGCTTCTGTTTCCTTGTAAGATTCATTCATGTTAGTCATCCTTCCGCAGCTACTGACCCGGTCAGTTCAGAAACTCTTCAAACAGCGAAATCTTCGACAATGAAGCCACCAGATAGCGCACCGCAAAGCCGACAAGAATCCCCGTCACAATACCTGTAACCAGCAAAACAGGCAGATAGTATAAAATACTCGTAGAGTTAAATACCATGGATGCAGCCAGCAGCTGCCCGGTATTGTGGGCGAGTCCCCCGGCGATGCTGATTCCGATGACACTGAGTTTTTTGCGGCCAAAGCGGACCAGAAGGAACATGACCACAAAACTGAGCAGTGAACCAAACAGGCTGAAGAGCAAACTTGAGAAAGTACCGAGCAAAAATGCGGTAAGCAGGGTCTTCAGAATCACCAGCACAAAAGCGTCACGTCCGCGCAAAAAGAAAATACAGGTCAAAATCATTATGTTTGCAAATCCTAGCTTCGCACCGGGCATCAGGCCCATTCCTGCGAGCGGAATCTGGGCTTCCACAATACTTAGCACTACGGCAACCGCAGCAAAAATCGCAATAATCACCGTTCTTTTCAGAGCCGTTGCTGATTCCTTACTGGACATAGCCATCGATCTCATCTCCTCCCGATGTCCCTGCAATTTCTACCAGTACCCGGTGCGGCAGACACACGATGGTCTGTTTGGGCTGAGTGATCTTTCCAAAGCCTAGGCATACCTTATCGGGACAGTCCGCATCATACATCTCGATTCCGTAATCATGCACTTTCAGAATGTTATAACCCCGGTCTGTGCGGATTTCAATCGTCTGCTCTTCTTGTGTAAGTTGTACGGTCTTAAATAGCTTGCCGTCCACCGTTATATTGGCCACGAGATTCTTGCCCGGCCCGCCTTTATCATCGCCCAGCCATCTTGGCACGAGAAAAGCAAGCGCAGCAATCAGCACGATGGATATTAGCAGCACATCTGCGCGTTTCATAAAATTCTCCCTTATTTTTTAATTAAAATCCAGACTTAATAATTATAACGGTCTACCCTCAATCCTTCAATGAATGTAGTCGTTAATTGTCGGTTTTACAGAGCTGTTCACAAAATAGGCACGCAAGGAGAAGCGGACACCTCCACAAAATGGAAGTATCCGCTTTCGCTAGAAATATTAGGGGATAACCATACTCACAGCATACGGCTTGGATTACCCCGTCCGGCCCGGATACTGTCTTTCGCCGGATTTTACAGTTTTCCCGAAATAGTCCAGGAATAGTCCGGCGAACTCAGGATCCCACTGGCTGCCCCGGCCTTGTTCCAGAATCATCAGCGCCCGTTCATGGTCCATCCCTTTCCGGTACGGGCGGTCCGAGGTCATCGCATCATAAGCATCCGCTACTGCAATAATTCTGCCATGCAGCGGAATACCCGCTCCCGCCAGCCCATCGGGATAACCTTTGCCGTCATAGCGTTCATGATGCGAGCGCACTCCGCTTAAATATGGAGCCATTTTCTCTACCGGTTCGATCTGGCGCAAAATATTTTCTCCGAGCACCGGATGACTTTTGATTTGATCAAACTCTTCATCTGTAAGATTCCCCTCTTTGAACAGGACATTATCCGGGACGCCAATTTTGCCGATATCATGCAGGAGTGCCGACTTCCGCAAATCATCAAGACCTTGTCCGGACAGACCTGCCAATTGCCCGATGATGACAGAGTATTCCGCCACCCGAAGCGAATGACCGGCAGTGTAGGAATCACGGGCATCCAGGGCAACGGCGAGGGTCGTAAAATAGCTGTCCAGCAGCTGCCGGTTCTGCTGCTCGCGTTCCTGCAGACCCCGTACCATCATATTAAATCCGGCGACCAGCTTAGAAAATTCATCAGAATATTCATCCTGCACCTGCAGGAGGCGTCCATCCTTTACGTGATTCATCGCTTGGTACAGCTCATTGATCGGATGCTGCACACTGTTGGTCAAGAGGAGTGCCGCTACCGAGGAGAAAAAAGTGCCGATCAGCAGCACCATGCCTGCCCAGGCCCAATAGCTCTGCAGGCCAATCAGCCCGCTTCCGGTATTGTTCATGCGTATCTGCGTGGCCATAATAAAAAGAAACAGCGGAAACGTCCCGATCAGCATGCAGCTGATCAAAAATTTCGGACGGATCGGCACGAAGACATGCCCCTCCAGCGAGAAATCCACATTGTATATCTCAAGCGCCCGGTTTCTGAATTCCTTAATCAGCGGAATAATTGCCGAGCAGGTCAGATAGAACTCAATCAGTGCATGCATGCTGGCAATAAGAACCGCCCCAATGACCGCGAGCAGCAGATAAAAATAAGGAATGCTGAGCAGTCCGCTGTGAATCATCCATAATGTCATCAGGGTTGCCGGCACAGACAAACCGAGCAGGTGGGGACCAAGAATCCGCAGGACTGCATGCCTTGGCAGCTGATGCGTGTGCAGATAAGCTTCTTCCAGCACAGCCAGCGTTGGTTTTGATTCCATTAAAGCGGTGCGGACCGGTCTAATTTGCTTCAGGAATACGCTGACCTCTGCAAATACCATAATCATGAACGAAAGCACCAGTACAATTAACAGGCGGCCATACTCCACGACGCTGATCTCCAGAGAAGACAGCAATATCAGACTACCCACCGCCATTACAGCAACAACGGAGCCGAACAAATAATTTCCGATCTGTTTCTTCAAAAAAGCCCCGTATATATTCATTTGCTCCCCCATCCCCAGTCTTTCCGAGCGCTTTTTTATATTTGCAATAACATATATTCCGTGATATAATAAAATAATATTTGTTTAGGTGTATTATATATCCCCATCAAGAAGATGTCAGGCCGATTGCTTTGCTTCCTTTTATTATCGGCATTTTGGACACAAAATCTTACGTTTTCTTGCATGACTCTTCCTTTTTATGAGACTAAATTCGAACATAGCATTCCGATTCACACTGGCGCGGCCACGGAGCCGCAAGGACAAGAGAGAGGTAGGGCTTTTGTCGTTTTGGAAGGATTATTCTCGCCACACGGCTGCTGGAAATAACAAGGAATTACGATACCCGTTACGCTCACGAACGGCGGGGGATGAAATATACCGAGAAGACATGGCCTAGCTGCTTTCTTGTTGCAGAGAGCACATCCATGTGTGGAACATATAAGTGCCCGATAACCGCGGCTTGCGGATATCGGGCACGTCTACTTTCTGGGGGTATATTCACCGATTAGTGAACATACCGTGCAATGAAATTATCTACTCTGGCGATATATTCAGATTTATCCGTGTCATAGGCAAGCCCGTGTCCGGCTCCGTGCACCACCAGCTTATCCTTGGGAGCGCTGCAGGCCTGATATAAATCCTCCATCATAAAGAAGGGCACGAATTTGTCGGCATCTCCATGAATAAACAGAATTGGCACCTTCGCTTTGCGCACCTGCTTCAGCGCAGAGGCTTCACCGAAGAAATAACCTGCTTTGATCCGCGTAATCAGACTAGCGAAGTGGATGAAGGGAAACCCCGGCAAATGATACATCCGGCGCAGCTGGTAGGATAATTGTGCCTTCACCGAGCTATATCCGCAGTCGGCAACCACAGCTTTGACCTGCGGCGGAAGCTCTTCCCCTGAAGCCATCAGCACCGTTGCGCCTCCCATGGATACCCCGTGCAGTACAATCTGGGCCTGCGGCCCGGTCTCCTGAAGAACAAACTCTATCCATTTCAGATAGTCCCTGCGCTCCGGCCAGCCGAAGCCGATGTAATCCCCTTCACTTTGGCCATGTCCCCTGGCATCCGGAATCAGCACATTGTAGCCGGAATGCTCATAATAAATCTTGGCGGTTGCGCCCATATCCTTGCCTTTCCCGGAATAACCGTGGGCAATGATCGCAGTCCGTCCTTCAGCCCGCTCTGAAGGCAAAAAGTAGCCTTTCAATTTCAAACCGTCGTCCGAGCGCAGCTCAACCTCCCGGAAATGCTGCCGGGAGACCCATTCTGCCCCTTCTCCCCAGGAAGCTCCGGCAACCGGCGGATCCACCTTCAAATCAGGCGTTTTCGCCAAAAATTCCTTCGGCGCCCGCTTGATCGCCACCCCGTAAAAATAGAAGCCCGCATAAACCAGCCCTGCGGCGGCGACAACTATAACTGCAAGTAAAATGATCGTCCACATAAATACTGTCCCCTTAAGATACTGATTTCAGCATAGTATAACATGCCGCCTGCAGCTTCTGAAAACACCAAAAAAACTGTCGTCGGATTTACTCGGCAACAGCTTTTGTAAAGTACACACCAGTATATTTATAGCAGCTGCATCCAGCCGATCATGGACATCCACAATGGAACACTTAAAACCAAACCGAAGATCAAACCGCGCCGGAGACTTCCTTCATATTTCATCATTATTCTCCTTCTTTCGTAAGCTTTATTTTCATCTTTAGTATTTCAAATTCAATATAAATCAATTCAAGATATTTTATTGTGAAAAAAGTCACATGAAACTAGATAATAAAAATATAATTAATTATTTTTTTATATAATTGATTAAACTACGACTATTCGTTCCCTCCCGGGTAACAAAAAGGCCTTGCCATGGGAGTTGGCAAGACCTGCAGGGTACCATATAACACTGGGGGGTGTTTGGTAACTTCAATATAAATGATCTACCTGAAAATAAGCTGATAGTTACCTAAAGATTACATTAAAACCGTCCAATAACCCAAAGTGCCGAAAACCACAACCAGTGCTACCGGATAAAGAATTCTCCGGCTGACCTTATCTTTAAATGTGAAAAACAGACAAAGCATGCAAAGCCACGCAATAAGAATACTGCCCATTTCCTATGCATACGCTCCTTCCTGAACATCTATAAAACCTCTATTAAGAAGATACCCGCCAGGTACCCGATACATACCAATTAGTTCAGCAGTGTCTGTGAGCGTCAGTTTCTTAGTCGAAATGTCTTTTGCATTATAGCTTATTTGCCCGTCATAGACCAGTTTATCGGAATGATTAATTTCAATTAGTTCGGTCAAGTATGCTAAAATGATTAAATCGCGCTGCCTAAAATGGATTTTTATGGTATAATATATATACATTATACATTTCTTCGGAAAGGAGGCCGCTTATATTCATAAAAATAAGCATTTTATTGAAAGTGAAGAATCTACAGAACGGCCGTTCACTTTACTTATAATTTGGACTTTCTTGAATTTAATTAGCTTTGGGAAATCTAATTCCATAAAGAAGAAAGTGGCTTTATACAAATCGCTAACCATGCAGTCTCAAAATTTGAAATAGGGAGGAAAATTATGAAGAAAGTCTTTACTAGATCAATGATGATTTTTCCCATTCTATTTCTGCTGATTTCTATTACAGGAACCACCTCGTTTGCTTCAAAAATAGATAATACAGATGAATTTATTGAATTAGTTAAAAAAACAGACTATTTTTTAGATTATAAAGAGCTTTTGGTTTCAGAGACTCCCTATATTTTAAAGGAAGTCACAAAAGAAGATTCACTCCCTAATGGTTTCTTAGTCCAGTATGAGATTAAGTACAATTATGAATTACAAGGAGAAGCGAAATTAACTTCAATACTTAGTATTGTGTACACTAAAGATACGGAGGAATTAAGCGCTGCAATTATAGATTACAGTAAAGTATTAACTGAAAAAAATGTCTATATAATTGATCTAAAAACCAACCAAGAGCACTTTGGCTTTTCTGTAAGAGACAATGAAAATTATAACGGGCTAGAGAAGGAAATAAACAAAAAGCTTGATGCGATAAAAATTAGTAATAACACTAATCAAGCTAGCACTCCGCTTTATTGTTGGTATTGTACTCAAACTCAAAGTTATGGTGGTAACATCCAAGATGAATGCAATGGTTTAGTTGGAACATTATGTAGATATGGTGCTAAAACTATTTATACTAAATTAGTTTGTAATGCAAGCATAGTTATATTGTGCTATGTCCCACAATATACACTCTGTGTCGATGGATACTGGTCAAGTAATTGTTACCTGGAGAATGCAGTACCGCCTCCAGCATCATAACTAATAATCCTACTCCTCACAGCGACCCAAAAATTCATCTTACATCGTAAAAACACCGATGGAATTGACTATGATGAGTCTGATGGATTTAATTAATCGCACTTAATAGCTGGATTTTATGGTGCAACTGGTTGGGGTATCGAGAAGTGGTTTTTACAAGAGGACGAGCCGACAAATGCTCGTTTCAACCAAGCAATGCCAAGACGAAGTCATGAAGCTGAAAATAGCCGAATGTTATGAGAAATTCAAAGGAATTTGCGGAAACCAGAGAGTGACGAGCTGGTTAAAGCGTACGCAGCAGCTCTGCATTAATTCTCCTAACATCGGTAATTTCGCCCCCTGATCGCGGATTAATAGACATAGAAAAGCCCCCACATTTTACTGTGGGGGCTTCGTAAATCAGCGCCAACGTACTACCGGAATAACACCGGGAACACGTTGGCCTATCGTATGTCCTACCGTCACATTCAACGCTGACATACGTTGATATAACGGGACTTTTAAGCGCGGATGCTGGTGAAGGGAATTGAACCCCCGGCCTACGCATTACGAGTGCGTTGCTCTACCCCTGAGCTACACCAGCTTGAAGCAGGTTTGCCGTCAAACAAAAAACATTATACAACTTCCAGCAAAAAACGCAACACTTTTTGTACCTGGAAACTAGTTATCCTGCAGCTTGCGTTCTACCGATTGCAGCTTGCTGCGGCTGGTAGAAGGCTTGTCGCGGCGGTCATCGATTTTGAGCGAGGTGGATACACGCTGTGCCCCTGCTGTGAACGGAGATTCATGTAGTGCTTCTACCGCAGCCAGAATCTGTGAGACCGGCCCCTCAATAATTGTCCCCATAGAAGTAAGTTCAAAGGTGATCCCCTCCACTGTCTGCAATACCCGCTGCATGTCGGCCACATAGCTGCTGAGACTAGTGCTGCCTGTACCGATCGGAATTACCGTAACTTCGCCAATAGCCATCTCTAAATCCCTCCTGAACAAGATTTGTGAGCCTTCCCTTTATCGAATCCGTTAAATCCCGCTAGTCTCTTCTTATTGTAGCAACTCCGCTGTGCTCCTACAAATTGCCATGAGGATCTTCCCCAGACCCCTTTTATTCGAATCTATTAATAGGTTGATCACCGAGTCACAATTCCAGTGTCACAATCACAATATTTATGGAGTCTTTGTGGCATTTTTTCGGACAATTTATGACCCGGAACGCTGTTTTTTATGCTCAGGTTGTGGATTACCTGTGGACTAACTGTGGATCACTTGTGAGTAAGCGGGCCGAACCCGCGCCTGGAGCGGGTTTTTAAAAAGTGGTTTACAAACACAATATATTGGGTTATTTTTAACTAACGACAACAAAATATAGTGGAAACAGGTGCTTTGCTCTTAAATAGGGAGCTGAAGCTTAATAGGGAAACGCGGTGCAAATCCGCTGCGGTCCCGCCACTGTAACCGGATGCGGGAGGCCTAACGGGGCTTGCCAGCCAGCATCTTCCGGCACTAAGAGCCACTGAGGGCATGAGGCCCTTGGGAAGGCACGGAAGATGTACCGGAAGCCAGGAGACCTGCCTGTTTCCGGGCACCGTATTCATGCCTGCGAGGAACAGGAGAGGTGTCCGTATGCGGCCTGCAGCAGCAGAAATAGCCTACCCTGTCTTTGGGGAGCACAAGGCTGCCGATACCTGAAGGCGATAACCCTTATCGCCTTCAGGTATCGGCTTCTGCAAAAAGACAAGAGGGCTAAGCTATGCCCGATTTTCTTTTACATCCAGACCACTGGAAATATCCGCTTGGCGGATATTTATGACGCATCCGGGCATTTTCCGCCTCCAAGGCGGGAGATGCCTTTTTACTGAGTTCAGATAGAGGAATTTATAAGAAAGATATTTTATTACTAGTACGACTATACCGAGAGGAGAGAGCTATACATGACGCTGCTGGAGAAACGGTACAATGGTGGACAAGCTGCACAGGAGGTTCTTTTGGATGAAGTAATACATCTGGGACGGGATATTATCGAAAGCCGGGACCTCGACCTGCTGCGCGAGAATGCCAATTTGAACGGGGAAAGCTTCTCCGGTAAAATGAGCAAATTTGGCAGCGAGTATTCCAAATGGTATGCCCGCAATTTCACTATGCCGCCGCAGCTCGTGCAGGCGACGCTTGATAATGTCGTGTACGTCCACGATCTGGACCAATACGCCATCGGAACCACCAACTGTATCTTCATCCCGTTTGAACGCCTGCTCCGTGAAGGCTTCAACACCGGCAACGGCAGCGTCCGCCCTCCGAACTCGATTATGACGGCGATGTCGCTGGTTGCGATTATTTTCCAGTCTCAGCAGAATGCCCAGTACGGCGGGGTATCGGCCAATAAGATTGACTACGATCTTGCGCCTTATGTAACTAAGTCCTTTGCCAAGCTGTTCCGTAAGGGACTGGAGTATTTCGAAGAAGGACAAGCCGGCGAGCATCTTGGCGACATCTCCATGAGCCGCACCGATCTGGCTGAGCAGTATCCGCGGGCATTCCGCTTCGCGCAGAAAGAAACAGAAAGCGAAACCCTTCAGGCAGCTGAGAGCATGATACATAATCTAAATACGATGTCCAGCCGCTCCGGCGGGCAGATTCCTTTTACGAGCATCAACTACGGCACCTGCACTTCTCCGGAAGGCCAGCTGGTCATCAGCTCCCTGCTGACTGCGACGATGAACGGCCTCGGCAGCGGTGAAACACCGGTGTTCCCGATTCAAATCTTCAAGTGCAAGCAAGGCGTGAATCAGCAGCAGGGCGATCCGAACTATGAGCTGTTCCTCAAAGCGGCTGAATGCTCAGCCCGCAGACTGTATCCGAACTTCGCCAATCTGGATGCGCCGCTCAACCTGCAATATTACGATCCGGCTGATCCGGACACGGAATTTGCCACAATGGGCTGCCGCACCCGGGTGCTCGGCGACCGGTTCGGACGCAATCACTGCTCCGGCAAAGGAAACCTGTCCTTCAACACGCTGAACCTTGTCCGTTTGGGCCTCGCCCACGGGACTGTAACCGGCCGCCGTCTTGCCGCTGATGAGGAAGGCTTCTACGATGACCTGAATCATTATATGGACATCGCACTGGAAGGTCTGCTGCACCGCTTCCGCATCCAGACTTCCCAGAAAGCCAAAGCCTCGGACTTCATGATGCGCGAAGGTGTCTGGGAGGGCGGCGAACAGCTTGCACCTGACGACAGCGTAGGCGAGCTGCTCAAGCACGGAAGCCTGTCCATCGGCTTCATAGGTATGGCGGAGTGCATGAAGGCAATGTACGGCAAGCACCACGGCGAAGATATGGAAGTTCACGCCAAGGCGCTGGCCATCGTCCGCCACATGCGCGAATACTGCGACCGCAAGAGCGACGAGCTGAATCTTAACATCACCCTGTTCGCCACACCGGCTGAAGGCCTGTCTGGCAAGTTCACTAAAGTGGACCGTAAGGTACTGGGCTCTATTCCGGGCGTAACCGACCGCGAATACTATACGAACTCTTTCCATATTCCTGTATACCACGAGCTCGGCGCTGCGCAGAAAATCAGCCTGGAAGCTCCTTTCCATGAATACTGCAACGCCGGAGCTATCTCCTACGTCGAGCTGAACGGCAATGCCCGCAGCAATCCGTCGGCTTTTGTCAAAATCATCAAGTACGCGCTGGAGCAGGAGATTAGCTATTTCAGCATCAACCATCCGATTGACCGCTGCTCCGGCTGCGGGTATGAAGGCGTAATCGGCACGAACTGCCCTTCCTGCGATGCACATGAGCATGATGTTCATATCCGCCGGCTGCGCCGGGTAACCGGATATCTGACCGGCGACTATCAGACCCGCTTCAATGCTGCCAAGCAGGCAGAAGTAAGAGACCGCATTAAGCATCTATGAATATTTGCGGCTACTACCCGGAATCGATTAACGAGGGAGAAGGCATGCGGGCCGTCCTCTTCCTCAGCGGCTGCCGGCACCGCTGCCCGGGCTGCTTCAACCCGAAGACCTGGAATTTCAATTTCGGCGAACCTTTCACCCTGGAGCGCCAGCGGGAGATCATCGCCGAAATGGCTGCCAACCCGCTGCTGGATGGACTGACGCTGGCGGGCGGCGATCCTTTTTTCTCGGCAGAGGAGGCTATGGGCTTCATTCAGGAGCTGCGTGCCGTCCTGCCGGACTTTCCGATCTGGATCTATACCGGCTACACGTACGAGGAGCTCACTGCTGCTCCCGGCTCACCGGAATGGAACCTGCTGGCCCTGTGCCAGGTGGTCATTGATGGACGTTTTGTAGAAGAACTCAAAGACACTACCCTCCCCTACCGGGGAAGCAGCAACCAGCGGATCATTGATATCCCGGCCAGTCTGGCAGGCAGCGAAGTTGTGCTTTGGCAGCCGGCGGTGCTGTAAATGTTATTCGGCTGTTCAGCAGCATGATTCGTGCTATACTTTATCCTTGTGTTTTTATTGAAGCGGTGCCGTCCTGCATAGGACGGTAATACGCTTTTCACTGGCCTTGCAGGCCGTTTTTTTCGCCCCTATAGATCAAATTTTGATATTGAAAATTAAACTAATATAGATTGAACTTTAAGACTATTGAAGAAAGGAAGGAGCGACGGAGGGGAATTTTGGAACTGAAGGAGCGAGAGCGTCCGCCTGAAAGCTTTCCGCAGGAAAGCTAGCTTCGGAAGCATAAGCAGTCTACGGATTTCAACCGCAATAAGCGGTAAAAATCAAGAAATCTGTAGACAACAGCGGCCGTAAGTCCAAACATTCAACGTAGTTGCGACTGATCTTTACTCTACAAGACTTACATTCAACTTATATAACCACGAAAGGATGATTAATTTATGCCACAACTCGTAGTGAAACCCGATAACCGCCAGCTGGCTTTTGATGAAATGCGCCTTTCCGTATATGCCGACCGTATCCTGAATGGCCTGGAACAGCTCAGCAAAGAAACGCTGCTGCGCGGAGTGCAGTCCAAGCTGCGCCGTGAAGAGGTCAGCGGAGAAGAAATCAGCAGTGCTTTTACGATGAGCGCCCTTGAGCTCGTAACCAAAGAAGAGCCGGACTGGAAGTTTGCCGCCGCCCGCTCGCTTTTGACTTCCCTATATAAGAAAGCCGCCGTCAACCGCCGCTATAAAGCCTATCCGGAGGAGCCTTACGGTGAACTCTACCCGCTGATTACCGACCTGGTCAAAAAAGGCATCTACCGCGAAGAGCTGCTGACCCACTACACCAAAGCGCAGATTGCCGAGCTTGGCGAATGTATCGATTACACCCGTGACCTCTTGTTCGATTATATCGGGCTGCTGACACTGTCCGACCGCTATCTGGCCCATGATTTTGACGGACGCGTGATGGAGCTCCCGCAGGAGCGTTACATGATTATCGCGATGTTCCTCATGCACCGTGAGCCGGAAGAGAAGCGCCTTGAGCTGGTAAAAGAGGCCTACTGGGCCATGAGCAACATTTATATGACCGCTGCCACGCCAACCATGTCCAATGCCGGTAAAAAGGTCGCCGGGCAGCTCTCCAGCTGCTTCATCGACACAGTGGACGACTCGCTGGAGGGCATTTTTGACTCCAACACCGACGTAGCCCGGCTCAGCAAAATGGGCGGAGGCATCGGCGTCTACCTCGGCAAAGTCCGGGCCCGCGGCTCCGATATCCGCGGCCACAAGAACACCAGCTCCGGCGTTATCCCTTGGATCCGCCAGCTGAACAATACCGCTGTCAGCGTAGACCAGCTCGGCACGCGCAAAGGCGCGGTCGCTGTCTATCTCGACGTGTTCCACAAGGACATTCTCGCCTTCCTCGACCTGAAGCTGAATAACGGCGACGAGCGGATGCGCGCCCATGACGTGTTCCACGGTGTCTGCCTGCCCGATCTGTTCATGGAAGCTGTAGAAGCACGCGGCCACTGGAACCTCTTCTGCCCGCATGAAGTGAAGAAGGTTATGGGCTGGAAAGACGCGAACGGCCGCGCTCTCGGTCTTGAGGATTTCTATGACGAAGAGCTTGGCCAAGGCGCTTTCCGCGAAAAATACGCTGAAGCCACAGCCAATCTGGAGCTCTCCCGCATCACGGTGCCGGCCATCGACATCATGAAGCGGATTATGAAGTCGCAGCTCGAGACCGGTACGCCGTATATGTTCTACCGCGATACCGTCAACCGCACCAATCCGAACCGCAATCAGGGCATGGTTTTCTCCTCCAACCTGTGCACGGAAATTATGCAGAACCAGTCGGCGACCGTGATCGAGCAGGAAGAACTGGTGACGAAGGACGGCCAGACCCGGATCGTCATCTCCAAAATCCCCGGCGACTTCGTTGTCTGCAACCTGAACTCCATCCACCTGGCCCGCGCTGTTCCGGCTGGCGTGCTGGAAAGACTGGTGCCGATTCAGGTCCGCATGCTCGACAATGTTATCGACATTAACAATATTGAAGTGCTGCAGGCGCAGTACACGAACAGCCAATACCGTGCTGTCGGCCTCGGCACCTTCGGCCTGCACCATCTGCTGGCCCTGGAAGGCATCCGCTGGGAGTCCGAGGAAGCTATCGAATACAACGACCATCTGTATGAGCACATCAATTATCTGCTTGTGCGCTCCAGCATGGAGCTGGCCCGTGAAAAGGGCCGCTATCCGAAGTTTGCCGGCTCCGACTGGGAGACCGGCGAGTACTTCACGAAACGCGGCTATACCAGCGGTGAACAGGAAGGCAAGTATGTAACAGCAGAGCAGTGGCGCCAGCTCCAGCAGGAAGTGGCTGCGGACGGCGTGCGCAACGCCTGGCTGTTCGCGATTGCGCCGAACGGCTCGACTTCGATCATTGCCGGCTCGACCGCCAGTATCGATCCGCTCTATGAGCTGCTCTCCTACGAGGAGAAGACTACCTACAAGATCGCTAACCCGGCGCCAGATCTGTCCGAGAAAACCATCTGGTACTACAAGACGGCCTTCCTGATTGATCAAAACTGGTCGATCCGCATGGCCTCGGCCCGCCAGCGCCACGTCGATCAGGGCCAGAGCTTCAACCTGTACGTGACGCCGGACATTAAGGCCACCGATTTCCTGCAGCTGCACTTGAACGCCTGGAAGGGCGGACTGAAGTCAACGTATTATGTGCGGAGCCGTGCACTTACCATAGAAGAGTGTGAATCTTGCGCGAGCTAATTTTCTTAGTGCTTGAACAGAAAAAAACGGTGATTTGTTCGTCACTGCGAGGAATGTTTGGGCTTCCGGTCGCTGTTGTCTGCAGATTTCTTTATTTCAACCGTTATTCACGGTTGAAATCCGCAGACAAAGGCGAACGCTGACGCTCCTCCAGCTCCAAACTCCCTCTCCGTGACTCCAACCGTTTTTATGGACAAACCACCACAGAAAGATTAGCTCAAGCAAATTACAGGAGGGAACCTAATGCAATTACAAAAGATTTTTAATACGGAAGCACCGAACCAATCGACCCGTATCATCGACGGGGAATGCTCGGGAATTCTGAACTGGAACGATATCCGCATGCCGCATATGTACAAGCTGTACAAGGTGCTGCTGCTCAACCACTGGATCGCTGACGAGATCCCGATGTCCAAGGATGCCCAGCAGTTCCCGCAGCTGGAGGCTGAGGAACAGCGCGTGTTCAAGATCAACATCTCGCTGCTGGCGGTGCTGGACTCGATGCAGACGATGTTCGTCGGCGATGTGAAGCGTTATTTTACCGACTCTTCGCTTGAGGCCATTTCGGCAATCATCGGACAGCAGGAGGTCGTGCACAACCAGTCCTACTCCTATGTCCTCTCTTCGATTGTGTCTGACAGCGAGCAGAAGGAGATTTTTGAATACTGGAAGCATGATCCGGTACTGCTGGAGCGTAACCAGTTCATCTCCGACATCTATCAGGAGTTCCGCGACGCGCCGTCGAAGGATACCTTTTTCCGCGCACTGGTGGCCGATCTCATCCTGGAAGGGATTTTCTTCTACAGCACATTCGCCTTCTTCTACAATCTGGCCCGTGACCAGAAGATGATGGCGACCAGCCAGATGATCTCCTACATCCAGCGTGACGAGAATCAGCACTGCTACTTCTTCGCGGAAGTGTTTAAGCAGCTGCTGGTCGATTACCCTGAGCTGAACACAAAAGAGAACATGGACTACGTCTACCGTACCATTGACCGCGCTGTAGAGCTGGAAACCAACTGGGGGCACTACACGCTGACCAATGTGCGCGGCATCGACATGAACGAGCTGAGCGACTATATCAAATATATTGCCAATAAACGCTTGACCCTGATGGGTCTGGACAAGGCTTACCAAGGCGTCGACGTTAACTGCATGCCGTGGATCAAGCCTTTCTCTGACGAAGCGCTGAACGCGACCAAAACCGACTTCTTCGAAGCCAAATCGCGCAATTACGGCAAGGTCGGCGACGACAACGGATTTGATGATTTGTAAAAAAAGAGCCGCTGCGCAGGAGCGGTTATCCAGCTCAATAGCAATGGATTAGCTTCGACTGCCGTTAAAAGGGAATCTGTTGTAGTTCGTGCAGCAGATTTAATTAATTCCAGCTTAAACATGTGATCTGTTGTAGTTTGTGCAGCAGATTGTCGGCAGGTAGCCTGATTTAGGCGTAATCGGCCACTTTCTATTGTACGAAGTGCAATCAAATCTACTTTCACCGCTCGAGGATGCGATTCTGCTGCACAGAATGCAATAGAATCGTAATCGGCTTAGCCCGACTGTAAAATTGGTATGTAAAAATCCCCGTACCGCCGATTTCCGGCAGTTCGGGGATTTTATTTGTTCTAGTCACACGTCGCTGGTTCTGGGTTAGCTAATCGCTGAATTGTCGGCAATGTGGGGGTTTCGACTGTTCTGTTCACACGCCGATAGTTGCTGGGTTAGTTACTCTCCGGCTTTCCGCGCTGCTTTATGCGTAGTTTCTTCCGCAAGCTCCTCGAGCACGCTGTTCAGTCGCAGCTTGAGCTCCTCGGCCAGTTCAACGACACCCTGATCGTTACGCACCGCCTGGGAGTCAACCGCATATACGCCGCCCAGGATATGACGTGCCCCGAGTACGGACAGCACCGGCTTCAGTGCGTAGTCAATCGCCAGCAGATGTGCCAGGCTGCCGCCCATGAAGAGCGGAAGCACGATTTTGCCGGCGAGGCCTTTTTGCGGAACCAGATCGAGGAAGGTCTTCAGTACACCTGTGTAAGAAGCCTTATATACCGGGCTAACCACGATTACCGCGTCGGCCTCAGCTACAAGCCCATTGGCTTTGACAATGGCTTCGCTCTCAAACTTGGTGTGAATCAAATCTTCGGCCGGAAGCTCGGCAACATTAATCCGATCTACTTCGAAACCGCGCCCGCGCAGATCTCCCTCTGCATATTCGATGACCGCGTTAATCCGTGATACCAGGGATGGCGTTCCGTTAATTACAACTATTTTGGCCACTTCTACACCTCTTCCGCTTCTGGGTATGAATGGAATATGCCGCTTTGTGCAAGCATAATTACTTTAAATTAGTAATAATCCTATCAAATAAGACGGATTATTGTCAAACCTGATCTACGCTGCAGGCAGACTCGGAGCCCTTGCATATGTCAGATTTCTGGGATATAATGATCGGCAAACCTACATCCCAATCAGGCCAATGACCGGCATCCAACCGTGAGGCGTCTGCGACCGGAGCATTTCTGTGTTCCCTAAGTTTACCGGGTTTCGCCCGTTACCGCGAAGACCAAAGAGGATCGGATTCCGCTGTTAAGCTATTTTTATGGAGTTCGGTCAACCTGGGTGGCACCGCGAGCTGACGCTCCTCGTCCCATGGATGAGGGCGTTTTTTGTATTTTTTTAAGACAAAAGGAGCGAATGCGGCATGCTGGACATGAACTGGATTAGGGAGAACAAAGAACTTGTGAGAAATACGGCGGCGTGGAAAAGAGTCGATTTCCCGCTGGATGAGCTGCTGGCGTGGGACGACAAGCGGCGCCTGCTGCGCCGCGAAACGGAGCAACACCGGGCTGAGCGCAACGGGTTGACCAAAGAGGTGGAACAGCTGCTGCGCCAGGGCGATGCCGCTGCCGGGGAGCAGGCTAAGGAGCAGGTCCGGAAGCTGAACAGCCGGCTGGCAGTTCTGGAAGCGGATCTGGCCGAGGCCGACCGCCGCTGCGGGGAGCTTCAGCTGCTTGCGCCGAATCCCGTATCGGCGGATACGCCGATCGGCAGGGACGACAGCGAGAACGTGGAGCTGCGGCGGACCGGAACCCTGCCGGAATTCAGCTTCGCGCCGCGCGATCACGTGGAGCTGGGCGAGCTGCACGGCATCCTCGACATCCCGCGCGGGGTCAAAGCCGGCGGACCGCGCAGCTATGTGCTGAAGAATGCCGGCCTCTATCTGCATCTGGCCGTGCAGCGGCTGGCCCTGGATGTACTCGCAGAGCGCGGCTTCACGTCCATGGATGTGCCGGTGATTGTCCGTCCGGAAGCGCTGGAGCGGACTGGTTTTTTCCCTGGCGGCAAGGACCAAACCTATGAGCTCAACGGGGAGAACCGCTGGCTGGCCGGCACGTCGGAGGTCTCGCTGGTCTCGCTGTACAGCGATGAGATCGTAGAACTTGATGAGCCGATGCGACTTGCCGGCATGTCGGCCTGCTTCCGCCGGGAGGTCGGCTCGGCAGGGCGCGATGTACGCGGCCTCTACCGGGTGCACCAGTTCTCGAAGATCGAGCAGGTGGTATTATGCAAGAATAACCCGGATACTTCGGAGCAGATGCTGCAGGAGATCCTGGCCAACGCCGAGTATATCCTGCAGCTGCTGGAGCTGCCTTACCGCATCGTTGCGGTATGCAGCGGTGATATGTCGCTGAAGACCCACAAGCAATATGATGTGGAGACCTGGATGCCCAGCCGTGAGGCCTTCGGCGAGACGCATTCGGCATCCAATCTGCTGGATTTCCAGGCGCGCCGGTCGAATATCCGCTACCGTGACGAGCACGGGCGGCTGCAGTATTGCCATACGCTGAACAACACCGCAGTGGCTACGCCGCGGATTTTAATACCGCTGCTGGAGAACCACCAGCAGGAGGACGGGTCGATTTATATTCCGGCAGCGCTTCGTAAATATATGAACGGGTTGGAGCGGCTTGAAGTGCCGCAGAGAAATAAATAAAAAACAGCGAAGAGGCGTCATTCGAGGCGCCTCTTTGCTGTAATACATTTATTCACAATACAGAACCGCTTTAATCTATCAAAATTTCTAGACGAACGTATCCGTAATATCATCCTCCTCTCACTTGAACGTTTCTCCGTCCTCTCTAACACTCCTCTAACACTCAATTAACACAAGCATTAGAACCAACCGTTTTTATCGCAAATTTAATCAAAAAATTTATGTATTTTCGTAATATTCCCCTATTAATTTATGCATAATTAACAAATATTAACGAAAAATTGCTTCGCTATTATTTTATTACTATTATAATAGAGTGCGAAAGATATTTTATGGGGAGGTATACTTACATGAAATTGTCTTCACAAAGCAGGAAAACACTCAGTCTTCTTCTGGTGTTAGTACTATTTCTAACCGGGGGCTTCCCGGGAATTTCTCCCGGCACCGGTACAGCTTCGGCAGACGCGCCGATAACAGTAGAAGCCGCCTTAGCCAAGACAGCAATCGAGAATGTAACCGTCTTGGGGTATATTGTCGGGTGGTATACCACGGGTACAGGTACATATTCCCAAGACCCGGCCAGTTTCACCGCAGACACGAATCTTGCAGTCGCAGACAACCCCGCAGAGACGAATCCCGCCAAAATCATGCCCGTCCAGTTGCCCTCATCACCCGATTATATCCGCAAACAGTTTGGTTTGAAGACCAACCCTTCGCTCCTGGGTACACAGATTGTGATCACAGGAAAGACAGAAGCCTACTTTTCAGTACCCGGCATTAAAAGTGTTTCCAAGGTAGAAATGTTCAGCACCACCCAGTCCCCTCCTGTCTCAGCTTCTCCGGCCTCCGGCTCTACGGTAGGCAAAGGCTCCACCATCGCTTTAAGCACTTCATCCGTCACTGCAAGCGTGTACTACAGTGTATACGCCAACGGCAGCACCACTGCTGCTCTGGATAATGTATGGTACCAGACGCCAATTCCAGTTGACGCTAGCTATAATACCCTTACCATTAAAGCCTACTCCACTTCACCGGGGCTTACAGACAGCCCTCTTGCTACTTTTACCTACAAAGCCGTATCCGTACTCGATAATTTGAAGATTAATCAAATCCAGGGAGCCGCCCATACTTCGCCGTATGCCGACAGCCTGGTTACGAATGTGAAGGGGATTGTCACCTACATCAAGGATGCGGATACTTTCTACATTCAATCGCCTGATGCAGATGCCGATACGGATATCAAAACCTCCGAAGCGGTGATGATCTATCAAAAAGGCGGCAGCAGCGCCGTCAAGACAGGCGACTCCGTTACCATTGACGGAACCGTTCAGGAATACGGCTTCAGTGGCCAATTAACCACAACGGAAATCGCCGCCACCAAAATTGCTGTGCTCAGCAGCGGCAACGCACTGCCGGCTGCAATTGTAACAGGTACAGGCGGACGCGTGATTCCAACGGCAGTCATCGATGATGACAAGCTGACCAAATTTGAGCCGGCTACGGATGCCATCGACTTCTACGAGAGTCTGGAGGGCATGCGCCTGCAGCTCAACAAGCCGACTACCGTCGGTCCGGCTGTCTATTATGCATCCAGCAGCACTTTTGAGATTCCGGTCATTACGGATAATGGAACTGCCAATACAAACGAAGTCTATTCCGCTGCAGGCGGCCTGGTGCTGACCGGTGCCGACTTCAATCCGCAGCGCCTGATGCTCTCTGTGAAGACCGCGCCTATTCTCACCACAGGCCAGAAGTTCACGGAGAACATCACCGGTATTCTGTCTTACGATTACGGTAAATTCATCATCTCCACGGAATCAGGAACACTCCCTGGAGTAAGCGCAAGCACCCTGCAAAGAGAAACCACTATCCTCGCCTACGATGAGGGCAAGCTGACGGTTGCCTCTTTTAACATTGAGAATTTCTCCAAGCTCAATGACAACAAGAAGATAACCAATGTAGCGAAGGATATTGTCGTCAACCTGAAGACTCCGGATATTGTCGGCCTCACAGAGGTGCAGGACAATGACGGCACCGCCGATTCAGGCGTGACTGATGCCAGCGAGAGCTTCCAGGCGCTGATTGACGCCATCAATGCACTTCCCGGCAGCAGCGGCACCGATTATGCCTATACGGATATCGCCCCGGAGAATAACAAAGACGGCGGTGCTCCGGACGGCAACATCCGTTCCGGCTTCCTCTACAATAAGAACAGAGTCGAACTCAAAGCAGGTACAAAAGGAACTGCAACGCAAGCGGTAAGCTACAGCGCAGCAGCAGGCCTCAGTCTGAACCCCGGTCGGATTGATCCGCTGAATGGAGCCTTCACTAATTCGCGCAAACCGCTGGCAGCAGAATTTACTTTTAAGGGTAATGATGTCATCCTCATCGCCAACCACTTTAACTCCAAGGGCAGCGACAGCTATCTGTTCGGCTCCACCCAGCCGCCGGCCTTCAGCAGCGAAGTCCAGCGGGCGAACATTGCCAAGGCAGTCAACGGATTCGTTGCAGATGTGCTTGAGCAGAATGCGGATGCCAATGTCATCGTGCTCGGCGATTTGAATGACTTCCAGTTCTCTAACACCCTGAATCTGTTAAAAGGCAGTGCACTTACGAATCTCGTAAACACCCTGCCGCTAAACCAACGTTATTCCTATGTATATCAGGGCAATTCACAGACGCTCGATCACATTCTCGTTAACAACAGGCTGGCATCCGGCAGCAAGCTGGATATCGTGCATCTCAATGCTGATTTTGCCGATCCAGGCGATTATGCCAGCAGCGTTACCTTCCCTGAAGATATCCGGGTAAGTGACCATGACCCGCTGGTCGCACAGATTGACTTTGCCCCAACTGACTTTAACCTGCGTGTACTGCATACGAATGATACACACAGCCATCTGGAAAATGTAACGAAGCGCACCTCGGCGATCAGCAGCGAACGGACAGGCAACTCCGTACTGCTCGATGCAGGCGACGTTTTCTCCGGCACGCTGTACTTCACCCAGTTCAAGGGACAAGCAGACATCAAGTTCATGAACAACATCGGCTATGACGCGATGACGTTCGGTAACCATGAGTTTGACCTGAATAAGGGGCAGCCGGAAGTGCTGAAAGACTTCGTGACGGCGGCCAAATTCCCGTTCGCCAGCGCCAACATTGACTTTACAACGAAGAACAGCGAGCTTGCAGAGCTCTATCATGGCACCACCGGGACGCTCGAAACTGATGAGACCAAGAGCACAGCAAAGGATGGAAACATCTACCCTTCGGTCATCAAGGATGTATACGGCGAGAAGATCGGGATCTTCGGCCTGACTACAGAGGATACGGTAGGGCTGTCCTCGCCAGGCGACAAGATCAGCTTCAAGGATCATGTGGAAAGCGCCAAGAAAACAGTAGCACTGCTGGAAGCCCAGGGTATTAACAAAATCATCGCCGTTACCCATCTGGGCTATACCGTTGACCAGGAGCTGGCCAAGGCCGTTCCGGGAATTGACATTATCGTCGGCGGTCACTCGCATACGAAGATCGATAATCCTCCGTCTCCGGTTGTGAATGTTGGAACCGGCAAAAAGGTACTCATCGTGCAGACCGGTGAATACAGCCAATTTCTCGGTGAGCTGGATGTTACCTTTGATAAAAATGGAGAAATTCTCGGTTACAGCGGGGCACTGCTGGATGTTAACCGCTTCGGCGAAGATGCAACTGCCAAAGCATTGCTTGCTCCGTATGATGCAGAATTGGCTACCGTACGCAGCACTGTAGTAGGCTCCTCAAACGTTGATCTTTACGTCAACCGCACGATTGACGGCAAATCGGTACGGGTTGTACGTCAGGAAGAAACACCGATCGGCAACATGATTGCCGACAGTATCTCGGAGAAAGTTAAAGAGCTGCTGCCGAACTTCGTATCGGCAAGTGACCTCGCTTCGATTAAGGGCGTTGTTGCTATCCAGAACGGCGGCGGTATCCGTGCAGCCATCGACAAGGGCGACATCACAATGGGTGAAGTGCTGACCACTCTTCCTTTCGGCAACAGCCTGGTTGCCCTCAAGGTTACCGGTGCGGAAATCATCTCCTCACTGGAGAACTCCGTCAGCGGCCTTAGCTCCGACCAGGGCCGGTTCGCACAGGTTTCCGGCATGAAATATACGTATGACTCTACGAAGACGCCGGAAATTGTCGACCCGTTAACCGGCAATGTGACACAAGCCGGACAACGCATTGTATCTGTTGATATTCAGCAGGCTAACGGCTCCTATGTGCCTGTTGATCCGAACGCTTACTATATTCTGTCCACGAACTCCTTCATGGCAGGCGGCGGCGACTTCTACCGGGCGCTGGCTGCAGCCAAGGCGGACGGACGTTATTATGAGCTCGGTCTTCCGGATTTTGAAGTTCTGTTGTCCTATTTGAAAAATCACAATCCCGTAGACGTCGCTGTCCAAGGCCGGATCACCGACCTGAAAGGAACCACTCCGGCTCCAACAGCTACACCTACACCGACTCCAACAGCTACCAGTGCACCTGGCGGAGGCGTAATAACCGTAACACCTTCACCTACAGCCAGCGCATCAGCAGCACCTGCAGCAACACCGCAAGTGACTACAATTACCGCTGCTGATTTGACTGCCAAACTGGCAGCTCTGCCGGCCGGAAGCAGCGAACTCGTCATTCCGGTTACCGGCTCAGCCGGCGGAGCCCAGATTGTGCTTCCGGGCAGTGTGCTGATCCAGCAGGCTGCGGCCAAACCGGCAACAGTGCTTACGTTTACTACAACGAACGGAAGCTCTTATTCACTTCCGCTCAGCCTCGTAAACGGAACGGCACTTGCAGCACAGCTAAGCAGCAGTGACTTCACGATCACCGTCTCCATTCTGTCAGCCAGCACGGCCACACTGAGCAGTGTGAACCAGGCTATTGCTGCACAAGCGGGTTCCGGCACCCTGGCAGCGCCGGTAATTGAGTTCAGCATCACTGCGAAATCGGGAACTGCCAGCGTACCGCTGAACAGCTTCGGCAGCACCTATGTGAAACGGACGCTTACGGCTCCATCCATCTTGAATCCGGGATCGGCAACAGCCGTATCCTTCGACCCGGTAACCGGAAAAATTGCCTTCGTACCTTCCGTATTCACCACGAAGGCAGATGGAACTACCGAGGTCACGATCAAACGCAACAGCAACAGCTATTACACCGTTGTCCAGTCTACTAAGACGTTCGCAGACATTACCGGCCACTGGGCCAAATCAGCAATTGATCTCCTCGCATCCAAGCTGATTATTACCGGAACCAGTGCCACTGCATTCTCGCCTTCGCAGCAGGTGACCCGGGCAGAATTCGCAGCCCTGATTACCCGCTCGCTTGGTCTGGCGAAGGCAAGCAGCGGCACCACCTTCAGTGATGTCAGTGCGGGCGCATGGTATGCGGAGGCTGTGCAGACGGCAGCTGCAGCAGGACTGATCACCGGTTATACTGACGGCAGCTTCAAGCCAAGCAGTCCGATCACCCGCCAGGAGATGGCAGCGATCTTGTCCAAGGCCATGAAATTCACCGGCAAAACATTAAATGGGGATCTCTCGGCGCTGAAGAAATTCAGTGACGCAGCAGCCCTCCCTGCCTGGTCTCAGGCGGCGGTAGCTGAGATTGCCGCTGAGGGCATCATTCAGGGACAGCCGGACGGCTCGTTCGCTCCGCAGAAATCGGCTACCCGCGCGGAAGCCGCCACGATGCTGGAGAAAACCCTGAAGTCACTCGGATTTATTAACTAACGTTTAACCTCACTTGAAAAGGCGGTTCCCGGGACGTGAATAACGTCCATCGGGAACCGCCTTTTTTTATACTGCGTATGCAGTTCTTCCCGCAAATCACCTCGTTTATTTCACAGCTGCCGAAACCGGCGCAGTCATTTCCTGCTCAGAAATTAAATTGCCGCCTTATAGTTCCACCTCCTTCATAACCTCTATCCTTTCCATAGCTATATAACTGAAATAACGGCTGAATATTATTTTCCCTTTATCTTGAAATCTGGATTTTGTTCGCATATAATAAAACCAACAAGTAGTTCTATATTTATAGAACATAATGTTCATCAGCATCACAACAACCGAAATGGGGAATCCGGTATGAGCTATAAGGTACAAGTGGATTTTGCGCCAATGTATGAATGTATTGCCAGCCTTAATGCTTTTCTTTACAAACAGAATCATAATGCCATGGACGCGGGAAAACTCTGGGTCCGCGAGGTACAGGAACAGTTCGCTCCGGTGCAGCTGCAGAGAATGCGGGAGATTATCACCATATCCGAGGATTTCAGCTTAGCTCCATATATTTGGACCTGCCCGGGCGAGCGCACCGTCAGCGGGTTCCTGAATTGGTTCGATGAGCTGACCACGGGTGAGCTGTACGAGATCTCCGGCCGTTTCGGCCAATCTGTTCCCTCCAATCTGGCCGAGCTGCGAAGTGCCGCCACTGAGATCCTGCGCGTTTGGGATGCCGGCTATTTCAGCAGGATTGATCCGCAGATTCTTGAGGGACTGCATCAAGAGGCTGATGCCAGAAAAGACATGCTAACCGGCGGGAATGACATGGAGGTTTACGAGCAGGCCACCGCAGGCATGAGGCTGTATCCCGCCGGACAGCTGAAACAGGTCATCCTTATCCCGCAATATCATCCCCGGCCGCTGGTTACTTCGGCTTTTTATGATGAATTTGTGTTCACCAGCTACTCCTGCGATGTCCTTCCACCGGAGGAGGGACGCCCGGCACCGGCGCTGCTGCGGCTTACCCGGGCTCTTTCAGACGAGACACGGCTGTACATTCTTCGCCTGCTTACCGGGAAGCAGCTGAATTTCACTGAGATTGTTAAGCTGGTCGGCCTTTCCAAAAGCACAATCCACTACCATCTGATCGCACTGCGTGCGGCGGGGCTGGTCATCGTCCATTACAACGGCAAGAGCATCTCCTACAGCTTGCGGCTGGAGGCACTGACTGAACTGCCTCATCAAATCGGAACGTATCTGGAGAGCTAAACCGGGATCAATACCAAAAAAGAGGTGAGCCTTCCCATGTTAAAACGCAGTTATTTCGGACTGCTGTCCACCATATCCTTAAGCACCTTCGGTGATACTTTTGGACTCCTGGCCATGGAATGGATGGTCTATGAACTGACCGGCTCCAAGCTGGCCATGGGTGCGCTTGTACTCTGCTCCGGCATTCCGGAGCTGCTGATCCGCCTGCTGGGCTCGCCGCTGTCTGACCGGCTGAACCGCGTGCGCCTCATGGCCTTCCTGGCGGCCATCCGGCTGCTGGCCATCGCCCTGCCGCTCGGGATGGGCCTGGCTGGCCACCTGCAGCTCTGGCATCTGTTCGCCGCAGCAGCGCTCAGCGGCGCCTGCTCCGCGCTGTTCCTGCCGACGGCCATGGCCATCGTCCCGGGCATGGCCGGTGACCGCAAGCTGATGCGCGCCTTTGCCGTCATTGACGGCTGCAAAGGCGCCGCCGCCCTGCTCGGCCCGGCCCTGGCCGGCGTACTGACCGCCAGCAGCGGAGCAATACCGGCGCTTGGCATCAACGCAGTCTGTTATGCAGCCGCCATCGCCACCCTGCTGTACCTGCCGAAGCTCGCGAGGCCCCAGGAAGCTGCCGGCAGCTTCTCCGTCCAGGCATACCTGCGGGAAATTGCCGAAGGATTCAGCTTCTATAAGCAGTTCCCGTCCATGCTGGTCATTATGATTATGGTCTCCATCAGCAACTTCAGCTCGATTGCCGTCTGGACCATGATGGTCCCTTATGTCCGTGAAGTGCTGCAGCGGGATGCGGCAGCGCTGGGTACGCTGAGCACCGCTTCTGCGCTGGGCTATTTAACCGGAATCAGTGTGGTTTCGCTGATCGGGGAAGTCAAACACCGGCGGCTTGTCATGCTCGGCAGCCTATGCGGGATGGGCATCATCATTGCGCTGTGGGGCCTGATCCCAAGCTATCCGTTTGCGCTCACCGCCGCATTCAGCAGTGCAGCCTTGGGTCCTTTCTTTGGTTCTATCAGCTCCGCGCTGCATGGCCGGCTGGTTCCCGGCAGCTTGCAGGGCCGGGTGAACTCGATCCGTTTCCTGATCGGCGGCAGCCTGCAGCCGGCCGGCGCTTTTGCCGGCGGTGTGGTCGCAGAGGTCTATGGGGTGCCCACGCTGTTCCTGGCTGCCGGACTGCTGCCGGCCGTTTGCGCCGCACTTGCTACACTGCTTCCAGTTCTCAGGCCGCTTGACGGCGACCTCCCGGCGCATCCGGCGGAAACCGGTCCGGGCGGCAACAACGCAGCGCTGGTCACACTGGCCAAATAAGCAGCACAAACAGGCGATGCCCGCTTTTCAGCGGTTATCGCCTGCCGTCTATAGCTATAGGAATATCGCAGGTACATCGTCGCGTATATTTAGGATTCCATTCCGGCTTCGCTACTTTCATAATGACTGATGTCCCCGTGCAGCAGGATCTCCGGCACACCATCTGTAATATCGATTCTGCACAGACAAGTGGGATAAATATAAGGCAGCTCCCACAGCTTATCCATAGCCCTGGCTTCAAAGTACGCCATCAGCACCTTGATCACTACCGTGTGCGTCACAATAAGCAGGGTCTGCCCTTCATGCCTGTCCGCAAGCTCTTGAAGCTTATTCAGCGCCCGCTCCTGCACCTCTGCGAACGTTTCGCTGCCTTCCACGCTGAATTTTCCGGGATCCTCCCAGAAATAACGGAACTGCTCCGGATCACTTTGCTTAATCGCGGAGGACTCACGGCCTTCCCAGGCGCCCATGCATATCTCCTTGAATTCATCGCAAGCCGTTACAGGAATCTTCCGCTCCCCGAGAATCAGCTCCGCGGTACGCAGCGTCCGTGGACTGGAGCTTGCATATACCGCATCCAGCTGCACCTCCTGCAGCCCCCGGCCGAGCCACTGTGCCTGCTGCACCCCAAGCGGAGTAAGCGCCGAGTCCTGATGTCCCTGCATACGCTGCTGCACATTCCACTCTGTCTGGCCATGCCGTGTCAAAAATACTGTTGTTGTCCCCATAACTCAGCTCTCTCCTTTTCAGGTCTTAGCTATTTCCGCTTCCGTGCCAGCCAGCCTGCCGCATAATCTACGATCTCCCGCTGCGGGATCAGCTGTGCTGCTGAAGCTGCAACGTTACCATGGGTTATCCGGCCTGTCTCCCGGTCAAAGTCTTCACCAATCTCCGCAAAGTCATCGGAATTCCAGTTCAGATCCCTGAACTGCACCCACTCCCTGGCTCCTCCCACCAGCATGGGCGCACCGGCAGTCACTTCCTGCTTCCCCGCATAATCAGCCCGGTACTCCGCCAGATGAAGAGAGGTGTTGTTCAGACTATTTACGCCCAGCAGCAGTACGCTTCCGTTCAGATCATAGATCCTGGCCAGCGGGGAATGCTCCCCGAAGGCGAACTCCAGCTCATGCCCGCTGGTAATCTTATCCCGGTGCTTCCCCCAAGCGGCAAAAGAATGGACCGGATGGCTGCTGCGTCTAACCCCCTGCTGCTTGCGGAAGGTATCGGGAATAATGCCCATTCCCCGCAGCAGGGTCATATCCGGATCATAGGCCGGCATCTGTTCCCGGATTGTCTGCCACCAGGCCTCCGGCACCGGAGGATTACTCCACCCTGCCGGATCGGTCAAATCGGAGGAGTGTGTCGGCATAACCAGCGTCCCCTCTGCGCCGAGCACCTCCTCCAGAGCCAGAATTACTGCCACCGGACCGCCGGCCACCCACTGGCCAAGCGATTTAAACGAGGAGTGCAGCAGTAGCGTCATGCCCTCCTGCACCCCTAACCTGCGGAAATCGGCCGCTAAGGTCTCTACCGTAATCAAATTACCCTGCACTTCTTCCACTTTCCATCCCCCAAACGATCAAGCCTTAATCAATAGAATTCCTTATCTTCCGGACGAATGGACCCGGGATCCAGCAGTTTCGCCCGGTACTCTCCGGGAGAGATTCCTTCCAATTCCTTGAACACACGGGTGAACTGCTTGCTGTTCTCGAATCCGACGGCTTCCGACACTCCCGACAGCTTCATGCGGCTGGACGACAGCAGCTCTTTCGCATGGCGGATGCGCACTTTTTTCAAATATACGACAAAGCTCTCTCCGGTATAGGCCTTAAACGCCTCACTGAAATAGGAGTAGCTAAGCGACACATAGTTGCTGACCATCGCCATATTCAGCGGGCGGGCATAATGCTCCTCAATATAAGCCAGTGCTGCTTCCATATCGGCATGTTCGGTATGTGCGGATCTTATCCCAATAATATAATCGTTCACACTAATGAGCAAATGCTCCAATGCGCGGTAATAATCATGAAAATGGCGGTAATTGTACAAGTCGCCGACGGTACGATACAGCTTAAGCACCTCTACGGAAGCCTCCCCGTGTACCCGGAACACCTCATCCAGCACACGTTCGTTCATGCTCCGCGCGACACTCTCCAGGTAAGCCAAATCCAAGTGCGGCAAATGCTCCGTATGAAAAATAGTGCCCAGCAGGCTTTTGAGTTCTTTTTCACGCTCGGTACCCAGCATATTAAGCAGCTTGCGCAGCTCCTCATCCGGAGAGGGAAAGCTGCGCCGGCCCACCCGGATACTGGCATAATCCATAAAGCTCGCCTGCGGCGACAGGAAGGTATACTGCAGTGCGCGGCAGGCTTGCTTATAGCAGCTCTGGAACTCCCCGGGGCTGTGTCCTGCCTCAGCAACCCCAATAAGCAGACCCTTAATTTCCTTCGCCTCCGCCAGCCGGTAGAGGTTCCGGAAACGATCCCTGCCGCTGCCGACCAGGACCAGCTTCCCTTCCCAATCCGTCAAAATTTCACTGAAATGCTCCTCCAGCGGCCCGGACAGCCGTTCAAGCAACCCCTGAACCTCACCCGGCTTCATCCGTGTACCGTCGTTATAATAATAATTCAGTACGCCCACTGTAAAAGGAAGCTGCAGACGGCCCAGCTCCTCCTGCTGTTCCGGTGACGGCTGTACATCCTGCAGCAGCAGCAGCCGCTGCAGACGGGTGGCACGCAGCTCCTTGCGGTACCCCTCTGTTTCCTGCTCCAGCTGCTGTACGCCGGACTCCTGCTCTTTCCCACTACGCTCCAGGTAAATCTGCTCCAGCGTTTCGAACAGCTCTTCACGGCGGATCGGCTTCAGCAGATAATCCTTGACCCGGTGGCGGATCGCGCTTTTGGCATATTCAAAATCATCATGGCCGCTCAGGATAACCACAGCCGGACCCTTACCGGGTGCGGACTCCGCAGACAGGTGCTCCAGCAGGGTAATGCCATCCATGACCGGCATTCGGATATCTGTAATGATGATATCTTTGGGCTCCTGCCGGAACAGCTCCAGTGCCTCCGCGCCATTGCCGGCCAGTGCTATGCTGTAGAGGGACGGATATTCCCTTTCAATCATCGCCTTCAGACCTTGGCGGATCATTCTCTCATCATCTACAATCAGAAGTTTCTTCATGAACTTTTATCCCCCGTCAAAAGTACTTTAGGCAGCGTCATGAATACCGTAGTCCATTGCCCCGGCTCACTTTGCAGCTCCAGTCCGTAAGCCTCGCCATAGAACAGCTGCAGCCGCTGATGGACATTTCTGAGACCGATCCCCCCGGCCTTATAGCCCCCGGTTCCGGAACCGGAGAACTCCTGACTTTCCTCTTCCCTGGCGTAAATCGCCTCATGCAGAGCGGCCAGCCGTTCCGGTGTTAGCCCCAGGCCATTATCACGGATCAGGATAAACAGATCTCCCTCTGCTTCTGTCACATCGATACGGATGGTGCGGCCGGTGAGCTCCTCTCCGCCGGTAGTCCAGGCATGCTTCACACTGTTCTCAACGATCGGCTGCAGCGACATTTTCAGTACTTCCACTTCCAGGTAAGCATTCTCTATATTCAACTCCAGACGGATGGGGTGTTCAAAGCGGATATTCATAATTTCGATATAATTTTGAATATGGCGGATTTCATCCCGCAGCTTCACATATTCGCCGGACCATTTGAAGTTATAACGCATCATGCCGCCCAGCCAGGTCAAGGCATCCGAGATGGTCCGCTGGTCCTCAATCTCCGCAAGCATCTTGATATTCTCCAGCGTATTGTACAGAAAATGGGCATCAATCTGGTTATGCAGTGTGCGCAGCTCGGCTTCCTTCGAAAGCGCCTGCTTGTAGACAGCCTGAGCCACCAGGGTATTAATGGTATTCATCAGCTTGGAGAAATGATGCGCCAGCTCTCCCACCTCTCCGCCTCCGCGGATCGTGATCCCTGTGTAAGTCTCTCCCTTGCGCACCTTCTTCATCGTTTCGGTTAAACGGCGCAGATTTTTCAGGATAAATGCATTCATTACATAAGCAATAGCGGTTAGCAGAAAAATAAAGCCGATGTTGGCGCCGATCAGCAGGTTGCGGGTATGAGAGATACGCTTCATTACATCTTCCATAGATACGACATTAAGCAGCGAGGCACCGATCCGGTCCAGTGGTGCATGAATCAGCAGAAAGGATTTCCCGCCCTCTTTATAGTCAATATTCCACTCACCGGTCTTCTGATAGATCTTCAGCCGCTCAGCAATGGCGCTCTCCAGCTGCGGACTATTCTCGGTGAACGAATGGTCTGTACGTGTAAACAGCCGCAGCTCGCTGTCTGCAATGAACATCTGCGACTGATTGTCCCGCACATCTGTATAGGTTTTGGGGGTGAAGTTATTCAGCATCATATCGACTTGAATCATCCCTATATGGTGACCGGCCGGAACATTGATTTCCCTTATCAAAGATACTTTTGGCTGCTCCTCTGTCATCGGATTCGTAGAACGCTCCATGAGATCCGGATCATTATTCTGGAATATCCACATCTCCCGCTCCCCCAGCTCAAGAGCCTTCTGGAACCAGGGTTCAGCCGAAACCCGGCTTTCGCGAAAAATAATCGGCCAGATTTCATACATATTGAGACTTGGAGAATATAGGCGCAGATGCTCAATACTCGGATTAATGACCTGGATGCGGTTTAAAGTCATGTATGTCGTATTATTAAAATCAATTAGCTCGCCCAGCGGAGGATCGACTTCATTCATCAGATAATTCTGAACCACTTTATCAGAATCGGCCATCTGGGCCGCCCGCTCCATCACTTCAATCTGATTGACGATATGCAGCTTCTCCATCTGCAGGAGGTAGTTGTTCTTGTCCACAGCATCACGGACATACGTATTGTTGATCGTCCTGAAGGAATACACGGAGACGAGCAGACTCGGGCCGAGGATGATAAAAATATACGCGGCGACCAGCCTGCTCTGCAGCGATCTGCGCCCCCACCAGTAGCTGAAAGAATTCCAAAGCTCTCTTGTCCGTTTACGCATACACACTCTCCCGTTATTGCATCGGTCCTGCAATTACATATATAGAAGAAAACAACCCAAAAGCCCGCGGTCAGCGGGCAATTGGGCTTAATCTATACTATTCCATGCCGAGTTTCTTTTTGTTTTCCTGATATTTATTCTGTCTGTATGCATCGAAGGTAGCAAAGCCTTCCTTGTCTTTCTTCGCGAGATATTCACTCCAGATCTTGTCGAATTCGGCATCAGAGGAGGCCATCAGCAGTTTCGGGAACGTTTTACCGCGAAGGTTCTTCAGCTTGGTAGCGATAATACCTTCCGGTGAGTTGCCGGTAGGGTCAATCAACTGGAACTCGGAGGTGTTGATCGCTTTACCGCGTGTCCAGTCTTCCAGCTGTTTGAACGGTTCTACCGATTTAGGCGCCCATTGATCGGTAATATTCGTGTTCTGCATCATCCAGAAAGTGAAGGAAGATCCGTATTTCTTATCAAATGCCGCACGGTCACTGTTCATCAGAGCAAATGCCTCAGGAAGAAATTGGTCCTTCCCGTCAATTGTATCATAGCTGACGCCTTTTTCGCCCAGATACAAGTCTTTATTTCCTTCCTCACTGTTCAGATAGCTGAGGAATTTGATCGCGCGTGCTTTATCTTTTACATTCTTGGAGATCAGCGTGACGGTCCAGCCGGAGATCCCAGGGCCGTTCAGTGTCGGCTGATCCAGCGCCGCATTGGAAGGTCCGTCTACAGCAATATAGGTCTGTTCAGGATTCTTCTGGAAAATCGTACCGAGCTGGGAGGCAAAGTCAGTACGTTGGTACAGCATTGCAAAATACCGGCCTTGCGCGATTTTTTCTTCCATTTGTGCACGTTTGTCGATAAAGATGTCTTTGGCTAGCAGACCGTCTTCATTCGCCTGGCGGAGTGTCTTCATCCAGCGGACAAATTCAGGATCGGTTTCGCGTTCATACACCTTTCCGTCTTTTTGCCATGGGATCGCCAGGAAGTTCTGCAGGTAGCCTTCCAGGGAGTCATTACCGTTCTCTGTGAACTCATGCAAACCGAGTGGAATCAGCGGCTGGCCGTTCACTTCCGGGAATTTCTCCTGAGCCATTTTCAGTGCGTTCAGGAAGCCTTCCGGTGTACGCATATCCGGGCTGCCAATAGCTTCATAAATATCCTTGCGGACTACGAAGGTCTGGTTGGATACATAGTTCGCACCGTATTTTTCATAGTCTGCCGGTGAAGAAGAAGAGTTAGGATAGCCATATACATTGCCGTCCTCCTGAGTATACCAGCCGAGCTTATCTTTATCGGAAACCTTGTAGAAGTACGGATCATATTCATCCGCCAGCTTGTTGAGCGGAAGCACCATGTCGCCTTCAATCATTTTCTTGATGGCATCTTCCCAGAAGCCGAGTGTAATGAAGTCAGGCAGCTGTCCGGAAGCAATCATGGTGTTCAGCTTTTCATTCTCATTGCCGGCTGGCACGATAAAGTTAATGTTAACGCCGGTCTTTTTCGTTACATATTGCGAAGTAGGATCTACACCCCATTTATTAGGAAACCAGGAGAAATTCAGATACCAGTCGAAGGTAATTGGTGAAGTGTCGCTTTTCCAGCCCGGCTCATCTGCCGATACGGCTGCGGCTGTAGGTTCTGTGGAAGCCTCCGCTGTTGCAGCCGGCGTATTGCTGTTCCCCTTATTTTCGTTGGCATTGCCACCGGCATTGTTGTTGCTTGAACAGCCTGACGCCGAGAAAGCCAGCATTAGCCCCAAGAGCAGCAGCACCATTGATTTTGGCTTGCGTTTCATGCCCATGCTTATTTACCCCTTTTCTAAAATGTTAATTATAAGCTCAACCCCGGAACCGGCCCTATGCTGACTCCGGAGGAGTTACCCTGTGTTAGACGGCTGCTAATCAGCCTTTGATCGAGCCGATCATCATGCCTTTTACGAAATAGCGCTGCAGGAACGGATAGACGAACACAATCGGCAGGGTAGTCACTACCATTGTGGCCAGCTTGATGGACTGCGAGGTTACGGTCTTCGTAACGCTGCTGCCCTGCACGGCGACCATCATCTGGTTGGAGCTGGACTGGGCCACTACCCGGAACAGATAGGTCTGGATCGGCTGCAGGTCCGGGTTATTGATATAGATAATTCCGGAAAAATAATCATTCCATTGATACACCCCGTGGAAGAGGGCAATCGTCGCAATGACCGGCATGGAAACCGGAAGCACCACCCGGAGGAAAATCGACCAGTCGTTGGCGCCGTCAATCCGCGCCGCTTCCTCAAGTCCCTCGGGAATTTCCCGGAAGAAGGTCATGAAGATAATCAGATCGAAGAAGCTGAACATTACCGGAATAATATAGACCAGGAAATTATCGAGCAGGTGAAGATCCCGGTTCAGCAGAAACGTCGGAATCAGTCCCCCGTTGAAGAACAGCGTAATCGTACCGAGCAGAATGTAGAGCTTGCCGCCGATCAGGCCTTTGCGGGATAGCGCATAAGCTACCATCGCTGTGAAGAACACGTGCACCAGTACGCCTAGGACTGTCTTGGCCACCGTAATGCCCATGGCCGTCATAATGCCGGGACTGGCAAATACAGCATCGAAGTTCTTTAGGGTAAACATGCGGGGCCACCAGTAGATCCCGCCCAGCATGGCATCGTTTCCGTCGTTGAAGGCGTTGATCAGCACGTACCAGATCGGATATAAGGTAATGAAGCAGATACACAGCATAACCAGATTGTTGGCGATATCGAATAGAGCCTCGCCTGTCGTTTTGCGTTTGAGAGAAAACATGGTATAGATCCTCCTTCTTCTAGAACAGCGACGTGTCGTTGATTTTTTTGGATACCTGGTTGGCAATCAGCAGCAGAATCAATGCTATGACCGCTTTTATCAAGGTGACCGCCGCAGAATAGGAGAAGCGGTTGGAAACAATCCCTGTATAGTAGATATAATAGTCAATTACATTACTGGCACTGTCGTTCAGTGAGTTGCGGAGCACCAGGATCTGATCAAAGTTGGAGTTCAGCACACCGCTGACCGCCAGAATAAACAGGATGCTGATTGTCGAGCGGATGGACGGCAGCGTCACAAACCACATTTTCTGAAAACGCCCGGCCCCGTCAATCGTAGCCGCTTCATACATTTCAGGAGATACCCCGGAGATCGCCGCCAGATAAATAATGGCCGACCAGCCAAGCTCCTTCCAAATGTCGGAGGTAATAATAATGGTCCAGAAGTAGCTCGGTTCAGCCAAATAGGTAATCGGCTTGTCAATCACATTCAGCGCCAGCAGGATATTGTTGATAATTCCCACATCCGCCAGCCAGGTAGCAAGGATACCGCCCAGAACAACCCAGGACAGGAAATGCGGCAGATAGGAAATGGTCTGAATCGTCTTTTTGTAGCGGAGGGAACGGACCTCATTAAGAAACAGGGCGAAGATAATCGGCAGCGGAAATCCGATGAGCAGCTTGATCAAGCTGATGCCGAGTGTATTCTTAATCACGTTCCGCAAGTCCTCATCATCCAAGAATTCTCTGAAGTGGTCAAGTCCTACCCAGGGAGCCTCAGCGATCGACTTGACGATGTTATAATCCTTGAAGGAAATGATCAGCCCGTACATCGGAATGTAGTTAAAAATAATCATCCAGACCACGCCAAGCAAAGCCATTGTCTGCAGATGCCTTTGGGCAAGCAGCCTTTTCCAAAGTGAGCTTTTGCGACCTGAACCGGTTTCGATAACAGCCGGAATCAGCTGCTTTTTCATCGGACTTACGCCGCCGCTTGTTTTATTCTCCATCGTATGGACCTCCAAGATAAATCTTTTTCTATATTTAAAGCGCTTGCAGCTCTATGTGCTTATTGTAACCGTCTTCACGGCTGAGGGTAAGGTAGCGAATTTCCGTTTTAGGGGCTCATTTTTCGGATGGCGAATATTCAGCATGCCAAAACACCACAAGCAACATTCGGTGCTTGCAGCATGGACACTTCAGCGGGGCACGTGAGGCATATGGTTCCGGAGCAGCGATACTCCTTATCGCCTTCAGGCATTATGACGAAGCTTAAGCCCGCTTCCGTTTCTTTCTTCTGTGGAATTCTCCACAAATCCAAATCAGTATTGGCAATATAATCTGAAACGGGAATGCGTAATACTGATATACTTCTGATGCCCATTCGAGCATTTCCATCGTATTGCTATAGATAATGCAAGACAAATTCATCATTAAAAAACATATAGGGGCTACTATCGGCAGAGGACCCCTCAAGCCAAAAACTTTGTTTGCCCCATTGCATACCGCGCTCAAGCACACGCCAATTTTGACAATGCCGGTCAACAGAAACACTACAGATATCACGACTTCGATTCTCTGCAGAAAATGCCCGATATTAATGAGGCCCACTGCAGCGTAAGAAGGGAAGTTCAGCATATCCAATGTGCCCATACCTAACACAATAATATTTCGGATTGAAGCAACTATAAGGATAAACGCAGCCAGCAGTATACCAACCAGAAATACTTTATAGACATTAAATTTGTTCTTGACCTTACAAAAAATCATGGTGAAAATAATAGTTTCGCCAAAGGGGAACGAAAAAATAGAGTACGCGCTGCTGATAACGGGCTGAATTCCATTGTATAGGAAGGGCTGGAGATTGGAGAAATCCGCTTCTTTTAAGGATAGTGCTGCTATGCTCATAAGTACAATTAATACAATAACGGATACAAACCGCGCCCATCTTGCCATCACTTCGATACCTGCCTTTACGTACCAGATGCAAAAGGCGCCCAGGATGGCAACAATAGCATATTGAGGGGTTTCCTGCAGTGAGATGATTTGAATAAACTCGGAAAAATTCCGCATCACCAGTGAACCCAAATGGAAGGCGTACCACATATAAAGCAGCGATATGATGCTCCCAGTCACTTTGCCAAAAATTTCGCGCACAATATCGAAGAGATCCATCCCGGGAAAGATGGCAAGCAGTCTTGCATAGATCAGATTAACGGGCACGGCAATTGCCATTGCGAAAATATAAGCCAGCCAAACATCCTGTTTGGCCTGAACGCCCTGACTTAACACAATCGCACTCCCGATTAGAAACATCATGATCATAGCATAGCCTTGCTTGCTTGAAATAACTTCCTTGTTCATAAAGGGCTCCCTCTCAAGGTGGTTATGGTTGTCATCCGATAACGGCATTTACAGCCTGTTCAAGAAAATGCGCCGGACTGGGTAGTTTCACCCCCAACATTATGAACAACGTCAAGACTGAAGAGCTCGCTACCATCACTATCAGAATCCAAAAAAATGCTGTGCGCTTGTTCTGATAGAGTGGGAACAGATCTGATATCACGGAGGAAAGGTAGAGTACTGCATATAGCACAAAACTTAGAATCATGCTCAATCCCTCACTTCAATGCTCTTATTTAAGACACTGCTGTTCCGTATTTCGGCGTCCACCTCAATCTGCACATCCAATTCGGAAAACACCAGGCCCCATTCCTCTTCCCATTTTCTCCATGCCTTGGGATCACTTTGTCTCAAAGCCGCCCCAAAACCAAAAATGTCCGTTCCAAACTTTTTTTGAACACTTTTCACCACTTCCTCAATTCCTGTCTGGATTGTTTTTTCAGCGCTTGTTTTCAATCGCTGCAACCCTTCACCAGCAAGAAGATTGTCGGTAACCCCAATTTCTTGGATAGAAAGTACAGTATGAACCTTGATTTTGACCCTAGGTTTCTTGCTTGTGTCTACTAGTTTTATCTTGGTTTTATTATCAGATATTTCTAGAGAAACCTCGTGGATATTCTCAAGTTCAACATCTACCGGAATAAGCCCTCCCTTAATCTTGTTTATGGCAAACAAATACCATTTCGTTTCATCGGGGGATAGAAAGCCCACCAGTTTCTCCTTTTTAAATACTGCGGTACCCGCTAAATCTGTAGAGGCATTCTTCTCACCCGTATCATTAATGCCCACCACAGGCATTATTGCGGATACCCCTTCCCCAGAAAGGGCATTAATAACATCCCTTACATTTACATAAGGAACTTTGGAGGAAGTTTTTTGCTCAGTTTCAATAGCATCTCTCAAAGCATACATCTGTACCTCAGTAGTAATACTGTGCAGCTTCACTATTTCGCTTGCTGTTTCTTCTCTGGACACCATCGGAACAATCTGCAGTCTTCGCTCCGTACCTCTTGCGATATAATCTAATAACGGTACCACTCCTTCTCTTGCAATTTCCTGACTGATGATAAATACACCTGCATGGCTCCAGTAGAGCTTCTTGGGGGCGGTACGGGTCATATTTCTTGCAGTATCAAACAGGGTTTCACCCTTCGCTTCCACATGCTCAGATTTGATTCTGGCATCTTTCCCCGTCCCGGAAAACCCGATAATTTCGGCAGTCATTACATAATGTTGTCCATCCTCGCTGCGATCGATACCAACACCGGATACAATCGCAAGCGAATCAATCTCGCGATAGTTCCAGCAGCCATTTACAAGTGTAAGACCGGCGGTCATCACAAACACAAGCAGCACCTTTTTCCTTCTCATTGCTTGTTTCTCTGCCGGTTCTTTGTGGTATTCCTTATTTTGTTCAGCGCGATTAGTCCCGGTCTGTACCTCATATACCACCACGGGGCTCTGATGGCAGTATCCTTAATGTCCTCTTTAAAATTAAGTAACATCAGCTTATACATATAGGGAACGCCAAAGGAGCGCAGCTCGAAGAGATGAATTAATAACCCGGCAAGTCCAAATACGTATCCGTAAAGGCCCAGAATCCCTGACAAAGCAATGAATGCAAATCTAATCAGAATGACTGCTCCCTTAAGCTTCGGAACCATCAGCCCTGTAATGCCTGAAAGAGCGATAACAATCACGATCGGAGCACTAATGAACTTGGCTTCAACTGCGGCCTGTCCAATAACCAATGCGCCCACAATACTTAATGCTTGTCCCATTAAAGTAGGCATGCGCAGACCCGTTTCCCGCAGGATTTCAAAAACAATTAGCATCCCGGTGGCTTCAACAATTGTCGGGAATGGAACACCCTCGCGTGCAGCATAAATATTGAACACAAGGGCGGAAGGAATCATCTCCTGATGAAAGGTGACCAGAGCACTGTAAAGGCATGCGATGCTGATTGTAATCAGGAAACCCAATATGCGTAACATGCGTCCGGTAGAAGAGAAGTAATAATTAAGATAATAATCATCCGGGGACTGGAAATATTCCACGAAAATAAAAGGTATCGTCAATGCTACAGGAGTTCCGTCCACAAGTAATGCGATACGCCCTTCGAGCAATTTCCCCGCAACCACATCTGGACGTTCAGTGCTGCCTACTGTCTTAAATACGGAGAGTGGCGAATCTCGAATAAGCTCCTGAATGTAGCCTGAATCCAGAACTCCATCCAGCTCAATGGCGTTAAGCCTCTTGTTCAGCTCTTCAACAATCTGGGGATTAGCTATGCCTTCCAGATAACAAACGTAAATGCTCGTACGGGTCTCCGTCCCGATCACTCTAGAATTCAATTTCAGGTTAACCGTCTTTAGTTTGCGTCTAAGCATGGTCAAGTTGTCCGTAATGCACTCCGTAAATCCTTCCTTCGGTCCACGGAGAACACGTTCCGAATCAGGTTCTTCAATGGCTCTGGTCTTCACTTCTCTGGTGCAGATAATAATGGCTTCCTGTATGCCGTCAACAAATAAAACAGCCTGTCCATCTAATATAGCCTCTATTAATAAGTCCATATCTCCCGTTTTATTGGCGAATGCCGAATCAATGACCTGCTCAATCATCGTATCCAATCCTTGGACTTCATTAAGTTCGAACGTTGTGCTGACCAGGGGATGAAGGATGGTATCGGTGATGATATTCTCATTCACCATCCCATTGATATATAGGATACAATACGTCATGTGAAGATTACGTTGGTTGCCAAACCTGCGGAATCGCAAGGTATCGTCCCCTTGAAACAGCTCTTCAAAAAACTTAATATTTTCATCTAAACTGGACGAGAGGTTCTTGTTCATCACGTGTGCAGACATAATCATTCGCCTCCCCAAACATATTCGAATAATTCCATAATCAAACTTATTGTGTCAATATCGACCATTTTTTATGTAAGCCAGCCTCTTTTATGCCCATAAAAAAGGAAGGCCTCATCGGCCTTCCCATAAATGACTTTATACCATTTCTGCCCGGATCGATGATATCTCGCCCCGGCGCAGCGCCTCGGCGTCCTCACCGCGCACCAGCGCTCCGTCAATCTGCCGGACAGTGCCGTCACTGTAGACCAGTGTCAGCTGCCCGATGACCGCACGCTCCGTACCGTAAGTATTCGCACGCCGCGGATTATGATAGGTTACCTCTGTTCCCCCGAGAAACGTGAACGACAGCTTGCCTTGCTCGTCAAACAGCCAGCCTGGCAGCGCCGGTGCCAGTTCCAGCGTCAGCTCGCCATTCTCTACCGAGAACATCCGGCTTCCCGCCATCATCGTTCTCCACATGCTCAAGAACTCTGCAGTGGATCCGCTGAGTCTGGCTACGAAGCCCCGCCCATGGGTTCCCGGATCCGGGTTGCCGCCTGTGCTGATGAAGGAGGAATTCTCCAGTGTGCTGCGCCCGTAGACCTCCGGATCAAGGAAGGGAATCAGCGAAGTTTTCATTTCACTGAAGAATTCCTCATACAGTCCTGCCTTCAGCAGCTCCAGCAAATACTTGTAGGACATATGCAGGAAATTCGACTCCCGCTCCTGCCAGCCCGGTGTGAAGGCCCGAATCCGCCCGATTTCATGCGATTCCTCCTCCAGGGATACAGAAGTCCGGTACATTGAGGTTACCGGATCGAACAATCCGCTTCCCTTAACCTTAATGTAGATTTCCTTGGCTTGATCGGTGCTTTCCAGCGTTTTAAGCCAGCGGGCCGGGCCTTCCAGGAAATACGGCAGGGCGATCGCCTCGAATTCCTCCACTGTAGCCTTCGGCAGGCCATAGCCGCTGATCACCGGTTTGCCCGCCTCATCCGTTACCGGCTGATAGCGCACAGCCTCGAAGCGGAAGTAAGTCGGCACCAGTCCGCCGCCCAGTTCGACAGCCCGGTCAATCCCGGCATTAATTTTGTGCAGGAACTTGCCCAGCGCCTCCCGGATCACTGCAAGGCTAACGTCAGCCTGTTCACCGGTGATTCCAAAGCGGATACTCTCACGATAGGCCTCGCGCGCTGTAGCTACAGTATCCCAATAGTCAAATTCAGCAAGTCCTCCGGCAAGCACCGTGGCTGCAGCATGATGCACCCGCTCCAGCAGCAGGGCCATCTCTACCGGAAGCGCCACCGTTCTGTCACCGGTTTCTCCGCTCTCCAGGGACTCCAGCAGGAAGAGAATCATCCGATTCAGTTCAAACGTTTCGCTCATCCCTGAGCCGAATAAGCCCGGAAGACCGTTCATGGCATCGTTCCAGCCCGGCTTGTTGCCTTCCATCTCTACCCCCATGCCGTATGGATCAAGGGTAGCAAACTTGCTCAAGGTCAGGGACAGCATTTTGACGAACAGGCTCGTGCGGTAGATCTCCCCGAATCCGCCTTCCGTGCGCAGCCACTGGGTATCTCCGGCTTTGCGCTGCAGCTTATGCAGTTTCTCTTCATCTTCCAGCAGCGCACCATACTGCCGGACCTTGCCGCCGCTGATTACATACTTCTCACTGCGCGGAAGCACATAAGCCGGGCTGTCATAGAAGGTGTAGGTCTCATCCCCGAACAAAAGCTCTTCCAGCTTATCCGGGAATACATCCAGGTAACCTTCGACCAGATCCAGATTATAGGTCCAGTGATCGCTCCAAAAGCCTTCGCCGAAGGCGGCTTCAATATTCTGCTGAGACAGGGCAAGCACGCCGCGGAGGAACTCCTGTTCATCCACCTTCAGCACCGCATCATGATCGGCGATGTAGTTGATCAGCCGGCCCGGTGTAAATTTGCCTAAACACAGTGCTTCTAGCTCAGCCTGGTGATCCGCTGCAGAAGCTGCAATCCACTCTTTGAGCTTCGCGGCATGTTCAGGCCGGACTTCAAAGCTGGTCCCCTGCACACTGAGCGGATTATAGCCGTCGGCCTGGATCAGGCTGTAGAACATTTTGATGTTGAAGCTGCCGACCTTCGGATGGAAAAACACATCATTCCGCCGGTTCTGGTTCATATCGCGGAAGTTCCCGTTGCCCTGTGAATAGTATTCCGGAGCCAGCGAGAAGAAATTATAATCCCGCTCCATGTCGCCGTGCTTGCGTGAGTACAGATGCACTACAAAGCCGTCTTTTCCATTGTCAAAAATAAACGGATACCCGCCGCGCAGGAAGTTGTCGAGATACGACTGGCGGCAATAGGCATCGAACAAAGCCGAGGACGTACGGGTGGCGATGTCAGCAGTCAGATTCTCGGTCAGCTCAGCCGCTTCCTGCGCCTTGCCGGTAATATATTCATCACGGCAGAGCTGATCCGCCTTCCGGTTGATTTTATCGATGTCGCTGACATGCCCGATAATCGTATTGAGCACCAGCTTGCTGCCTGAAGTCAGTGTCTGTGCACTGCCGCTGAAGCCGCAAGGTACCTTATTTACCGGATACTGCGGCTGCTCCAGGAGCTCAGCCAGGGACAGCCCGGCGAACCGGTCCGGATAAGCAAGAGAGGTGTTGCCGCCAAAGATCAGCTCGAAATCGACAACCGGCTTCAGCAGCTCTCCTTCCCCGGTAAAGGACAGATAGAAATGGCCGTTCTGGATTTCACTGATCTGCGCATCATCGTTCGTGCTGGAGCGCAGCTTGTAGAAGGGAATGCCCTTCTCCAGATTGTAGACCTCCATCCAGCTGCGCAGCAGGTTGCCCATTTCCTTGTATCCGCTGTTGGCTGAGCCGTATGGAAGGATCTCCGGCAGACCGTCCAGCAGCTCGAGCTCAAGCTCTCCACTGCCTGTATTCTCAATCTCCACCCGCCGCACAAGAGCGGCATAGTCGTCATTCGGCAGATTGAAATAGTGTACGGTCGTCTTCAGGCCATGAGCGGCATGGGACTCCTCAATAGTCAACCCGTTCGGCAGGATCGTCATCTTACGCTTGGCCGCCGGATCGGGCCGGGATGACTGGAACGGCTCATAGACCTCCGGAGAATGCCCTAGTTTGATGAACGTCCGGAACCCGGAGGACGCTACATTCTTGTGGGAGATGTTCGCCGGTGAGAACTCCATGATCGGGGAGTTTTTGTCACGCACCCCAAAGCTGCACACCCCCTGCCCGCGGTTGACATAGAAAGTCCACATCGGAATCCCCTTAAGCCCGGCAAGCCCGGGCAGAAAGCTGGCAAACGGCTTGCTCTCATGAAACTGCTCCATTACAAATTTGCCGGAATCAAAATAATAATTGCTCATGTTGATAACCTCCTAAAAGTTTTATGAGCCTATACTTCATCGAATCTTCTACAAATAAAACTCGCTTCGGAAGCATACGCTTAGTTTTGTTAGCACATAACATATTGGATATACTTCGTACAAAGCCCGCATCGGAAGCCTGCTTCCAGTTAAGTTAACGCCGCAATTACGAAATCACATGTGTGGTAATAGAGTGCGGCGGCAGCTGGCAGCCGGCCTGCTCATCCCCCAGCCCAAGCGTCACGCTGCGCGCTTCTCCGCTCTCATTCATCAGGACAACGGCGAGGCTGCCGTCCGGGTTGCGGAAAGCCGTGGACAGAATACCTTCCGCTGTGGATTCCAGTCCGATCCGCACTGCCCCGGGAGCGATAAATTTGCTGAAATGCCCGATGTAATAATACGAACTGTTGTAATGGACCTCATCCGTAACCGTGTCGGCGATAACCGGTGCATCGCAGAAATTGCCCACATGGTTAGGCCCTCCGGTCTCATCCAGCACCAGATTCCAGTCCAGATACCCTTCCGTCCAGGCATTCAGATCACCGATCATATTGCGTCCGTACCGTTCTCCGGTGAACCATTCGCCCAGACGGACTCCGCCTTCCTGGCAGCCTTCCGTGAACAGCACATGCTTATCCGGGAAAAGCTCATGCACCTTGGCTACCTTGTCGAATTCCTCACCGCCGTACCAGTGGATACCGGTACCCCATACATACTTCGCAGCTTCAGGGTCTGACAAAATAGGAGTTACACGCTCTACCATAATGTCGCGGTTGTGATCCCAAATGACGATATTTACATCCCCCATTCCGGCTTCATGCATAGCCGGGCCGAGATGATTTTTGACGAAATCCCGCTCTTCCTCTGCGCTGTATACACAGGAATCCCAGGTTTGCACCGCTGCCGGCTCATTCTGCACGGATACGGCCCAGACCGGAATTCCCTCTTTACGGTAGGCTTCAATGAATTTTGTGTAATACCGCGCCCAGACATCGGCATACTCCGGCTTCAGCGAACCGCCATTATTCATCTCTCCGTTCGTCTTCATCCAGGCCGGTGGGCTCCAGGGCGAAGCCAGCATGGTAAAGGTGCCGCCTTTAACTTCCATGGCATCCTTAATCAGCGGCAGCACCCATTGATGATCATGGGAAATATCAAAGGTAGCCAGCTCTGTATCCCCATCCTGCACGTACGTATAGTTGCCGAGCGCGAAGTCACAGCTATGAATATGCACGCGCCCCATGCTGTAGCTTAAGCCTTCCTCAGGGTGAAAATAACTGCGGATCACCTCCGCCCGTTTACCCGGGCTCATCCGCGACAAGGTATAAGCCGCCGCTTCCGTAAAAGCGCCGCCAAAACCAATCACCTTTTGGAACTCCTTCTCCGGCTGCAGCTGAATATCAGCCGGCTGGCCGGCGGTACAGGTCTTAAACTGCAAACCTTCCCGTGGACTTAAACGTTCTCCTGTTTCTTTTGCTGTTACGACTGAGCGGGTTGCTGCCATTATGAATCCATCTCCTTAGTTAGGTTTAAAAACTTAATCCAAATCGAAACCGGTTTCGATTTGTTTCGAAAAAAAAGCGCGTCCCGGCGAAACGCTGTTAAACCTCGCCAGGCGGCGCACAGGATTCCCGCACAACCACTTCCACAGGAAGTACGATGGCTTCCATTCCTGTCCCCTTGCGGTCAATCGAAGCAAGTAAAATTTCCGCTGCCCTTGTGCCAAGATTAGCCGTGTCCTGCCGGACTGTCGTCAGTGCAGGTGTGACGTATCTGGCAAGCTCGATATCGTCATAGCCCATAACGGAGATATCTTCCGGTACGGACAAGCCGCTGTCCCTGGCCGCCATTACGGCACCCAGTGCCAGCAAGTCGCCTGAAGCGAATACGGCAGTTGGACGTTCAGGTAATTCAAGCAGCCTCTGCATGGCGGCATACCCATTCTCCAGTGCATAGAATGCGCCTTCAACGATGTAATCCTCACGAAGCTCCAGACCGTGCACCTTCATCGCCGCCACATAGCCTTCCTCACGCCTTCTGCCCGGAATGGTGTTCATTCCGCCGGAAATATGAGCAATTCTGCTATGTCCCAGAGAAGTCAGATACTCCACCGCCAGCATTGCTCCGGCCGTATTATCCGAGCAGACCGTATGAGACTGGGCTGTCTCATAATCCAGAATCACTGTCGGAATATCGCTCTCCAGCAGCTCCAGGAAATACGGGTCTTCATAGTCGGAGAGGAACACCACCACACCGTCGACACCATGAATCCGGCAATTCTCCAAATATCCGCTCTGCTTGCCGCCGACATCCTTCGAGATGAACATCAGGGCATATCCTTTGGCTACAGCCACCTGTTTGAAGCTCTCAATAACCGCACCGAAAAAGGGATGGCGGATGCCTACCCCCGTGCCCTCCACAAACAATACGCCGAGGGTCCAGGACTTCTTCGTGGTCAGTGTCCGGGCATGCGCGTTAGGCAGGTAACCCATCTCCCGGGCCGTACGCAGAATTTCCTCCCGCGTCTTTTCCCGCACATCGGAGTAGTTATTGAACGCCTTAGATACCGTAGTCGGAGAGTAACCGGTTTTTTTGGCGATATCGTATATTGTAGTCATTCCGGTTCACCTCCAGGGTCAAATGAAAGCCCTTTTTTGTTCACTGCCATTCTAACTTCTTTCCTGCCGGCCGTCTAGTATAAAATATCTCTGCACCGGCGGCAGCAGGGTGACTGCCTGAATGAGCAGCCCAAGGCTTGTATAGAATACATGCACCATAGAGACAGCATTCATCATGTACGTTTCAACCATAATCCAGATAATCTGCCCAAACCCGATATACAGGGACAAAGCCCAGGCGCTATGCAGAGCCCTGAAGGGGTTCAACGGCGCAGCCCACCCCCAGTCCGGCTTCTTAACCAGACCGTATAGCACCACCAGCGGCAGCACCCCAAAAACAAGGAACAGCAGGATACCCGGAATAATAAAATTATTAAAAGGTGATCTTTCCAGCACGGAAGTTGGCATTCCCATCATTTCTCCGCTCGGGTCAATCAGCAGCATCACCCCGCCGGCAATCGCTCCTACCCCCAGAAAAGCCTGAAGAATATACAGTAAAATAACAGCAGCCGGCCTTCTGTTGCTTTGCCTCATACCCGATTCCCCGCTTTCGTATTTTTTATTGATTTTACAGGTTTTCCCTAATTGCCGCCAAGACAGATGTCACAAATTAGAAAATTTGCAGCTTTTTTTACCTGCCGTGTGAATGGCCGCGCTTTACGCTATACTAAAGTTATCTTAAAAATGAGGGGAATGGACAGGCGCTGGTATAGCGTCCTTCCAAACATACTTATGACCGATATCAGCCTGCCTTTATCTAAACAATGCGCATATTGCCATCAGCATAAACCGCTCTCCGAATTCCGCAGGCGGACCGGCAAGCGGTCCAAGGGCCAGTCCCGCCGCGGGGCCTGCCGCGAATGCCGCAAGGCACGCGAGAGCGGTTCAGCCAAGGGGCTTCAGGAAGTCCAGAGGCCAGAGGCCTCTGTTTCGGCGCGGGCTTCCGCACCTGTGGCTACAGCCTCCGCTGCCAGACAGCCGGTGCAATCACCAGCTGCAATCCCGGCAATTCTGCCGGGTCACAAGGCTGCTACGCCTAAGGTGCATCAGCATTCCCTGCCGGAGCGCTCCAAGGAAGCCAAGCATCCTGCGGCTGCCGCAGGCAGCCGGGGAAAAGCGCGGCCGCGCCAGGGCGAACAACGGCGGAGGCCCCCGCAGACCGCGGGGTTCAAGCCGGAGCCCGGCGACTATTCTGCACTTATCCCCTCTGCCAAGGGAATGATCCTGATGCGCGGCCACAGCGATAAAGGGCGGCGCTGGCATCAGGAAATTGACCTTGAGCTGGCTGTTACGCTCGTCAGGGAGCATGCCGCAGTGGTTGTAAACCGCCGCACCATCCGCCGCCTGTACAGCAACAAGGATTTCCGAGCTTTAATTCTGACAAGGGATAATTATACCTGTCATTTTTGCGGCTTGTATGGGGACACCATCGACCACCTTCTGCCCCGGGCCAAGGGCGGCCATACCACTCCCGACAACTGTGTCTGTGCCTGCAATCTGTGTAACCAGACCAAAGCGGATCAGTATGTCGAGGAATTCATGGGGCGTTAGGCGCCCTGCTGCTGAGCAGAAAAAAAAAGCGCATCGCCTGATACTAGCCTATTAACCGGCAAAGTAGCATCAGGCAGAGCGCCTTCGGAACTATAGATTAAGCGGGCTGTGCATTCAGCCCGTAATATTCTTGACCCGCCCGACTTGACCGTCGCTCAGCCGCACCTTGATGCCGTGCGGATGGCGGGGTGAGTTGGTCAGAATATCTTTTACTGTACCATGGGTGAGTTTGCCTGTAGCCTGATCCTGCTTCAGTACAATATCCACCTCAAGTCCGGGACGGATATCGGCTCTAACTTGCCCGTTCATGTTGTATTCCCCTTTCAAGAGATGTAATGGATCAACAATTACTGATAAGGATAAGGATGAGACAGCTATGGCCTTCGGAATTAACAGAGAAGAATTGAACCGGTGGAAGCAGGCGGTCTCCCGGGGGGAGATCGCTTTTTTGACCCATTACTGGCTCGATCCGCGGTTTCCGGGAATCACCACCGTAACCAAAGTTGGCTGCAGCGACCTGCCCCGTCTCCGCCGCTGGTGCCAGCAGAACGGTCTTCCGCCGCAATATATCCATAACCGCAAACCCTTCCCCCACTTCGATCTGCTTGGACCGAAACAGCCGGAAATTCTCCGGCAGGAGGGCATGTGGGAGCAACTTGAACGTTTCCATATGTTATAAGATCATATAATGCCTACCCGGCGAAATATAAGCCGATTATTTCTTGCTTCGCAAATCTTTCATAATCTGGCGCCCGGTAGGCGTCTGGGCCAGCCCGCCCCCGGCCGTCTCGCGGTGCTTCTCCGGCATGGCTGAGCCAACCTCAAGCATCACCTTGATCACTTCATCAGAGGGGATCACACTGCGCACACCTGCAAGCGCCATATCCGCTGCAGCCAGTGCGGTAACAGCACCGAAGCCGTTGCGCACGATGCAGGGAATTTCTACAAGCCCGCCCACCGGATCGCAAATCAGGCCAAGTGTGTTCTTGAGCGCCAGCCCCACGGCATGAACCGCCTGGGCCGGTGTACCGCCGCGCAGCTCCGTCAGCGCTCCCGCAGCCATACCGATTGCGGAACCGACTTCCGCCTGGCAGCCGCCCTCTGCCCCGGATACAAAAGAGTTATTGGCAATAACATATCCGATTGCGCCTGCGGCAAACAATCCCGACACCATATAATCATCATCCCATCCGAAACGCTCCTGGCAGCTGAGAAATACGCCGGGAATAATTCCGCAGGAGCCTGCTGTCGGAGTAGCGATAATCCGCCCCATAGAGGCATTCACTTCTGATACGGCTAATGCGTAGGCCATCGCCTGTCCGGCAGGTCCGCCAAGACATGGCTCCTCCGCGGCATTGTAGGCGGCAACCCGCTGGGCATCCAGGCCCGTCAGGCCGCTGCGCGAGGTCGTATTCTCCGTCATGCCGCGGTGTACCGCCTCCTTCATTACGCCATAATATTGGCTCATCGTAGCGAATTCCTGCTCCTTCGAGCGTCCGGATTCCGCACTCTGCTCCTCCAGCATCAGCGCACCGATGCCAAGGCCCCGCTCCCCGCATAATACAGCCAGCTGGCTTAAAGTTTGAAAATTCATGTTGTACTTTCCTTCCCTTTCTGTGCTCGCGTATCCTCGTTCAGATCCACCACTTTGACTGATTTCACAGCAGGCAGAGCGCGCAGCCCCTGAAGCAGTTCTGCAGTTGCAGGTTCATCCAGCTCCAGCACGGTCAGCGCCGCACCGCTGCGGTTCTTGCGGTCAAGGGACATATGCCCGATATTAAACTGGCCCTGGCGCATTACATCCGTAACACTGGCGAGTACCCCGAGATAATCCATGTGGTTGATTAGAACAGTCGGATACATTCCGGTCAGCTTAACCCCGAAACCGTCAATATCAACGATCTCTATATTTCCCCCGCCAATCGAGATCCCCGTCAGCGTCAATTCTGTGCCTGTGTCACGGCCGGTAAGACGCAGCTTCACGGTATTCGGATGGGGGAACAAGCCCGCGCCCTGACGGAAAGAAATCTCCATCCCGTCTTCAGCGGCCAGCTCAATGGAATCCGGCAAACGGTGGTCGTCTGTAGCAAAGTCCAGCAATCCGCCGACGATAGCCCGGTCGGTTCCATGCCCCTGATACGTTGCGGCAAACGAGCCAAAAAATATGACCTCCGCCTCACGCGGCACTTCGCCGAGGACCTGCCGGGCTGCTCTGCCGATCCGTGCCGCTCCTGCGGTATGTGAACTGGAAGGCCCGACCATGGCCGGGCCGATTATAGAGAACACATCTTTAAAACGCATTGTCAGATCACCTGCTATTCAATTTCGCCATTTACTTGCCTATATATTATACTGCACGAATGCAGAACCTACACTATTGTTCGCAATTTCATTGCTTGTTGAAAAGCCCGCTTAGTTTCTCTCTCGAAATCTGATCACTTGCCAAGTGGACGGTAACGGTTGCATTCGGATGCTCGTCCGTCTGAAAGGAAAGATAATCTAAACGGATATCCCCGGCAACCGGGTGATGCAGCAGTTTTTTCCCCTCTGGAGTCCCCATAATAAACGGCTCATTCCACCACTCATTAAATATCTGACTTTGCCGGCATAATTCATCGACGAGCGCCAAATGCTCCGGATTTGCCGGAAACTGGCTATGCGCCATTCTTAATTGGCTTACCCGCAGTTTGGCATGGCCCTCCCAATTATCGAGCAGTCCTTTCAGGTACGGGTCTGTGAAGGCACGCCATAAGGAATTGCGCTGCAAAGCCGTCATCTTGGCATAATCCCCAAACACAAGCGCTGCCGCTTTATTCCACCCCACGATATTCCATTGGTCATCCGATACATACGCCGGATAGGGGTTCTGGGCATCCAGAAACTGCTGCAATCTTGGGCTGACAACAACCTCGCCCGGCATCTCCTCCGGCAGCCGCTGATCCGCCAGGTTGAACAAATAATCGCGCTCTTTGCGGTTCAGCTGCAGCGCGCCGCTTAACGACATCAGTACATCTACCGAAGGCTGGACGGCTCTCCCCTGCTCCAGACGTATATACCAATCCACACTTACATTCGCCAGATCGGCCACTTCTTCTCTGCGTAATCCGGATACTTTCCGTTTTTTGCCCAGCGGCAGACCTGCAAGCTCCGGTGTCAGCGAGGCACGTTTTTTCTTCAGAAATTGCCCTAAGGCGAGATGCTTTTCATGTTCCAAGGTCATACCGGTTCTCCTTTTCCATAGGACTCACAATCCTAGGATAACACGGATCTTCTTGGCGTCCGTTTTTTTCTTTACACTGTTCCTATCGCAAGCAGAAAGGATGATTATCCAATGAAACCTGTTTCCGGCCAAAGGTCATTTACTGTAACGCTCCAATGGCTGTTATCTGCTGTATGTGCCATTGCAGTAGCCAATTTGTATTATGACCAGGTCTTGCTATCCGGCATAATGAACGATTTCCATGTCCATTCCAACAGGGCCGGGCTGCTCTTAACCGTCATCCAGGCCGGATATACCATCGGCCTGCTGTTCGTTGTCCCGCTGGGCGACCGGTTGAACAGACGCCGCCTAATCCTGGCTAGTCTGCTGTTGTCTGCGTTCTGGCTCGTTCTTATGACCGTGGTCCCTACGTTCTATCTCTTGCTGGCCGCCGGATTTCTGCTTGGGATCAGCACAGTCACAGCTCAGCTGATTATTCCTTTTGTCTCTTCCAACCTGCAAACCGTGAATAAAGGAACCGTCATCGGCAGATTATTGACCGGCATCTTCCTGGGGGTGTTGCTTGGCCGGGTAGCAGGAGGATGGATCGGACAACTTTTCAACTGGCAGACCATGCACATCTTTGCTGCCGCCCTGCTCGTGTTCATTGCCGCTTATCTATACGTCAAGCTGCCGGATGACCTTGCGCCGAAGCAAACGTCTTACTCTGCAATTATGCGCTCTATGATTCCAATGCTTACCCAAGAGCCGGTTCTGAGAGAAACGATTATTTTGGGAGCAGCCGCTTTTGCCGCTTTCAACATTTTCTGGGTGCCCCTTACCCTTATTCTGAACGGTGCCCCGTATCATTTCAGCAGCGGTTTGACCGGGATGTTCGGGATCATCGGAATTGCCGGTGCCGGTGCGGCAGGTTTCTCCGGTCATTTATCCGACAGCCCGCATGCCCGACAATGGAATAAGGCCGCGTTAATTCTGATGTTACTCTCCTTTGCCGTATTGGGTTTCGGCTGGAATCACCTCATTCTGCTCATAGTCGTTACCTTCCTGCTGGATGTCGGCTCCCGGATGAATATGTCTTTGAATCAGGGGCGGATTTACAGCCTGGCTCCGGAGAAACACAGCCGGTTAAATTCCTTGTACATGGTGGGGTATTATTTTGGAGGCTCCATTGGCTCGGGAATCGGGACTTTCGCTTATCATGTCGGCCAGGTCAACGGTATGGTGATCAGCGGATGCATGATTCTGGGACTGGCCATCTTGTATTTTATACTCCATGGAAATCAGACGAAACGCCTAAACAACCGTTACACAAGGGAAATGAATACAAACTTATGGGAGTGAAGAATGATGATGAGAGGTATTATTGTAAAAAAACCTGGTGGTGCCGAGCAGCTGACTGTCACTCAATTGCCTGTTCCTGACCGGAAAGAGAACGAACTGCTTGTCCGCGTACATGCAGCAGCTGTTAACCGCACGGATATTTTGTTACGGGAGGGCACCGCAGGCTATTTGGCGAATCCCGTACTTGGAATAGAAATTGCCGGAACGGTTGTGCAAGCAAGCGAGGGCGCTTCTTTCGCAATCGGTGATAAGGTGATGGGGCTGGTAAATGGCGGAGGTTATGCGGAATATGCGGTGTTACCGGCCGACCGGGCAATGAAAATCCCTGACTCACTTTCATTTATACAGGCGGCTGCGATTCCGGAAGTATTTCTTACGGCTTACCAAACGCTGTTCTGGATCGGCAAACTTCAAAAGCAGGAAACTGTCCTGATTCATGCCGGTGCAAGCGGGGTGGGTACTGCTGCCATTCAGCTCGCCAAACGGCTGGGTCAGGCTAAAGTTATTGTGACGGCCGGATCAGCGGAGAAACTGGCTTTATGTAAAGAGCTGGGGGCAGACGTCCTAATCAATTACAAAGAGCAGTCTATTCCGGAAGCCGTGCTGCAGGCTACAGACGGTGAAGGCGCGGATCTCATTCTCGACTTTATCGGGGCGGAGTATTGGGAACATAATCTGAATAGCATTAAGACTGGCGGCCGCTGGGTTCTGATCGGAATCCTTGGCGGGAGCGAGGTCAATAAAGTGGATCTATTCGCCTTGATGTCCAAATGCGTGCAAATTACCGGAACTTTACTTACACCTAGAAGCGATGCCTATAAAGCCCGGCTCACAAGGGAGTTTATGGATCATACTTTTGCCTATTTTGAACACGGGGACCTAAAACCCGTTATAGATTCTGCCTTCCCGCTGGAAAGAATCGCAGATGCTCATCAATATATGGAACACAACCGGAATACCGGCAAGATCATGATTACCATTAATGAATGACTGACCTAGCCGTATTATCATAGCGGGGGCCGGAACGCAGCTAGGGGAAGGAGATGGCAGTCCGGCGGCTGTCAGACAGCAAGCCCCATGAACGGCATCAGCCCCCGCACGATCAGGTATTCTGTGAAAAGAGTATAATGCCGTCCCGCTCCTGCCAGCCTGTGCCCGACCAGAAGCTGCGTCCCAGCTCGTTGCCCTCAATGACCATCAAATGGCATTTCGCAATGCCCGCTTCCCGCAAGGCATGAAGCGAACGGGACACCATTTCACGGCCGGCCCCCTTGCCCCGGCAGGCACCGCTGACGGCTACATGATAGATATACCCTCTCCGCCCGTCGTGTCCGCACATGACAGTGCCGGCAAGCGTGCCGTCCGTATCTTCGCATACCTGGCTCATTCCTGGATTCCGCTCCAGATAACGCAGAATTTCTTCCCGCGAATCCGCCTGGCTCAGGTTCATGCCCGTTGTGTTCCCCCATAACTGATAAGCCGCCTCATAATCATCCGCAATCATTGCTCTGTAAAGCATTTCTTCTTCCCCGCTTTCCAAATTTAATATATGTAAGGATAAACCTTGCTGCATACAGAATTCAGTTCTTCCGGTGTCAGAGTACCCAGGTTCAGCAATGCCTCATATGGATCGCCTTCCAGATGCAGCAATCTGGCAAAGGCCGGCTCCGTCTTCATTCCGCCCCTCTTCAGTTCAATCACCGCTTCGCGAAAGCCTGCCCCGAGCATATTCAGAATCCGCCACTCCACCACCATGTGCAGATACCCGTTTTGCCGCAGGGTTGGCCTGGGCTGCCCAAACAGCTCAACCGGCCAGCCGCCGGCAACAAAGTTGATTTTGGTACGGACGATTCCCTGAACGATACGGGTTATAGCTGAGAAGCCCTCCCTGTCCCCAAAATAACTCCGGGCCTCAGCGGTAAACCGCACGTGATCATGCACCTCGCAAATAATATCCAGATCACTTCCCTCCACTTGAATTCCGAGAGGAACCGTACCCGCTAGCAGCGGATGATAAGCCGCCAGCACTTCCGTGATCCGAAGCCCGCGAAGCAGATCATACACTTCCTGCTGCAGAACGGATCCCCTCAACAAATAGTCAGGGTCGGCAAAATCAGCAATATCCGGCATGTGTTCCTCCTCAAAATCGTGCAAGTTAGCGCAGATTTAATTTATCATTTCTTTCTCCCGGTACGCTGCGAGATTTGAAACACAAAGAGCGAAATCCGCCGGCGGCTTCTGTCAGCTCACGCCAGCGGATGGCGCACGCTTCTCTGGGCGTATGCATAAAAATATACAAAACAGACAGTGCGCAAGGAGGAGTATCACGCAATGAATCCTACTTACCCCTATTACGGGGAACAGACAGTATGCCGCAAGCAGCCCGTTGCCTTCCCGCCCCAGCACCAGGACCGCCAGCCCGGCCTGGAGAGCCTGATGAATCCCCGGCCAATCAGTGAAGACCCGGACAGCCGCGGGAGCGGCAAGCTGCAGGGCAAGGTTGCTTTTATCAGCGGCGGAGACAGCGGGATCGGCAAGGCGGCGGCCATCGCTTTTGCCAAAGAAGGAGCGGATGTGGCCATTGCCTATCTGTATGAAGCCTCAGACGCCGAGGTCACAGCACAGCGTATTGAACAGCTTGGCCGCCGCTGCCTGCGGATTGAAACCGATTTACGGTATAGGGAAAACTGCTTCCAGGCGATAGAGCACACTGTACGGACCTTTGGCCGGCTGGATATTCTAGTCAACAATCTTGCTGTGCAGTATCCGCAGCAGAGCATTCTGGATATCACCGAAGAGCAGCTGTACCAGACCTTTCAGACCAATGTCTTTCCTTACTTTTTCCTGACTCAGGCTGCACTGCCGCATCTGAACAAGGGAGCCTCCATCATCAACACCGCCTCCATTACCGCTTACCAGGGCAATAAGAAACTGATCGACTATTCGTCCACCAAAGGTGCAGTCGTCACCTTCACACGCTCTCTTGCCCTGTCGCTTGCCGATACCGGAATCCGGGTCAACAGCGTTGCTCCAGGTCCGGTGTGGACCCCGCTCATCCCTTCCAGCTATTCTGCTGCCGAAGTCAGCGTATTCGGAACCGATACCCCGCTGGGGCGTGCCGCACAACCCTATGAGCTTGCCGGAGCCTATGTCTATCTGGCCGGACCGGATTCTTCCTATGTAACAGGCACCTGCATTCATGTTAACGGCGGGGACATGGTCACCAGCTGATCTGCGGGAAGAAGCGGTTTAGATCGCTTGAAATCTGCACATTACAAAACCGCCGGATACTCCGCTGAGTCCGGCAGCGCCGTTCACCTAACCTGAAAGGACGTTATCAGATGAACAAAATCAAAGAGTACGATCTGCCCTCTGTCCGGCTGTCTGCAGGTATGTATGCATTGTCCAAGTTATCCGCTGCCGGATTGACCTTCATGCTGGTGTCGCTTGTACTGCTTGGTTTACCGCATACAGACGGGGTGCCGGAGGGTTGGCCGGTTTCCGTGCCCTATGCCGTTTATGCCTACGGGCTGCCGGCCGCACTCATTGCAGACGCCCTCCTGCGCATGTTCCGTTCTTCATCCCTCGGCCCTTCGCTTGTCCTGTATGCTGCTACCGGATTCGGCGCCGGCTTATGGCTGGCCTCCGAGCAAGGCGGAGACGCACAGACCTGTGCCCTCTACGGTATCGGAGTGCTGCTGCTGTTTCGGCTAGCCCAGCTGTCCGGCGAACGTTATCCGCTGCTCCTGCCCGTATTCGCACTGTTCGTGCCGCTGCTCTGCCTCGTGCTAATGTAAGCCGCTGCTAAAGCGCTTCGATGATATCCCCGGCGATTAAACCCGCCGGATGGTTTCTCGCGCCTGCCGCCCGCTCCCCGGCCATTCCGTGCAGATACACACCGAAAGCCGCTGCCTGAACGGCACTCAGGCCCTGCGCCAGCAGGCCGGAAATAATCCCTGTCAGCACATCACCCGCTCCGCCTGTACCCATTCCCGGGTGACCTGTGACATTAACATAAGCTTCTCCGTCAGGTGTGGCAATGACGGTATGCGCTCCTTTCAGTACGAGCACTACACCGTGCTGCATGGCATAAGCCAGTGCCAGGCCGATCCGGTCACGCTGCACCTCCGCTGTAGTTAGTCCGGCAAGCCGTGCCATCTCCCCGGGATGCGGCGTAAGAATGACGGGCCGGCCGGGGCTGGACCAGGCCGAATAGTCACAGTCCGCCAGGATGTTAAGGGCATCGGCATCCAGTACCAGCGGTCCCTTGATGCCTTCCCACAGCATGCGGAGCCACTCCCCGTCCCCTTCGAACCGGCCAAGGCCGGGACCGGTGGCGGTCACATCGCGTACAGCGCCGAGCCTCAGCACCTCCGCAGCGGTCCCCGCATTCCAGGTGCCGTCCTCCCGGCCGCCGGCCGCGGCCAGCATAATCTCCGGTGCGGCACCGATTACATAAGGCAGCAGCTTGTCCGGCAGCGCCCAGGTCACCAGACCGCAGCCTGCACGCAGCGCGGCCCGGGCCGCAAGCAGACCCGCACCGCTCATCGCAAGGCTTCCCGCCGCCAGCAAGACATGCCCATAGGTGCCCTTGTGGCCCTCGGGCGAGCGGCGGCGCGACACGTCGACCTGAAGACGTGTCCGCAGCACTTCCGGGGTCAGCAGGCTGGCCTGCACCCCGGCCTCACGGGCCGAGGCAGCAGGGATGCCGATGGAGCGGACTACGACCCGCCCGGCGGCTCCCGCGCCGGGATACTGCACCAGGCCCCGCTTGAGAAACGCGAGACATACCGTCACTGCTGCATGAATGCACGGCTCATGCAGCTCGCCCGTGTCCGCGTTCAGCCCGCTCGGGATGTCCGCGGACACAATTCTTTTGCCGCTGCTGTTCGCGGCGGCAATCAGGGCCGCATAGGCCCCGCGCGGGGCACCCGCGCTGCCGGTGCCGAGCAGCGCATCGACGATGCCGCTGCAGGCGGCAAAGTCAATGACGTCCCGGCCGTAGACTACGGCCGGCAGACCCATGGCCGCTGCGGCGTCCCGCTGCACGGCCGCTTCGCCGGCCAGCGACTCCGGCGCGGCCGCGTACACCAGCGTGACGGCGATGCCCGCCTCACGCAGGTACCTGGCGGCGGCGAGGCCGTCGCCGCCGTTATTGCCCTTGCCGGCGAGGATCAGCCAATGCTCGCCGGCAGCATCCAGGGTCAGCGCCCGGTCGCCGCTGACCGCAAAGCCCGGCGGCAGGACCGCCGGGCCCACGCCACGCCCACGGCTCTCGCCGCCCCAGCCGCTTCCACCTACACTACCGCCAGCCCTGTCCCCATCCAAATCCCCTCCGCGCCGACACAACGCAATCACTTCCTCGGCAATTGCCCGTCCGGCATTCTCCATCAGAGCAATTGCCGGAATGCCAAGCTTCTCTATCGTCATGCGGTCCAGCTCCCGCATTTGCTCCGCAGTGACTAGATCCATTGTCCCCATCCCTTCCGCTGCACAATGTGCAGACCTGTTGATTTAGCTTAAAGATGAACTAAAACACACACAAGAATCAAACAATAGAAAAATAGTTCAAAGCGAGTATTTGCGTGCAGCGGTTCATCGCCCTGAAGGACTGTGTCCAGCTATAGTGGAAAAACTCCAACTAATTCACTCGTTTTCGACTTAAAACGGAAAAACTCAATCTAATTTCCCAAGTAAAGTGCTTTTGATCCAAAGGGGAGAAATTAGGGGGAGGAAATCCACTACGGTCCTCTCCCCATCCCCCCCAGAAGAAATTAGCAGGAGAAAATCCCATTACGTTCCCTCCCCGTCGCCCGGAAAAAATTAGTAGGAGGACTCTGTAGCCCACTACTTCACCTCAGCCCTCCCACTCCCACTTTTCACTAAATTGTTCTCGTTTCAGTGATTTGCAGAGAGCTCCCTTGAGCCAGCTGCACGGCACTTCGTCTTACTTTTATCCATTAATCAACATGCAACCCGACAATCAATCAATATTTAAATAAAGGGTAAGCCTTACAGCATATTATGCAATAAGCCTTACCCCTATCCGCCGGGACAGAATCCCTGCCTGTCCAAACCATTCCTTGTTATATCTTCCCCGGTCCGCCGCCGCTTAATAAGCTACAGTAAACCGTTCACGGCTGAAATTGCCTTCCTCCAGCTCATCCACCACTGCTACCGCAAAATCCTCCACACTGATGCTGCTCTTCCCGTCCTCATCCGTAATCAGCCGGTCCAGGCCAATCCGGAACATGCCGGTCCGGCGGCCGGAAATAATGGCAGCGGGCGGACTGATGTACGTATAATCCAGCTCTGAGCCCCTATAGATTTCATAGGCATGCGCATGGGCGGCAGCCAGCGGCCGGAAGTCCTCCGGGAACCCGGGCGTATCCATCAGCCATTCACCGGACTCCGTCTTAAGGCTGCCTGCCCCGCCTACAATAATCAGGCGTGCTACACCGGCCTGCTGCATCCCCTCCAGCAGCGATTCTGCCGCCCTGAGCAGATCATTCTCCTGCCCGGATCCGGGTCCGAAGGCGCTGATAATTTCCCCGTGGCCCGATACCGCTGCAGCTACCGATGCCGGATCCAGAATATTTGCGGACACAATCTGCAGACGCTCATGCTGCAGCTCTATGGATTCCGGATTGCGGACAGCAGCGGTCACCTCGTGTTTTCTTTTTAACGCTTCCTGTACGATCGCTTTCCCTATTCTTCCTGAAGCACCAAACACCACAACATCCATTCCTGCTTCCTCACCTTCCTGAACCTGTAATCAGGTAAAAATAACCCCACAATGTGGGGTCTGCCTCTTCCTGTGGCCTGTCATATTATGAACCTCAGCGCCGCAGAAACATCCCCTGCGAATACGGCATTACCGGAACAAAGCCATACTGCCCGTACAGCTTCGAGGCCTCCCCGTCAGCGATAAGACTGACATAGGATTGTGCGGGAATGGTGTCCAGGAAACTCCTGATTTCACGCACAATGACTTTGCCTAATCCTTGCCCCTGATAGGAAGGTTTGACGGCGATATCGGTAACTTGAAAAAAACAGCCCCCGTCCCCGATCACACGCCCCATTCCGATAAGAAGTTCCCCGTCATAGAGCGTTACCGCAAAACAAGAACGCGGAAGCCCGGCCTCTGCACCCTCGGCACTCATCGGACTTAGCCCTGCTTCCACCCGCAGGGACAGATACTGCTCTACTGCAGGAGGCACATAGCGGATCTCCAGGTTTCCTGCCATATCCACGCTCTTCTCCCCCGTTCTCTGCCCAAGCCTGCTTACAGGCGTCCACACTGTTACCAATATATACGACAGCAGCAGCTGCATCAAGCCGGGCCGGATTAACCCAGTACAGAAATTGAAACGTAAAGCTTATCTTGACGTAAACTATATGGAAATCCGCTACACTGTACCTGCATAATTCTCAGTCCATAAAAGACGGGTAACTAATAACAGACAAAGCCATCTTATTAATCTGAAAAGGACCGGTGAAGAATCATGTCATCATTAGGAAAATTGTTTAAATGGGGGACTTTTGCATACGAGGGTTTCCTGGCATTGCCGTTTATCGGAGGTGCCTTTGTGGTAGCCAATGGCTGGGTGCCGCTCGGCATCGCCTTCCTGCTCCACGCAGCTGCGGTAATCATATTGCTGAGGGAACGCGGGCCATTCATCGGCAACATCGTCGGGATTGTCACTTCGATAGTCGCCTTTATTCCATTCGTCGGCTGGATCATGCATGTCATAACTGCCGTTATCCTGCTATTTGAAGGTATCTTTGCTTCCCGGCAGAGACCGCGGTATTAACCTGCCTAGGCCTTACGACAGAAACAGAGCAGTGATTCTTCCAACATTGGAGGATCACTGCTCTGTTTGGTTTCTGTATCGTACCGATCCGGAACCGCTATAATGACAGGGGCAATTATTCCTGCTGCAGAAAAAGTAAGTCCAGTGGTAGGGTATAGCTTCTATCCCCGTCCCGCGGAACGGGTATCGGTGCGCCGGCTTCCGGTTTCTACACTATAACGCGGATTAGCAGAGCTATTCTCGAAACGTTTGCGTTCCGTACGCTCCATCTGAACGATTTGGCCTTCATGCACCACAATATGCAGTGAGCCAAATTCCATGTTGTCCAGAAGTTCTGCAATCCGTGTTAGCCATACCTCATCCACCTTCAGTGGCTTAGCCATTCTCCAGCCTCCCTTTCCCCGGACAGGGGTGATTTCCGGTTAAATTCCGTAATATCCAACTTGTATACTGAGCTTTAACTTAGCATGGAATCAAAAGAGCTGTCAATGAGCATTTTTGCGTAACAGCCAGCTTTTGATGATCATCGTCACCAGGGCCAGCAGCAACAGCAATGAAGCGACAGCGAAAGAAGCGGAGAATTGATATTCGCTATACAGAATTTCGACATGAAGCGGCAGCGTGTTCGTCTCTCCGCGGATATGGCCAGACACTACGGATACCGCACCGAACTCTCCCATTGCCCGCGCATTGCAGAGAATAATCCCGTAGAGCAGGCCCCATTTAATATTGGGCAGTGTCACACGGAAAAAGATCTGCCAGCCCCGCGCACCCAGCGTAATCGCCGCTTCCTCCTCTTGTGTCCCCTGATCCTCCATTAGCGGAATCAACTCACGGGCCACAAAAGGGAAGGTTACAAATAACGTCGCCAGCACAATGCCGGGAAGTGCAAAGACGATTTTGATATCATGATCGCTCAGCCACGAGCCGAACCAGCCGTGCGATCCGAACACGAGGATAAAGATCAGTCCCCCGATAACCGGCGATACAGCAAACGGCAGATCAATCAGTGTAATCAGGAAGCCCTTGCCGCGGAAGCGGAACTTAGTAACGGCCCAAGCCGCTGCCACCCCGAACACCGTATTGAGCGGAACAGTAATCGCCGCCACGAGCAGGGTCAGCCGTAATGCCGAGGCCGCATCCGGATCAGTCAGGGCAGCAATGTAGACATCCCAGCCCTGCTTCAGCGCCTCCGTCAGCACAACGATCAGCGGCAGGACAATCAGCCAGAGCAGCACCAGCCCGGCGGCAGCGATCAGTACCCATTTCACCACAGAGGATTCCCTAGTGGCGGGTGAAGATACACTGCTTTTTTGCTTTGGAGCATACATGGGTACAGTACCTGCCATGTTTATTCCCCCTAACATGTATAATAGCTAAATCCGTTAAGGAAGTGCATAGCCTACCGGGAGCCCTTGCGTGCCCAGCGCTGAAGCGTGTTGATCACCAGCAGCATCAGGAAGGAGATCAGCAGAAGCAACAGTGCCACCGACGTAGCGCCGGCATAGTCGAATTGTTCCAGCTTGGTCATGATCAGCAGCGGGGCAATTTCTGTCCTCATCGGCATGTTGCCGGAGATGAAGACTACGGACCCGTATTCACCGATTCCTCTGGCAAAAGCCAACGCGAACCCGGTAAGCAGCGCAGGAAGCAATTCTGGCAGGATGATCCGCAGGAACGTCCGCCACCGTCCGGCACCCAGCGTCGCTGAGGCCTCCTCCATATCCCGGTCCAGATCCTCCAGCACCGGTTGTACGGTACGGACCACGAATGGAATCCCGATAAACATCAGCGCCAGCGTAATGCCGAGCGGCGTGAATGCCACCTTCAGCCCGAGCGGCTCCACCAGGGAGCCGATCCACCCATTCTGGGAATAAAGTGCTGTAAGTGATACCCCCGCTACCGCGGTCGGCAGCGCGAACGGAAGATCGATCAGGGCGTCGAAAATCCGTTTGCCCGGAAACTCATAGCGAACCAGCACCCATGCCATCAGCAGACCCAAAAAAGCATCCGTTAAAGCCGCTGCTGCCGCAGTACTAAGGCTGACACGGTACGAGGCCAGAACGCGCGGGTCTGTGGCCACGTCCCAGAATTTAGCCCAGGTCAGTCCAGTGGAATTTATGAGCAGGGCAGACAGCGGCAGCAGAACAACGAGACTCAGATACAGCACGCTGTAACCCATGGTAAGCCCGAAACCCGGAAGCACCTTGCGCTGCGCTGCAGCCGTGGTAGAGACATTCATTTACGCATTCATCCTTTCCTGCCTTCGGCTCCTATGCCGATCAGCACCCCTGACGGAATCCTTCCCCGCAGGCTCTTTCCTTAGCTGCCCGGCACATAAATCTTGTCAAAGATTCCGCCGTCATTGAAATGCTTCTCCTGTGTTTCTTTCCAGGTTCCGAATTTATCAGCCAGTGTGAACAGCTTGATCTCAGGGAATTGATCCTTAAACTTCTCTTTCACACTTTCCAGCGTAGGGCGGTAATAGTTCTCTGCAGCGATGGTCTGCCCCTCTTCGGAGTAGAGATACTTCAGATAGGCTTCGGACACTTCACGTGTATCTCTTTTGTCGACAATCTTGTCAACTACCGCAACCGGCGGCTCTGCCAGAATGCTTTCCGAAGGATTTACGATTTCGAATTTGTCCGGACCCAGCTCCTTAATCGACAGGTAAGCCTCATTCTCCCAGGCAATCAGCACATCGCCGATTCCCCGCTCAACGAAGGTGGTAGTGGAGCCGCGTGCTCCGGTATCCAGTACAGGTACATGCTTGAACAATTCCTGTACAAATTCCTGTGCCTTAGCTTCATCGTTGTTGTTATGGTCGAGCGCATAACCCCAGGCCGCCAGATAGTTCCAGCGGGCACCGCCAGAGGTTTTCGGATTCGGTGTAATAACCTCTACGCCTTCCTTGAGCAGATCCGGCCAGTCCTTAATTCCCTTCGGATTGCCTTTTCTAACGAGGAATACGATCGTCGAAGTGTATGGTGAGCTGTTGTGCTCATATTTGTTTTGCCAGCCTTCATTGATCAGGCCCGTTTCCTGCAGTGCATCAATGTCATAGCCAAGTGCCAGCGTAACGACATCGGCCTCCAGACCGTCAATGACAGCGCGGCTTTGCTTGCCTGAACCGCCATGAGACTGCTTAATCGTTACTTTCTGACCGGTTTCCTGCTCCCAATAAGCAGCAAAAGCCTTGTTATAGTTCTCATAAAGCTCGCGTGTTGGATCATAGGATACATTCAGCAGCTCTACCGGATCTTTTGCCGGCGCCTTGGTCGCTTCAGCTGTAGCAGCCGCATTGGTTGCGGCAGTGGTGGCTTCCGGAGCATCTGTCGCAGCATTCGCACTGTTATTCGCATTGTTATTGTTTCCGCAAGCAGTAAGCCCTGCCGTCAGTAATAAGGTGAACCCGGCGATAAGCCCCTTCTTGATCCCTTTCTTCATTCAAACCACTCCCCCATGTTTTCTCATAATAATGAATGATTTCCGTACTTCCTATGAAATTCCAGTAGCAGAAAAAGACGCAGAAGGCCCACGTATGGCAGGTCAAACCGGTCCAAAGACACGTGTCTGCTTGCGTCAAGCGGGCGCTCCTCCGTCTGTACGGTAAGAACAATTTATTCAATTATTCCTACCCATTTAGTAGGTTATACACATAATACTGAAATCTCCGCACCCTGTCAAATCTTTTTTTCAAAATGGGAGCAAGATATTTTTGGGGTACCGTCAGGGAAGCAGGTGGCTGCTGTTCCTGTAAGACCCACTTGTTATTGAAGCCGTAAAGTAATATTATTGCTACATCTTATAGGCCAAAAAAAACAGAAATCACCGCAACTGCCGGGGGAGAGAATCATGGGAATGGATTTGGAGTATGTTCCGCAGCCGCAGCGAGCGCGGCTGCCTAAACGCATACTTGGGGAAATGGCAAGACGCATCAAAGACACCTATGTATATGACACAAGACTATGGAGGACGGCTCTGGCCGGTCCTTGGACGATAGGGACCCTTGCCTTTATCCTTGCTGTTCTGGGCATTCCTACAGGACTCGGAACCGCAGCGGATATCATACTGGCTGCCGGTGCGGGAACTCTCGTGCTGGCGCTGGCCGGCAATATTCTGGCCTTGCTGCTGTCCTTAACCGGCCTCCGCTTTCCGCGGCTGTTTGCCGGCACCTTCCTGAGTTCCACGGGAGCTGTACTGTTAATCCTATATTTTGCGGATATTGAGATTGAAGCAGCTGCCGTAATAGCCGGCATCGCCGCCCTGCTCGGCGGAGCAGCCGGTCTGTCCATCGGTCTGCTGCGCAGCAGACGGACCCTAACCGGAACGCTGCTGGCTATAGCCGTCCTGCTGGCTCCGCTGCCGCTATACGGCACTGGACACAGCGAGTCCGCCCGGGATACATCGGCTGTATCAAACGGAAATGCCGTTCCCATTGAAGCAGCCGATCCCGGAAGTCCGGGGGATTATACGTATCAGTATTTCACTTATGGCAGCGGTGAAGACTTGCACCGTAAGGAGTATGGCACAGACGTCACCCTGACCTCAGCTTCTGCCGATGCATCAGCCTTTATCAAGAACTGGCCTAGGCTCCGTACGATCTTTTGGGGATTCGACTACAATGCGCTTCCTGTCAATGCAAAGGTATGGATGCCAGACGGGGAAGGCCCCTTTCCGCTGGTACTGATGGTGCACGGCAATCACATGATGGAGGACTATTCAGAAGGCGGTTACGCCTACTTAGGGGAGCAGCTGGCCAGCCGGGGCTTCATTGCCGTCTCCCTGGACGAGAACTTTCTGAATTACTCGGCCTGGTCCGGCATTCCGGACAATGATTTCAAAGTGCGGACCTGGTTGATCCTGAAGCATCTGCAGCAAATCGGAAACTTCGCGCAGCAGCCCGGAAATCTCTTCTACCAGAAGGTCGATTACAGTCATACAGCCCTGCTGGGCCACAGCCGCGGCGGGCAGGCAGTTGCCATGGCTGCCGATGCCGCCCGCTGGTTCAAGGACGATCCTGTACTGGCAGCAACCAGGCAGTTCAACATTGTTTCGGTCATCGCCCTGGCTCCTACAGATAAAGCAATTGATAATCAGCAGGCACGGCTGAAAGATGTCAATTATCTGACACTGCAGGGTGCACGCGACGGCGATGTTCACGATTTCTACGGAGACCGGCAGTATATACGTTCAAGCTTCTCCAGCGGCTCCGCAGCCTTCAAAAGCTCACTCTACATCGCCGATGCTAACCACAGCCAGTTCAACACAAGCTGGGGATTGTATGACCAGGCGCTGCCGGCCGGCTTATTCCTAAGCCGCGCGCAGATCATGGACGGTAACAAGCAGCGGCAAATTGCCAAAGTGTACGTCTCGGCATTTCTGGAGACCACTTTGCACGGGCAAAGCGAATATCAGGATTTGTTCCGCGATTACCGCAGCGGTGCGCAGTGGCTGCCGGATACGGCTTACTATAGCCGGTTCCAGAGCGGTAACTATATCCCGGTGGCTACCTTTGATGAGGACCGCAACAAGAATACGGTGACAGGCGGCACAGCCGCGGCTATAGGTCTGGACTGGACGGAAGAAACCGCCAAGGACCGGGAATCCAAGAGCAAAGCGACCTACGGCATCCTTCTGGAATACAAGTCCGGAGAAGACAACAAAGAAGCCGCCTACGGCATCAAGCTTAAAGACAGCCTCACCAGGGAGGTCGCCGGGTCGGGTGCGTCCGGCCTGACTTTCTCCATGGCGAACCGTAATGCCGATGCTCTGGAAGACGACAGCGCTCAAGGCTTAGCGGCGGAAATCCCGCCGGTTCCTGCTATAGAAGTTGAATTGACTGACAGCAATCATATAAGTGCGCGCCTGCCGCTGGACAAAGTGATGGACATTCTGCCGCTGCCGCAGACAGAGTTTACGCTAAGCCCTTGGCTTGAGGAACGGGTCAGTAACGGTAAATACGGGGACCTTTCGGAGGCAATCTTCCAGACCTATGAGCTGCCCTTCGAAAGCTTCCTTGAGGAAGAACCCCGCCTGAGCCCGGATGAGCTGGCCGGAATAACCTTCTATCTGCAGGAAGCAGGCGATAAAATTATGCTCGATGATATCGGATTCTATACTGGAGAAGAGAATATAGATGGCGGAGTGAAATAGCTGTCTGTGCAAATTTATAAATTAAGGGTCTCCCTAACAGCCGCAAAGGCTGCTAAGGGAGACCCTTATTCTATATTAGCTGCAAGGGGGTCAGGCAGACCGGTGCTGTGATTTCCAGTTCGTTGCCGGTAGGAATCAGCCGTCCGCTCTCTCTGTCGATTCTGAACGATACGATATTGTTGCTGTTCTGGTTGGCCGCAAGCAGCATGCCGCCGATAATTGTAAAATTACGCGGGGTCCGCCCGCCGGATATCACCCAATCGCCAGACTCCAGCAGCCCTGTCTCAGCGTCTATATAGAATAAACCCACACTGTCATGGCCGCGGTTAGAAGCATACAGGAACCGTCCGCATGGGGAGACATGGATATCCGCAGCAGTATCATCGCTGCCGGCAGTATAATTTTCCGGCAATGAACTGAGGCTTTGCAATAGTTTGAGGTCACCGTTCTGTTCATCATTGGCAAAGACAGTAATGGTGCTGTCCAGCTCATTTATCAGATAGATCCACTGCTTCGACGGATGCACGGCCAAGTGGCGCGGTCCCGCGCCCGGCGGCAGATTCACCTCACGGTGCGTAATCAGCTTGCCGTCCTCGACACGGTAAAGCAGCACCTGATCGATGCCCAGATCGCAGACCAGCACACGCCCGCCGGTACTGTCAGGAATAACCGAATGGGGATGCGGCGCTTCCTGCCGGTCCTGACGGATTCCTGAACCCTCATGCCTTACCTGGGCAGACATCTCTCCAAGTGAACCATCGGTATTCACCGGAAAGGCATTCACATTACCCCCCATATAATTGGCTACAAATATGTAATCGCCTTGCGGACGGATGGAGACATAACAGGGTGCTCCGCCTTCCGTACGTCTGCCGCCCAGCGGATGCAGCGCCCCGGTACCGTCTTCCACGGCAAAGGCATGAACCTCACCCTCATCCTGCTCGCTTACCGCATAGAGTACGGTGCCCGAACGGTTTAAGGCCAGATAGGACGGATTCTCGATGCCCTTTGTACCGTTCAGCACCCGCATTTCCCCTGTTTCCTTGTCCAGGGCCCCCAGCAGGATAGCCTCCTCTTCTTTAGTGTTGTAGGTTCCAATGTAAAACAATACTTCATTAGGCTGGTGCATGGCAGTATCCCCTTTTATAGTAAGTAGCGCATAGGCTTATTTCCCTTTACTTATGTATACCCTATGCAGTGGAGTGTTCACTCACATCCGCGCTTCTTTTTCACTATAACATGTTTATATACCCGGCACATGAACCGTGTTAAACAGCCATTTATAGGGCATACTGATATACAAAATATGCATCACCACAAAATTTCTCACATGGTTTAAACGTACGAGTCGAGGGTTAATAGTAACCATCGAAGAAACACAAACACATACAAAGGAGCTGAAGCATCATGAGTTTATTATGGATGTTGATTGTCGGTGGCGTGATTGGTTGGTTGGCAGGCCTGATTATGGGCAGAGATATTCCGGGAGGTATTATCGGTAACATCATTGCCGGTATTCTTGGTTCATGGCTCGGCGGCATGCTGCTGGGAAGCTGGGGACCTAAGATCAGTGATTTCTATGTCTTCCCTTCACTTATCGGTGCGATCGTCCTGATCTTTATCGTCAGCCTGATCCTTCGTTCGGTCGGCGGACGCAGCCGCTCTTAATCTGCATAGTTATGAGCGACCTTGAACCTGTTAAAACTTATACTTGCATAATGAACCCGTCAGGATCCCCTGGCGGGTTTATTATGTTCATTGATTGCTGTACGCCCCCCATTCTGTATATATAGAAATATCTGCTATAATGAAAAAATAAGTGACACAAATCACAGAGAGGAACGTGTATCATGGGCAATATTAACCCCTCGCTTCTGCATGTGGGCTCCACTCTGGGAGCCGTGTTTATGGCGCTGATGGTTATTTTTATCCGTCTGAAGGCAAGCTCACGCCCGGTGACCATCCGCAAAATATGGATTCCGCCGCTCGGCATGTCAACAGGCTTTGCCATGTTCGTAGTACCTGAGGTGCGCTTCCCCTGGTGGTGGGCGGTGCTGGCTTTCCTGATCGGCTGGTTTATTTTTGCCTATCCGCTGATGCGCAGTACCAAATTCGAAGCACGGGAGGGCCAGATTTACGCCCAGCGTTCCAAGAGCTTCGCCTTCATTCTGCTCGGTCTGCTGCTGATCCGCACCGTACTGCATGAGTTCATCAACCAATATGTATCGATTCCGCAATCCGGCGGCCTGTTCTTCATCTTGGCCTTCGGTATGATTCTTCACTGGCGGGTGTTCATGTATAAGCGCTACACTCTTATGGCTCCCCCTGAGACCCGTATTCCGCAGACACGGGGCTAAGCCTCAAGCCGCACTGCATTATTCACAAAAGAGAGCATTCCATCGACCCGGCGGGCGCATGAATGCTCTTTTCGTCCTTGCCCGCAATTTCTTGTCACACAACTAATATAATTTAGCATATGTTTGTCAACTTATATCCCGTAATCACATTTTCTGCATACAATATCTATATAGACCGCCCGGAAAATGATGACTTCCTGTGTTAATTGTGTCAAAAACCGGAAGATCGGCACCGTATTTTTCATTCTGATGTCAGGTAACTTACGGTAAGATCAGGTAAAATGTAGGCATGGGTATTACTTTTAGAGAGTGAGGGCAAGGCATTTGAAAACAAAATCGAGAAAAGTGGCGATCGTCGGCTCCGGCAATGTAGGTTCCAGCTGTGCCTATTCCATGGTCAACCAGGCGATATGCGATGAGATCATGATGGTCGACCGCACCTATGACCGCGCCATGGCACAAGCGCTTGACCTCTCGCATTGCATGGATTTCACAGGTACAAGGACCAAAGTATATGCCGGCACCGCCAGTGACTGCGGCAATATGGATGTTGTCATTCTGACCGCCGGAGCCAATCCCAAGCCTGGCCAGACCAGGCTGGATGTTCTGGACGACGCTGCTGTCATAACCAGAGAAATTATTACGGAAATCATGGCCAGCGGATTCGACGGCATCTTCGTGGTGGCTGCCAATCCGGTCGATATTGTTACTTATATGGTATGGAAAATTTCCGGCCTGCCGCGCCACCGGATTATCGGAACCGGCACTTCCATTGACTCTTCACGCCTGAAGACACTGCTCTCCGAAGTGTTCTCGATCGATCCGCGCAGCGTTAACGGCTACGCGCTCGGCGAGCATGGCGAGTCCCAATTCGTTGCCTGGTCTCATGTCACGATCGGCGGCAAACCGCTGCTGCAGATTATGGAGCAGCACCGTGAACGGTTCCGCAGTCTCGATCTGGATGATATTGCCCGCAAGACTAAAGACGCAGGCTGGGAAATCTTCACCCGCAAAGGGTCGACCCATTTCGGCATTGGCAGTGCGCTGGCCTATATTACCCGCTCGATTCTGAATGACGAGCACAAAATCATTGCGGTCTCGGCGATTCTTGACGGCGAGTACGGGCAACGGGATGTATGCGCCGGTGCACCGGCAATTATCGGCGGAGGCGGTATCCAGGAGCTGCTGGAGCTGAATCTCAATGATCAGGAGTTCGCGAAGTTCGATGCCTCCTGCGGCATCATACGTTCCGGTATCGAAAGCCTGAACCTGGAACAAAAAATATAGGCTGATTGCTACACAGCAAGCCCCCCTAATTCTATAGGGGGGCTTGCTGCTGTAGCACTTCTTTATTCCTGTTCTTTACCGGTACCTCTCGATTTCAACCTTCAGCTCAGACATCATCAGCGTCAGGGATTGTGCCGAAGTCACCACTTTCTTCATCAGTTCCTTTTGCTCTTCGGAAGCCTCGGCAACCATTTGGGCATTTTCCGACGAATTTCTGGCAATCGTCAGCATATCGGAGACGGAAGCTGTAATCTCTTCTGTTCCCGCCGACATCTGTTCGTTAATGGCGGATACATCCTGAATTTGCGTCGAAACTTCACGCATCGACGAACGGATATGATCGAAGGTAGCTCCGACACTCTTCATTTTATTCATACCCTCACCGATTTCAGTAATACTCTTCTCCATCGAATCGGCCGCATTTAGCGTCGAGGTCTGGATTTGCCGGATCAGTTCTACAATATGCACGATCGAGATGTTCGTCCGTTCCGCCAGCTTCTTCACTTCATTTGCTACCACACCGAAGCCCCGGCCGTGTTCACCCGCTCTGGCAGCCTCGATAGACGCATTCAACGACAGCAGCCCCGTCTGATTGGAAATCTCGGAAATCACATCAACGATTTGCCCAATCTGCTCTGACTGCTGTGTAAGGGTAGTAATCAGCTCTGCGGTCTGGCCGGCAGTGGAACTGATGACCGTCATTTGTTCCAGTGTGGACTGAATTCCCTGGTAGCCGTGTTCCACCTTTGCGCTTACACTTTCCGCCTGATCGGACACACTCACCGAAGATTCCGCAATTTTCTGCAGACCCACGGCCATTTCCTCTGTCGCGCGAGCGGACTGCTCCGAGCCTCTGAACTGCTCTTCCATGCCTTGAGCTACTTCTTTGATAACTTCGGCAATCTCCGCCGAGGTATCTGAAGACTCCTTGGCATACCCCAGCAAGCCTTTAGCAGAAGCCGCCACTTCTACCACAGTTGCATCAATCATTGTGACAATGCCGGATAGCGAATCAATCATTTCATTAATGCTCTGGCTCATCTGGCCAATCTCATCGTCTGACGCTACAACTACCCGCTCGCTTAACCGGCCCTCTGTCACCCGCTTCATTACTTGGGAGATAGCCGTAATCGGTTTTACAACCCGGCGGGTCAGATACAGCGATAAGAATACAACCACAATAATGACAACAGCCACGAAAATAGAAGCTATCATCTGGGCCGAGGTCACCTTGGCATAAATTTCGCTTTTGGGCACATTAATCAGCAGCTTCCAGTCTGTACCGGGAACCTTTTTGAAATATGTAATGACTTTTTTGCCGTCCTCGCCTTTGTACGTTACCGAACCGCTTTCTCCGGCCAGAATGGTTTTGACTGCGTTCTTCATGGCTGGTTCTTTAGCGTAATCTGCGATGTTCTTCCCGATGCGCTGGGTATCAAAATAGGCGTAATAGTCGCCTGTTCCCGAGATGACATATCCGTAACCGCTCTCTGCCACCTTGATGCTTTTGGCCATTTCCATCATCATTTCCGGTGTAACCGAGAAGGCGATCCCGCCGGCAAACTGCTTATCCTGCCCCACAACCGGAACAACTACCGGAATAATATATTTGCTAAGCGGCTCAAGATAGGTCATGCCGGCTACCGCCGGAGTCAAGGTCCCCTTGGCTTTGAGAAAATAATCCGCTTTCCCCATATCGGCCGTAAGTCCCAGCATATTGGTCAAAAGCCCGTCTTTATTAATGACACTATAGCCCTCAGACTGCTTGTCGCTGTCCTCCATCACCTTAACAACCGGGAAAATAGTCTCCGGTTTCGAAGTATCGAATTCAGGATGCTGGGCCACCAGCTCCTGCACCGCCGATGTTTTGGACATCAGCCATTCATCCAGCCGCGAGGCATTCATATCCAGAATCGTTTCCGCCAATGCTTCGCTGTCATCTTTTGTTACCCCGCCAAAATACTGGGTAAAAAAGATAGTAGACCCCAGTAAAGGCACAATCGAAATGGCTAATACAACCAGTGACCATTTTCTTTGCACCGAGGCCGATTTACTTTTTGTTGCTTTCATTTTCACTTTTGTCCAGCTATCCGCTTTGCTCTCCACCCTTAGTCCTCCCAGCAGTCCTAATTTCTCTTTTCCATATGCTGTAAATCCCTGCTTATATATCGGCAAGAACAGACAATTTACATTATATAAACAACAAAAAATAAGCCTGTAGACCCACATTATGGAATCTAAAAGACTTATTTTTCATATTTCTTCAATTATTTGATTTGCTGACGCATCAGCTAAGCTTATGCCAATTTATTCGGAACCTGCAATGCACGGACACTGTTGAGCACGGCAAGCACCGTGACGCCCACATCCGAGAATACCGCTTCCCACATCGTTGCAATCCCGAAGGCGCCAAGCAGCAGGAACACCGCTTTGACAGCCAGAGCGAAAATAATGTTCTGCCAGACAATAGTCCGTGTACGCTTGGCAATACCAATCGCCGCCGCAATTTTCGAAGGTTCATCCGTCATAATAACAATATCCGCCGCTTCAATGGCTGCATCCGAGCCTAGTCCGCCCATCGCTATCCCGACATCCGCTCTCGCCAGCACCGGCGTATCGTTAATGCCGTCACCGACAAAAATAATCTTCTCGCGCTGGCTTTTCCCGCGCTCCAAACGCTCGATAACCTCGACCTTATGTTGCGGCAGCAGCCCGGCATGAACCTCGCCGATTCCCAGCTGCCGGCCAACGGCCTCAGCAACTGCAGTAGTGTCACCTGTCAGCATAACGGTTTTGCGGATGCCGAGCGCCTCAAGCGCTTGGATTGCCGACAACGAGTCTTCCTTCACCTCATCAGCAATTACAAGATACCCGGCATACTTATGCTCCACGGCCAGATGAACAATGGTCCCCATCTGCGCCGGGGTACTTGAGGCAATCCCTTCACGTTCCATCAGCCTTGCATTTCCGGCGAGAACTGCTCTGCCTTCTACTGTAACCTCAATCCCGTGACCGGAGATTTCATTGTAGTCCGCAGTAGCTTCTCCGGAAATCTCCTTGCCATATGCTGCGCGGATAGATGCGGCAATCGGATGGCTGGAATGGCTCTCCGCATAGGCAGCCGTCCGCAGCAGCTCTTCTTCGGTGAAACCCTCCGAAGGATAGATTCCCGTTACAGTGAACTGACCTTTAGTCAGCGTACCTGTCTTATCGAACACGACAATCTTCACATCGTTCAGCGCCTCCAGGAAATTACTGCCCTTGACCAGGATGCCGCTGCGTGAAGCTGCTCCAATCCCTCCGAAGAAGCCGAGCGGAATGGAAACGACCAGCGCACAGGGACATGAAATGACGAGAAAGACCAGCGCACGGTAAATCCAATCTGAGAATGTCGCCCCGCTCAGCACCAGTGGAGGAAGGACCGCCAGAAGCAAGGCTGTAATCACAACTACTGGTGTGTATCCACGGGCAAATTTGGTAATGAAATTTTCTGTTTTCGCTTTGTTTCCAGCTGCATTCTGCACCAGCTCAAGAATTTTGGATACTGCCGAATCCCCGAACGTCTGCGTAACTTCCACCGTAATTACGCCACTTTGGTTAATAAACCCGCTCAGCACCTGACTGCCCGGTTCAGCTGAACGCGGTACCGATTCGCCGGTAAGTGCCGAGGTGTCCATCATCGCCCTGCCTTCCAGAATGGTTCCGTCCAGCGGAACCTTCTCGCCCGGCTTCACGACGATCACATCGCCGATCTCCACTTCCTCCGGCGAAACCCGGCGCAGATTGCCGCCTTCCTTGAGATAGGCGAATTCCGGCCGGATATCCATCAGTGCCGTTATGGAACGGCGCGAACGGTTAACCGCCATCCCCTGGAACAGCTCGCCAACCTGATAAAAGAGCATGACGGCGACGCCTTCGGGATATTCACCAATGGCAAAGGCCCCAATCGTCGCCAGAGCCATCAGGAAATTCTCATCAAACACCTGGCCCCGGATAATATTGCGGGCTGCTGACAACACAACCTCACCGCCGACAATAAGATAAGCGGCCAGGAAGAGCAGCAGCTCCGGAATTCCGCTGACCGGCAGGAACATTCCCGCGGCAGCCAGGAGACCGCCCCCGGCCAGCCGCAGCAGGATGCGGCGTGTATCGCCTGTCCCGTGATCATGACTGTGGCCATGGGCTTCCTCAGGAGTATCCTCATGCTGATGCGCAGTCCCCTGACTGTGATCATGATCATGATGGGCATCATGGGCATGACCGCCTGCTTCGCCGGGATGGCCGGTACGGAAGCTGCCGGACTGCAGCGGCTTCCGGATGGCTCCGGTCTTCATTTCCCTGAGCTTCACATGCGGTTCAAGCGATAGTACCGTCTGCCGCGCCTGCTCTGAGATCGTCTCTGCCTCGGAGGCCGCGGTCTCCAGTGTCATCATTTTCATGGTGAAGTTGACGGAGCAGGAGGATACGCCCTCGATTTTTTTAACCTTATTCTCAATTTTCATGGCGCAATTTGCGCAGTCCAGCCCTTCAAGCATCCACTGGCGTTTCACTTGCCCCTCTGCCGTGCTCAAATGACTCATCTCCCTTGGATAAAACTATATATGAGTATTTGTTCATATGTTAACTTAAACACATTATATTCCTGTTAAACTTGCGGTGTCAACGCAGGATTTGTATAGTTTCTCCATTATTTTAGGATGCTAATGAATGTTCTTGCCTGAAAAGTATGGCCTTGTAATTACGCCTAAACAAGAATAATATTGATATATGAGCAATCATTCATATGTTATTTGAGGAAGGGGTATCTTTATGAATCATCATAGTCATGATCATGATCATACACATGCGGACCACAGTCATAATCATAGTCACGTGCACGGGCACGCACACTCTCATTCGCCCGGTGACCGTAAGGGTCTAACGATCGCATTACTCATTACCGGCGGTATTATGCTGCTCGAATTTTTCGGGGGACTTGTTACAGACAGCCTGGCTCTGCTCTCAGATTCCGGGCATATGCTGAGCGATACCGCATCCCTGGCATTAAGTCTTGTTGCCATGATCTTTGCAGCCAAGCCGCCAACCTCGAAGAATTCCTACGGGTTTCACAGATTCGAAATTATGGCCGCCCTGTTCAATGGGGTTACATTGTTTGTCATTGCCGGATTTATTCTGTGGGAAGCGTTCCAGCGCTTCAATGCGCCTCCGGAGGTTGCCAGCGGCACCATGATAATCATCGCAGCAGTCGGATTGCTGGCCAACCTCGTCAGCGCCTGGTCGCTAATGCGCAAAAGCAGCGGAACCGCGAATATCAACATCCGCAGCGCTTATCTTCATATTGTCAGCGATGCCCTTGGCTCTGTAGGGGCACTGATTGCCGGGCTTGTCATGAATGTATTCTCCTGGTACATTGCTGATCCCATAATTAGTGTAATTGTGGCACTGCTCATTCTGCGGAGCGCCTGGAGCGTAATCAGGCAGGCATTCCATATCCTGATGGAGGGCACCCCGCTCACAGTGAATTCCGATGATGTCAGAAGAGAGCTGCTGCATATCGAGGGCGTCATTGATGTTCATGATCTGCATATCTGGAGTATCACATCAGGACTTGATGCACTGAGCGCCCATCTGCTGATAGAGGATCACAGCGTCCAGCAGGACATTCTGCAGCAGGCCGTGCGCCTCGTAGAGCAGAAGTTCGGCATTCAGCATGCCACCCTGCAAGTGGAGAACTCTTCCCTACAGCATGACCATTTGAAAGTATAAGCCTGCCTGATTCATTCAAAAAGAAACCGTCCCTCAGGCTTATTAGCCGTTAGGGACGGTTTCTTCCGTCTAGCCCATCTATTCGTGCCGGATATGCTCATGCGTCTGCAGAAAAATCTGCTCGACATGCGCATCGTTCAGCGAATAATATACCGTCTTGCCTTCTTTGCGGCGCTTCACAATCCGCAGATTACGCAAATAGCGGAGCTGATGGGATACCGCCGATTGCCCCATGTCCAGGATGGAGGACAAATCGTGGACACACAGCTCTCTCTGCGACAATGCGTAGATGAGCCTTACCCTTGTAGGGTCGCCCAGTGCTTTGAACATCTCCGCCATTTTATCCGTGGTTCCCCGGTCAGGCAGAATGAGCGCCGCAGTCTCAGGCCCCAGCTCCGAACCACTACATGTGTTGTCGCATTCTTCAAGTGCCGCCGGCTCCATGCTCTCGCCCTCCTAGTTATGCTTCTCCGGTTGCACCGGTCGTTAATAAGATCTTCTACGATTAATTATAGAAAAAACTTTACACGATGTCCATGGAGAAGGCTTCCGGAGCGATAAGCACAGCGGCAGGCCGGGAATCAACGGTCAAACAGCCTTACGCCGGAAGGAGAGTAGGCCAACTGTCAAAAATAGAATCAGACTGCCGGACACTACAAGCATCAGCGTCCCTCCCGGCAGATTAAAGGCACCAAACTTATCTTCCCCATACAGTGACATAGCCAGCAAAGGCTGAACCCATGGATAGTAAGGACCATAAGTCGACGAATTGGCGATCAGCATATTCGGTATGGTTAGGCTTACGTTCACCGCCAGCGGTGCACCAAAGCTGCTCCAGCCTTGAGATACTCCCAGCTGCAGTGCCGCCAGCGGCAGACAGGCAAACCAGCCTCCGGCCAGGCTGGAGAATATCATCGCCCAGGGTACAGCCCCTTCAGCCCCGCGGTATATGCCCATTCCCAGCAGCGCTGCTAGAAAGACCAATTGTACGGACGCCAGCAGCAGCATAACTAAAGTGAATTTAGCCAGGTAGACAGAATTCCTTGTTACGGGAAGCGACAGCAGCATTTTCCAGCCGCCGTCGCTATGCTCGGCACGGCAGATCAACGCGGCGAAGATCCCTGAAAGTACCGGCAGAAACAATAAAGCATGGACTAAGGACATGACATTGAGCAGCAACTGCCAGGTAATAACCTCCCCATCCTGCTGTATATTGGCCATCGCTCCGACAAGCAGTGCAACCGCCGGACTGACAAGAACCAGCAGCCAGACATAGGACCTCGACATCTTCAGTCTCTCCGCCGAGAGAATTCGCAAGAAGCTCTGCATCGTTAGTCCACATCCTTTCGCGCAAAATGAAGGGCTCCGGACATCAGCACCAGCAGGCCAAGAAGCAGACCCGATACGATGAACTGCCACGGTGAAGCCGCACTCCAGGCCAAGGCAGGCCATGTCAGAGGCATCCATTCTGACAGGAACATAGCGAACAGGCTGAACAGCGACAAGGTAATGCCGAGGGCTACCGGAAGGGTCTGATTGCGGCTCGACAGCGAGAACCACAGCTGCAACGCAATCACAGGCAGTGCGGCAGCATAAGAAGATAAACCGATCCGCAGAATATCCGGATAGGGGACTGCCTGTGAACCGAACCCGAGGATCAGCCCTAAAGCCAGGGTTCCGGCTGATAGCAGCAGACAGGAGCAGGCCAGGAGCAGCAGACAGAGTAGCAGCTTGGCCATAAAGACAGAGATCCGCGAGACCGGCAAAGCCAGCAGCTGTTTCCATGAGCTCGTCTGATGCTCAACATTCGCGATCAGCGAACAGACCAGCGTTCCTCCCAGATACAGGGCCACCGGCACGAAATCGGCCACATTGCTTAGCAGTCCGCCCCATAGGTCTGCACGATACTGGTCCTTCAAATAATCATAGCGTATCCCGAAGTTCAGCCCCTGCATCAGAGTAAGCCCAAGCGGACCCAGAAAGACCAGAAACCACAGCCCCTTGCCGCGTATCTTCAGCCAGTCCGCTGACAATGCCCGCCACATCATGATGCGCCTCCCTCAACCACCTGCAGGAAGAACTGCTCTAGTGACTGCCGGTGTTCTTCCACCCGGTAAACCGCATGTCCGTTCTCTACCAGTTCCTTAATCAGGAGCGCCACCCTGGCATCGCTCATCCGGGGCAGAACCACCCGGCCCTCCTGCAGGGAGCCGCCGCAGCCTCTTCGCTTCGCCAGCTCCAGCGCAGCTTCGGGTTCGGACACAGCCAGCCGCAGCTCCCCGGCCGCCTGCTCCTGCAGATGGGCAATCGTGTCCTGATAGACCATCTTGCCTTGGCGGATGATGCCGACGGTATCGGCCATCTGCTCGATTTCACTCAGCAGGTGGCTCGATACCAGCACGGTAATCCCCTGCTCTGCGGGAAGACGTTTAATCAACGAACGGATCTCCTGTATCCCTGAAGGATCGAGGCCGTTCGTCGGCTCGTCAAGAATCAGCAGCTCCGGGCTGCCCAGCAGTGCGGCTGCTATGCCCAGCCGCTGCTTCATCCCGAGCGAGAACCCCTTGACCGGCCGCTTCTCTTCACCGGTTAAGGACACAATGTCCAACACCTCGGCAATCCGGCTTTTGGGCACGTCCAGAATCCGGCGGATCGCTTCCAGATTGTCCACCGCACTCAGATGCCCATAGTAGGAAGGAGACTCTACAAGTGAACCTACCTTGCGCAGGATCTGCAGCTTATGCTTCCGCAGCTCCTGGCCGAAGATCTCAATCCGGCCGGAGGTCGGCTTGATCAGCCCTAACAGCATGCGGATGGTCGTTGTTTTGCCGGCGCCGTTCGGTCCGAGGAACCCGTAGATTTCCCCTTTCCCTATATTCAGGTCCAGATGCTCCACCGCGGCCCGGCCGCGGTAGACTTTCATTAAATCACTTGTTCTAATCACAGTTTGCTTCATTGTTCTCTTCACCCCGGTATCTAGCATATCGTCCCGAGGTTAAAGCAGCGGCTGGTGCAAGTTTAAATTTTGTTTAAATTTCGCTCCGGAGCCTGACCGATCACAATGGAGGTCCCCTGCGGTGAGCTGTCCGTTCTCCACTCCAGCTCCATTCGTTTCAGCAGTAAATCGACGATGGACAGGCCGAGTCCTGCACCTTTGGTTTCTGAAGGGCTCTCCATCCCCTTACCGTGGTCCGAGATCACAATCACACGCTTTCCCTCCCGGACATCGGCCCGGACCCCGACATAATGCCCGTCATGTGCGTGGCGCACAATATTCTGGAAAAGATTATCGAGAATCCGGCGGAACCAGCTTTCATCGATGACCCAATACAGCGGCTCAGCCTCCAGATCAATCGCCGCCTCAAAGCCTTCCTTCTCCCATAGCGGGTACCAGGCAGCAGCACTCTCCCGCAGCACCCGCAGCACATCCTTCTGCTCCAGCTTCAGGGTCATCCGGCCGCTGCTGAGCAGATTGTATGACAGCAGATTCTCGATCAGGCCGCTAAGGCTGTCAATCCTGACATCCATCAGCTGCAGCGATTCCTGTCCGCGCTGTGACAGAGGTTCCTTGCCGAGAACATGAAGATGGCTGCGGATTACAGTCAGCGGGGTGCGCAAATCATGGGACAGATCCGATACCAGCCGCTTGCGCAGCCCTTCCTCCTCCAACTCGCGCTGACGGCTGGCGGAAAGCTCGGCCACCATAGAGTTAAAAGCCTCTTCAAGGCGGCCGATCTCATCTGCCCTGCCGGGAGCTATCTGCTGCGGAATGCCGGCGCCTCCCGTAAAGCTCATGGCGGTCTGCAGCCGGAGCAGCCGCTTGCGGATTCCAATGAAGAAGAGCCAGGAAACCGCAATAAACAGGGCGAAAATGATCAGAAGAATTAGAACGTACCATGAACCTATACTCCTGACCTGATAGTCTCCTGTAACAACCGCTGGAATTTGCATGACCATAAAGCCTTGTCCGGCATCCATCTCATCGCCCACAAACGCGACGATGGCCAGCGGGTCCTGCTTCGTGCTCTCTTTCATAAAAGCGATCGCTTCCGATGCACTCCACTGCGGCGGAAGCGTATCGGCGCGGAGCTGCTCCCGCATCCGGGGATCATCTGGTGTAAGCGTCAGCCGGGTCTTTCCCTGCCCGTCTACCCAGAACATCCTCGCCAGCGGGTAGCTACTGCTGAGTTTCTGCAGCCGGCTGCTGATCGCTTCCGGACTTTGGCCGAGCAGCGCCAGCGCTTCTTTATGCCATAGCTTCTCAAGTCCGGCGATGTTGGAATACATCGCATATTCTTCCGGCGGTTGTTCCCCCGTCCAGCTGTTGAACATAGTGTAACCTGCCAAAGACAAAGGAAGCACAACGGGTATAAACAGTAAGGCCGCGATAATAATCAGTAAATAGCGGGAGAGCAATGAGCTATGGAACTTGCGCAGCTGCCCGGGTCTTCTCATGCTCTCACCCGGTAGCCGATGCCCCGTACAGTCTCAATAATCTCCGGGGCTGCCGGATCGAGCTCCAGCTTCTCACGCAAATAACGGATATGAACCATCAGCGTTTTGTCACCCTCCATATAGGCTTCGCCCCAGACCGCTTCATAAATCTGTTCCTTGGTCAGAATCTGGCCGAGATGACGCAGCAGATAGGTGAATATCTGGAACTGCTTGCCGGTCAGCAGAATCTCCCGGCCGGTTGCAGCCTCCTGAATGACATTATTTCCTTCATAAACAATAAGATGCTTAAGTACCAGCGGCGAAGGCTCTGCAGCCCCGGTCCGTCTCAGCAGAACCTCTATCCGTGCGGCCAATTCATCGGGATGAAACGGCTTAGTCAGATAATCGTCAGCGAATTCCAGTCCCTGCAGCTTGTCGTCAATCGAAGCACGTGCCGATAACATCAGGATCGGCAAGCCGGGGTACGCCCGTTTCAGCCGCTGTCCCACAGTGAACCCGTCGAGTCCGGGAAGCATCACATCAAGAACCGCCAGCTGGCAGCCGGCAGCTGCCTCCACTGCACCCTCGCCGCTCTCCAGCCAGCGGACAGCATATTCCCGTTCCCGCAGATCCGCAGAGACTGCACTGCCAATCTCCCGGTCATCCTCCACATACAGCAGTGTAACGCTCATACAGCTTCAGTTCCTTTCTTTAAGAAAATGCCCAAACAAGAAGAAACGGAGTTCCCTTCCCCTAAGGATGGTATCCGTTTCTTCAGCAAATAGCCCCCGGGGCGGGCAATAAACCGTCAGCGCCACGGGGAGTATGTAAATGATGACCTTATGCAATAAATCCGAAATTCGCCGGAGGCTTGTCCTCCGGTTTACCGAAGAGATACCCCTGGCCCAGCTGAATGCCGATATCCCGGCAATACAGGAATTCTTCCCGCCGCTCAATACCTTCGGCGAGTATTTCGGCTCCGAAAGCTGAAGCCCGGCTTAGGATATCGTTGATGGCCTTCTGTTTCACTGCATCTTGATCACAATAGCTAATTAGAGCCCGGTCGATCTTAACATAATCCGGCTGGAGACTGGACATCACCTCTACCGTAGAATAGCCGGCACCGACATCATCCAGAGCAACCCGCATGCCTTGTTTGCGGTATTCGGTAAAAATCGCCTGCAGATGACCCATGTCATGGATACGCTCCGTCTCGACAACTTCAAATACGAAATCCTCCGGGTCCTGGTTCAGTCTCTCAATAGCTTCAAAGGTATGCGTAAGACAAAAACTGGGATTATAAATAGAAGAAGGCAGAAAATTAATAAACCGCTTGATGCCTTTGGGCAGCAGTCTTGCACTGGTCTCAATCGCCGAGATCCGCGCAGCCCGGTCCAAAAAGGAGTGAAAGCCGGTTTGGCGGGCAAGTTCGAACAGCTCATACGGCTGAAATACACTTCCTTGCGGCAGCGGCCGCAGCAAAAGCTCAAAACCTATAATCTCTTCATTAAAATTCACAATAGGCTGCATATGACTGGTAAAATCATGGTTGGAAATGATGGAAATCAGATTGTCATTGGCGAACCTTATCTCTAATTGATCCAAGGAAACCCAACGTTCTGCCGATCCTTTGCCCGTCTTGCTGTTAATACATAACTCCAGCGAGGTATCCAGTTGTTTCTGGAGTAAATTCAGCAGCTTCAGCAGTTCAAAAAGCGCCTCCCGGGATGTATACGTAATCTTCCCCGTATTCTTCGTGCCTGCAAACTCTACTCTTGCAGCCCGTAAAGCGGAGGCAAGCACAAAGGTAAACGGCCGAAACCGGATTTCTCCTTCATCCTCCACCGGCTCAATTGCAGAGCAGTCCTTACAGTTCATAGACATCCTCCTTCGCATCAAATGACAAACTGAGGTCAAGTCATTATATCATGATTTGCCAATTTTCAACCACGTGCAGGCACAGGATGACAAGGTTATACAAAAAACCACCAACGAATCAGAGTTCGCCGGTGGCTGTTACCTTTTTTATATAAAAAGCTGCTGTTCTGTTACTTGCCTACCGGGGTGCCAGCCTGCCAAACACCATGCTCCTTATTCTTGCTCATATACTCGATCCGTGTAGGCTCAAGCTCAAGAACGACATAGTCCGGATCATCCGGTCCCTTAAACCATTCTTCCAGTGATTTATTCCAGACCTTCGAGCGCAGACTGTCGTCCTTCGTGACAGCAACTCTTGCCTCAATCTCCAGCACATCCTTGCCGCCGCCCTTTTCATAACCAAGCAGCAGAAAAGCATTTGGATTATCCTTCAGCTCCTCTACTTTATGCGTTTTGCGGTTAGTAGCCAGATAAATATTTAATCCGTCATGAAATACCGCCATATAACGTACTTTAGGCTTGTTGCCGGCTTCGATCGTACCGAAGGAACCGAACCTATTGTCATCCAGCACCTTGATGATTGTCTGCTCCAGCTCTTTGTTATCCATTGACGAAACAGCTCCTTTCAAAAATCATGCAGATATAAGTTTATATATCCACATCCGCAGTTTGGATTTATGATAAAAATTGTGCTTACTTGTGCTTACTATAGTGTACCCGCTCCATTCGTATTGAATCCGGGCAAATTCATCAACTCACTCTCAGAAGGAGTTACACCTACGTGAAAAAACTAATCTGGATCGGCTGTCTTTCTTACTTTGTCATTGGGCTCGCACATGTGGTGCTGGGCTCTATTCTGCCCGTTCTGCTCCAGCATTATGACCGCAATTACAGTGCCGGCGGCGAGCTGATCTTCAGCCAATTCGCCGGATTCCTGGCTGGCGTGCTCGTCTCACCGCTGCTGAACCGCCGCTTCGGCAAACGCGGCGGCATTCTGATTGCCACCAGCCTGCTGTTCTGTGCTGAAGTGGCCTATGCTTTTCTCCCGCCCTGGGGCTGGATGTATGTGATCGCCGTGGTTGCCGGCTTCGGCTTCGGAATGATTGAAGCGGTCATCGGCACCATTATCATCGCGGCTATCACGGAAGGAACCGCCATCGCCATGAGCCGGCTGGAGGTGCTGTTCGGTGTCGGTGCACTGCTTATGCCGCTGGCCGCAAGCCCGCTTATAGCTGCAGGCTACTGGCGGCTTGCGTTTCTGATTGTCGCTGCCTTCACCCTAATCTCCCTGCTCTTCTGGGGCAGGGGACATTTCGGCCCGCTGCAGAGTATGCTGGATGAGCGCGCCCCGCGCCGTACTCCAGGTGCAGAGCACACTGCACGTCCCTGGAAAGAACGCCTGCCGTATAAAGGCAGACAATGGGTGCTGCTGGCCCTGTTCATCTTGTTCTTCTTCCTCTACGTGGGTACAGAGATGAGCCTGGTCAATTTCATGCCGGCGATCTTCATCGCCAAGCTGGGCATGAGTGAAGCATCGGCGGCATTGACCGTAACCTTCTTCTGGCTGGCTATGGCTGCAGGCAGGCTGTATGCGGGTGTCATTGCCGAGAAGATCTCTTACCGCATCTATGTGCTGATCAGCTGCTTCTCGGCCATGCTGCTGCTGCTCATATTTCCGTTTACTGCACACCCGGCAGCTGCTTTCGCCGTGCTGATTCTGATCGGACTGTTCATGTCCGGCATTTTCTCGATCTCGCTCGTCTTCTCCAGCAAGCTGCTGCCTGGCGCAGAGGAAGCGACGCCGAGCATCATGATTGCCTCCGGCGGCGTCGGGGGCGCGGTGCTCCCGCTTCTGACAGGATGGTCAATGGATCATCTGCAGGTCGCGCAGACCTCCAGCCTCTTAGCTGTTTTTGCGGGAGTACTGTTTGTGCTAAGCTTGGCTGCTTGGAAATTAGGGTAATATAGAACATACCGATATCCTGTGTACAAGGTGGAACCTTCATGACTAAGCTTTTGACCGTGTCTGCCGAACCGGCATTACATACCGCACTGCTGCAGTTTATCTTTCCCTTCTCCATTAAGGACGGGGAGGATAGCTCGCTGGCCGGGCAGCTTCTGCAGGATGGCTTTACACGATTTTTTCTGGATAACAAAGATCTCGAGGATGCTTATTACGGAGAAGGCTACTGCGTTTCCCATGAAAAAATGGAGCGCAGCTACCTGCCGTTCGCAGCCCACGTACTGTTCCCGCGCGAGAAGGATGAGGATTCCTTCCGCCGGTTCTCGAAGGTCAATGACCTGCCCTGCCGGCTGGAAATGCCCCAGCAATCCGTCCATTTCCGGGTGCTGTCGACGGATGTATTCATCTGCCCGTTCCAGCTTGGATTCTTAACCGTGCGGGTCCGCATTGAAGAAGAGACGCTGCCGTTCAGCACGGCGCTGGAATTCGCCGACCGGTTCCGCACACTGGAGGATTCCTCCTTTCAGGACAAACAAACTTATATTCACTGTGAAAGCAGATCCTTCGAGCAGGTAGAGGATTTTGTGTTCAAGAATCTGACGCCCGGACTGGAGCCGTTTCTGGATCAAACGGAAATCGATGGCGCTTATTTCGAAACCTTGCCTTTTTTTGTCGATGAGCGGATGCTGGTTCAAGCCTTTTACGGCTTCAGCCGCCAGGACAGCCAGGATGAGCTCAGTGTGGAGATACGCTACCGTGCATCCCAGCTGGACGGGCTGGATCTGAGCGGCAATCCTTACATTAGCGCCAGCGATCCGGAGTATATCGAGAACTATGTCCGGGAACATTCGTATAACCGCTGGGGCCCGGACACCTACTACATGACCAATGAACAGACCTTCTGCTGCCTAAGCAGGGCGGAGCCTGAGATTGCTACCCAGCTCATCAACCAGATGTACGGCCAATATTATTACGGGCTGTTGCTGAGCATTTTTCATAAAATCGTTCTGCTCAAGCTGGCTAACCTGCACTCCCGTCTGCGTATCAACCACGATTATGATGAAATTGAGAATCTGATCTTTCTGATCAACAAATTTTCGGCCAAATTCTATTTCCTGGAGCTGATTTCGCAGTCGCAGGGCCGGGAGATTTTCTTCCAGCTGCGCAAGGTCTACGGCAATGACGCATTGTTCGAGGAAGTGAAGATGACCTTAAATGATCTGTTCCAATACCAGGATAAATTCCAGGCCAAACGCCGGGATACGCTGCTGATGATCCTTACTGTATTCACGGTCGTAAGCGGCATCTACGGGATGAATCAGGTGATCGAGGATTTAAAGGGCCGGATCGACTGGGGCAAAATGCTGGGTTACTCCCCCTTTGAATATTTGGCGCTGTTCGTCACTTTTACAGGGATTGCCGTCAGCATCTTCCTGACCCTTAGAGAGCTGTGGAACGGGTTCCGCAGCCGCCGCAGGAAGCGGTTCTTTTCCAAGGATTGAAGGGAACGCTACTGGACAACCCCGGGGCAGGCCGCTATAATACAGCGTAGAACAAGCAATACCCGCAAACTTCATAGAATCAGGGGTGCTGGAATTGGCCGGCTGAGATTGTATCCCGCAAGATACTGACCCTTACACCTGATCTGGATAATGCCAGCGTAGGAATCTTAAATGCTTCCCGGTCCCCTGCGGCCGGAGCCTGCAACCTTGCGCAAATACCTGGCGTCCCGATCTTCGGGGCGCTTTTTTTGGCATATCAGAATGGATTTTTTCAGAAACTGGAAGACTAGGGATTGCTGGAAGGAGTCGAGAAGAACAATGGGAGTCAAAAAAAGCTTAATGCTCTGCCTTACCTGCATCCTGAGTCTGTCCATTGCCGGATGCGGCAGCAACAATGGTAACAATGGGGGGAACGCTGCAAGTACTGCGGCATCGCCTGAAGCAACTGCGGGGGCGGCAACCGATGCACCGAAGGAGCTGACCAAAATCAAGGTCGCCCTCGACTGGACGCCGAACACGAACCACACCGGCCTGTATGCGGCCAAGGAGCTGGGCTATTATGAGGAAGAGGGGCTCGATGTGGAGATCGTGCAGCCCGGCGCAGCCGGTGCCGATACCATGGTGACCTCGGGTGAAGCCGCTTTTGGCATCAGCGCCCAGGAAGCCCTGACACTGGCCCGTCTGCAGAATGTTCCGATCGTATCTATTGCCGCAATCATTCAGCATAATACATCAGGTTTCGCAGCACCGAAGGACCGTAAGATTACTTCGCCGAAGGATTTCGAAGGGAAAACCTACGGAGGCTGGGGTTCACCTGCTGAAGAAGCTGCGATGAAGGCGATCATGGATCCCGAAGGCGGCGATGTAAAGAAGGTCAAGCTGGTGAATATCGGGGAAGCCGATTATTTCACCGCCGTGAAACGCGATATTGATTTCGCCTGGATCTTCTATGCCTGGACCGGTATTGAAGCCGAGCTGCGCGGAGAGCCGCTGGATATGCTGTACCTCAAGGATTATGCGCCTCAGCTTGATTACTACACGCCGGTGCTGACCACAAGTGAGAAGGAAATCGCCGAGCAGCCTGAACTGGTGAAGGCTTTCCTCAAGGCGACGTCGAAAGGTTACCAATACGCCATCGATAAGCCGGAAGAAGCGGCAGCCATCCTGACCAAAGCTGTACCGGATCTGGATCCGAAGCTTGTCCTGGCCAGCCAGAAATGGCTCAGCCCGAAATATAAGGATGACGCTGCCCGCTGGGGTGAGCAGAAGGCCGAGGTCTGGCAGAACTATGCCGACTGGATGTACGGCCTGAAGCTGCTGGATCAGCAGCTGGATGTAGACAGCACGTTTACCAATGAATTTTTGCCGGAGAATTAATTGGATATTCCAATACACTGAGAGGGTTGATTATTGTGGCAAACACACTGCTTAGCATTCAGGTTATTCCAAAAACGCCAAATGGCGAGGATTCCATTCCTTACGTGGACAGAGCGATCGAAGTTATTCAAAAGTCCGGCGTGAAGCATCAGGTGAACGCGCTGGATACTACGATGGAAGGCGAGATCACTGAGCTCCTGGAAGTTGTCCGCCAAATGCATGAAGCGCTTGTTGAAGCCGGAAGCCCCAGCATCATTTCACAGATCAAAATCGCCCATAACCCGAATGGCATCAGCATGGATAAGCTGACGGAGAAATACCGGTGAGATCGTACTTCAGACAGATTTGGCCGCCCTTAGTGGCGGTCGTCTTGTTTTTGGGGATCTGGCAGATGGCCGTATCTATATTTCAGGTCGAAGCCTATTTCCTGCCGGGCCCGGACGCGATATTCCGCGCTTCCGCGGATAATGCTGCCAGCATCTGGTCGCACACCGCAGCAACCCTGCGGCTTACCCTGATCGGCTTCCCGATCGGTACTGGCGTCGGCCTGATCGTAGCCTTGCTGCTGCATCTTCTGCCTTGGCTGAAGCGTGCCCTCTATCCGCTGCTGATCCTCAGCCAGAATGTGCCTTCGATTGCCCTGGCACCGCTGCTGGTAATCTGGTTCGGCTTCGGACTGCTGCCGAAGATTGTGTTAATCACACTCGTCTGCTTCTTCCCGGTTGCAGTCGCCGCTATGGGCGGCCTGGCGCAGAGCGACCGGACAATGATGAACTATATGAAGATGGCCGGGGCAAGTAAGTGGCAGATCTTCACCAAGCTGGAGCTGCCCGGCTCCCTGCCTGCCTTGTTTTCAGGCGTCAAAATCTCCGCCACCTACGCCGTAATGGGCGCAGTCGTCGCCGAGTGGATCGGCGCGGACAAGGGACTTGGTTACTACATGCTGCTCCAGAAGTCAGCCTATCATACGGACAATGTGTTTGTTGCTATTGCTATTATTGTACTGTTAAGTCTTGTATTGTTCGCTATCATCGCCCTGCTGGAGAAATGGCTCGTGCGCTGGAAGCCGCGTAAGACCCCCTGAATAAAGGGATCGCTCATTCAGCACACCGCCAGCTTGGGACTTACCACTAGCTTCCAATTATCCGGAATTGAAGTGGATTAGTAGGATTTTGTCCATCTAAGTTCCTTAAGGTCGCGTGGGGACGAACCTTAGTGGGATTTCCTCCTGTTAATTCGCTCCGTATGGGTCCAAATCGGTATTTTCCGGGGATTTAGCTGGAGGTTTTCCGCCTATTTCAAAATGTTATAAGAAACCGAGGTAATTAGCAGGAGAATTTCCCATTAGTTTAAAGCCGAAAGCTACTTACGGTACATAGTAATAAAACCCGCCGCAGTCCATAAGCACAGCCTGTACACTACAGAATTTACCCGGAAAGGAGGCATACCACATGTCTCACCGAATAGATGCCGGAATAACAAAGGCAGGGGCCGCAAGTCCCTCGGATCCCGCAAGTCCGGCAGACCGCACTGCCGTCCAGAAGCTGCCGCCCGCCCTTGAGGTCAGCGGCATCTCCAAGACGTTCACCCGGGGCCGCAGCAGGACCCGGGTGCTGGACAATGTGTCCCTGACGGTGGAGCCGCAGGAATTCGTCTCCATCCTTGGACCATCCGGCTGCGGCAAAAGCACCCTGTTCCACATTATCGGCGGTCTTGAGTCGCCGGATGCCGGAACCGTCAGCATGAACGGCCGCAGCGTGACTGGACAGCGCGGCGAGATCAGCTACATGCCGCAGCAGCCCGCACTGTTCCCTTGGCGCAGCACCCTGGACAACGTCCTGCTCGCCGGGGAACTGAAGGGCGAGCCGCAGGCTGCAGCGCGGGACAACGCCCGCCGCTGGCTGGCCAAGGTTGGCCTCAGCGGCTTCGAGAAGGCCTACCCGCACATGCTGTCAGGCGGCATGCAGCAGCGGGCCGCCTTCCTGCGGGCGCTGCTCGCACCGCAGGAGCTGATGCTGCTCGACGAGCCGTTCAGCGCACTGGATGCGCTGACGCGCAGCGACATGCAGCGCTGGCTGCTGGAGCTGTGGGAGGAGAACCGCCGCTCTGTGCTGTTCATCACCCACAACATCGAAGAAGCACTGCTGCTCTCCAGCCGCATCTACGTGTTCTCCGGGCGTCCCGGCTCGGTACTGCATACCGTGGATATCCCCTTTCCGCGGCCGCGGCGCGAGGAGATTACCGATTCACCGGAATTCCTGCAGCTGAAGCGCCAGCTGGCGCAGTGGATGCGGGAGGAGCAGGCAAAGGACAGGTAGTAGTCCGGCTGCACACAGCCTGCATGATCATCCCGCCGCAATAGCCCTTATGCACAAAAGCACTGCCGTCCAATTTAACCTGACGGCAGTGCTTTTTTATGTAAATCAATCTGTCCCTGGAATGGCCAAATAACTATTAGATCCAGCCCTTCTCCTCCGCCAGCCTCACCGCTTCGATCCGGCTTTTGACCTCCAGCTTGCTGAGAATCTCCGAGATGTAGTTGCGCACAGTGCCATAGGAAAGATGCAGCCCGCTGGCAATGTCGCCCGCAGACTGGCCTTTGCCCGCGAGCTTCAGAATTTCGCGTTCCCGCTCCGACAGCGGGTTCTCCTCCCGCAGGCTGCCGAAGACCAGCTCAGGTGAAACTTCGCGATGCCCCTGCATAACCCGGCGGATCGCGTCAGCCAGCTTGTCTACCGGCTCATCCTTCAGCAGATACCCCTGAATCCCGGCCTTCACGCCCCGCTCGAAATACCCCGGCCGCGCAAAGGTGGTCAAAATAATAATTTTGGTGGGAATTCCTCTTTCCCGCAGAAGCTCCGCTACCTCAAGTCCGCTCATTAGCGGCATTTCAATATCCATGAGACAGACTTCGGGCTGGATTTTTTCGATTAAGGCAAGCGCCTCAGCGCCGTCGCCAGCCTCGCCCGCAACTTCAATATCATCCTCCAGCTCCAAGAGCGAGGCCATTGCGCCGCGAAGGAGGCGCTGATCCTCGGCAATAACGATCCGTATCATGCAGTTACCCCTTCCTTTCCTTCTTTCACGATTCTCGGGATTACCACGGACAACGAGGTACCTCTGGTGCCGCCTGGGCTAAGCGTCAAAGAACCGTCAATCAGCGACAGCCGCTCTGCCATCCCTTTTAGTCCGTTGCCCGCGAGGTAGGCTCCGCCAGCTTCACCGGTCTGACGCAGGCCGATCCCATTGTCTTCAATGGTAATCCTTACGTTGCCTTCTGTAATTCCAATAATGATCCTGCACCGGTCGGCTCCGCTGTGTTTCACAATATTCGTCACCGCTTCCTTGATACAGAGGCTCAGAATATTCTGCGTCAGGTCAGATATCCCCTCCAGTGATACATCGCCTTCTACTTCAAGAGCAATTTCTGCCGAACGCAGCATCTCCCCGGCTTCCGCCAGCTCTTCCGCTACAGATACGGCACGCATCTCAGACACCAGCTCCCGCACCTGGCGCAGCGCGGCGCGGGAGGTACGCTGAATTTCCCGCGCCTCCGCCTGCGCACGTTCAGGGTCCTTCGCAGCCAGCTTTTCGACGAGCTGGCTCTTCAGCGTAATCAGTGACAGGGTATGGCCCATCGTATCATGCAGATCACGGGCAATCCGCATCCGTTCCTCGCGTTTTACCATTTCCTTGATCACCTCGTTCGCCTGGTCCAGCTTTCGTTCCAGCAGCCGGTTGCTGGTCAGAGAACGGGCGCCGAAGGGAAAGACCAGCATAATCAGCAGAAACGGGAACAGAAACACCAGACTGCTCAGCTCCATGCTCCGCATAGAGAGGAGCAGCGGTAACAGAACAGACAGGGCGAACACGGTGTAGGCACGCCTGAATAATGTCTTATCTGTATACCAGCCGATAAAGTTCGCGGCATAAAAGCCGAGATAAAAATTATAAGGGGTGTAGAATACGCTCAGCACGACGACGAGCAACAATTGAAGCCCCAGCCATAGATGAAAGGCTCTCCCGCTGCCTGCCCAGTACAACTGGCGGTAAGTAACGGCGAAGAGGACCAGCATGAGAACCCCGAGCAGCAGCTTCACTCCGTGCTCCGTCTGCAGGTTAAACGCCGGCATCAGCAGATAGAGCAGCCATACATACGGGAAAAAACCGAATCGTTGGGGAAACATATGAAACTGTTTTCGTGCCATCGTGGATTACACCGCTTCCTGTTTTTTTCGGATATATCCAGATAGTAGCATAAACATTGCCAGATAGCCGAGCAAAATCAGCACCCCGCTCCACTGCGGATGGCCTCCCTGCACCACTCTCCACGCCCCGTCCCCGTAGTTGTAGGAGGGCAGCCATCTGCCGATCCGCTGAACCGCCTGCGGCAGAATATCCAGCGGCATCCACATCCCGCCTAACAGCGCTAGCGCCATATATAAGACATTGCTGACACCGCTGGCTGTATCGACCCGCTTCATGAATCCGATCAACGTCCCCAAAGCCATAAACGGCAGTGCACCGGCTACAATCCAAAGGCCGCTAAGCAGCCACTCCGCCGGACTTAGCGACACTCCATTCATCAAGTAACCTGCCGCAAAAATACAAAGAACCGAAAAGAGGTGCATGATCGTCTGCCCGAACATTTTGCCGAAGAAATAAACAGAGGACGGCAGCGGTGTGATCCGGATGAAGGTATTCCAGCCCTGGGTGCGTTCCTGAACCAGCCGGATGCCGAGTGTCATAATGGATGAACCCATCACGCTGAACGCCGACATGGACATCAGGTAGTGCGCCTGCCACTGCCCGGCATCCTCTGCTCCTGTATTCACCACTTTGGTGAAGATAAAGTAGAACATAATCGGCATGATCAGGGACCAGAACACATAATAGGGATTGCGCAGAATCCGCAGCAGCTCCGCCTTACATTGGTTCATCAGTAATTTCATCTTCATGGCTGTACCGCCTCCGGTTCCAAGGTTAATTGTTCAAAAGCTGCATCGAGCCTTCCCTGATCTATCCGCACATCCTTCACAGCAAATCCGCCGGTAAAAATAACTCTGAGCGCTTCATCCGTATTGTCAGTTGTCACATGAATCCGGCCGTCCCGATCGCTGATTCCCTTAATCACCGCCAGTTGCTCAAGCTGTCTTCTCAGCTCGCCGGCATCTCCCGCCGGCAGAAAAGACAACGAGCGCTGCACCAGCCGCGATTTAATCTCCTCGGGGCTTCCGTCTGCGACCAGCGCCCCCCTGCTGAACAGCAGAATCCGGTCGGCAATATCCTCAGCCTCCTGCAGATAGTGCGTGGTGAACAGAATGGTCTTACCTTGCGCGGCCAGTCCGCGCACCGTCTCCCAGAACCGCCGCCGTGCCGTCGTGTCCAGCCCTACCGTCGGCTCATCCAGAAACAGCAGATCAGGATTTCCTGCTAGTGCCAAGGCAAAGCCAAGGCTGCGCTTCTGCCCGCCTGACAGCTTCTCGGCATACCGTTTCAGATCAGCCGCTTCGAGCCCTGTGGCTGCATACAGCGCTTCCTCCGCCAGCGGCTGCGGATAGTAGCTGCGGATCAGCGAAATAATCTCATGTACCTTGAGCCGGTCCATGACGCTTACCTCCTGCAGCATCGCTCCGCTTCTCTCCCGGACCGCGCCATGTTTGGGCGGTAAGCCGAATACACGGACCCGTCCCTCCGTAGGTTCGGTCAAACCCAGCAGCATCGACAGCATCGTGGTTTTACCCGCCCCATTGGGCCCAAGAATTGCCGTAACCGAGCCCTTGCCGATGGTGAAGCTGATGCCGTCCACTGCTCTTTTGCCGTGAAATACTTTACTGACCTGCTCCATCTCAATTACATATTCCATATCCGATCCCCCCGTGTCCTTAATCTTCATACCCCAATGATATATGGAGCGGCGATCTGACATTAGTAAGGACTGTCATTTCTTCAAACTGACAGTTGTCACCTCCGGTAGGAAAAAGGCGTTTCCCGGGAATCAACGGGATTTTTACCTCTGTTCCCGCGGAAATCGGGTGCTTATCCGGAATCTACGGGATTTTTACCTTTGTTCCCGCGGAAATCGGGCGTTTCCCGGGGATTGGCCACCATACAGCACAAAAAAGCATGGCTTCCGGTTCCGGATATGCCATGCTTGCCTGTGCTGTTTATAATTCCCTCTAATATATGCTCTTCCAATAAGGATTTCCCGGAGACTACTTACCGCTTCATAAATCCCTTATCCTGCAGAAATTCCTTCATATGCAGCCGGGCAGGCTCGGCCAGCCGCTTCGCCATCATCGCCGACCAGGGGATATCACTCTGCCCGCCGGTCCGCGCCAGCATATACTGGCTGGATACCTTGTCATACAGCTTGACCTGTTCCTTGGTCTGCTCCTTGTCATAGCCGTTATGGTGCAGCACAGCCGCCAGCGGCAGCCGAGGACGCAGGCCGGACGCTCCGGCGGGAGTTCCCAGGCACATGCCGAATACAGGATAGACCAGCTCCGGGAGGCCCAGCAGCTCGGACACTGCTGCGCTGTTATTGCGGATACCGCCGATATAGACAATCCCGAGGCCCAGTGATTCAGCAGCAATGGCCGCGTTCTGTGCGGCAAGGGCAACGTCAACAGTGGCCACGATCAGATTCTCCGTGGTGTCCTCGTAAGAAGGGGTATCTCCCAGATGGGGCCCCGCTGTTTCGTGCAGCCGATACAGATCGGCGCACCAGACCAGAAACACCGGACACTGCTCAATATAAGCCTGGTTGCCGGAATAACCGGAGAGCTTAGCCTTTAGGCCGGGATTGGTAACCGCAATGACGCTATAGGCCTGAACATTGCTTGAGGTGGAAGCCATCTGTGCCGCTCCGATAATAGCAGCCAGTTGTTCCTCGCTTACGGGTGTGTCCAGGAACTGGCGGACGGATGCATGCTTCATTAATAGAGAGAGTGTGTCATTACTGACACTCCCCCCGGTGAATTGTTGCTCTTCACTCATGATTATCGCTCCTTAAGTACGGCCTCTGGCTACAGCTTTACCCGCTGCAGCCGCAGCGCGTTGAGTACTACCGATACGGAGCTGAATGCCATCGCAGCCCCGGCAAGCCATGGAGCCAGAAAGCCCAGCGCAGCAATCGGTATCCCAATTGTATTGTAAGCCAGTGCCCAGAACAAATTCTGCTTAATATTGGCCATGGTTCTGCGGCTCATCAGAATCGCATCGGGAATGCTCATCAGATCCCCACGCATCAGGGTAATATCCGCCGCTTCCATGGCCACATCGGTTCCGGTGCCGATAGCCATCCCGGTATCCGCCGTGGCCAGCGCCGGCGCATCATTGATGCCGTCACCGACCATCGCCACCTTGCGGCCGCCGCTCTGCAGGCGGCGGATTTCAGCTGCCTTGCCTTCGGGCAGCACCTCAGCCAGCACGGTGCGTATACCCGCCTGCTTGGCAATCGCTTCGGCGGTCAGTTTGTTGTCCCCGGTGATCATCACCACTTCAATACCCATTTCATGCAGTCTTGCGACAGCCGCCTTCGAGGTCTCCTTGATCGTATCGGCCACCGCCACGATTCCCGCGATGTCTCCATCCACCGATACCAGCATCGCGGTTTTTCCCTCCTGCTCCAGCAGCTTCATTAGAGGTGTCCATTGTTCGGTCTCCATACCGCTGTCCTCCATCATCCGGCGCGTTCCGACCTGCACCGCCATCCCGCCAACCACCGCAGAGATTCCTCTGCCAGGCACGGCCTGAAACTGCTCAGCTGCCGGCAGGTCAAGGCTCCGCCCGGCAGCACCGGCTACGATGGCATCCGCCAGCGGATGCTCCGACAGCTTCTCGGCTGCCGCCGTAATGGAGAGCAGGCGGTTCTCAGCCAGCACTTTGCCGTGCGCCGGGATTCCGGTGGTGGTAATAATATCTGTGAGCACCGGTTTGCCGCTGGTCACGGTTCCTGTCTTATCCAGCACGACGGTTTGGATACCCTGCGCAGCTTCCAGATGCTCGCCGCCTTTGAACAGAATCCCGAATTCGGCTGCGCGGCCGGACCCTGCCATAATTGAAGTCGGGGTCGCCAGTCCCAAAGCACAAGGGCAAGCGATAACGAGCACTGCAATAGCCTTTTCCAGCGCATCAGAGAATTGGCCTGGCGCTCCCCATATATACCAGATGACAAACGTCAGCACCGCAATGACGACAACAATCGGCACAAAAATACCCGAGATGACATCGGCAATTCGCTGAATCGGTGCTTTGGAGCCCTGTGCTTCCTCCACTACCCGGATAATCTGGGCCAGTGCGGTATCACGCCCTACCTTGTGGGCCTCAATCTTCAGCATGCCGTTCTTGTTCACAGTGGCCCCGATCACCGTATCCCCCGGCTTTTTCTCCACGGGAATACTCTCGCCTGTCAGCATAGATTCATCAACCGAGGAGAGTCCCTCTATAACCTCACCGTCGACTGGGATCTTGGTTCCCGGCTTCACCAGCACAATATCCCCGGGGATCACCTCTTCTACAGAGATGCTCATCTCAGCCCCGCCCCGGACAACAAGTGCAGTCTTGGCCTGCAGACCCATTAAGCTTCTGATTGCATCAGAGGAACGTCCCTTCGCCAAGGCCTCGAACCATTTGCCTACCAGAATCAGTGTAATCAGAATCGCGCTGGTCTCATAATACATATCTACCGTATGGCTCATCCCGCTCATCCGGAGAGAGTCTATCGTTAAGTACAAGCTGTAAAAATACGCCGCCGAGGTTCCCAGCACCACCAGCACGTCCATGTTGGCACTGCCGTTCTTCAGCGCTTTATAGGCGCTCACATAGAACTGCCAGCCGATAATGAACTGCACCGGAGTAGCAAGTGCAAGCTGAAACCAGGGATACATCAGCAGCTCCGGCGCCGGAATCCAAGAAGTGAAGGAGAAATGGCCGACCATTGCCCATAGCAGCGGAAAGGACAGAACAGCCGAGATAATCCACTTATTGCGCTTGCGTACAATTTCCTGGCCCCGCTGGTCGGCTGTCTCTTTGCGGTCCTGTTTCAATGATGCCTTGTAGCCGATGCTGCTGACCTTCTCCATAATATCTGCGGTGCTGATATTGCCGGGAGTATACTCCACATGAGCTGTCTCCAGCGCCAGATTCACGTTCACCGCCGCAATGCCGGGCATCCGTCCGAGCACTTTCTCGATCCGGGCCGAGCAGGCCGCACAAGTCATGCCTGTGATATCAAAATCCGCCGATTCCTTAAGCGTATCATAGCCAAGTGAGCGGATTTTCTCTTCAATTTGCGGCAGACCTGCAACCGAAGGGTCAAAGCCCACCGTCGCCTGCTCCAGTGCAAGATTTACATTGGCCCGCGATACCCCCTCCATGCGCGACAGCCCTTTCTCAATCCGGGCCGCGCAAGCGGAGCAGGTCATGCCTGTAATCTGCAGGGTCGCCTGCTGCTGGCCGGATTCTGACGTCTTTTCCATAGTCTTAGCACCTCCAGGTACCCCCAAGGGGTATAATAATGTGAAAAAGAAAAGGCGTGGACGCCACCGGATCACATAAAGATCCCGGCTCCAAGCCTTTAATGCCGGACACCGGCTTACACTACGTCGTATCCCTGATCTTCAATAGCAGCTTTAATATCGTTCAGGCTTACGTTGTTCTCATCGTACTCGACCGCTACCTTCTTGGCCTGCAGGTCAACTTTAGCAGCAGCACCCAGGCCGCTTACGGCTTTCTCTACAGCACTGACACAGTGTCCGCAGGACATTCCTTCTACAGTTAATATTGCATTTGACATGGTAAACCCTCCTATAAAATGTAGTGGTGGCTGTTAACCTCTATTGCCCTATTTCATGAGCTTGTTGACCGTAATCAGCAGCTCGTCGATAACCTCATGCTCTCCGGCTTCAATCCGCTCGATGATGCAGCTTCTCATATGCCCTTCCAGCAGCAGCTTTCCGACTCCGCCGAGCGCAGCCTGTACTGCCGCAAGCTGATTCAGTACATCATCACAATAAGTATCCCGTTCGATCATGCCTTTAATACCGCGAATCTGACCCTCTATCCGGTTCAGACGGGTAGCAAGTCCATTCTTAAATTCCGCCGAATGATGACTCTTCCGTTCACCGGGAGTATGACAGCCGCTGTCGCATGATTCAGGAGATTGCTTATCTTCGTTCGGTGCCATTATAATTACCTCCTCATATCCTGGCTGCAAATTTATCTTAATATACCCCCAAGGGGTATGTCAAGAAAATTTTGTCTGCACAAAAAAAGGATTTATAGCGAAGAACAGCGAATCAAGGTTCATAAGAGCAACCATTATTTACATATTTTTAAATCTTGAACAGAGGCGGGTAAGTGTAATGGTGTACGATGGCATCATCTTCGGACTGATAGTAGGGTTCTTCCGGGGCGGATTAAGACACGGCCTCGTTCAGTTCAGCAACATCCGGCTCAAAGCAGGCTGGATCTTCCCCCTGCTGCTGGTATTCCAATTTTTGATGTATGATATTCAGGAGCGGTCGTCCACTGTAGCCGCAGCCAGCGGGTATATTTATATCGCTGTGTATGTGGTGGGGCTGATTTTTTTATGGTTAAACCGGCACAACAAAGGATTCTGGCTGATCTTGACGGGCGTATTCCTCAATTTTCTGGTTATGCTTGTCAACGGGGGGAGAATGCCGGTATCTTATGAGGCAGCGTCTGTACTGGATCCGGTTTACCTGCAGATGTTAAAAAGCGGCGATGCTGTCACCAAGCACTTTCTGCTTGATGCTTCAACCCGTTTGCCTTTTCTGGGCGACATCATCCCCCTATCCAGCCCTTATCCGCGGACGCAGGCCATCAGTATTGGCGATGTTGTAATGAATCTCGGGATTTTTCTATACCTCCTGAATATTATGACACCTGCCGCAGTTGACCTGAAATCGCAGCCCAAAGTGCAGGGATAAGCCGCTAACTAAATAAAAAGGAGGGACTCCCATGAAAAAGAAACTGGAAGGCATCAAATATTCCCGTCTTGCGATCAATGCTATTATCGTAGCTTCCGTAATTATCGCTCTTACATCAGGTTTCAAGATCGGCGGAAACTAATATTCTACACATCAAAATAGGCGGGCATCCCGCCTATTTCTTTTCTTTACATTACAATACAGCTATTCATTTATTCCTAAAAGCTTTATTATGTAAAAAGGAATATTCTGATAAATGTAAAGAGGGGTCATCATGTCTAAACTCAAATCTCTTGCTGCAACATTGGATTCAGGCCACATGTATGCACTGTCCATATGCCTGATTGGTATGAGTCTCTTTTCTTATACCAACCGTTTTGAGTTTATCCATTACGAAACATCTACCTGGGTATGGATCTATGCAATGACTGGCGCCTGCCTTATTCTCAACTTTTTCATGATACAGCTCCCGCCGGAAGGCAACGAGCTATCGATGGACTCTTCGGTATATTTAGCCTGCATTTTCACATTTGGGACAGGCTTTTCACTGACCGTACTACTAATGAATTGTTTGTTCTTTGCCATCATTGACCGCAATACGAGCTGGTGGAAGCATCTTACCAACTTCTCCATATACTGCATTATGATTACTGTATCAGCCGCTTTGTTCCAATACCTCGGAGGAAATCCTGGTGCACTGGTTAACACTAAGTTATTCACCTATCTCATTGTATTGACAGTTTATTTCGCTGCTAATACCCTGCTGGTCGGCTTGTACTATTATATTTTATACAGAGGTACTCTTTTCGAGACGATCAAAGATATTATCAAGGATTCAGTGTTTGTCTTTCTGTGCACTTTAGCGCTTTCCCTGGTATTGACCGTGCTGGTCTATCATAATCAGATCCTCGGCTTGATGCTCTTTATGTGCCTTTCTGTGCTGCTCTCCCAATCTTTCAAGAAACTGTTCGCCATGTACCGCAGCATTGAAGACCGGGCTAATACGGACCAGCGAACCGGACTATATAATCACAGCTACTTTGAGGAAGTATTGGAGCAGGAAATTCAGAAATCAAGGTCCTCCGGTGCGCCGTTGTCGCTTGCGATGATTGACCTTGACGACTTCAAGAAATATAACGATCATTTCGGCCATCTTCAAGGGGACAAGCTGATCTCCTTCGTCGGAGAAATGCTCAAAACCGAGTCCCAGAAATCAGGAACTGTTGCCGCACGATACGGAGGCGAAGAGTTCACCCTGCTGATGCCCGGATATGACAGCCTGCAAGCCCGGGATTATATTGACCAGCTGCGCAAAAAACTCAACAACAGCAGCTTCGACGGCGTTGAAATTTTCCCGCTCGGCTGTCTCGCATTTTCAGCCGGCATTGCGGCCTGCAGCCTCGACATCCATGATAAATCACAGCTTGTCGATCAAGCCGATCAGGCCCTCTATTATTCCAAACGCCAAGGGAAAAATACTGTGCATACCTACGGGATGCATTCACCGCTGGAGCAGGAGCTTGATTTCAGCCAGGATGTGCGCGATATCGAGCAGCAGCTGAATTTGTTCATGTATAAGGACATGGAGACCTTCCGCCATTCCAAACGCGTCTTCCGTTATGCTATGGATATCAGCGAACTGCTGGACATCGACTCCATTTCCAAAAGGAATTTCACCCTGGGTGCGCTTATCCATGATATCGGCAAGCTAGAGATCCCCTGGAACATCCTTAACAAGAAAGACAAGCTTGCACCTGAGGAATGGGAAATGGTCAAATGGCATGTCACCTGGGGCAAAAAAATGGCGCTTACCAATGATAAATTCAAGGAACTCGCTCCCTATATCGAGCTCCATCATGAACGTTACGACGGCAAAGGGTATCCCTACGGCTTCAAGGGCGAAGAAATCCCCCGTCTCTGCCGGATGCTGACCATTATCGACTCCTTTGATGCGATGACTACCGAAAGGCCATACCAGCCGACCAAGTCCTTTGAAGAAGCGATTATTGAGCTGCGGGCCTGTGCTGGAAGCCAGTTTGATCCGGAGCTCACCGAATTTTTCATTGAATACATCGAAACCCGGGAGCACCGCACCGGAGATACTGCAGTATAAAGCATCGCCGACTCCGGCGGTGCTCTTTTTTTGCCCCGGCCCGATCCACTCTTTCTCTTTCCAGTTCCCTTCCGCATACAACCTAGGGATTAAGCCTATACTCACTACTAAAATACCTTAAAAATAATGATTGCTACCCTATTCAAATTTGAATATAATAAAAACTGTTTCGAGAAACAACGGAAAAGGAGCCTGCTACGCATGCATACTAAAGAAAGCAATCTTAAACTCGTAGTTGTCGGCCTGCTGCTTGGTATTCTAATGTCCGCTATGGACAATACCATTGTAGCTTCAGCTATGGGCACCATTGTATCCGAGCTTGGCGGACTCGACAAAATCGTTTGGGTCACCTCCGCTTATATGGTCATGGTTATGGCCGGGACACCAATCTTCGGTAAACTGTCCGATATGTACGGACGCAAACGGTTCTTCATTTTTGGCCTTATTGTCTTCCTGGCGGGTTCCGCCCTGTGCGGAACGGCAACCAGCATTACACAGCTCAGCATCTACCGGGCCATCCAGGGCATAGGCGGCGGGGCACTGATGCCGATTGCCTTCACCATTGTCTTCGATATCTATCCGCCGCAAAAAAGAGGCAAGCTGACCGGTCTCTTCGGCGCCGTCTTCGGTATTTCGAGCGTCATCGGCCCGCTTCTCGGTGCGTATATCACCGACTACTTAAGCTGGCAGTGGGTATTCTATATCAACCTGCCCATCGGCATTGTGGCCTTTGTTCTGATTACAATGTTCTATAAAGAATCCGTCTCTCATGCCAAACAGCGCATTGACTGGGGCGGAGCCTTTACGCTAGTCGGCTCCATTATCTGCCTGATGTTCGCACTGGAGCTGGGCGGCAATCAATATGCCTGGGATTCCGCGGCTATCCTCGGCTTATTTGCCGGCTTTGCGGTCCTGCTGATTGCTTTCATCTTCATCGAGCGATACGCTTCCGAACCGGTCATCTCCTTCGCCATGTTCGGTAAACGCCTTTTCGCAACGAGCAGTGTAATCGGCTTGTTCTACGGCTCGACCTTTATCGTGGCAACTGTATATATCCCTATCTTTGTACAGGGTGTATACGGCGGTTCGGCTACCAATTCAGGGCTGATTCTGATGCCGATGATGATCGGGACCGTCCTCGGAAGCCAAACCGGAGGACTGCTCACCACCAAAACCAGCTTCCGCAATATTATGATTCTGTCGGCAGTCTGCTTCCTGGCAGGCGTCTTCTGCTTAAGCACCCTGTCACCTGACACTTCCAGGCTGATGCTAAATATCTTCATGGCGCTGACCGGATTTGGTGTGGGCTTCTCCTTCTCCGTGCTCAGCATGTCCTCCATTCATCATTTTGATATGCGCCAGCGCGGATCAGCTACTTCCACCAGCACCTTCATGCGCTCGCTCGGCATGACGCTTGGAATTACGATCTTCGGAATTATCCAGCGCAACGGCTTTACGAACAGTCTTAGTGATGCCTTTGGCGGCAGCGCAGAGGCCGCTTCGTTTGGCGATTCGCGCGCAGCTCTGACGCCGGAGGCAAGAGCCAACATTCCGGCTGCCGTACTGGATAAGATTACAGGGGCACTATCCGATTCCATCTCTCATACCTTTATGTGGGCGCTGATTCCTGCGGTGCTGGGAGTAGTCTTTGTATTCCTGATGCCGAAAGACCGCCTTACAGTTCAGCCCAAGGCTGCTCAGCCCTCCACTGAACGCGGGTAACGGGCCATGTCCATGAAACTGGTGATCCTCGGTCTGCTTCAGGAGAAGGATATGCATCCTTATGAGATCACACTCATTATGAAGGAACGGATGTATGATCAGATGATGAAGCTGCAGATGGGCTCCCTCTACTATGCTGTCGACAAGCTGGCTGCAGATGATTATATTGAAGCTGTAGAGACGATCCGCAGCAATGACCGGCCGGACAAGACGATTTACCGGATTACCGATAAGGGTAAGGCCTTGTTCGAGCAGCTTATTCTGCAGCAGATTAAGAAAGTCGATCTGGTCTTTCATCCCCTCTATATGGCCCTGGCCCTCTCACGCTATATCAATCAGGATAAAGTCGAGAAGGTACTGGAGGAACGGATCCGGGAGATTGAACATCAGGTCAACTATGCCTACCAGGTGTACGAAGACCATATTTCTGTCGTCCCCCGTTCGGCGCTTCATCTGATGTACGGCAGATATGAGCACAGTCTTACTGAACTGAATTGGCTGAAACGTCTCTACCAGGATGTTGCGGCACGCAAATTGAACGACTTCGGAACCCCGCTGTCGTTATAGGCAAGGAATAGAAGAGGCCCTCAGGGCCTCTTTGCTGTTTAACAGCAGCCTATTACGTGTATTAACGAACAAAACTGCAAAATGAGAGCGAGGGAACAAGCATGAACGAAAACAAGCAGCCGCACGAGGAAAAAAAGCTGCAGGGAGACAAGCGCAACCATCCGGAGCAATACCCGACAGACAAGCCCAGCCTGTTCGACATGCATGAAAGCGAGCAGAACGTCGATCCGATTCCGATAGAGGATTTAACGCTGGAAAAGCAGGAGGAGAAGGATAAAGAGGGCACAAAGCACCGTTCCTCCAGCGACAAAAAATACCACACCGGCTTCTAAAGGTGTACAATATTCCCTGATTCTTCAATTCCATTGTGACGGAGGGATACTTCTTGCTGAGAACGCTGCCACTTAACAAACGCGGGATTCCTGCCAGCCGCATAGCCTTAGGATGTATGGGGCTGGGCGGAGGCTGGGACCATGAACCAATTACAGCTGAGAATATCAAACAGGGACATGAAGCCGTTGAAGCTGCTCTGTCGATCGGCATCAATTTTTTTGATCATGCCGATATTTATACCCGCGGTAAGGCGGAGAAGGTATTCGGGCAGATTTTTAAAGACCGGCCGGGACTGCGTGAGGAGATCATTATACAATCCAAATGCGGCATCAAGCTGATTGAACCGGGGGAGACCACTAATACGTTCGATATTTCCAGAGAGCATATTCTAAAGAGTGTCGACGGAACCTTATCCCGCCTCGGGACAGACTATATTGATATCCTGCTGCTGCACCGTCCTGATCCGCTGATGGACCCCGAAGAAGTAGCCGAAGCTTTGCATCAGCTCAAAGCTGCAGGAAAAGTGCGCCACTTCGGGGTCTCCAATATGAGCGCTGCTCAGATCAGGCTGCTCCAGCATTACTGTGACGAACCCTTTATCGTCAACCAGCTGCATATGAGTCTGGCCAAGATCAGCTGGCTTGATGCCATGGTCAGCGTGAACCGCGAGCCTTGGAAGGATATTACCTTTCCGGAGGGAACCATAGAATACTGCCGCATGGAGAACATCCAGCTGCAGGCCTGGGGGCCGCTGGCGCAAGGAGGCTTCAGCGGGCGTTCACTCGAAGGCCAGCCGGAGAATGTCGTGAATACGGCCGCGCTGGTCAAGGAGCTCGCCCGGCAGAAGAATACAACGCCTGAGGCCATCGTCCTGTCCTGGCTGATGACCCATCCGGCGGCCATTCAGCCAGTCATCGGAACGGTGAATCCGCAGCGGATTGCCGCCTGCGCAGGTGCGGACAAGCTGGAGCTGACCCGCAAGGAATGGTATGACCTGTATGTAAGCTCACGCGGAGAAAAGCTTCCCTAACCGGCCGGCCGAACACACAACTCTCCTACGCTTGAAACAAATCCGGACATATAGAATAATCTATCGAAACAAAGCAGCGGTTCTCCAGGTATTGGAGGACCGCTGCTTTGCGTTATTGGCGATCTGCGAGGTGCGAATCATTGTTCTTTATAAAGAATATTTTGCGTAAAACAGCGATACTAGCAGTAATACAAAGATAACACTTCATTATTGTACGTTATTAAGAACTTTTAAGCTTAATTCACATTTTTCTTTTGCCCGGAAGACGGTGTATGATTTCCTTATCAAATTGTTCTTAATAAAGAACGAATATAACGAATGAATGATTGTAAAGCCATGAGAGGGGGCTAGCCTTTGTACCCCAGATCCGCCAGACGGCGTAAAAAAAAACCAAGTAAAACCGGGCTTCGTATTCTGCAATCCGGTGTGGCTGTATCCGTTCTTGTCCTGTACACCTCCGGTCAGATCGGCAGCACCTACGGAGAGTACAATACCTCGCTGCAGCAAACCAGCAGCATAGAGCTCTGTTCCGTCTTCCCGGGACAGATTGAACAGCTGCTCTCGGAGCTGTCCGGGCACATCCACAGAATCATCGAGCTTAAGTCTTCTCTTGCCAGCCACAGCACGGCCGGAGAGTTCACAGGTCCCGCGGACCTCTCAGCACTGTCTCAGGATGAGCTGGATCAGGCTGAAGAGCTTGTAGCAGCACAGATTTCCTCTGCCAATTCCGCCATTGCGGCAATAGATGCACAGCTCAACACCAACTTCGGGATCTGGCAGCAGATTTTGCAGGAGGCCAGCAATGCGGCAGCTATTCTGCATCAGGCCTGGGGTTATATGCTCCAACTTGAACCCAATTGTCTGGAAATCCGTGATGCACAGATCTTCGGGCAAATGCAACAGGATTCAGCCCAAAGCGGAGTATTGTCCGAACCGCTCAAGGATACTTACAACCAAATTATGGACTATCTGAACTCCATTCATACAGCCGGCAGTGCGCTGCCGCCAGGCAATCCTGACCGCGGATTCCTCGGGCAGGAACACTCCCGCTTTTCCGGCGGCAGCGGGCTGCTTGACTTCGTGGCCAAAGCATATGAAGCACAGCCTGATGTTTCTGCCGAATTGCAGGCGGCCTATGAGCAGCTGAATGCTGATCTGACCTCTACCCGGAGCAGCCTGTCCTCGGCAGTAAGCAGTCTGCACAATCAGCAGCTGGAAATCACAGATGCCAAGGCAAAGCTTCAGGAAGAAGCATTGGCGGAAAAAGCTGACGACGGCAAGCAGGACGATAAAGATCCTGCTGATGACAAGACCCCGGTTGTTGAAGCGGGAGAAGGACACCCAGAGATAACCGTCCCTGCGGTGCCGGACAACGGCAAGCCGGCAGAAGATAAGCCTGTAGAGGATAAGCCGGCGCCGGACAACAGCGCCGCTCCAGACGCGGCCATCCCAGACACTGCCGCCCCAGACGCCCCTGCTTCCGGCGCGGATACACCCGATCCATCTCCAACACCGGCAGCAGTGCCTGTTCAGGACATAACCGAAAATGACAATACCGTACCGGAACTTCCCGCAGCTTCTCCCGTTCCGGTCACAGAACCCAGTAAAGGCGGCGATGAATAATGCGTATTAAAAAAATAGTCAGTACAGCACTGACCCTGCTGATGTCCCTTGTTTTCCTGCTTGTGGTGGTTGCCGTAGTGATCTCCAAAGCTTCCGGCGGCGAACCGGCTTTCTTCGGCTATCAGATCAAAACCGTCTTATCCGGCTCCATGGAACCCGGCATCCATACCGGCTCCATCGTTGCTATCAAGCCTGGCGGCGATATGACCCGCTTCCAAAAGGGCGACGTCATCACATTTATGAATCCTGAGAATATTCTGATCACCCACCGGGTTATCGACGCCACTGTAAACACTGCCACGGGTGAGGCCACCTACACAACCAAAGGCGATAACAATGATGCTGCGGATTCGGCTGCGGTCAGCTCAACGAATGTCGTAGGGCAATATACCGGAGTAACGGTTCCTTATGTGGGGTACGCGATGAATTTCGCGGTTTCGAAGGCAGGCAGTGTCATGCTGATGATCATACCGGGTCTCCTGCTGCTGCTCTATGCACTCTATACCTCCTGGAAGGCCGTTTCCGCACTTGAAAAGAAAAGCGCCGCAGCCGCGCCGGCAGGCCCCGAAACCATGCCGCTTCAATAACTGATTGTTATCTCCCGTTTACGAAACGCGGAGTCACAATAATTAAAGGTACACCTGTTGCCAAAAAGATCTATGAGAGAGGGATGAACAAATGAATATTAAAAAAACACTGGGTCTCGGCGTTGCTTCCGCAGCGCTTGGCCTGACACTTGTCGGCGGAGGCACTTTCGCTTACTTTAGCGATTCCGCCCAGAGCACAGCTGCATTTAACAACGGAACTCTTAGCCTCACCTCTGACCCTGCTGTCATTGTTGATCTCAGCAATCTGAAGCCTGGCGATCTGATCACCAGAGATTTCAAACTGAAAAATGACGGCTCCCTCGACATTCCCAAGGTCTTGCTGAAGACTTCATCCGCAGTGACGGACACGAACAACAACAACGGCAGCCATAATCTGAAGGATGATATTATCGTTACTTTCCTGAATAACAACGACAAAAAACAGCCGGAGGTTCTTATCATTTCGCTCGCCGATCTGGAGAGCCAGAGCCCGGATCTCGTAGCCAGAAAAATACTGGGTACGCTGCTTGGAGGGGAAAAATCAGGCATTAAAGCGGGTACCGAGGATAAGCTCACCGTTCAATTTGCCTTCAAAGAAAACTTCCAGCCGCAAAACTATTACCAAGGCGATAAGCTGAAGCTTACCTGGAACTTCGAAGCCAGCCAGGGAGCCGGCGAATTCAAGTAAACCCTGCTATTCAATAATAAAAACATAACCGAGGAGGAATTTATATTATGGGTATCAAAAAAACACTGGGTCTGGGTATTGCATCGGCGGCACTGGGATTGTCTTTAATCGGAGGAGGAACGTTCGCTTACTTCAGCGATACTGCGCAGAGCACAGCTACCTTCGCAGCAGGAACACTGGATCTGAATACCAGCCCGTCGGAAATCGTTAACCTCAGCAACCTCAAGCCTGGTGACATCGCCGTCCGTAACTTCACTCTGCAAAACAGCGGCTCACTCGATATCAAGGAGCTGAAACTGGCTAGCGCTTACACGGTAACCGATGCCGGTACGAATAACGCGGGACAGGATCTGGGTGACCATTTCAAAGTCAAACTTCTCAAGGATACTTATGTCAGCGGCGACATCACCAATTTTGTCATCGGGGAAATCTCCCTGAAGGATCTGAAAAATACGGCTAACTATGATTTGATCAGCACCGGCGCTCTGCCTGGCGGTATCACAGCCGGACAATCCAAGGTCTTCAAGGTAGCCTTCGTCTTTGTAGACAACGGTCAGGATCAGAACGTATTCCAGGGAGATAAACTGGACCTTACCTGGACCTTCAATGCTAAACAAGGTTTAGGAGAACTTAAATAGTCGAGGTAAGCTTACCAAAAAGGCATATCCTTCCCTAACCCGGGCTGGATATGCCTTTTTTATAGACGGGACCTCAGCTGATGACGATCAAACAATGATTTTTGTCCGCTATGAGAAAATTTGCTATACTGATAACAAAAAGTAACGGAGGGGCGTTTTAATCGTGCCAGATAATATGGGAAGTCGTATCCACCATCTCCGTTTGGAAAAGGGTTTGTCTTTATCTGAGCTGGCGGACAAGGCTGACGTGGCGAAATCATACCTAAGCAATGTGGAAAGAAATATTCAATCCAACCCCTCTATCCAATTCATCGAAAAGATCGCCGATGCGCTTCAGGTATCTATTCATGCACTGCTGTATGGCGAACCCCTGGAATCACAGGAGGCTTCACTCGACGGAGAATGGTTCCGGCTCGTACAGGAAGCTATGGCTTCAGGGATAAGTAAACGGGAATTCAAGGAATTTCTGGATTATCAGAAATGGCGGCTGGAGCAGAAGGATTAAGTGACGCTCCCCTTCCCGGCCATACAGAAAAGGGCACAGCATCTCTTTCGCTGTGCCCTTTTCTGTATGTATCGTCCGGTCAGCCCCATCTCACATTACCTGCAACGTTTTTTCACTTAAAAACTGGCGGATCTCATCCACCTTGAGGCCGGCCTTCTTAGCCGACATCATCAAATATACCCATTCTAAATCCAGATCAACTGCCTGCAGTTCCCCATCATTCCCCTGGTTGGACATATCCAAGAAATCTCCTCCTAAGATTTTGCGTCCCCAGGCAGTCCGGCCGTCGTAGTATTTCTACATTAGACCCGAGACTTTGTGTCCCTGCCTTTCGGCGAGGTTTACCCTTTACTGGATCCTTCACATGAAAGGATCTGGCTAGAATTCATGAAACCGTTATCCGCAATAACATTATATAATGCCTTGCTCAAAAAATGTGTCGCTTTGTGGAAATTTTAAATGAAAAGAATTTGAAAAAAGCAGCTTGAATTTGTAATAATTTGTGTAACTCAAATAGGCATTCACTCCATTCTACCCCTTAGGACCTAAACGGATATGAAACTATTTTCCTAGATATTTATTAAACCATATACCCATTTTTTAGAATTTTAAACACTAAAAAAACATATGATCGTTCCGCATCAATTGTAGGCTGAATCATGCCGTTTTGCGAACGGAATAGATCAAAGTATGAATTGATTAGCCGCCCCTAAAGTAGCACAATAGGATAAGGAATGAAACCGCAAACATCGTAGCTCCACCTAACGCCGGTGCTGTTTGGGCGCATGTGGGGTTCATCCGTTAGGAGGATGTATTCATGGCAGCCAAAGGACCTTATAATGAATCCGTTTGGAGCAATTATTACGGACCGAATTTGGGTTATATTCAAGAGAAATATGAGCAGTTCGTTAATGATCCATCTTCAGTAGAACCTAACTACCGCGATCTTTTTACCACCTCCGGCCCTCCTCCACTGGATCCGGATACGACCCAGGTACCGCAGCCTTCCGTATCAGGAGATGCAGAGTGGCTGAAAAAGGCTGTAAGAGCCTCGAAGCTGATCGCTAATATTCGCATACATGGCCATCGGGCCGCCAACATTGATCCGCTGGACCGGGGGGAGAACCCTATGGCCCAGTGGCTGGATTATAAAACCTATGATTTGACCCGTGAAGATCTGATGGCGTTGCCTGCTTCGCTGATCTGGGAGAACGCTCCGGGAGATGTCAAGACCGCATGGGATGCCGTTCAGCGCATGCTTCAGGCCTATACCCGGACTATCGCCTATGAATTCGGGCATGTGCATGACGAGAAGGAGCTGCGCTGGCTGAACAGTCAGGCGGAATCCACAAGCTCCCCTGCTCCCCTGAACAACAGTGAACGTAAGGAGCTGCTGAACCGGCTGATTCAGGTGGAACAGTTCGAGACCTTCCTGCACAAAACCTTTGTCGGCCAGAAACGCTTCAGCCTGGAAGGCAATGACGCCCTGGTACCGATGCTGGATGAAGTCGTGCGTGCGGCCGCCCATGACGGTGCAGAGCATATCCTGATGGGGATGGCTCACCGCGGACGCCTGAATGTATTGGCTCACATTCTGGGCAAACCGTATGATATTATTTTCTCAGAGTTCCATCACTCCCCGAATAAAGAGCTGTTTCCATCCGAAGGTTCCATGGGCATCAACTACGGCTGGACCGGCGATGTGAAGTACCATCTTGGTGCAGACCGTGCAGTAAGACAGGGAGAAACCGTGCGTACGCGGATCACGCTGGCCAACAACCCGAGCCATTTGGAATTCGTGAATCCCGTGGTTGAAGGCTTCACCCGTGCTGCCCAGGAGGACCGGAGCACACCGGGATTGCCGAAGCTGGACACGAGTAAAGCTATGGCTGTTCTTATGCACGGGGATGCCGCTTTCCCGGGTGAGGGTATCGTTGCGGAAACACTTAATATCGGCAAATTGAAAGGTTATCAGAATGGCGGCACCCTGCATATTATCGTCAATAACCGGATTGGCTTTACGACGGAAAGCGAGGATTCCAGATCTACCCACTATGCCAGCGACCTGGCTAAGGGCTATGAAATTCCGATTGTGCATGTCAACGCCGATGATCCGGAAGCCTGTATCTCAGCCGTCCGTCTGGCAAGTAGCTACCGCAATCTGTTCAAAAAGGATTTCGTAATTGACCTGATCGGCTACCGCCGTCATGGCCATAATGAGATGGACGACCCTGATACCACTCAGCCGATTGTCTACAGTAAAGTCCGGAATCACCCGACGGTCTACAAAGTGTACGCCGAACGGCTGCAGAGCGAGAAAATTATTTCGGCGGAAGATGTGCAGCGGATGAATGCTGAGGCAGAAAGCGTACTGCAGGCAGCCTTTGAGTCTATGAAAGAAGGCAAGCACAAAAATGCAGAGTCCAAAACGGCAGTGGCGCTTGATGTGGAATCCAAGGCTCCGCGCACTACAGCAGTTCCGCTCAGCAGCCTGCAGGAGATCAACCAGGAGCTGTTGACTGCACCCCGCGGCTTCAAGGTATATCCGAAGCTGGAGCGGATTCTCCAGCGGCGCAAGGATGCCCTCAAGGATGGAGAGCGGGTAGATTGGGCGTTGGCCGAAACGCTGGCTTTCGCGACCATCCTGAAGGACGGTACCCCGATCCGCCTCAGCGGACAGGATTCACAGCGCGGCACATTTGCCCACCGCCACCTTGTACTGCATGACAGCGAGACAGGGGCCCTCTTCTCTCCGCTGCATCAGCTCACATCCTCTTCCGCTTCCTTCGGGGTATACAACAGCCCGCTCTCGGAAGCATCGGTGCTGGGCTATGAGTATGGCTATAATGTGTTCGCCCCGGAGACCTTCGTACTCTGGGAAGCCCAGTACGGTGATTTCGCCAATGCCGCGCAGGTCATTATTGATCAGTTCATCTCCGCCGGACGGGCCAAATGGACACAGCGCAGCAATCTGGCTATCCTGCTCCCTCATGGCTATGAAGGACAGGGGCCGGAGCATTCCAGCGGCCGTCTGGAACGGTTTTTGCAGCTCTCTGCCGAAGAGAACTGGACCGTAGCGAACTTGACCACTGCTGCGCAGTATTTCCATCTGCTGCGCCGCCAAGCGGCTCTGTGCGGGCAGCCTGACGCCAAGCCGCTGGTAATCATGGCACCGAAGAGTCTGATCCGCAACACACGCAGCACCTCTCCCGGATCCGAGCTTGCCTCCGGAGGCTTCCAGGCTGTATTGCCGGAGCCGCTGCTGGGCAGTAAGCCCGCCGAGGTGAAACGCCTGGTGGTCTGCAGCGGCAAGGTAGCCATTGATCTGCAAACTGAGCTTGAAGCCGCGGGAGACCGGGATTGGTCCTGGCTCCATATCCTCCGGCTGGAGCAGCTCTACCCGTTCCCGGAACGGGAGCTGGCGGCCCACCTGAACTCCTTCCGCTCGCTGCAGGAGATTATCTGGGTACAGGAAGAGCCGAAGAACATGGGTGCCTGGAGTTATACCGAGCCACGGCTGCGGAATATCGCCCCTCAGAATGTCTCGGTACAGTATATCGGCCGTCCGGAACGCTCCAGTCCGGCCAGCGGTTATGCCGATGTTCACAGCTTCGAACAGCGTCGCATCGTTACGGAAGCCCTAAAATCGAACTCGCAAGTACAAGCGCCTGTGCCGTCCTCCTAATCCGGGGACGGTGTCACGATAATGAAAACTATTAAGTTTGGGGAGGTATCGGCCTGTGTCCGAAATTAAAGTACCCGATCTGGGCGAATCGATTTCCGAAGGAACGATCTACAAATGGCTGGTAAAGGAAGGCGACACCGTCGGTCAGGGCGATGTGCTGGCCGAGCTTGAAACTGACAAGGTCAATCTTGAGATCAGTGCCGAGGAGGATGGCGTCATCTCCGCCATCCTCCGCCAGGCTGGCGAGAACGTCGCCGTAGGCGAGGCGATCGGCGTGATCGGCAGCGCCGGCGAAGCCGCTGCACCGCAGGCCGCCGGGGGCAGCCAGCCCGAGGCGGCGCCTGCAGCCAGCAGCGCAAGTCCCGCTGCTGCGCCAGCGGCAGCGGAGGCTCCGGCCGCCGCTGCCCAGGCACCAGCCGCTCCCGAAGGCGCGGCTGCCGGCACTGCGGCCCTGGCTTCGCCGGGGGCGCGCAAGCTGGCCCGGGAGCGGGGCATCGACCTCGGCGAGGTCAGTGCCCGCGACCCCATCGGCCGGATTGGCCAGGCCGATGTGAACGGCCATGGCGCAGCCGGCCAGGGGGCCGCTGCGCCGTCCGCTCCGGCGCCGCAGGCTGCACCTGCGGCAGCGAAGCCCGCTGCGGCTAATGCAGCGCCGCAGCAGGACGGCAAGGCCGTGGAGCGCAAGCGCATGTCGCGCAGACGGCTGACGATTGCCAGCCGCCTGGTTGAAGCGCAGCAGACCGCGGCCATGCTGACCACCTTCAACGAGGTGGACATGACCGCCATCCTCGACATCCGCAAACGGCGCAAGGATGCCTTCAAAGAGAAGCATGATGTCGGACTCGGCTTCATGTCCTTCTTCACCAAGGCTGTCATCGGTGCGCTCAAAGCCTATCCGCTGCTGAATGCAGAGATTGACGGCGAGGAGCTGCTGATTAAGAAATTCTATGATATCGGCATCGCTGTATCCGCCAAGGAAGGACTGGTTGTGCCGGTTGTCCGTGATGCGGACCGGCTCAGCTTCCCGGAAATCGAGCGGCAGATCGGCGAACTGGCCGCCAAGGCCCGCGCTAACACGCTCAGTCTTCCGGAATTGCAGGGCGGTACCTTTACGATTACAAACGGCGGCGTATTCGGCTCCCTGCTCTCTACACCGATCCTGAATACCCCGCAGGTCGGCATTCTCGGCATGCACAAGATCCAGCTGCGTCCGATCGCGCTGGATGAGGAAAGAACCGTCAACCGGCCGATGATGTATATCGCCCTATCCTACGATCACCGGATCGTGGACGGTTCAGAGGCGGTAAGCTTCCTCGTCAAGGTTAAGGAATTGCTGGAAGATCCGGAAGCGCTGCTGCTGGAGGGGTAACCCCGCTTCAGGAGTCCGCTACCCATCACCAGTCCAATGATATATTAAGAGGGATACGAAGACAGCAGCATCGTCCTCGTATCCCTCTTTTTTAGGCTTCATGACTTTGAGCTCATTAGCAATCTGCCCATTGTTCCCTTAAAATGAACTTGGAGCTTTCAGAGAGCCCTTTTAATGTTACGGAGGTGCATCCGGTTGCGGATACATGATGAAGAAGAGCTGCTGCGTCTAGTTGCCGAAGACCGCTGGATGATGGATATTCTGGCAGCTGCCAGGGATCTGGGGTTGCCGGATTGCTGGGTCTGCGCCGGATTTGTGCGCTCTAAAGTGTGGGATGTCCAGCATGACTTTACCAGCAGAACACCTTTGGGGGATGTGGATGTAATATATTACGACCCTGCCGATATTCGGGAGGAAATAGAGAAAGCCTGGGAAGCCCGGCTGCGGGAGGCCGATCCATCGGTCCCCTGGTCGGTCAAAAACCAGGCGAGAATGCATGTTGTTAACGATCTGGAGCCCTATACATCGGCCACAGACGGCATGTCAAAATTTCCTGAAACGGCGACTGCCCTGGGTCTTGCACTTACCGGACAGGGCGAGGTTATCTTATCTGCGCCACACGGGGTCAGAGATGTACTTGACCTGATCGTGAGACCCTCCCCACTGTTCAACGCCAACCCCCGGCTTCATCCTGTCTACGAAGAACGGATAGCCAAAAAGAACTGGCAGGGAGTCTGGAATCAGCTGCAGGTTATACTGCCAGGTCAATTCCCACTACACCCACTGTCTCCCCCTGCCCGTTCTTAATGGCCCGGGACAAAGTGATACAGGAGCGTTTGGTAATCGCCGATACATACGGCCGGGAGACATATTCACCTTCGCTCATCGCCCCGTTCCACCAGTCGCGGCGTTTGGCGTTCATCAGTCCGGCCGCCGGCTCGGAGTAGATAAAAGTGCCGTCCGTGCGGTTGGACCAGATCGCCTGGACATCTGGCACCCTTTTCATGCAGGCAGTGAGTACATTGCCATGGCTGACAGCATCCGGTGCACACAGCTCCTGCTTCGCTGAAATTTCCTGCAGCAGGCTCTGCATTTCCTGCAGCCGGGCAGCGTACTGGCTCATTTCAACAGCCTCCCGTCCGGCTATCTGGTTCACCGACTGCTGCAAAGCCTGCGACTCGCCAAGCAGACTGGCGCTGATCTCATTCAGCTGTCCAATTTGCGAACGCTGCCGTGTTACCTGCTCCAGCGTCAGGTCTACACCGGCAATGGTCTCATTCACAATGGCCACCGCACCGCTCAGCTCCCCTGTCACTATTCCGATCAGCCCGCTCTGCCGCGAGGCGGCGGTAACGGTATCGGCAACGGCGGTCCCTACCTCTTCGATTCTTGCCGACATATCGGACAGCCGCAGCTTCACAGCCGCTACTTCATTCACCCCATGGGAGACAGCATTCTGCTCTTTAGTTACTGACTCCAGCACCTGCCGGACCCCGTTATTGATATCCGACAGCACAGCTGAAGACCGTTCCACCGAGCTTCGGCTCTGATCAGCCAGCTGCCTGATGCGGCCGGCAACCACGGCAAATCCCCGTCCCTGCTCCCCGGCCCGTGCCGCTTCAATCGAGGCATTCAACGCCAGCAGCGAGGTCTCATTCACAATCCCGACAATCAGGGAATTAATCTCCTCTACCAGGGCAAGATGACCGCTCAGTGCGGTGAACTTGTTCAGCATATCCGCGCTCTGCTCCTGTAATTCCGCCATCACCGCATCCGTGTTCCGGAGGGAGCCGAGCATGCCCGTCATCTCTTGACGGGCATCCAGCATATTTGCCCCCAGCCGTTCGGTCAGTTCCTTAATATGTGCGGTTACATCCGCCACTCCGCCCATTGTCGCAAAGGCGCCTTCGATATTAGCCTTAGCCTCAGTGCTGCGGGTCTGCAGGTCTACTTCATAGGCATGTGAATAATCGGCTGTCTGCTGCAGCCCTTCCGTATGGCGGCTGATTTCCTCAAGCGCCCCGTGCAGCCTGTCCGAGGTAACGACAATTTCATTGCTGAGACTTTCGACTTGGTCCCGGGTTTGCTTCAGAAACTCCTCCCTCTGTAGTCCCCTACGGTAAGCATTCCATGCGAACCCGCCGAGTGCCGCCATCAACACCAGGAACACCAGCTTATGGACCCAAAGCATATCAATCCATAACCCATACAGACCAACCAGCAGCAGCAACAGTGTGACTAGGACATTCTTACTCCGGCGAACTGACATTTCCGACTTCCACTCCAATCATGTTATGTATTCTAACATTATATCAACAGAGTTAAATAAAGGAAATACTTTCATTGATAAAGTCTTATGCCTTAAGTCCCATACAATAAACCGCTGTCACTTTAATCAGCAATGATTAGATCCCTTCACGAAAAAGAGCCATCTCCTAGTGCAAACACTTTGCACTAAGAGACAGCCCGCTTTATTGTATCTATATTTTAGGCAGTAACGGCTGCCCGCTCCAGGATCCCCCGCGCGATCCAGACTCCGGCTGCACCCGCCTGAGCCAGTCCCCGGGTTACACCTGCTCCGTCCCCGCCGCAGTAGAGCCCGGAGATTTCCGTCTCCAGCCTGTCTGTCAGCTTCGGCCGGGCGGAATAGAACTTCGCTTCCACGCCGTAGAACAGCGTGTGTTCCGACGCGATGCCCGGCGTTACCTTTTCCAGTGCCTCTACCATTTCAATCAGGCTCTTCATGGTGATGTACGGCAGGACCAGGCCCAGATCGCCTGGTACCGCCTCTTTCAGCGTAGGCTCGAGGAACCCTTCCTTGATCCGCGTCTCTGTAGAACGGCGTCCGCGCAGGATGTCGCCATATTTCTGTACAATTACGCCGCCGCTGGACAAATCATTGGCCCGTTTGCAAATTTCCCGGGCGTATTCATTCGGCTTATCAAAAGGCTCTGTAAAGGTATGTGACACCAGCAGGGCAAAGTTCGTATTTTTTGAGCCAAGCTTCGGATCTTTATACGAGTGGCCGTTCGCCGCCATCACCCCGCTGTGATTTTCTACAACAACATGACCGGAAGGGTTGCTGCAGAACGTGCGGACACGGGTACCTACCGACGTATTGAAAATAAATTTGCCTTCATACAGGTGTTCATTAATCTCACGCATTACCACATCAGACGTCTCAACCCTTACGCCTACATCGACCTGATTATTGTACATTTTCAGCCGGCGCTTCTTCAGCACCTCGGTCATCCAGGCAGAGCCGTCACGGCCGGGGGCAATCATCACGTGATCCGCCTCGTAGCTATCACCGTTTTTGAGTATAATTCCCGTAATCCGGTGGGAGCCGTCCTCCTTAACAGTAACAATATCCTGAACCTCGGTCTTGAATAACATATCAATGCGTGTTTTCAAATATTCATAGATCGATTTAAGAATCTCCAGGTTCTGCTCCGTGCCGAGATGCCGCACCTGCGCCCGCAAGAGCTTGAGTCCGGCGGCGTATCCGCGCTGCTCAATATTACGGATGCTGTCCGTGGTCGGGTCGGTAATTACCGGTGTCGCTCCATGCTCAAGATTGATGGCATCCACGTATTCGATCAGCTCCAGCACCTTCGATGGCGCCAGATAATCGGTCATCCAGCCGCCGAACTCTGTTGTAATGTTAAATTTGCCGTCACTGTAAGCTCCCGCTCCCCCGAAACCGGCTGTGATCGAACAGGCAGGCAGACAGCCTGCGAATTCTTTACGTCCCGAGGCGGGCGGACACAGCTTGATTTTCTCCTCCAGGATCGGGCAGCTGCGGCGGTATATATCATGCCCCTTGTCCACAAGCAGTACCTTCAACTCGGGCGCTTTACGCGTCAATTCATAACAAGCGAATATTCCAGCCGGACCGGCACCCACGACAATCACATCATATTTACTCATCTGTTCTCAGTTCCTCCCAGGAAGAAACGGCTGTCCCCTGCCTATATTAAGCGGGCAAGGTGTCTCGTTTCCGCGATATCTATAGATTTCTGTAAACGCAACACAAAAAATCCCGGCCCCTTCATAGGTATGCAAAATGCACCCTATTCGTAGCCAGGAATTTACGGTTCCCTGTAGAAACCCCCAAACCCTATCTTCGGGGATATACGAACAGCTTCAATTATTTTATGAGCCAATTGCGATTTTACAGAAAACAGACGAATGTGTCAAGGACATATACAATAGATAATTCGTGTTTATATCCTAAATAATGAACTAACATCACCTTATTATTCTAATATATCACCCAAACCCGAACATTATAACACTTACAGCCCTTGGAAGGATAACAGAAACATTTGTCGAATATATAGATATCTTGCCACTGGAAATGAGGAACTGTTCATGCATATCCCACCCCCAACTCCTCGCCAAAATCACTGGAACCGGGTACTTCTGAATACATTCTGGCTGGTTCTGCTTGTGTATTTGGCAAGCCAGCTGTTTATATCACTATCTATGTGGGGCCTTAGACCTGAATTTACGGACCGTCAATATTTCGTTACCCATGTGTTCATTCCCGATTCCATCATCCTTGTCCTTATTCTCATCCTGGAATCGATCCGCAAATGGAAGCCTGAGTATTCAGAACTCTCAATTGTTTTTGCAAGTCATATCTATGCTATCCTAATCATTACAAATCTTAGTATAGATTATCCGGTGAAGCCGCTTATCATGCTTGCGCCTCTGCTTGTATCAATGATTTATCTGAAAAGCAGTTACATGAAATTATCCTCAGCCATTTGTCTGATTTACACCGTTATGCTGTTTATTAGTACACCGTCCTACGAATATACGCTGCGGATCCAGCATGTTATTATCGCTCTGATCTTCGCCGCTACTGCGCTGGCCGGATTTGGAGTTATTTGCCGGGGCAAAGACCTTATGCGTTCGCTGGAAGACTCTGTGAAGTCGGAGCAGGACCTGCGGATCCAGAATATCATCATGGACCGGCTCTCCAAAATTGACCCTTTGACCGACTTGTATAACCATAAGACCTTTCATGAATATCTGGGCTGGCTCATCGAGCATCAGCAGAGCAATCCCTTTCCGATGCAGCTGGCGGTCCTGGATATCGACAATTTCAAAAAAGTGAATGACCAGTACGGGCACTGGGTAGGAGATATAGTTCTTAAGCAAGTAGCTGCTATGGTGCTGAAACATATCGGCACTGATGATTTTGCCGCCAGGTACGGGGGAGAGGAATTCGTAGTTATCCTGACCGCTAAGCCCCTGAATGAGGCCAATGAAATAATGGAGCGGATCCTGACCGGCATCGCAGGCATGCCGGTCGCGGAAATGGAGGGCAGCTCCGTAACCGTAAGCATCGGAATGCATGAGTTTTCAGCCACCGACTCGAAAAGCTTCACCTTCCAGCAGGCGGATGATGCCCTCTACGAAGCAAAAAAAACCGGTAAAAATAAAATTGTTTTGCTGTAAGTAAGCCGCCCCCCTAGATTTCTGATCACGAAAAAAAATGGATCTGCGTACATTCGCAGATCCGTTTTTTAATACAATCAATAAAAATTCTGATGTTCAAGCAGTTCCCACACGCCCCGCTGAGGCACAGGCTTACTTACCAGATAGCCTTGAACCTTGTCACAGTCAGATTCGTTCAGGAATGCCAGCTGACTGACATCCTCTACTCCTTCGGCTACAACCTCAAGCCCCATTCTATGGCCAAGCACAATAATGGTGTGAACGAATGTTTGGCTGTACGAGTCATCGGCCAGGGAATCGATAAAGATCTTATCCATTTTGAGCGTAGAAATCGGGAGGTGCTGCAAATAACTCAAGGAAGAATAACCGGTTCCGAAATCATCCAGGGCAATGCGGATTCCGCGTGACTTGAGGAACTCCAGCTTGCTGACCGTATTTTCGAAGGATTCCATGAAGATGGATTCCGTAATCTCAAGCTCCAGACAGCTTGGTTCAAGACCGCTTTCCTCCAGGCTTTCCAAGACCATTTCCACGAAATCATCCTGCAGCAGCTGGATAATCGAGATGTTCACGGATATTTTGTGGAGCAGGCCGGTGCGGTCATGGATGCTTTTCATAAAACTGCAGGCTTCTCTCAGCACCCATTCTCCGATATAGATAATCAGCCTGGAATCTTCAGCAATTTTAATGAAAGAGAGCGGAGACACAAATCCGAGCACCGGACTATTCCAGCGGATCAAAGCTTCAAAACCGGAGATCAAACCTGTCTTAATATCCACTTGAGGCTGATAGTGCAGCTCAAATTCATTGTTGTTCATTGCACTGCGCAGATGCTTCTCAATATTCATCCGTTCGTTGAACGGGGTATGCATCGATTTGTCATAGACGACGTAGGTGCCCTTTCCTTCCTCTTTGGCCCGGTACATCGCCACGTCGGCATTCTTAAGAATCTCCTCTGTAGTTTCTCCGTCTTCCGGGTAGAACGAAATGCCGATGCTGACGGATACATACAGATTACTCTCTCCGATAAGAAAAGATTTACGGAAGGCGCGCAGAATATTATCTGCTAAGCTAAGCACTTTATCACGGTCGACCGCATCTTCGATAAATATCACGAATTCGTCGCCTCCGAGCCTGGAGAGCATCGCCTCATTCTGGACAAGCGACTCTAATCTCTCACTGGCCTTACGGATCAGAATATCCCCTGATTTATGACCCAGCGTATCGTTAATATATTTAAAATTATCTGTGTCCACGAACAATAGCGCAGCTGTGCTGCCCGGCCGCCGGAAGTATTTCTCCATCGTCTCCAGCAGGGAGATACGGTTCGGCAGATTACTGAGCGAATCCATATAGGCCAGGCGGTGGATGTTCTTTTGATTCTCAAGCAGCATGTCGTATTGCTCTACAAGCTCCTGCTGTGTCGCCGTGAGCTGTTCATAGGTCGCTTCCAGCTCCTGGTAGCTGTTATTCAGATTGAGCTCCGCCTGCTTACGTCTGCTTATATCGATCAGGGAGCCATGGAACAGCACCACCCCGTCTGCAGGGTTAGTCATAGCTTTGCCTCTGACTTCAAACCAGATATAATTATTGTCCTTGGTGCGCATGCGGTATTCGGTTTCGTAGATCGGGGTCAGTCCGTTAAGATGATCCTGCCTGGCTTTGTTCGCAGCCTGCTGGTCATTAGGGTGAATAATACTGAGAACCCCATTATCGAACGAGTTAATCTCTTCCTCTGTATAGCCCATAACCTCATACCAGCGGTCTGACAGCTTATAGCTCCCGGTATTGGAGTCCAGCTCCCATATATAGGCCCCGGAGCCTTCCGAAGTCAGGCGGAAGCGGCGTTCGCTTACACTCAGCTTATGCAGCTGTTCATGCAGTTCAGCCTCTGTTGCCGACAGCTCCTCGTAGGTGGATTCCAGTTCCTCATAGCTGAGCTGCAGCTTAAGCCCGCTCTGTTTGCATTCATCGATATCCAGCCCCACGAGAAGATAGATATCCTCATCCTGCTCGTCCATGCCCTTGATTAATGTAGTCCGTATAGAGAAAAAACGCGCTTCCGGTGAATGATCAGGCAGCTTCAATTCCACATTATTCACGTAATCCCGGTTGACCGCCCTGGTCAGCAAATCCCCAAGCAGAGCAACTCCGCCTTTAAGATCAGGGAGCTCATCAAGCCTTTTACCCAGCACTTCCTTCTCTTTTAGCCCGGTCATTTTTTCGGCATATTGATTAAAGCGCACAATCCTCTTATCGCCTAGCACTGCCCACACCATCATACCGGTATGTTCGATGACATCTTCAAAAAATTCCTGCTCCGAATGAATCTTCCGCCGGAGCCGCCGGATATATATCCTGATGCAAATAACCCCAAATAAAAGTACAGACGCACCAATAACAATACCGGAAATAATCCGGCCATATATCATTGCGGTGTAGCTGTCGGAATGAGCAAAGAAATATTGCTGATACAGTTCTTCAAAAGCCCCGGAACGCCGGAGCCGCTCAAGCCTCGCATTGATATACGGGACAAGCCCGGGCATTGATTTACTCACGCCATAAGCAACTTCTACAGGGTATAAATTGCTCATTTTGCGGATAATTTTACCCGTCAATCCCCGTTCAACAATTAAATAGTCGACTACCCCCTGGTTCTCAAACAGGAGATCAATTTCGCCATTCTGTAGAGCATTCAGCGCATCCGGTACGGTTGCGTATTCTATGTATTGCGAAACATGTGCTTTGCTCTGCAGGACTGTTTCCGGGTATTGGTCTTTGCCTACGCCGACCTTATATTTTCCCAGGGTGCTTAGGGTGACCTTTTCTTTAAGCGCTGACCGTGAGTACACGGAGACATAGCTCTTAAATACAGGAGTAGAGAATAATATGTCCTTTTTCCTTTGCTCCGTCACAGCCATAAGTCCGGTTGTGTGGATCCTTCCGTTCCTGAGCAGCTTGTAGGTATTCTCCCAATCACCCGTATTGTAATGAATCAGATAATTATGCTTTTCAAAAATCATGCCCGTCAAGTCGATATCAAAGCCGGTCAGATATCCATTCTCTATGTACTTATAAGGCGGATAATCTAATTCTGCCTGGTATCTTATGTCCTGTCTTTCAGCGTGAGCGGCAGCAGGGGGTGCAAGCATGAACACAATGCTAATTAGAAGCAAGAGTTTACACCGCTTCATCGCAATTCTCCTTTTTCCAAAAAATCAGCTAACAGCCTTTATAACATCCTGTATTCGACAAAAAATGGTAGCATTCCTGCTTCCCCTCTCTTTGATTGTGATAAAATGTGCAAACATCCCGCTGTCCTGAAGCTGGTATAACAGAAATAAAGTAAGAACCTATAATTTTATATTGCTTTTTACCGATAAAATGTGGATAATAGCAATAACAGTTGATAATGATTATCATTATTGTATCCCGACATTTAATCCACTTCACTATATTGAGTTAAAGGAGACTGAACACCCATGAACGCAGCCACTACCCGGACGACATTACAGGTTGACGATTATTTGGATCTGCTCAATCTTGCAGTAAAAGTTGGAGATTTGAAATGGCAAAAGGAAATTAAATCGAGACTTCAATATATACTCTGCCTGCAAACCAGATAGCTGACATGCAGATTGCCGCATCCCCGTGTTTCGGGGATGCGGCTTTTTTATTGCTCGCTTATCAAACGGTTCTCCGCCCTCTGCATCGGCGGGACTTCGGATGTGTAATAATATATAATCAGCTTAATCAGCTGAACCATAGTCCTCTAGAACGGAGAGTGCCCTATTTGAAAAAATATATCGCCTTGTTCCTGATATTCAGCATGCTGTGGATGAACGGAGTCCAAGCCGCTGCCCTTCCTGCACATCAGGGGCTGGTTACCGATGAAGCCGGATTGCTTACTGCGCAGGAAGCGGCTGCAATTGCCAATACTGCTGCCGGAGAGCCTTACACCTTCCACATCTTGACCATCGATTCTTTGGAGGGGGCTGATTCTACCCGTTATGCCAGTGATGTCTACGATGCCTGGTCACTAACCAGCCGGGATATTCTGCTGCTGATCTCCTCGGGAGACCAGCAGGTGGAGCTGAATTTCATTAATCCCGGGCTGCAGAATGCGCTGGACAGCTGGTCAATGAGCCAGGGCGGGGGCACCGGAAGTTCGGCGATTACCAGTGTAATCGACTCATATTTCATCCCTTCCGCCAGAGCAGGCGACTTTGCAGAAGGGATCCGCGCTCTAATCACCGAGCTGCAGTCTCTGGGCAGCGCGGCAGGTAATGGAGGCGCTGCAGCCGGAAGTACGGGCGGAACCTCCAGCGGCAGCGCCGGAGGAACTGCCGGATCTGGCCCTGGCACGGACAACGGGACTGCAGCCGGTAATAATGGCCAGAGCGGCGGTCTTCCACTGTTGACAATCGCCGCAATTGTTGCAGGCGCCGCCCTGCTGGCATTCGTATTGTTCGTGCTCTTTACCGGACTGCGCCGCCGTAAGCAGCTTGCAGCCCAGCAGGATCAGCTGGCTGATTTGCTCGTGCAGACCAACCGCGCCATGGAGTCACTGCAGCCGTTCCAGGGTATCGTTCAAGGCAAAACCGGAGAAATGGTTGACGGCATCTCCAAACGCCTGGATGCCCAGCTCGTGAACATTTCCGCGCTGCAGAACACCGGTTCTTCACAGCCGGCATTTTACCAGCTGGCTGCGCTTAAGACAGCGATTGCCCAGGCTGAGCAGACAGCAAACACGCTGCACAGCTCGCTTGCCGAAGAAGAACGGCAAATTGCCGTTATTAGTGATGCCGACCGTAATGTTAAGCAGCAGATTACCGAACTCAAAAAGGATGCTCCCGAGCTTGATAGCCAGCTGCAGGACGCGGTTAAAGAAACCGGTTATGAATTGCAGGAAATTACCGAGGATCTGAAAGAGCTTGCCGAAGCAACAGCCAGAGCGGATCAGCTTGAGCTCTTCGACCCGATTGCCGCACAGGACATTACAGAAGAGGCACAGGAGCATCAGGAGAAAATCGAGCAGGATCTACGTGATGTTGACCTCTACGACGACAAACTGCAGGGCTTCCCCTCCGTTCTGGCTGCTGCACGCACGAAGCTTGACGGATTGATTGAACAGAACTCCCTGCACAATATGAAGGTCAAGCCTTACGACAGCCTGGAGCAGGCACGGAGGGCAGCAGAGACGCTGGAAGCGCCGCTGCGTCTTGGAGACATGGATCAGGTTCGCAGCATTGCCGCTAACATGGACACCCTGCTTGCCGAGGCTATCGCCATGACGGAACGGCAGGCACTGATCCGCCAGAATAACCGGCGTGATCTGGAGACGGTCCGCAGCAGCTGGGATGGGCTGAGCCAGCGGCGCAACGAACTGCAGAGCCGGCTGGCTGAAGCAAGATCCCGGTTCGCAGAGCAGCATCTCAGCAGTCTGGCTGAGGTGCTGGATACAACCGGCGCCCGCCTGCGGCAAGGAGCGGGTGAAGTTCCGCAGATCGAAACCTGGACCAGCGATGAGCGCGGCGAATATGACAATGCCCGCAGCGGGCTGGACCGTCTGCTCACCCTGCAGGAGGAAACCTCCCGCCAGTTTAACAGTGTCTCGCAAAGCCTCGATGAACTGAATGAACGGCTGGAGGCCGTAAAGCGGATCTTCCTCGAGGGCCAAGGACAGGCAGATTCGGCGCAGCGGCTGCTGGAGAGCCGGGGATTAGCCGGCCGGAGCCGTTTCGAGGTGAGCCTGCTGCCGGAATATGGTCAGCTTGAGTCACGGCTGGCCGCCCGTCCATACAATCTCGATGATTTAGAAGCGCTTGGACGCTCCTATGCTGCGCAGATCTCATCGTTTACCGAAGAGGCCAACCGGCTCGTGCGGCAAAAGGAAGAAGCCGAGCGCCAGGCCCAGCTGGCCATGATGCGCGAGCGCCAGCTGAGAGAGCAGGCACGCAAACGGATGTCGTCCGGTCCGCCCTCCTCCGGCGGATTCGGTGGAGGGCGTTCTTCCGGCGGCTCCTCCTGGGGCGGCGGCGGACGCTCATCCGGCGGTTCCTCCTGGGGCGGCGGCAAATCAGGCCGGCATTCCGGCGGCTCCAAGTGGTAACACACCGCAGGAATTTAAGCCTCACTTAGCCGAAGAGCCCTCCCGCCAAAATGTTGGCAGGAGGGCCCTTCGCGTTAAGCGTCTATTGCTGCTGCATCGCCGCAATGAAATCACCAAAAGCCGCAGACAGCCCCCGTTCCTTACGGTAGATCAGCTGAATGTAGAACTTCTCCTGCTCCCCGGCTAGAGGAATTCCAATTAATGCCCCGGAGTCAAGCTCCTCCTGGGCGGCATACCGGGGTAAAAAGGCCGTTCCCCAGCGGTGTTTCACCGCCTGCTTAATGCCCTCCAGATTCCCGAATTCCATATCAATTCTCGGCGTAATACCGGAATGCCGCAGCTCCTGCAGCAGCTGCCTGCGGTACGTGCAGGTATCCTCTGTCAGCACCAGCGGTTCTCCGGACAAGGCTGACGGAGCAATTGCCGGTTCAGATGCCAGCGGGTGCTCCGGATGGACAACCACGAACAGCTGCTCCTGACGCAGCGGCAGCGAGACAATCTCTTCGGATTCATAAGGGATATCAAAAATCAGCCCGAAATCAACAGCCTTCTCTTTGACATCCGCAATAATCTGAACCTCGGAACCGGGTTGAACACGCAGCTGTACCCTGGGATGCTGCTCCCTGTAGCGGTGCAAACGGTGCGGCAGATAATAGGCGGCCAGCGTCTCAATCGCACCAATATTCAGCATGCCGCTGTTTCCGCTGGAGACAGCCCCTTTTGCCTCCCCGCTCAGCTCCAGCATCTGCCTCGCATAGGGAAGCAGGCTGTTCCCGGCAAAGGTGGGGATCATCCCCCGGCCAGAGCGTTCCAGCAGGACTGCTCCGTAAAGCTCTTCGAGCTTGCTAATCTGGGCCGTCACACTGGATTGGGCATATCCCAGCTTTTCAGCAGCCCGGGTATAGCTTCCACAGGACACTACTTCGCAAAAGGTCCGCAAATAGGTAAGTTCCATGCCATCCCCCAACTATCAATATTTTCGATAATTATTATGATTAACTATAGATAACTACAATTATAAATCCGTAATACAATAAAGCAAAGCATAGCTAACCAAAGGAGGATGTTTAATGAATATCCAAGCAAAATCACAGGTTCTGTCCACTCCGGCAGCCGCACCCGCTGAGGCGGCGAATTATTTCTCTGCCAAAGGCTTATTTGAAACCGATGTAGCGGATGTCGCTTACGATCTGCGTGAAGGCATAACCGGCTTTACGATGGTTGATGTCCGCGATTCTCTCTCTTATGAAGCTGCCCATCTGCCGGGCGCCGTTTCCCTGCCCTCCGGCCGGATAAACAGTAATACCCCTCCTCCCTTTTCCCGCGAGGAGGTGCTGGTGCTCTACTGCTGGGGCCCTGCCTGCAATGGGGCCAGCAAAGCGGCTGCCAGACTTGCCAGCCAAGGCTACCAGGTTAAGGAGATGCTCGGAGGGATCGAGTATTGGCGGAAGGAAGGCGGAACTCTGGAGGGCAGTCTGCGTGAAGAAGCTCCTCTTTACTACACTATGCCGCCCATGTAGATCCTGGACACCGCAAAAAGACTTTGCTCCAGTAGGAGCAAAGTCTTTTTCTATACACAATGTTGCAGTTTTAATGAGGGTCCCCATGCTCCTCGTCCAGAAACGGCTTGTTCACATAATAGTACATGACGCCCATCAGAACACCGCCGCCGATCAGATTTCCGAGGGTAACCGGAACCAGATTATGCACTACACCGCCCCATGAGATCGTACCGGGATGATCCAGCACGAGCGCTATAGCGAATGTACACATATTGGCAATGCTGTGTTCATATCCGGAGATAAAGAAGCAGAAGACAAACAGAACCATAGCGAACATTTTAGCTCCGTCGCTTTTCATGGACATCGGAACAAAAAACGCCAGACAAACCAGCCAGTTACAAAGAATGGCCCGGAAAAACAGCTGAAGCGCCGGAGCCTCCATCTTATGGGCTACGACATTCAGCAGAAATCCGTTTACGCTGGAATCATAGAACAGCCCGGTCAAAAAAATCAGCAGCGCGAACGCCGTAGCCCCGAGGATATTCCCGATATAGCTGATTACCCACATCCGGACAACCTCTGTCCACTGCATTTTGCGCCTTAATGCCGCGTACGTGTAATAGAAGGTGTCCCCTGTGAACAGATCCCCTCCACCATAGGAGATCAGGATGATCGCTGCCCCGAATGTGATCGCAGCCATCGGGTACGTCATCGGCGATTGCTCCATGTAGAAGAAGTTTCCTGTTTTAAACGCTACAATGACACCGAATCCGATGAACATACTGGCCAGCATCGCCCTGGCGATATAGCGTAAAACACTTTGCCGATAAATTTTCTGTTTCTTGAGTGCCAGTTTTTCAACCTGCAGCAGTGCCTCGTTCTCCATGTGACCTCCGCTTACGTCCGTATTTTCAGCAATAGTTGGGGCTGCACTGCAGCCTTCGGGTTATTATACCCAATAAACCGCTGGAATTTACTTGAACCACGGAAGCGCAATAAAATTACTTTCTATTTGGAGAGAACCCACACTCTTTCGTTAGGTGTCATCTGCCGGGTCATTCAGCTTGGCAATCGCCTCTGCCTTTTCGCTGCTGGCTACGACGATGAGCACAAGTATCAGGCATCCCAGAATCATCCGCTGCACCCTCACTTCCTTCATATGTCGGCTTAGTAGTCAACTTATGCCTTGGGGCAGGGGATTATGAGTGGTGTTTGTTTGCGGTGATAGCTGTTAGTCAGCCAGCGTACCAATGTAATAGCTAATGGCTTTGAAATTCTGATCATAGAAAATGATAATGTAATCCTCGGTTAATCCAGTTAAAGCTTCTTCGGTCTCATAGGATAATCGGATAAATGGATAGCTGCTTGTAAAGCTGTACGCATTTAAATGCTTTACTACATTTTCCGGGCTGAAATCCTGGACTGTCCCAAGCTCTGATCTGGATGTCGTTGTAGCATATACCGCCTCAGGATGGGCTTTTTTATAATCCTCAAAAATGACGTAGTCTGCGCGGCTGCCATTGCTATAATCCCGTTCCAAACTTACTCCATCCTGAATCTGAACCGCTGATCCGTCCCATACTGGAGCGGTAACAGTGAATTCAATGAGCTGCGTCGCGTATCGTAAAGGCTGGCCGTTCTTATCGTATAGCACAACCGTTGCATAATGATTTCCTTGCACACCTGTTACAGAAAGAGAATCATAACCGCGGAATTTCTGCTTGCCGTACACACTTGGAACAGCCAGGTCTGCGGCAGTGATTGGACTGTCCGTGATATATAAAGAAATACTCTCGGCTTCACTAATTGTATCCACAGTATAAGCGGTTAGTATTAAACCATTGAACGTAGTGCGCTGTGGGGTGAGTTTGGTCGATGCCAAAGGCAGGCTGCTGCCCAGCGGACCTGAGCTTCTCTTAATTTCAAGCTGACTTAAGGCATTCTCCAGCTTTGTTTTCCGGCTCTCGCTGATCTGAGCTTTGAGGGAATCATTCAGCAGCGAATACGCCCGTGAAGCTCTCATAATGACACTCTCTTCTTCCAGCACGGGTTTACCCCATATTTCATCAATCTTTTTCTCTGCGGTTTCAACCGCCAGTTCATCACTCTGCGTTACTTTGCCCTGGTAATAACTGAGCGCCTGCAAATCCTTGTTATAGAAAATGATTGTATACTCTTGCTCATTATAGGTTTTATCGTTGCCATAGGTTGCAAGTACCAGCGGAATATCGCCTGTACCTCCTGTAGTTCCTCCACCACTTATTAAGGAAGTCGATTCTGTCAACCGGATAACCTTGTCCGTGTACAAATTATGTGAACCTCTGACGAGAGCATCGACTTCAAGCTGAAAATTATTATTCATATAATACTTGGGGGAGATCGTGTAATATACAGCATTGCCGGGCTGATCCCTCAGAGCATAGGTGACATCCACGACATCGGAATAGTAAGTTCCGCCCATACTGCTCGGATTCGATTCAACAACTACCTTCTCCTGCTTAATCGTTACACCGGTCTCCAGCTTTACAAAATTCTTTGAAACGGAGACAAACGCTGGCTGCAGATTAACCTTTTGCGAATAGTAGCCTAGTGTTTGGTCATGCGCATTTAATATAACCGATACATAATAATCACCTGCTGCCGGTACAAATACGCTAGGCACATCAACCTTGACATGTGAATTATTCGGATATGAATACGTAGGAGAAGTAGTAAGCGCCCGTCTGTTCTGCAGCACCCATTTCAGGTCTCTGGAATTTATCGGGGTTGTAGTTACATAATAAGTAGCATAAGTTCCGTTTCCAAACATTGATGCTGGCAAGGCACTATAGTCTAACTCCAAGTAGACACCATTAGTGACCGAAGCATTCGTAACCGAAGCAACATGAATATCAAGCAGTGGAATATCGCTGACCGGCAGCGTCGGCTCCGGAGTCACTACTGGCGTTGCTGTTGGCGAAGTCGCTGGCGACACTGCTGGCGTTACTGTTGGCGAAGTCGCTGGCGACACTGCTGGCGTTGCTGTTGGAGTTGGCGTTGCTGTAACTGAACCACCACCTCCGCCTCCGCCTCCACCACCGCCAACCGCTGCTGCCGCAGTTGCGGTTGGCGTCGGACTTGCAGACGGCGTAGCCGATGCCGCCGGAGTTGCCGTTGGCTGAACGGCAGTGTATTGAGCAGCTGCACTATCAATCAGCGTCAGGGATTCTGCCCGGGTCAGTGCCTGCTGAGGCGCAAACGTGCCGTTCGGGTAACCTTTAAGAATTCCAGCTGCAACCGCTGCTGCCACACTGGATTTGCCCCACTCGGCAATTTGCCCCGCATCGCTGAACATCTTCAGATCATTTATATTTCCGCCTGCAAGCTTCAGGAGCTTGCCTACGACTACCGCCGCCTCTTGGCGGTTAATGGGATCACCGGGACGTATGTCATTGTTATAGCCTTGTATGTACCCGGCTGCAACCGCTTTCGCAACTTCACTGTAAGCCCAATTGGTTGAAGCCACATCGGTAAAGCTGATCTTGCTTTCCGCAGTGAAAGCGAATGAACGATTGACTAGCGTCATGAACTCTGCTCTGGTGATACTCTGATTGGGCTTCACCGATCCATCCTGAAATCCTTTCAGATCACCCTTCTCCAGCCAAGTTTCAATCGTTTTCTGCGCCCAGTGGCCTTCATAATCTTTGCTGTCGCTTTGCGCCCCTGCTGCTCCCATGGATCCTAGAAGCATACTGACTCCAAGTAACCCCGTCATTATTCCCCGAAACTTCCCGCCCATTAATACAGCCTCCTGTATGCTGCTCACCTTGTAACAGCCTTAAGTGTAATACCTTTCCAACTATACCTGTCTCACAATCAAATGCAGATAAAGCATTACCATAATATCCTATATGAAAATATTAGTAAATTAGATATATTCTCAAAATAATAACAGATTATAAACGAAATAAGCCCGCCGGATGGTCCGGCGGACTTAACCTCAAATCAAAGCTGCTAGCTCCGTTAGTTCAAAAAGCTGCTAAGCTCGCTATCTGTACCCGCTTGCTTCAGCGCCTGCGGCTGGGAACCTTCGTTCAGTCCGAGCCGGTTGTTCAGCTGCGTATTGATTGTCGTCATCTTGGACGTATAATCCTGGCAGCTCTCGATAATCCGGCGGTTGGACTGCTCAGACGTATCTAGGGCACTGAGCAGATCGCCGATAGCCTGATTCACTGCTTCAAGAGACATCGAAGGCTTGGACAGCAGCTCTGTAGTCTTCTCGGTTGTAGTGCGCAGCAGACGCGCATTCTCCTTGAACTGGTCCTCAATCGTTTTGTTCGTCGCTTCCACAGCGGAAATGACATTCTCCTGATCCGCCAGAGACATGGCAATCATCGCCGACACGGTGATCAGGTTGGAGGTTTTATCAATCGCGTTGTTAACGGAATCGATGAGTTTGTCATTATTGTCGTTGATGATATCTGTAGCGGCAATCGCCTGATTGTAGAGCAGGATCATCTCGGTCATCGACTGGATCCGGACCATGACCTTGCGCAGGCCGCGCTCCAGATAGGCTTTGCGGAACTCATTCTCCGGTTTGGCGATTTCAACCTCGAACAATTCCTTCAGCTTGTTACCGAAGGCGATTTTGGTCTGCAGATTGTATATCTCCTCCATGGAGGTGCGCTTCAGCTGCCGCATATTGACGATACTCTCTTCGAGCGTGTCGCGGCCGTCACGCAGACCGGTAACAATGGCGTCAATATTCGTGCGGACGGACTGATATTTGTAGACGTAATTCTTTAGCGGGCTTTTGCGGAGCACTTTGCCAAAGAAGCTTACATTCTTGCTCTGCTGCAGCGTTTCGCATTCATTGCGCAGCTTCATAATCATATTGGGCACTTCGACGCGTTTGCCGGACATCAGGTCATTCACCGGGCGATCCAGCAGCTTCAGGGTTTGGCCAGCCTTTTCCTGAGTCTTTACCCCCAGCTTGCCGATATCGTCCATTAAGGAATCGAGAGCTACAGTATCCGTTTTTGCTACCTTTTCAATTAATTGCGAGGCTTCCTCGACTACCTTCTGCTCATCTTCTTTCTTGAGCTGCATCAACTGCGTGGACATGGGGTTCCCTCCTATAATTCGGAACTGCTGTAGCGCTGATGAATCAGTTCCGCCTTGGTCTGAAGTTCCATCAGGTCTTTATGTTCGATCGTTGAGGCGATATCCGATATTTTGGAATCGACATCCCGCAGACCGTTCAGCAGCATTCTCCGGTTTTTCGTCTTCGCTTCGCCGCCCAGCCGCAGGAACGGATTGATCACGCCGTTCAGATCCTTCAGAACCAGTCTGCGGACGGTATGGTTAATCTCACCGTTGCCCAGCTCTTGCAGCAGCGGAAGAACACGCTGGATTCTTGCGAAGAGCGCCAGTGATTTCTCGACGATCTCATTATCCAGGGTGTCCTTCTGGCCTTCCGAAATAATCATATCCTCCAGAATGACCAGATACTCTACAACCGGAGCAAACTCTGCTCCGATCTTAATCTCGGCGTGCCCTCTGCCGGCTGCATCAGCTTGTCCAGCTGTATCTGCACCTCCGGCTGCCGCTTCCCGCGTTACAGCGCGGCTGGCCGCAGGTGCCGGCGCGACCGCTGCCGGAGCCTGTCCGGCCGGAAGAACCTCCGCAGGGAGGTTAACATGTGTGCGCTTGCCGCCCCAAAGGCCGGCCGCAGCTCCAGCTACCGGCAGCAGCAGGGACAGCAGCTCCGGCAGGAAACCGCTGGTTAATACCGCCACTACATATCCGGCAGCCGCGTACAGTAGTACTTTTGATTTTGAATTCATTATTCTCACCTCTTGCAGGCTTCCTGCAGTTTGCTTAATTCACAGCGTCTTGAATGGTAGATTCAGCAAATATTTTCATAATCATCGGCTGTTCCACATGGCTTGCCAGGACATTCTCACCGAAGCTTACAGGCTGGACCTCACCGCCGAGCGCGCTTTTGACCGCCAGGTATGGAAAGTTAATGCCTGACAGACAGGAGACATGCAGACCTCCCGACATGCGGGGGTTGATCTCCAGCAGCTTAGGAATGGAACCGCCATACTTCATCTGAATATTAAAATTGAACGGAATCCGGTACGTTTCAGCTACCCGTTCTGCGATAAGCTCCAGCTCAGGAATATGCTCCATCACCCGCAGGCGTCCGGTATCCTTGCGGCGTGGCACTGCCGCCAGCAGCCTGCCATTCTCATCGGCCAGACAATCTATACTGTACTCATACCCTTCGAGCAGCTCCATTACCATCAGGTCGGGGAAGGTTTCTGCGCCGGATAGAACGCGGTAGGCTTCATCGAAGGAAATATGCTGCGTCACATAGCCGAACAGCTCCTGCAGAGGACTGCGGCTATTGTTGATAATCCGGAAACCTAATCCCCCTTCGGTTTCGGTCGGCTTGAAGCAGACCCGGAGTCCCTTGGCTACAAGATCCTCATATGCCCTCTTGAACTGTTCCGCAGTATTGACTACATGGTATTCAGGAATTTCCATAATTCCGCTTTCCTTAACCTTTTCATAGAACTTGCCTTTGTCCAGCATCATTTCCAGCAGGTCCAGATCACGGCATACCAGCACCTTCGTACCGATCGCATCAAACTGCGCCGCATGCAGGGCGATATCCATCATATGCAGGCGGGGAATGAAAATATCAATCTCATTACGGCGGCAAAAATCGATACAGAACTGGACGTATTCAATGCCTGTAACAGCCGGTTCGGTACCGGCGACATCGGCGCCTTGCAGCGACATATGCCTGATATCGGGGTGGGTAGCAAAGATTTGTACAGGAACACCATCCTCGTTATTGCGGATGAGATTCATATAATGATAAGCCACGGAAAACCAGCGGTTGAAATAAATATTTACCTTCTTCACTTCGGCCCAACTCCCAATGTCGATAGATTGTTATAAATCTCCCTTACATATAACATGATCTCATCCCCGGCAAAAACACCTCTCTGCTGCGTAAACGGATAGTTTAATTTTACTTGAGTCACCTGCTGCTCGGCAAATATTTCTCCGTGGCAGGGAGCTATGGCATAGTCGGCACTTTCCAGCAGACTCTTATCCAGCAGCGAATCGCCCGAAGCTACCATGGGCTCCGAACGGACGGTACGCCGCACATGGATAATGGCATCGCTTTTATTCACAGCCTCCGGCACTATGTACAGCTTGCGGCCCTGTAGAGAAACTCTCCAGCCCAGTCCGTGCAAACGCTCGGACATATGATTAATCTCATCCAACGGCAGAAGATCGCGATATACCATATACGTAAAGAACAGCTCATCACAGTAACGCTCGCTGATAATCCAATCTGTACGCACTACAGACCGGACAATTTCCCTCACTTCTGCTGCCGCAGCAGAATTCTGCTCCACCAGCCTGCCGATATGACTCCGCCACTCTTGATCTACCACTCCGCCCACAAGGATATTGCCGCCGTTGCTCGTGACCGCATAATCCGGGATAAGTGTCTCCTGGAACAGGTTAATCCGCTTGTATTCCGCTATGGTGCGAGTAGTTACCGGCATGAAAATAACGTTCGCCGTAAGCTCCTGAAGCAGCTCCAGAGCCTTACGGGAAATATACGCGGTTGTCTTCCCTTTAATAATCTCGGCAGGCACAAGCCCCGGGGTATCCTCGGGGACGCAGAGCGCGCCAAGCGAATAAATTAGCGTCCGGTCCAAATCGCTGGCATAGATCATTCGGCTTCCCCTCCCGTGAGCGGCTTGATAATGCCGCAGCAGGAATAGGCCAGCCCAGGGTATTCTTCTACCGGGACCCCACGCTCTTCTGCAAGCAGCAGAATATGGCGCAGATTCGGATTGTTCTTAGTATCGACAATAATCTTCCACGGCACTCTGCGCAGCAATACCCGGGTTGTTTCACCTACACCTGGTTTGATCAGATTGATATTGTCCATCCCGAACTTCGCCTGAAGGGTCTGTATATCACGCATTCCCCGCCAGGATACCTCCGGCGGAGAGGCCTGCATCTCCTCAGCAACGGCAACAGCCTGCTTCCTCACAGAAGCAAAATAAGGAGTAATTGCCCCGATGAATACATTAGAATAGTCGTTATCCAGCCATTCTCTGTAGAATTTGGCTCCATGAAAGTCTCCCGGGCCAATAAGATCATTCCGCTGTACCGTACGGCTCAGCAGGCCTGATACCGTCGAGTTGAGGCAAGCGCTGGGAATTAGATAATCTTCTCTGGTTCCATAGGTCCCGGAACAATGTCCGGGATCAGCCAGCACAGCGAGATCATCGTTCAAGGCAATCCCATACTTCTTATGAAATCCGGCGCAGGATTCCATAAGAACACGGGTAATCGCGCCCTTGCCTGTCCAGCCATCCACGAACTGCAGCTTGGCCCCTGCCCCATGCTGCTGCAGAATGTAGAGAATGGCGTTTTCATCCAGGCCTTTGCCGCGGATAATCGAGACGCTGTAGTGCGGCAGTTCAGCACCATAGGTTTCGGCGATGTAGCGTTTGATCAGCACGCCTACCGGCGTTCCGGCCCGGGCCAGGGAGACAAGCACGGTACCCTCCGTTCCCCGCTGAGCCACAATCCGCTCGGAGACTACCGCAACCGCCAGGGCCACCTTCGCTGCAGATTCCCGCAGCGTCTCCTGGAACAACTCAATATACTGCTCCGTTGGCTGATATTCCACCGGCAGCATCTCGGAATAACTCACTCCAGACTGGATTGCCTTCTCCCGCTCCGCCGTCCCCAGCTCCAGTGAAATATCGCTGAGATCCTTCAGCAGAAAAGTAACGTCTGCCGGGGGGTAGCTGCCCATAGGAACCGGAGGTGTTATTCTGTGGCGCATCACACGCTCCTGACTATCTGTCCCCTTCATCTGCCGCGGCCTCCCCTTCCTGTTCAGGAGCCAGTACGATCAGATGCACTTTGCTGCCCGCCAGTCCCTTTAGAATATCTGTCATCAGCTTAATGCGCTGAGCCGGCACCTCACGTTCAAGGAGGACAAAAATATCATCATACTGGCCGTGATCCACATTATAAATGTAGTTTGTGATTGCAGGATCACCGGCTGACGGATAGGCGTACGCGCTGTGCACCCCGTAGTCCGGCCTGCGCTCGGGATGAATCGGGCTGCGGGTAGAGGACTGGTAGGATACTCCCTCCCCCATCTCCGCAGCAATCCGCATCGGCAGATACATGAATTCTCCTACGCCCATCACCAGTGTGCGGCTTCCTTCGCGCAGGTTGCGCAGCTGTTCCGCCACCCGCGCAACCTCCTGATCTATTGCCGCATTATCGGCCGATTCGAGGCCGAAACGTCCGCTTAGCTTCAGGTAAGGCGAGCGATTGATCTCCCCGCAGGAATCAGTGGAGCTGACCTTCAGCCGCTCCAGCCTGTCTCTTACGTAAGTAATCACTACTGGCACTCCCGTGTCGGCATCCACCCGGCCTTTGCGTCCGTCCGCCTCTAAGAGAGGCACACCTTTTACATCAATCGTTCCCTGCAGCAGCGATAAGGCTCTGATCTTAACGCCCAGCTCCTGCTCCAGGTCCCGGTAAGCTTGAATATTAGCATCACTTCTCCAGTCCAGCAGCGAGGCCACTACATATTCCCTGCGCGGGAATTTAGACTGGATATCACGAATGGTGTTAATGGCTGTATTCCCGGTCGTAATCTCATCATCCACCAGGATAACCGGCTCTTCCCCTGACAGCAGGCCAGCATTCAGCGCATAGCAGAGATGGTCAACCGCGTGGGAATGCTCTTCTTCAAAGCTAACGACCGATTCCATCTCCGGAATATCCTCACGGGTAGTATGAATATATGACGCTCCGCCGGCAAACATGTTGTACATACTATGGCCCAGAGCGGTAGCCGTCTCAGCAAAACCAATAAAGACAACGGGACGCGGAAGCGTAAGGCGTGCTGCCAGCAGTTTCCGGTAAGCCTCTTCCGCATAGAGCGGATGAATCAGGCCGTGAACCGCCTGGTCCAGCAGCTCGTCCATCGTATCACCGCCCGCCTCACCGCCCATTTCGCGGTACAGCAGCAGTCCCAGTGCAGCTCCGCTAAGCAGCGGAGTATAGGGGTTCACCGGAATATGCTTGCCGAGCACTTTGCTGACAAAGAGGAACGAACGTTTTTTATTAATCCGGGCAGCCATTGAAAATAACGATTCAACCGGCATATGAAAGGGGTTGGATGTTTCGGTTACTGTAACCTGCAGATTTTCAACAATATTAAACGTGTGAATATTCGTTCGCGGGTAGTAAGAAGGTAAAATGCTGTTGTTCATGTAACACCCCGTATACTTGAGATCGTAGTAAAATACGTTTCGCCCAGTTCAGATGCGGCTTAATTTCATTCATTTTGTTAAAATATTCACTTTTAAATACACCACGGCTGCCATCATTGCTCTCCACAATACTTAACGCATCCACGTACTCCTCATGCTGAACTGTGTACAAGGCCTGGACGGGTCTAAGCTGGGAAGGATGAATGATCGTTTTGCCTATGATGCCGTTCTCTTTATCCAAAGTTACTTCACGGATCAGGCCCTCCATCGGTCTGGAGAAATAATTCAGCCTGCCGTAGGCATCCTCAAATGATATCTGCTGGCTCTGCGGACGGAGTCCCCTTTGTCCCTTGTTCCCGAAATATTCCCACACGGGGCCTGAAATGACATAGCCCTCTTCCACCCGTCCGAATACATTGATGATATCCGACATGCAGTCACGGATGGGGGTAAGGTCATAGATACTGATATCCGGGCTGCGGCGCAATCCGAACAGGCTGGAGAAATCGGTTGCCCCGATTCGGACATTCAGCACATAGTCGCGGTAATCACCGAGCAGATTGCGGATCGCCAGCAGGTTGTCAATCCGGCTCTCCCGGTAAATAATCGGGGCACTCTCCAGAATCGGCATGCCGTACAGCACGGGTGCAGAATAGCTGCGCGAGCTGTTATAATCGGCAATGGCTTCAAAAAAATCCACACCGTTCTCTGCCGAGAATTTGGGGAAGACGAAGCCGGTCAGCATCGTAATCAGGGAACCCAACCGGAAAATCAGCTGCTGCAGCTGTTCGGGGCTTCGGACACGGATAAAAATCAGCGGAAGGCCGTTCTCAGGTTCAGGCTCATTCTCGGTATAGGCGGACAGAAAAGAAAGATGCCTAAACACCGACTCTTCAGCGAAACAGACCTCTCCATCGCCAATGGCATCCTCCAAATCGATGATTACCGTGACCAGACCCGCCCCTCTGAGCTTCAGAATATCTTCGGCAACGCTGGCACGGGTAGCAGGCATATAGAGGGCTGCGCCAACGGCATAGGCAAGCAGTTCCTTGCTGGTTCTATGATTGAATGCAACAGGCGGAGAGTAGAATAATGACGTTTCTTGTTCCTGAGTCAGGTAATCGAAATATTTCAAAGGCCGTTCCCCCTAAATCATCCTTCTATTTCAAAAAAAGAATAGCCTCTCCTTATAGAGAGCTGCAGAACCGGTTAAGCCGTCCTATCGGGGACGGCTTCCGGCTTTCTCCAATACAAGCAAAGGCCAAGCTACTACATATACGATTACCCGGGAGGAGTACTCCACCTTCCCTGTGGAGGTTTCCCTCCCTACAAAACTGCTGTGACTATTAGGCTTCTTTGTCGATTTCCTTCTTTTTCTTCGCGGAACTGTACAGAATGGTACCCACAAAGACCGCAATCAGAATGGTAAAGAACACCACATGCGGCATTTCAAATCCAAAGGCTCCGGCAAGCATCTTAGCGGCAATAATGGCAATGAGCAGGAATGCGGCCTGCTCCAATTCCGGGAATCTGGCAATCAGCTTCAGGAACACCTGGGCTACGCCACGCATCATGAGTACGCCGAGAATACCGCCCAGGAAGAGCACCCATACTTCACTGCTTAGACCGAAGGCTGCAATAACACTGTCAATACTGAAAGCAATATCCATTAATTCAACAAGGAGTACCGTCTTCCAGAAAGAGGTGCCTTTGTTCTCCGTATGCCCTTCTTCTCCGCCGCCTTTAAATAATCCTTTATAAGCAATGTAAAAGAGGTACAGGGCACCCAGAACTTTGACGAGTGTAAATTCAATTAAATACGTCCCCAGGCCAATGGCCAGGAATCTGAACAAATAAGCTCCCAGAATCCCGTAAAACAACGCCTTCTTCTGCTGTTCCTTCGGCAAATGCCGGACCATGACCGCAAGCACAAGTGCGTTATCGGCGGAGAGCAGCCCTTCCAGCAGGACCAGACTGCCGATAATTCCCCAGCTCACCGGGTCAGAAAGCGTTCCGGCTATATCACTCCAAGAAAAGAAATGTCCATAATTATCACTGATGCTTCTAAAAAAATCACTAAACCAATCCATCTCGCTTTGCGCCTCCGGAAAATAAAATTATTTGCTGCCCGCTACCCAGCGCAATCCCCATCCATAGGCCTGATCCATATCCTTATGGCCGCTGAAATACTGCACGAGCCGCTCAATACTGAATGTTTCATCACCGACGTTCTGTATAAGCGCAATCGCACACATCCCTTTGCGGTTGTTATGCTCGTCCAGATTCACGATAATATCCGGTCCATCGCCTTGATGAATCGTAACAACACCATCTGCTTCAGACCAATGGGTCACTCCCTGATAGATAAAAGCAAAGATCAGGACCCGTCTGATCTCGGCAACCCTACTGCCGTTGATCCGCAGATTCTCGCCTGATTTCACGGAACCGGTGCGGTCATCGCCATCCAGCATCACATAAGGCGGCTGCTGAAGATTGCCAAAAGCATTGCCCAGTGCCTGAACAACACCTTTTCTTCCATCCTTCAATTCATACAGGCAAGCGAGGTCTAAATCTATGCCGCCCTTGCGGCCGAACAATCCTCCGCCTTGCCGCTGGTTCCAGTTCAGATTAATAAGCACTTCCCCAAGACCGGCGGCAGATTTCTTCAGATTAATCGAATCGCCTTTTTTCTTCAGTTCAATCTTCTTCAGATTGAGATTCAGCGCTGGCGCGGGAGCACTGTCTGCCAGGGCCGGCGGTACGGGTACTGACGGAGATGGCGGAGCAGTCCCAGCCCTAGAGGCCGGCTTCAGCTCAGGAGATGTTCCCGGACCCTTCGGTTCAGGGGAAGCAGGCTCGTCCTCCACCTCAATGCCATAGTTACCGCATAACGCCTTAAGCCCGCCATCAAAACCAGCTACAATAGCGCTGAATTTCCAATCACTGTTATATCTATATAATTCTCCTACTACAACAGCCGTTTCCACAGAGAAATGATTTCCAAGATTACATCGCATGATTTCTTCCCCGGTTGCCCGGTTCAGAATCCGGCAATGAGCATCTCCCATTTGCCCGAACATCTGATTTCGGCTCTCACCGTTATAAAGTGTAATTGCAAATGCGATCCTCATTGTTTCAGTGGGGACCTTGTCCAGTTCGATTTCGAAGTGCTTTAGGCCGCTTGATTCGGCAACCGGTATATCCTTATAGCTGATATAAGGTGTAACAGGATTATTATAGAAGATCAGATCCTCGTCGCTGCTTACTTTTGCCTGTGCTCCCAGTAAAAAAGCAGAAGCATCAATTTCCATTGATGCCGGAGCACGCCAGCCGATCTCTACGATCAGAGATTTAAGTCCGGGGTTTCCGCGGGTCAGATCGACCTTCTGACCTTTCACTGCTTCTACGCTCATTGGTTAAGCCACCTTTGACCTTTAACTAATAGCTTTCATGTATAAAAAGGGCAGGATCACCGAGGATCCCGCCTTTGAAGCCGACTAATGCTGCTATTGCGCATCCAGCCCGTAGTTTCTGCATAATGCGCTGAGACCGCCGGTAAAGCCGCTGCCCACCGCCTGGAATTTCCAGTCCGCACCATGACGGTAAAACTCGCAGAATACTACTGCCGTCTCGGTTGAAAAATCCTCGCCGAGATCATAACGCAGAATTTCGCGGTCATTACCGGCATCGACTACACGCACGAACGCATTGGATACCTGTCCGAAATTCTGGCCGCGTGCTTCATAGTCATAAATGGTTACCGTAACCCCAATACGCTGGATATGTGCAGGCACTTTGCTGAAATCAATAAGCACCTGCTCGTCATCCCCATCGCCTGCACCTGTACGGTTATCGCCAGAATGCGTTACGGAGCCTGCGCCACCGTTCGGGTTGTTATAAAATACGAAGTCATCTTCACCCTTAGCCTTGCCGTCCTCATGCAGCAGGAATGCTGAAGCATCCAGGTCAAAGTCTTTGCCTCCGCTATATTTGTTCGTATCCCAGCCTAGCCCTGCTACCACTTTCGTCAGACCCGGATTGGTCTTAGTAAGATCGATCCGCTGTCCTTTGGAAAGACTGATTGTCACTGGCTAATACCTTCTTTCCTGATTTATTGCAATCCGTAATCACGGGTAAGGCCAGCCAGGCCGTCCTTGTAGCCGCTGCCAATTGCGCTGAATTTCCATTCGCCGGCATTGCGGTACAATTCGCCGACAACTACGCCGGTTTCAATGGAGAAGTCTTCCCCGAGGTCGAACCGGATCAATTCTTCACCGTTGGCTTCGTTCAGGATGCGTACATACGAGCGGGATACCTGTCCGAAGTTCTGGCTTCTTTGCTCAGCTTCATAGATGGTGATCGTGAAGGCAATCTTCTCCACGTCAGCCGGGATATTGGGAAGATCCACTTGAATCTGCTCATCATCGCCTTCGCCGTCGCCGGTGCGGTTATCTCCGGTATGAATTACCGAACCATTCTCATTCTGCTTATTGTTAAAGAAGATGAAGTTGGTCTCTTTAGCAACCTTGCCGCTTGCATTGGTCAAAAATACGGACACGTCAAGGTCAAAATCCTTGCCGCCGTCATATTTGTTGGTATCCCAGCCAAGGCCGACTGTAATTTTGGTCAAGCCTGGATTGGATTTCGTCAAATCAATCTTTTGTCCCTTAGATAAATTAATCGCCATGAGTAGAAACCTCTCTTCTATTAGATTTAGATGTATCGTTCAGCCAGTTGATTAATATGTGCTGCATGGGATCCTTCACCGATCGCCGCGAATTTCCATTCCTCGCCATGGCGGTAAAGCTCCCCGCAGATAAGCGCCGTAAAGCCTGTGTAATTATCCGTCAGATTAAACCGGACCAGCTCGCCGCTGCCTGCAGCATTCATGATACGGATGTACGCGGATTTGATCATTCCGAAATCCTGCTTGCGGTTGACGGCATCATAAATATTAACCACAACCAGAACCTTGTGCACATCGGAAGGGATCGCCTTCAGATTGACCATGATCTGTTCGTCGTCTCCATCACCGTCACCGGTCAGGTTGTCCCCGGAGTGAACAACCGAATTGTTCGGATTCTGTTTGTTGTGGAAGCATACAAGATTTGTTTTATTGACCAGCTTGCCGTTCTCACTTAGCAGCAGTGCTGAGGCATCGCAGTCCACATTCGCCTGTTTCTTCACACCGAAGAACCCGCGGGCAGGCTCGGCGGGGTCCCAGCCCAAACCTACAATGACATTCGACAGCCCGGCATTACCTTTAGTTAAATCAATCTTCTGACCTTTTACCAGATTAATTCCAGCCAATTTCAAGTACCTCCGTTTCCGAAAAGAATCACAGCCTGTAAGTCTAGCATGAGGATGTTATATCAGTGATACGGTCAAGAACCTGTTTCGTTTCATCGAATTAATGGCAAATATCCAGCAGGCCTTAGAGGCTGAATTCGCTTGGACTGAGTCCCAGCACACTGCAGATATTCCGTACAACAGCCTTTTCTTGCTCATCAAAATCACCGTCAGCCGCCCCGATGGCAGAGCATACTCCTACAATGACGCGGCCGATTTCCGGTTTGCCGCTAAATTTAGCGATGGACTTGAGCGCTTCCTGTTTGCCGATCTCCGGGGAGAATTCGAAATTGCTGACATAGAAGTTAAACTGGGTAATGACATCTCTCATATCAAATACCTTGAGTTCGTTACTGAGGTTCATGTATCCGGCCATTTTGTTCTTCTCAGCCTCTTCAATCTTGCCGTCTGCAGCAGCCACTAAAGCGCAGCCCGCAACGACCGCATTCATGAAATCTTTATTTTTAAATTTCTTAACCTGTTCAGTCAGTCCGCTTTTAGTTGTGTTCAGCCAATTTTTAAATGTGCTCATCGTATTCTCCTTCTATCATTATAAGTTATGATAACTAAAGATATTAGAGAGCCTCCCCTCCGTCTTTCGACAGATATCTGGTGTATTCATCGACACTCCCGCCTACTCTTCTAATATAACCGATTGAAATGTAATATTCTAGTTTGCCAGATTTTCACAGAACCTTCGACAAAAATTCCCTGGTACGCTCATGTGACGGATTGCCGAACAACCGCTCCGGCGCATCTTCCTCCACAACAATCCCCTGCTCCATAAACAGCACCCGGTCCCCTACTTCGCGGGCAAAGCCCATCTCATGGGTAACCACAACCATAGTCATTCCCTCACGGGCCAAATCCTTCATTACGGCAAGCACTTCGCCGACCATTTCCGGATCCAGCGCCGACGTCGGCTCGTCAAAGAGCATGATCTTCGGCTCCATGGCAAGCGCCCGGGCGATCGCTACACGCTGTGACTGCCCCCCGGAGAGAGAAGCGGGGTACATCTCTGCCTTTTCGCTTAAACCTACCTTCTGCAGCAGCTCCAGTGCCTTCTGCCGCGCCTTGTCCTCGGGCCACTTACGGACCTGCATCGGTGCCAGCATAATATTCTCGATGACCTTCTTGTGCGGAAACAGATTGAACTGCTGGAACACCATGCCAACCTCTGTACGGATATCGTTAATCCTTGTGCTTTTGGCCATCAAGGAAGTGCCTTCAATAATGATATCGCCGTCCTGCGGCTGCTCCAGCAAATTGAGACAGCGCAAAAAGGTCGATTTGCCCGAACCCGAAGGTCCGATTACCACCACAACCTCCCGGCTGTGAATATCCACGTTAATATCCGTCAGCACCCTGTGGGCTCCGAAGGATTTATGCAAATGTCTTACTGAAATAATAGGCTCCATATGAACTTACACCTTCCGTTCGATATAATTGAGCAGCTTGCTGAGGGAATAGGTAAGGATGAAATAGATCAGGGCAGCAGTCAGATACGGTTCCCAGATCCGCAGATATTGGCCCTTCATCGTGTTGCTCCAGTACATGATTTCAGGGGCAGCTACCAGCGCCAGCAGAGAGGAATCCTTGACCAGAACAATAAATTCATTCCCGAACGCCGGAACCATCCGTTTGATCGCCTGCGGCAAAATAATAAAGCGCATGGCCTGCCATTTGGTCATTCCAAGCGATAAGGCCGCTTCACGCTGCCCGGGATCGATAGACTGGATACCTGCACGGAAAATCTCGGCGGAATAAGCGGCCGAGTTCAGTGAAAGCGCCACAAACGAAGTCAGAAGCACATTAGTCGTACCGTAAAAAGCAGGAATCACCCCAAAGTGTACGATCAGAATCTGCACATACAGCGGCGTCCCCCGGAAAAAGTTAATGTAAGAATGAAAGGGCCAGCGGAAGATGGCCTTTGGCGCCATTTTGCCGAATCCGATGCCCAGCCCCAGAATCGAGCCGAACAGAATCGAGACGATGGATACGCCGATCGTAAACAGTGTCCCTCGCAATAAAACCGGTAAATAATGAACGATGATGTCAAATCTGAAATCCATAGAACTCTTCCCTTCTCTTCTGCGTCTATCTTTCTCTATTGCTCTCTTCAAAAAAAGAAGCATGCGCAATAGCAATCATTACGCATGCTTTGTTGTTTCCCCGCCTTACTCCGCGCTCAGAAGAGTGGCCGTATCCGGCTCTTCCCCGAACCATGTTTTGTAGATTTCCGCATACTTCCCGTTCTCAATGATCGCCTTGATCGCCGGGTCGAGCTTGGCTTTCCATTCACTGCCTTTAGGATAGAGGATGCCGTAGTACTCGGAACCGAAGTTTTCCTTATCAATAATTCCGGTCAATTTCTCATTCGGATTGTTCTTGATATATTCATTCACGATGGCAATATCCGCTACAACCGCATCGGCTCCGCCGCTGTTCAGCTCCATCAGCGCCACTGCATTGCTGTCAAAGCGTTTCAGGTTGGCGTTGTCGACACCCATGATTCCGCTCATCAGATCATCGGCTGTCGTAGCCCCCTGAACCGCTACCACTTTATCCTTCAGGTCCAGAGCGTTCTTAATGTCACTGCCTTCTTTGACCATGATCATGTTCGTCGATTCAAAATAAGGAATGGAGTAGTCATAGGTTTCCTTGCGTTCATCTGTGATGGATACGGAAGAAAGACCGGCCTGATATTCCGTCCCCTGCTTCACGCTTGTAAGCATCGTATCCCAGCCGGTATTGGTTACCGAGTATTTAATCCCCGCTTCTTCCATAACCGCTTTGATGAAATCAATGTCAAAGCCCTTGATGGTGTCCGTATCCATATACTCCATCGGTGCATAGCTGGCGTCACTGGCGAATTTGATCATTTCACCCGCTGCACCATTACTTGCCGCATTGTTATTTGAGCCGCAGCCCACCATCGTTAGCACGAAACATGCAGCTAAAGCTGACATGGCCCACTTTTTCCCGATCCCCATACTCCAATCCCCCCACTGTTTTTGTAAAATACTTAAAGAGATTTTATCAGATTAAAGCAGTGGTGACAATTAACTTTTCTTTATTGTGTTAGATTACATGACATATTATCAATAGATTGTAACATTTACTGTCACTCCTCCCGCATCTGACAATCCCGGAACACAAAAAAGGCTATCTCCGAGGAGATAGCCTTTTAGCATCATTGCCGACCAATAGAGACGGCCGATTTAGGGGTGAAGCCTATAGATTCTTATCTTTTAAAACGTCAGATCACCGTCATAGGAAGAAATCATCCGGTACAGCTCGGGACGGCGGTCGCGGAAAATCCCCCATTCAATCCGGCCGACCTCAAGGGCATCCAGATCGAATTCGCTGACCAGTACCGCCTGCTCATCCCGCCCGGCTTCGACAATCTTGTTGCCCTGCGGGCCGGCGATGAACGAGGAGCCGTAAAAGTTAATGCTGGATTCCTCGTCCGTTTCTTCACCGATCCGGTTAGAAGCCACGACGGGAATCAGGTTCGCCGCCGCATGACCCAGCATGCAGGTCTGCCAGTGGTCCTTAGAATCGATGGAGCCGTCCTGCGGCTCTGAACCGATGGCTGTCGGGTAGAACAGAATTTCCGCCCCCATCAGGCTCATCACTCTGGCCGCTTCCGGATACCACTGGTCCCAGCAGACGCCCACGCCGATTTTGGCATAGCGGGTATTCCATACCTTAAAGCCGGTATCACCGGGATTGAAGTAGAACTTCTCCTCGTACCCGGGACCGTCCGGAATATGACTCTTGCGGTACTTGCCCATTACGGTTCCGTCGGCATCAATGACCGCCAGCGAATTGTAACGCGCATAGTTTTTCTTCTCATAAAAACTGATGGGCAACACTACCTGCAGCTCTTTGGCGATTGCCTTGAAATGGTTCACGGCTTTGTTGTGCTCAAGCTCAGTAGCATACGCGTAATAATCGGACTTTTCCTTCTGACAGAAATACGGTGTTTCGAACAGCTCCTGCAGCAAAATAATCTGCGCTCCCTGTGATGCCGCTTCTCTAACCAGGACTTCAGCCTTGCGGATATTCTCATCAATGTCGCCGGAACAGCTCATTTGTGTTGCGGCTACCTTTACTTTTCTCACGTTGTTAGTCCTCCTTGCCAAAATTCATTTATTTCCTTGCCGGCATCTGCTGGGTAGTGCAGTGCACATTGCCGCCCTCACCAATCACGGCCATACCGTTCACCGTACGGATTCTGCGGTCAGGGAATAGCTTGGCCAGCTGCTGCTCAGCCAGCTTATCCGTCTCTGCAGCCGTACCGCCGAACACCGGCAGGATGATGCCGCCGTTGACAAAATAAAAATTCAAGTAGCTGAGCGTCAGGCGGCTGTCCTCATAATCAACCCGCGGAGGTTGGGCAATCCGGATAATCTCCAGCTTCCGGCCCTTAGCATCCACTGCATTCTCCAGAATACGCAGATTCTCCAGGGTAATCTCATAATTCTCGTCCTGCGGATCTTCACACACCTGGATAATCACTTTGCCCGGTGCGGCAAAACAAGCAATATTATCGACATGTCCGTCAGTCTCGTCGCCGCTAAGACCGCGTTTCAGCCAGATGATCGACTCTGCACCAGTGAATTTGCGCACATAATCCTCAATTTCTTCGCGGCTAAGCTCGGGATTGCGGTTGGTATTAAGCAGGCACTCCTCCGTGGTAATCAGTGTTCCTTCACCATCGGTGTGGATCGAGCCTCCCTCCATGACGAGCGGTGCATCAAACCGTTCAACCTGCAGCTGCTCCAGAATCTGCGGGGCCACCTCATCATCGAGGTCCCAAGGCATATATTTGCCGCCCCAGGCATTGAACTTCCAGTTCACACCGGCGAGCTTCCCGTCCCCAGCCGCAACAAACGTCGGCCCGTTATCACGCAGCCAGGCATCATTATGCCGGATCGGCAAAAGCGTTACATTGGATCCAAGGCCCAAAGCCTCGACCGCTTCCAATTCTTCAGGATTTACTATAACTGTTACTGGCTCAAACTCGGCAATCGCCTGTATAATCTCAGTATAGCCTTCGCTTACTGCTTTATAGTTATCCGGAAATACCATCGACGCCTGCACCGGCCAGGAGATGAAGGTCCGTTCATGCTTGTCCCATTCCGCGGGCATTGTATAGTTCAATTCTTTAGGATACATTCGTTAGCTACCTCTACTGGTTAAATTTGGAGCGTATTCTCACTACTAAAAAGCTCCTTACCCATCATACAATAAACTGGTGACACGCTCAATTGCCAGAAAACAGCATGTTCACATATACGACGTATCTCTAATATTGACCATCGTTAGATTTTGTATAATACTGGAAGATGTACAATTATAATTGCCGGACCTACAGCGTGAAAGGTGGTCATGACTTGGAACCTGCATCAACGATCCTAACAGAGCTCGAAGATTACATGAAAAGAGAAGCTTTGACGATTTCAAAATTTGCCGCCCGCTCGGGAATGAATTCCGGTACACTCAGCAATGTGATCCAGGGACATCGTCCGATTGCAATGCAGCAGCTTGACCGAATCACCATAGCCATGGATCTGCCTGAAGGCTATTTTTATGAGCTGTATGTCGATAATTACATTATTAACGGCGCTCCGGACTGGCGGCGGATCGGACCTCTCCTCCAGCGGTGCGCAGAACTGAATAAACTCGACTGCATCCACCGTGTAGTCCAGCACATTATGGACAAGCTGATATACTCCCCCATGCTGTTTGATACGGCCGAAGAGCTGTTCAATCAGGGCAGCCGTGCCGCCGCTGCACTGATATACGAAAGTGTCGCAGAAGGTGAACGTTTCCAGCATTCCGAACGACTCGCCCTCTGCCGTTATAGACTGTTTACAATCGGGCTCAGTGAGAGCCAGGATGCGAACCTGCATGCCGCCAATCAATTCGAACCCTATGTAGAGCGCCTGGACGAAGCCGATCAGCTCGATGCGCTTAAGCATCTGGCCGATGTATTTGCTTCCATGCACCGCTGGGAGAAGGTTGATGAGCTAGCCGAGCTTTTAGGCCAAAAAGCCAGCCTGCAGTATAAGCAAACCACAAAAAAAGAAAGCACCCAGAAGCAGCCAACACGACCGCTTATTTACTATATATTGTATGCACATTTATTGCGGTCATTGGTTTCCGATGAACTCGGCAATTATGATAACGCTCTGTATCATGCTTCCTTATACTCCGATATGAGCTGGGTAAATACTCCATACAGCCAAGAAGAACAGCGGGTTATGGAGCAGTTTCAGGAATGGGCAACGGCCAATATGTATTTGTACCGCTTAATGGCCGGTCAAGTCGAGGTGCTGCCTGAATATATACATTATGTTGAAACCAAGGAAGACGAGATTTTCCCGGCCTTATTCAAAATTATGCAGGCTGCTAACCGTTACGGGTTTAATGTTGATGACATTCTTGAGCGCTTTAAGGACCATTTGTCCTACAGAGAACAGCACAGCCGCTTAGGTAAATTCAATCAGCAATTAACGGGTGACCGATATACCCGGTTTCTGACCGAGTTAGCGATTTACCATCTTAGCCGAAATAAATTCGAATTTGGCTTCCATTACTTACTAGAGAGTTTGGAATCATCTGTTACTATAAGAAATGACACCAACATTGTTAAATGTGTGGGGTTATTCGAGAAACACCGGGTATCTGCATCCCCGGAAGTAATTCAGAGGTACACAAATTCCATTAGCGAGGTGCAAAAGATCAATGAAGAGAAAGATGGCATTATTACTGTCAGTAGCTAGTATTGTGCTTCTCCTTGCCGTACCTGCGTATGCCAGCAGCAGCGATTCAATTCAAGCTAATGTGTTTCAGCCTATGACCCATGGTGCCGGGGGTTAAGAGTTTTCCGCAGTCTTTTAGCAACTACAGGTAGGATTATAATAAAATAGAACCAAAGAAGAAGCTGCGCCAATGGCACAGCTTCTTCTTTGGTTTCCGCACATTTTTCACCATTCTGCTTTTTGACAGCATGTACTAACATACTCTTAAGGAGGGGGTTTTATGCAGAATAATCTTGATTTATTATTGCTTCAAGTGGAAAAAGCCCGGACGAAGCTTTATCAGACAGAGAAAATATACGGGTACTTTACTCATCCCAAGGTCATTGAGCAGTCTGTGATTCTGGATGAGCTCTTAAACCAGTACTCCTATGATAAGCCTGCACAATAGCATTGCTTCGCTCACCTTATCCTTACAATTGTATGTCTCTCACCACATTGCCTTCAAAGTCCTTAATGGTGTATTTCCCGTCAACCATAATCCCGTAAGAATGCGGATTGTTCTCTTTGGGCAAAGAGATCGAACCCGGATTAAGTACATAAATACCTTCCTTTACGTCTGCTACCGGAAGATGGGTATGCCCCTGGATAAAGACATCACCCGGAACGAGCGGAGGCAATTGATCGATGCTGAAGCCATGACCGTGGGTGGCGTAAATTTTTCTGCCTTCATGAAGGATCAGCACATAATCGCCCATCATCGGAAACTGCAGCAGCATCTGATCCACCTCAGCATCGCAATTACCGCGCACAGCCACAAGCGATTTGCCGTAGGCATTCAGCCGGGCAGCAACGCCTTGCGGGTCGTACCCCTCCGGCAGCGGATTCCTCGGTCCGTGATACAAAAAATCCCCCAAGATCACAAGGGTATGCGGCTGTTCCTGCTCAGCTTTTTCTAAAGCCCGTTCCAGCCAAAACAGTGAGCCATGAATATCGGAGATAAACATTAGTTTCATCAGGTGATCTTCCCTTCCCTTATTCGCTTTCCTATTAATCTTACTTCCTCTTGTACCCGGAGCGCAAAACAGGACGCCGTTGGCGTCCTGTCGTGTCGCATACTTTCGTATTCACGGATTAATCAAGGCAGATTGGAGGAGCCCATCAAATAGCGGTCCACTTCCCGCGCGGTCTGACGTCCTTCATCAATCGCCCAGACTACAAGACTCTGTCCACGGCGCATGTCTCCGGCCGCAAATACGCCCTCGATATTGGTAGTTTGCGTACCGAACTCCGCTTTGGCATTGGAACGCTCATCACGCTCCACTCCAAGCTGATCCAGCACTGTATCTTCAGGTCCCGTGAAGCCAAGGGCCAGCAGCACGAGCTGCGTCTTAATTACTTCTTCGCTGCCCGGCACTTCCACTGGAATCATCCGCCCCTGCTCATTACGGGTCCACTCTATCCGTACGGTATGCAGTTCCTGGACATGTCCGCCATCATCTCCGACAAAACGTTTCGAAGAAACGAGATAGCGGCGCGGATCTTCCTGGTACAAGGAAGCTGCTTCCTGCTGCCCGTAATCCACCTTCAGTACCTTTGGCCATTCCGGCCAAGGGTTGTTGGCCTGACGGGTCAGTGGAGACTGCGGCATAATTTCAAGCTGAATTACACTGCGGCAGCCATGGCGGATGGAAGTCGCCACGCAGTCGGTACCAGTGTCGCCGCCGCCGATAACTACTACATCTTTGCCTGCAGCAGAGAGATATTCTCCGTCTGCCAGACCGGAATCAAGCAGGCTCTTCGTGTTCAGCGTCAAAAACTCCATCGCCTGGTGTATCCCGCGAAGATCACGTCCCTCAATCGGCAGGTCACGCGCCTGCGTCGAGCCGCCGCATAGCACAACGGCATCATGGTCTTCCTGGAGCTGTGAAGCCGTAATATCTTTGCCGATTTCGGTCCGCGTCACAAAGGTAATCCCTTCGGCAGCCAGAAGATCCACCCGCCGCTGAACGGTTTGCTTATCCAGCTTCATATTGGGAATCCCGTACGTCAGCAGTCCACCGATCCGGTCTGCCCGTTCATAGACAGTTACGGTGTGTCCAGCCTTGTTGAGCTGTGCCGCACAGGCGAGTCCTGCAGGGCCGGAGCCGACTACGGCTACCTTCTTGCCTGTACGGACCAAAGGAGGCTCAGGAACGATCCAGCCCTCAGCAAAACCTCTATCTACAATCGACCGCTCAATGGATTTGATGGTTACCGGCTTGCCGTTAAGTCCTACGGTGCAAGCCCCTTCGCAAGGCGAGGGACAGACACGTCCTGTAAACTCCGGAAAGTTATTGGTCTTATGCAGGCGCTTCAATGCTACCTGCCAGTTGCCGCGGTATACTAAGTCATTCCACTCGGGAATCAGATTATGCAGCGGACAGCCGGATGCCATCCCGGAGAGCAGACGCCCCACATGACAGAATGGTGTTCCACAGTCCATACAGCGCGCCCCTTGCTCCTTCAGCTTCTCTTCATCCATTGGTATTAAAAATTCATCCCAGTTCTTAATGCGTTCTAAAGGCTCGCACTCCGCAGGAGCCTGCCGCTGATACTCTAAAAATCCGGTTGTTTTACCCATTCCTGTCATCCTCCGAGTTTCTCTGATTGGCCGTTACTCTCCGTCACCGACTAATTATTTGTCACTGTAAAGCAGCAAAGCAAGAAGTTGTGATGTGACGGATTTCCGCCCCTTCACAGTCCCTGTTAGGATCTTTCTTAGATTGAAATGCCTTAATATTATCATTTATCCACTATCGCCTAAATGAGCAATGTCACTTTTTTAGATAAAATTCCGGGGAATGGGCAAAGCGGTCTGGAGATGCCTTATTGGGCTTTTAACGCATTATAAGCAGCGCTGAATACTGCCAGCAGCAGAGCGGTAACCGGGAACACTACCCAGTTAATGTCCCACCGTTCAAATACAAAGCCGCTGATCAGAAAAATACATACGGCCAGCGGCCAGATGATGGCTGCAATGGACCCCTTGATACGGTTTTCTTCTTTCTTTTCCGGGATGTCAGTATACTCTTCTTCCTTGAGCAGGAACTTGAAGCTGTCCTTGATACTTCCGTAGTAAATGAACAGAAAGACTGCGAGTGCAACCAGTGCCAGCAGAAGGACCACACCATAAGCGGTAGCATCGTCATTAATCATCGACCAGGTAATGACCGGAACCGGGCTCAGCACACACAGGCATACCCCCATAGTCAGAGAAAGGGTATACGTGGGAGTGAATGCTCTGCTGCGCTGCTCAATTTCGGTGCGTAAAAAATGCGGCAGGGTAAAGCCCTTTTGCAAATATTTATATTTCTCCGCCACCGTACCACTGTAAATAAATAGTCCGACGGCTGGAGCCACCAGTACAAGCAGAATGATCACACCAAGGATTCCGGCAGTATCCCCGGAAATAACCCCTTGCAGAAAACCATATTCCGCAAGAGTACTAAGCAGAATCAGTAAAGCTGGGCCGACGATGCACAGCATCACGCCAAGTCCCACCATGAAGCCGGCTCTCTTCTTGGCAGCCATATAGCTCCAGGTATCTTCCGGAGCTAGCTGCGGAAGCGGTGAATCTGCTCCCTCCACAGCGATCCCAAGCTCATCAATCAGTTCATCAATGTTGCCGAACTCGGAAATGACAATGCCTACTGCCTCATTCTCCGATTTCCCGTCCTGCTTCAGTTCGTAGTACTTGTCTTCCATGCTCGACAGCAGATCCTGCTTCAACTTGTAGGTCTGCTCAGTTCTGGGCAAAGAGGCGAACATATTGTTCAAATATCCGGTAATGGTATCCATCTTGTTACAGCTCCTTTATAAATTTATTGACGACCTCCTGCGTGACCTTCCATTCCTCGCATTTCTCACGGTAATAGGCCAGACCCAGCGGAGTAATCCGGTAATAGGTGCGCCTCTTGCCAAACGTCTCATCCATAAAAAAAGAATCAATATATCCGTTCTTCTCCAGCCGGGTGAATGCCGAATATAGTGTGGTCTCCTTCATAATGTATTTCTCGTCCGACAGCTTCCTGATGTTCTTGGATATTTCATATCCGTAGGATTCGCCATCGAGGAGCATGTAAAGGATAAGCGTATCGTTGTATCCCCGAATGACATCACTGCTGATCAAAATTTACCCTCCTAAAAGTTTTGTAGCATAGGCTTCATTGGATTACTTCGCAAAACTTACTTCGTAAGCGTACACTTAAAGTTTTGTAGCATAGGCTTCATTGGGTAACTCCGCAAAACTTACTTCGTAAGCGTACACGCGGTCATTTATTACTTCATCTGTCGTAGTAACTGAAGTGTAGCACATCTACTACGACAGGTGAAGTACTCTTTACATATATTCCCGATAAAATGCAAAAAAAAAAACGGATACCTCCCCTTTCAGGGGCAGTATCCGTTTCTTATCCGGCAAAGCACATAGCAAGGCTGCCTAAGGCTGCACAGCCAGCACAACCATTCCAAGTCCCCGGACTGCCAGCTTACCTCCGGCAACACTCGTGACCAGCTCATCCCCGAACAGGATGCTCCATTCCCCAAGGGAAGGCAGGCTCAGCGAAGCTCCGTCCGGATTCGCATTATAGAGCACATACAAGTGCTTAGCAGAGTCTCCTCCGGCATGATCACGCAACGTGTAGGCGACCGTACCGGCCGGCGACCGCTCAAAAATGAGCCGGGTGCGAATCTCTTCCGCAGTGCGTAGACGGAAGGCCGGATGCGCCTTGCGCAAAGCGATTAGCCGTCTCATATAAGCGACATCACTAGTATGCGCAGCGCAGCGTTCCCAATCCATGCGGTTGATCTCAACGGGCGACTTATAGCTGTTCTCAACCCCATCCTTAGTACGCATGAACTCCTGTCCGGCGTGAACAAACGGAATCCCCTGGCTCGTCAGCACCATGGCCGAGGCCAGGCGGTGCATCGCTTCACGGCGGGAATCGCTTACCCCCTCCGAGGACAGCACGATTTTATCCCACAGCGTATGGTTATCATGGCATTCCACGAAGTTCACACACTGCTGCGGCTCATCAGCAAACTGTCCTGTAGCTTGACCGTACACTACTCCGCCGGTAATCCCTGTCTTCACGGCCTGTTCAAGGCCACCCTTGCCGCCGATAAAACCCGGCTCCTCATACCGGAAGATGTTACCCTTCACTGCATCACGGAAGCCGTCGTTAAAATGACCGATGCCCGGCAGCACATCCGCGTTACTCTGGCTGGCCAGCCGCGAAGGAGCAAGCTCCGTATCCATAATCCAGCCCTCGCCGATCGTTAGGATCGAAGGATCGATCTCATCCAATCTGCGGCGGACTTCCTGCATTGTCTCAATATCAATCAGTCCCATCAGATCAAAGCGGAAGCCGTCAATATGATACTCTCTGGCCCAGTAGAGGACGGATTCTACAATAAAACGGGACATCATCAGCCGTTCACTGGCGACATCATTGCCGCAGCCCGACCCGTTAGACAGACTGCCATCCGGCTTATAGCGCAAATAGTAGCCGGGAACCAGCTTGGTGAAATTGACGCGGAACCCGTCATATACATGATTGTAGACCACATCCATAATCACCCGCAGACCGCGGTCATGCAGCGCCTGGATCATAGTCTTCGATTCACGGATGCGTACGGCCGGCACATAAGGATCGGTGGCATAAGAGCCTTCCGGCGCATTGTAATTCTTCGGATCATATCCCCAGTTATAATGGGGCTGACTGAGCCTGGTCTCATCCACGCTTTCTGTAGCATAGTCGTAGATAGGCAGCAGCTGCACATGCGTTACCCCGAGGCCGGCAATATGATCAAGGCCGGTAAGAATTCCGCCCGGACCGCGGGTGCCCTCTTCCGCCAGACCAAGATATTGTCCCTTATGGGTAATGCCGCTCGCCGGATGGACCGATAAGTCACGCAAATGCAGCTCGTAGATTACGGCATCGACCGGATCGGCCAGAGGCGGCTTCCCGTCAGTCCAACGCTCAGGGTCAGTCTTGCGTAAATCGAGAATTGCGCCTCGGTCTCCGTTGACTCCGACAGCCCGGGCGTATGGATCTGCCGCTTCATTCCACTGCTCCCCGACACGCACCCGGTATGTATAGAACTTCCCATCCAAGTCTCCGGCAACCCTCAGCCTCCAGACCCCCCGCACATCCCGGGTCATTGGCAAATGTTCTCCTTCAGCTTCCTGCCATGACTCATAGAGCACAACCTCAGCCTCAAATGCAGTGGGTGCCCATAGGCAAAAGGCGGATTGAGCAGGAGTATAACTTAGGCCTAGATCATCGCCATCATAACTGAATAGATCATCAAAATCCTGATCGAACACGGAGATTCCGTCCGTGGCCGCCGGATCACCATAATAAATAGGTTCTTTCATTTCTTTTTGTACGGACAAGGCAACCTGTCTCCTTTACCCTTTAATAACTGGAATTATAGCCCCATTATCCATTTTGCGCAAACGTTTGTACAAAGTTTTTGCCCGCTCCTCCCTGTACAGGTTAAAGGAGCGGTTCCCGCTTACGCCCGGGTTATGTCCAGTGCTACCATTGTGATGATATTCTGATTGGGAAGATAAGGGATGCGCCGTTCCTGCCCCGGGCGGTAGCTGCCGTCCTTAAGGCGGAGTCCATTATCGTGAACAAGTAGCACCGGTCCTTTTCCGCCAGCAGGCTTTTCATAACCGATTCCCAGAACCCAGTGATAATTGTAGGCAAAATCCCCATGCCAGCGGAAGCTGAACCATTTGTCAAACTTGAGTGCTACCGGCCTGGCTGCATCAATCTCCGCTGTATACCGCTCCATATCATTAAAGACGGTTACAGTGTGCTGCCATCCGTTATGGCCATCCTTCCCGGCAGCAGACCTGAGATAGGCATGGATGCCCCGGGTGAAGCTGCGCACACTCATGCCCCAAGGCCTTCCGCCGTGACGGCTGTATATGTTATTTATATGTGCTGCTTTGGTGTCAAAATGCCTCATTCCAGGAATAAAGGCTGCTCCCTGCCGCGTGTGCCAATATTCCATTAACGCTGCCATAGTGGCAGGCCCGCAGGCCGAGCCGGGTGAACGAACGCCCGGCTCCCACTGTGTATAGGGTTCTGCGGGAATCCGGCGGCTTAGCAGTGACTGTGTCATAGGGATATCTTCTCCTGCCGCTCCCGCAGTATACGTTCAATATCGGAAGCGAGAAAAGGCTTGCTGATGAAATCCTCCATGCCTACAGCCAGGCATCTCTCCCGGTCCTCAGGTCTGGCGTAGGCAGTCACAGCTACCATATAGGGACGGCTGCCGGTTACAGGCAGCTTACTAATCCGGGCCGCTGCACTTAGCCCGCTCATCACCGGCATCTGCACATCCATAAAGATAAGATCATAGTCCTGCTGCTGCACCGCTTGGAGCGCCTGTTGTCCATTTTCTACGAGGTCGGCGTTATAGCCTCTTTTCTGCAGCATGGTCAGGAGCAGCTTTTGGTTGATTGGATGGTCTTCGGCAACCAGTATCCGCAGCGGACCGTATTTGGGTTCTGCATGCGGCAGAGCCCCGGCATTCCGAAGCGTTTCCTCCGCCGGCCTTACCATTTCCTCAGCATGTTCATCAGGGTCACTGTCAATATCAATAGGCAGGGTGAAATAGAAATTGGAGCCCTCCCCTTCCCTGCTGTCCACGGTAATTGCCCCGCCCATCAGCTCAACCAGCCGCTTGCAGATCGAAAGTCCAAGTCCGGTACCTCCGTATTTGCGGTTGATTGCCGGATGCAGCTGGGAAAAGGACTGAAACAACTGGGATTGCTTCTCGGGCGGAATGCCGATCCCTGTATCCTGTACACTGAATTTCAGCGTTAATTTGCGCCGTTTAGGGCAGAATTGCGTCTCTACAGCAATATCAACATGCCCCGTCTCGGTAAATTTAACAGCATTGCTGACCAGGTTAACCACGACCTGGCGAAGCCGGGCTGCATCGCCCATAATCAGCTCCGGTACATCCGGGGCTATCCGGCAGCTCAGCCCGATGTTTTTTTCCCGGGCTTTGGGCAGGAACAGCTCGGTGACACTTTCCATGACTCCCTCCAGGCTAAGCGGCTCATGCACCAGCGTCATTTTTCCTGCTTCAATTTTGCTGAAATCCAGAATTTCATTAAGAATATACAGCAGGGAAGCACTGCTCTCACTGATAATATTGGTGTATCCGCGCTGCTCCTCATCAAGCTCTGTCTCTGCGAGCAGGTCCGTCATGCCCATAATGCCATTCATCGGGGTCCGCAGCTCATGGCTCATGATGGCCAGAAACTCCGATTTAGCCTGATCCGCCTTCTCTGCCGATTCTTTGGCGCGGATAATCTCCTTCTCATTGGTGTTGTCCCGGAAGACGACAACCGCACCGATACGTTCTCCTTTATCAAACAGGGGGGTCACCTGGTATTCAGCCAAAAAGCTTGATCCGTCTTTCCGCCACAACACCGCATCCTTGCTTGAAAGGGACTCCCCGGCCTGGACAGCCCGCATCAGCGGAGAATCCTCAGGCCGGGAATAGCTGCCGTCCCGTGCCGTCTGCTGAATATGGCCAAGATAAGACCGTCCCATAATCTCGCCATGGGCAAAGCCAAGCATATCTGCACCGGCAGGGTTGATAAAGGTTATCCTGCCTTCCGTATCAAGGCCGAATATGCCCTCGGAGACCGCATTGAGGATCAGGGTGTAATCATTGCTCAACTTCTCAATCTGCTCGGTATACCGGATGCGCTCGGTAATGTCGCGGGAAATCCCGTAGACACCGACAACCTCGTCATCGACTACAATCGGAATATTGACCGTATTGATCTCCACCAGATGCCCGTCTTTATGAATCAGCGTGAGTTCATAGCTTTGCGGGACTCCCTTGCAGGCCATAGAAAAGTGATAATTTGTCTTCTCAATGTCCTTTTCATGCACGAGAGGCCCGTAGTAATTACCGATCAGCTCTTCCATGGAGTAGCCGGATAATTTCTCCAAAATAGCGTTCGCAGTTAAATAATCACCTTGCAGGTTCATCGAATATACCGCAGAAGGATTGTACTCAAATAGCGATTTGTAACGCTGCTCATTCTCCTGCAGCCTCGACTCGAATTGCTTGCGCTCTGTAATATCTCTGGCGACAGCAATAATCTCTACCACCTGTCCCTGCTCATCAAAAATGTAACGGCTGTTCGTCTCGAACCAAATATAGCTGCCGTTTTTGTGGCGGTACCGGTAGGATATCGGCGGAATGAATCCGGCTGCCTTGTTCTGCATCATCTTCTCCTGTATCAGGGGCAGGTCGTCGGGATGCAGATAGTCATAGGCGCTGGTACCGACCATCTCCTCAGGCTCGTAACCAAGTAAAGTACGGCTGGCCGGGGAGCAATACAAAAAGACGATGTCGTCGACTGTATGGCGCGAAATCAGATCTAGTGAGTTTTCGGACATCAGCCGGAAATTGCGCTCGCTCTCCCTGAGCTGCTGCTCCATCTGCTGCCGCTCGGTAATATCCTGCATCATGCCGATCAGCTTGATGGGCTGTCCTTCCGGGCTGTAGATCACATCCGACTGAATATTTACCGCCAGCAGGGTATTGTCAGGGAGGACCAGCCGGTAGGTAGCTTCGCTGGATTCTCCATGATTCAGTGCCAGCTCTACATTCTCATACAAATAGCTCAGGTCCTCCGGATGGACCAGCTTTGCGAACGTCTGGTAATCCACATCGTTTGGACCTACACTATAATGCAGAATACGCCGCAGCTCCTCCGAGAAGGTCAGCTTGCTTTTGACTAAATCCCAGGTCCAGGAGCCGATTCTGGCAACCCGCTGTGCTTCGGCGAGCGCTTCTTCATTCTGTTTGCGGCGGGTCACATTCCGGCCAATGCCCATAATTCTCGTGATTTCATTCTGCTCATTCCGGATAGCATGAAAAGAGGTTTCGAACCAGATATAATGCCCTTCCTTGTGGCGGAGACGGCGGGTATACGTATCATTCTGCAGAAGTCCCTCGAACGACTTATCCAGACCTGCGACATCATCCGGATGATAGAATTCCAGGCGGTTCCTGCCGATCAGCTCCTCTGGCTCATAGCCGAGCAGCTTCTTCACAGAAGGTGAAATAAAGCTCATGATGCCGTCCGGCTGGGTAAAGGAAATAATGTTTTGATCATCTTTTATAAATAAATCATATAAATCGCGGCTGTCTACGGTCAGCTGATCAGCGATTTTCCTGTCGGTAATATCCAGGGCATAAACTATAATATGCGGGGAAGCCTGTCCTTCTTCTGGACGGACAAGCGTAAGAGACAGCCATATAGGGCGTCCGGCACGGTTGTGGAATCTCAATTCTTTTACTACAGTAGCACCCGGCGGGAAAGATTGCCCATCAATGCTCCCTGCCAGAGACAATCCTTCCAGTTCCGCCTGCGATGCATGATTACCGCTGCACAAAGCTCCTTCAAGAAAATCAGACTCGCTGCAGCCCAGAATATTGCAAAGTGCGGAGTTAACCTTAATCCACTTGTCCGTCTCTATGGCCCATACAGCCATTCCTACTGGAGACATCATGAATGCTTGATCCAGAATACTGCCGTTCTCTGCCAAGTAATTCATTTTATAGGGGCCCCCTTCATCATGAGCCAGCTCTGTGCAGACTCTCAGTTGTACTTCTACCAGTATACGATAAGAGGAAGTCGGAAGAAATGTACAGCGCAACTTCGGAACATAAATTAAGAATTTTAAATGTTGACGGCTCTCTGCGGTTCATTTAGAGTGTTGGTTAATATCACATATTTAACCAATTACGATGGAAGCACCCGTAATAAAGGCTTATTTGCCTTTACTTACGGGTGCTTTTTGCCGTTTGCGGACAATAGTGACGACAGGAGGAGAACCCAAGTTGAACAAGCTTATGAAGACAGTCCCTGCAGCACTTATGCTTATGGTGTCCTTATTCACCTCAGCTGGTGGCGCAAGTGCAGCTGCTGCTGTGCTGACACCCTCGATTCAGGCCGCTTTTGAGCTGACTGCCGCCGCCGCTGAATCCACAGCCAGAGTCAGGCTGAAAAGCCAGTACAGTGAACTCTCTGCCCAAACTGCACAGTATGAGAGCCGTGAAGAACAAATCCGTATCCTGCATGAGAGTAACGCACAGGCACTGCTTGTGGTCCGGAACCAGATTAAAGAGATCGATCAGGCTGCTGTGGCCAAGCTTACCTCTGCGGTCAGCAGCGTCAAGCAGCATTATCAGCCTCTCTTTGATCAATATAGTGCGCTTAATACCCGGATCACCCTGTTGAAAGGACTTAAGGACAAGACGCTGAATTCCGTGCTGCGTACCCAGGCGGAGGCCATGAAAATAGCCGTCCAAATCGCCCGCCAGGAGATCCGGGACAAAGAAGCCCTGCTAAAGGCTGCCAAAGAGGAACGCTCCCGGAAGATTACTGCAGCACGCAAAACCTTAGCCGGCATCGACAGCCCCCAGACCACCATCAAGTCCCAGAAAAACGTGGCGGCCGCACTGAACCAGCGGATAACTGCAGACTTCAGCGACTTTAAATCCGCCGTCCGCAAACAGAATCCGGTTCTTGCCGGACAATCCCTGACCTCACTCCTTTCCGGATACAAGCAGATTGCCGCCAGTAAACAGAAAATCATCGAGCTGGAACAAAAGGTTGCTGCAGTGATTGCAGCGACCGCGAGGCAAATCGCTCCCTGATATAACCCCGGGTGTCTTCCGCCTGTCAGTCCGCATATGTTAGGTAGAGAGAACATCCGTTAATGGGCCTTGAGGAGGCTGGAGCTATGCAAATCTGTATTATTGCCCCGGAGCAGTTCCCGGTACCGGGGGACGGGTCTGTGGAGATCTGCATTTGGGCTATTGCCAAACAGTTATCCCAGAGACATAAAGTGACGATTCTAAGCCGCAGAACAGCCTTCCTGCCCGATTCAGCAGAACTGGAGCAGGTGCGGATCATCCGGCTGGCTTCAGGAACTCCCTCCCGTTACCAGGCTTCCGTGCTTCACTTTCTGGAAGGGGAATCCTTCGATGTGATCCAGGTCGACAATCGTCCGCTGCTTATGGCCGCCGTAAAGCAGCGGCATCCAGAGACCCCGGTACTGCTGTATCTACACTCCTTAACCTTTGTACCGGCAGAAGCGAGAATTGCCCGCAGCCTTGCACACGCCAATACCATTGCTGTCAACAGCAGGTCTTTGCAGAAGCGGCTTTCCAGGCGTTTTCCGGGGCTTTCCAGAAAGCTTAGTGTCGTTCCGCTGGGAGCAGACTTATCCCGCTTCACCCCTGTTGAATTGCCGGAGCGTCTGCTTCTGCGCAGAACGTACCGGCTTCCACCGAAGTTTACTGTATTGTTCGTGGGCAGGGTCATTCCGCGCAAAGGAGTGCCTGTGCTGATCCGGGCCATGCGGCATCTTAACAAATACCTGCCCGCCCATCTGATCATCGCAGGCCCGGGCAAACCGTTATATATCCGTAAGCTTAGGAGCCTGGCCGGCCGGCTCGGCGTATCCGTAACCTTCCTTGGCACTATCGCCCACGAACATATACACGGCTTGTATCAGGCTGCTGACTGTTTCGTCTGCCCCTCCCAGCGGCATGAATCCTTCGGATTAGTGAATGTGGAGGCTATGGCTTCAGGCCTGCCGGTCATCGCTTCGAACAATGGCGGGATCCGGGAGATCATCACTTCAGGCCATAACGGCTATCTGGTGGACCGGTACCAGGAAGCATTGCCTTTTGCAAGGCTTATGCTCAAGGTAGGCCGGAATCCCCTACTAGCTGCAAAGATCGGAATGCAGGGCCGCAGCGATGCGCTGCGGACTTTCGAATGGCAGCATACCGCAGCGCATTTAGAGGAGCTGTACCGCCTGCTGCTTAAGCCGTAGCTGAGGAGTCTGCCTGACAGGCGCTCCTCTTCCCTTGCGACAATGTGTAACAAAGGAATTGTGATCATCTTCGCAGGATATAGGCAGCTGCAGCTATTATACTCATATTGTAAGCGTTGCCAATAACAAACTGTGTTAGTTTATACCGCTATCAAGATGCTGGCAACCCCCTACAACAACTATTCGCTGTAGAAAGGGTGCATCGTTATGTTAATGATCAAAGCCATTGTTAGACCCGAGAAGGCGGATGAGGTCATGGCTGAATTAATGCTGGCCGGCTTCCCCTCCATCAGTAAAATGGATTTGCTGGGCCGTGGTAAACAAAAAGGAATTCAAGTAGGCACCAACTACTACAATCAAATTTCCAAAAAGCTGCTGATGATCGTCATCAATGATGATGAGAAGGACGATGTCATCAGCATTATTATGAGAACGGCAAGAACCGGCGAACAAGGCTCCTTCGGTGACGGCAAGATCTTTGTACTGCCAGTGCTGGAGACCTTCACGATCAGCAACGGTAAAAATCAACTGTAGCCGCTTAACTTCCTAAGTCATAACTCCATATTAAAGAGGCAGCAAAGCGTCGCCTGGACGGGAATACCGCTCCAAGAAACGTTCTGCTGCCTCTTCTTGTAATATTATCTTCAAATCATCTGGATGACTGTCAGCACCAGACCCACGACAAAGCCGCATACGGCGCCGTTGACCCGGATCCACTGCAAATCCTTGCCCACTTTATCCTCCAGCATGTTAACGAGGCTAGCATCGTCCATTTGATCCAGGTTTTCTTTGACCAATACACCAAGCCGGAAATGATTAGCCTCTACGATATTAATCAATGAAGCCCGAATCCGTTCTTCCCAGCCCTGAATCCACTCTGTCTCCCCGCTGATGCGGCGGACCAGCATGGCATACAGCGCGAACAGCCTGCGCCCGCCGGAACTGCGGTCCTCCTCCAGCATCGCAGCCGCCTTGCCCCGGAAAACCTCCAGCTGCTGGTGCAGAAATGCAGCAGCTTCTTCGCCCTGCAGCTCTTTTTGCGCCCAGTCTTTCAGCGCAGCGATCTTCGCTTCGTCATTCACAAGCTGGAATATAGCGACGCGGATTTCGCGGATCATTTCCTCCCGGTACGGACTGTCTGCTTCGCGGAAATCGCGGATTCCGGACTGCAGCATACCCTGCAGCATTTCTCCCAGCATGTCGGCATCCATAAATCCTACAAAGGCCTGAAAGGCCATCCCCTTCAGCCCGCCAAGCTTTACTTCGGCCAGCTTCTCACTGGCGATCTTACCCAGCATGGCACGCGTCTGCGGACGCCCGCTCCAGCCGGAAATTCCCTCCAGCGCATAATCAAGGGCGGCGGTATCCTTGCCGTCATTCATCAGCCTGGTCGCGATCCGGTCAGCAGCAACGCCAAGCTCAGCATCCCGGAGATAGTCCGCGAGAGCCGTTTGAAGATACGGCACCGCTTGTTCCACCGGAAGACGCTGCACGAGCGCGCTAAGCTGTCCGAGAATTTCGGTTCTTGCTTTTTTTCGTGACATAAATTTCGTCAGCAGCCCGCTGCCCAGAGAAACAATGCGAACCTTGCGCAGCTTGTTCTCAATGCTTGCCTTGTTCAGCAGTTCATTCTCCATGGCGGAGATCAGCGACTGCACGATTTTGTCCCGGTTCTTGAGCAGCAGCGAGGTATGCGGAATCCGCAGGCCCAGCGGGTGCCGGAACAGCGCGGTAACCGCGAACCAGTCAGCAATCCCGCCGACAAGGCCGGCCTCAAAGCCGCCTCTTAGCAGCTCGGTCCCTATATTTTCCGGTAAAAACAGCGTAATCAGAAAACCGCAGGCCATCACGGCAAGCGATATCGTAGCTAAATTTCTGGATTTCATTTTTTATCCCCCTTACCTAAAAACAATTCACAATGGGCAATGTAAGCTGAAAGTGCTCAGGATGCCTGCTTGTTGGTCTACCTCTCATTGTAACACGACCGGAGTCCTTTCTGAAAATCCTCCACTTACTTGAAAATGGATTTTTTATTTACACAGAATTAGTGATAAAATACAAAGAATCATTTCACTCTCCACGATGGGGATAACTTTTGAACGGAAAAGGAGAACACTGCTATGCTGATTGCACTTGATATGGACGGGACACTACTAAATGAAGATGGAAGGATTAGCGCGGAGAACCGCGAGGCTATCCTCCATGCACAAAGTCTGGGGCATATCGTGGCGATTGCCACCGGACGCTCTTACATGGATGCGGAGCGGCAGCTGCGGCTGGCCAATCTGGAATGCCCTGTGGTCTGTCTGAACGGAGCACTGCTGATGCTGCCTGACGGCTCCCTTGCGGCCAGCCGGCCGCTCGACAAAGAGGATATTATCCCTGTGCTGCGCTGGATGAACGAGATTCCTGAGCTTTATTACGAAGTGTATACCAAAGATAATGTATATGTAGAGCTGGACAAGCGTGTCAGACTGGAGAAATTGTCGGAGCTCAAAGACGAAGAAATCCCAGAGGGCTTCGGCTGGCTGTTGAAGGCCATGATTGCCAAGCAGTTTCAGCAGGCTGCCGTTACTTACGTAGAGAGTATGGAGGAAATTTGGAGCAAAGAAGAAGACCCCATTTATAAAGCTCTGGCCTTCTCGCTGAACCCTGAAGTGCTCAAAGAAGCATCTACACGGTTTGCAGCGATTCCCGGGCTCATTATTACCGCTTCTCATGAGAGTAATATTGAGATCAACCACAAGGAGGCCAACAAAGGTAACGGCGTAAGCCTGCTGGCTGCCCACTATGACATTCCTACGGAGCAAGTTGCCGTTATGGGCGACAGCTATAATGATCTCCCGATGTTTGAGACGGCCGGCTATAAAATTGCCATGGGGAATGCCGCTGCCCTGCTCAAGGAAACCGCTGATTTCATCACACTGACTAATGTAGAGCATGGTGTTGCCGCCGGAATCCGCCATCTTTTGGACCGGAAGTAGGAGGCCGCTCATGATGAATATGTATCCGGGCATCGCCCAGCTGTACAACAACCGCCTGCTGCGGACGGAGCTGGAGTGCGAGCTGTTCGAACAGGCGCTTGAAGGGCTGGCAGGTGATACCGAGGATGCTGTGATCCAGCAGATTTTCAAGGTGTTCGATGATGAGACCGAGCACGAGGAAATGATGTTCAGCCTCGTTCATTTCGTGGAGAGCTGCCACATGGAGATGTACCTGACCCAGCTGCTGGAATCGCTGCCTGAGATGCTCGAGCCTGCCCGGGGCTGGGCCATCGTGCTGAATGAGCGGATCTTGAGCGACGATAGGTTCCTGAAGGAATATGCCGCTATAGCCAAAGGCATGCCTCCACGGGTAAAACGGGCACTGGCTTTTCTGCTCGAAGAGATCCGGGAGAACAAACCCCGCGGGTACGAGCGCAAAGTGAACTATATGCTTGGAAAGATAAAGTGACCGTTAAGACTGCCGTTAAAAAGGGGCTACTGCTTAAGGTGCCCTGGATGGGTCCACCCTGCAATTTATCTCATTTCAGCATTTCCCCCTCTGCAGCACCGATCCTCATCGGCGTTCCATCCTCTGGCATAAAAATAACATTTCGCCAAAACAGATACGTGTTATAGTGTAAGTTGGCAAAAATCAACCCGTTAGTGGACTTAAATGAAGGTGAATCTAATGAACAAGCTTTTATTTCATAATATACCGCTGGGCGCAACCGGTGAGCGCATTCCCCAGGCGGCCATCGCTTCAGCCCGGACCAGCCGCGAGATGGTGAAGTCGGAGGAAAGTGATGCCGCTTATTTCCGCAGGCTGGAAGAAGGGGGCATACTGCTCAATCAGCCGCAGATCGCGGCAGTACGGCATTATCAGGGGCCGCTGCTGACACTGGCCGGGGCAGGCTCCGGTAAAACCTCGGTGCTGATCTGCAGGACCGGCTATTTGCTGTCGGTACGGGGCATCTCGCCCAGCCGGATGCTGCTGCTTACCTTCTCGAGTAAGGCGGCTGCAGAAATGCGTGAGCGTATCGCCTTGCTGCCTGGTGTTGAGGAGAGCGATGCCGCCCGTCTCCAGGCCCGCACGTTCCACTCCTTTTTTCTCTATTTCCTGAGAAGACAAGGACTGCGGCAGGACATCTTTCATGAGACACGCCGTCAGCACATCCTGCTGAAGCAGATTATGCGGGAGCTGGGGCTGCCGAAGGATGCCTATCCGCCGGAAACACTGCTCGCCCTGCTCTCTTCCTGCAAGATGAATATGGGCGAAGCGGAGAATCTGCCGGAGAGCACAACAGCAGAACAGGAAATGAAAGCGATCCTGGTCCTGTACGAGCAATGGAAAACCGATAATTTCAAAATCGATTTCGACGATGTGCTGCTGATCGCATACAAAATGCTGCGGGAGCAGCCCGCGCTGCTGCAAGAGCTGCAGCAGAAATTCCAGTATGTCATGGTCGACGAATTTCAGGATACGAATGCGCTGCAATATGAGCTGGTCAAAATGATAGCCCATCCGCAGCATAATCTGATGGTTGTCGGCGATGATGACCAGACGATCTATTCATTCAACGGCGCGCGCAGCGAGTTCATCCTTGAATTCGAGAAGCTCTATCCGGGCGCCAAGGTAATCACGCTGAATATCAACTACCGCTCCGGCCCGGCTATTGTCGGCCTTGGCAACGGCATCATCCGCCATAACCTGCGGCGGCGCTCCAAAACCCTGCAGGCCGCCAAAAACAGCGGCAGCCAGCCCCGGTATCTGCGCCCGCAGACCGCGGACGAGGAGGCCGAGCAGATTGTTGAACATATTGTCAGCCAAGTGGACAGCGGTAACAGGGAATACCGTGATTTCGCCCTGCTCTACCGTGCTTCCAGCAGCAACCGGGCGGTGCTGGAGCTGCTCCTCCTGCGGGATATCCCCTATGTGGATTACGGGGAAGGCCAGCTGCTCTACGAGCACTGGCTGATCTCCCCGGTGCTGGATCATCTGCGGCTGTCGCTGAACCGGCGCAACTTCGCGGCTATGGAGAATATCCTCCCGACCCTCTATATGAGCCGGGAAAAAGGCATGGACCATATCCGCCGGATGGAGGCTGTCCAGCCCAAGCAAGGACCGCTGATCCATCTCCTGTCGCTGCCAGGCATGGAGGATTTCAAAGGCGCTAAGCTGCGGGACCGGCTGGAGCTGATCCGCGGTCTGGCGGCGTTAACACCGGTGCAGGCGATCCGCCAGATCCGCACGAACTTCTATGACTATTTCATTGAAGCCAATGAACGGCACCAGGCTACATTGCACCGGGAGACGCTCAAGGAAATGCTGGACGAGCTGGAGTCCTCGGCTGAACGGTTCGACAGCATCCCGGTCTTCCTCGAATTCATTGCGAATATTACCGAGCGGAATGAGCTGAGCCGCCAGCCCGGCCTGAAGGAGCAGGGCAACCGGATTGCGCTGATGACCATTCACAAGTCCAAGGGGCTGGAGTTCCCCGTTGTCTTCCTGATCGGCGCATCGGAGGGCATCCTTCCCCACAGCTCAGCGCTCGAGGGCGAGCGGCTGAAAGACCGGAAGACGGCCAAGCCCCCGGCAGCCAGCGCCTTCAAGACCCACAGTGAGTCCGGCATTGCCGCGCTGGAAGAAGAGCGGCGGCTCGCATACGTGGCCGTCACCCGGGCCCGGGAAGAGCTGTTCATCAGCTCACCGGCCAGACACCGGGGGAAGAAAGCGGAAGTCTCCCGCTTTATGCTGTCCGCCTTCCGCGCAGCAGCCGCCCCTTCCCGGCCTGCACCCGCCTCTGTGACGGTAACAAGAACCGGCGGGGCCAGATCGTATTCCTCCGGCAGCGGAGCGAATGTACGGATGCATACTGTTCCGGTCTGGAACTGTACCGGCACAAGCTGCCCGGGCTGGACCCGGATGAAGGCAGGCGGGGCCGAGGATCATTTGGCCTCCAAGCCCTGCCCGCTGTGCAGCTCGCCCATGGAGAAAAGCACCCGGGAGGTTCCTGTGTAATACAGGACAGACGCACCTATGGGCAAAGCCCCTTTCCACAGAACAATTGTGGGAAGGGGCTTTGCTTCTTTATACATATCCGGTTCTCAAATAGAAAGGACCATTGCTGCCAGAGCAATGGTCCTTCCTGTTTCACGTCCAAGCCCACAGAAAACCGTCGCGGTCCCAGGCGATTCTTCCGCCATGCAGCTTACGGAAAGCCTTCTTCACGTCCTTAGACAGCGAGGCGTTCCCGTTCTCATTGACAAACACAAACTGTTCGCCGAAATTGGCCTTAACATATTCAATCGCGGCGGTCTGGTGCAGGGTTCCGGTAAAACGGATCTCCTTGACCATCCATTCCGCTACCTCTTGTGCGGTAACTTCCATCAGGCTGCTGCCCCTTTCAAAATGCCATAAGCAATATTCCTCATTATAGCATGAATATGAAAGAAAGCCGTCCCCTGAAAGATATCGGGGCAAGTACGGCCCGCAGCCCGGATAAGCCTTGTTGTGATCTGGCGACACTAGCGGGAAAACCTCCAGCTAATTCGTCCAACTTCGCCTAACATCATAGTTTAGCGGGAAAACCTCCACTTAATTTTCCGAGAAACGCTGATTCGGGCCCATACAGGAGCGATTAGGTGGAGTAAATCCAACTAGCGTCCCTCTTCATCCCGTCCCGGCAGAATTTAGGTGGAGGAAACCCAACATAAGGATGATTTATGGCGTGCAACATATAAATTCTTATGTTTGTACAAGAGACGGCAGCCCCTCCGTGATCATCGCTTTAGAGGGTGCGAGTCCCAGGCAACGGCACATTAACGGGGCGAGCAGCAGCTGGGGCAGGGTCACGGCTCCCGCTTCCGGCAGTAGTCCGTTATTGCCGGATATGTACAGCGGCACCAGCCGTTCAGCCGGCGTTACACCGCCATGACACCCGTTAGCGTTCATCCCATGATCCGCCGTTATTATCACTTTATAGCCTTCCTCCACCCACTTCGGCAGCAGTGTGGCGAGCAGACCGTCTGCCCTGCGGACCGCCAGCTCATACTCCTTACTCTCCCCGCCGGAGCGGTGTCCGGCATCATCAATATTCATCGGGTGAATATAGAGAAAATGGGGATCATAGGCAGTGCGCAAATATTCGGCATCAGCGAATACATGACTGTCCGGGTAATGATCCTCAAAGTAGAAGCTGCCATGCTGGATCGGCTTCAGGACATTGTGCTGATGGCGGTCGGCAACAGGATCAAACGGCGCCGAGCTGTACAGCTCGCTGACCCAGTGATATGCCGCTGCAGCTGTGCGCAGATTGGCGGCGACAGCAAGATGAAAGACGCTCTCTTCATGGCTCAGCCTGACAATATGATTGGCGGTGATTCCGTTCCTCGATACCGGCGTCCCCGTCAGCAGCACTTCATACAGAGGCCGCGAGAGACTGGGCAGCTCGGACTGTACACTGCAGCAGGACATCTGACCCTGCTCTACCAGATGCTCCATGTAACCCATATATTTGCGGGCGGCATCGTACCGCAGCCCGTCCAGCACCACTACGATAAGCTTATTCGCTGTATCCGTCATCTTCAGGCTCCCTCCTGTTCCAGCTGCAGCAGCTGGGACGGGTCCAGCAAAAGGGTAACTCCCTCGCCCTCCCGCACGCGCAGCCAGCGTCCGTCATTCAGCAAATCTACGGTTAGGCAAATCCCCGCCGCCTCCACTACAGCCCGGATAATATTGCCGAGCACAGATACAGACTGTACCATCCCCTTCACAGAGGTCATGCCGTCTGTGTCCTCCCCCGGCTTGTCGCCTTCCGGCAGCAGCCTAAGTGCTTCGGGCCGGATGGCGAAGCTGTCCGCTGCGCTGCGCACGCTGCGGAACAGCGTCAGCGCCTCGGCCCGGGTCAGCACATTGTAGCTGCCCATGAACCGGGCGGCAAATTCCGTCCGCGGCGCTGTATACAGCTGCTCCGGTGAGCCCTCCTGAACCATCCGGCCCTGGTTCATGATGCAGATCCGGTCCGACAGAATCAGCGCCTCTTCCTGGTCGTGGGTAACGAACAGCGTCGTCATCCCCAGCCTCCGCTGGATCTGACGGATCTCCGCCCGCAGGTTCTTGCGGATCTTGGCGTCGAGTGCGCTGAGCGGTTCATCCAGCAGCAGCAGCTTCGGCTGGACGGCGAGCGAGCGGGCCAGCGCCACCCGCTGCTGCTGGCCCCCGGATAGCAATTGCGGATACATATCCCGCTTATCTTCAAGATCGACCATCGCGAGCAGCTCCCGGCAGCGGCTGCGCCGCGCCGCAGGAGCCATCCCGCGCATGCGCATCCCGTATTCCACATTCTGGCTGACGGTCAGATTGGGGAACAGCGCATAGGACTGGAACACCATGCCCACATCCCTGCTGCGCGGCGGCAGGCTCGTCAGCTCCCGCCGCTCCAGCACAATGCTGCCGCCATCCAGCTCGGCCAGGCCGGCGATGCAGCGCAGCAGCGTGCTTTTTCCGCAGCCGGACGGACCGAGCAGCGTGACAAGCTCCCCTTCGGCGACACTCAGATCCACTCCATTCAGCACCTGGGCATCCCCGAACCTTTTGCGGATCCCCTCAAGCTTCAAGTAATCGTTCATCCGGTCATTCCCTCCTCCACATGAGCTATCTCTTTCCCAGCGTCCCCAGCCGCATCAGCAGTGCCGACAGCAGAAGAATGAATACAAAATAAGAAATGGCGATCGCGCTGGCCAGATGCCCGCTCTCCCCGACCCGCCTGTACAGATACACCTGAATCGTCTGAATGTGACCGCCGACCAGCATATTCGTCAGCACAAACTCCCCGAACAGGACAGAGAACGAGAGCAGCGCAGATACGATAACACCCGGCCAGATATTCGGCAGAATCACATTCACAAAAGCGCTCCGGCGGCGCGCACCCAGCAGTTCAGCGGCATTCAGCAGCTCAACGGCGGATACGCTCAGCAGGCTGTTGCGGATACCCTGATACATATAGGGAAGAATGACCACAAAATAAGCCCCGACCAGCAAATAGGCGGTTCCCGAAATATTCAGCGGGCCTGAGGAATACGCTCGGATCAGACCCACGGCGGCTACTACACCGGGTACGGCATAAGGCAGAACAACAATCCCCTTCATAAAGCTCTCCCAGCACGGAAAATAAACCGTGATCACAAACACGGCAGGCAGCATGACTGCGAGGCTCAAGAGTACAGTGATCAGACACAGATACAGCGAAGTCCACAGCGCCTCCAGGAAGCGGATGTCCTTAAACATCTCGCCAAACCAGCCGAAGGTCCAGGCTTCAGGCAGCAGGGTGTTCTGCCAGTTCTCTGCGAAAGCATACAGCCCCGTCGCCAGCAGCGGCAGTAACAGATAAACCATGAGCAGCAGCATAAACGTACGCGGGGCAAGCCCGCTCCGCCGTGTGTTCATTGTCCCGCCTCCTCCAAGGCCGCAGCCCGTATGCCTGCTGAAGCTTCTCTCCGCCAGGCCCGTTTCCGGGGCGGTTTGCTGGTAAAACCTTCGGTTAGCCGGACCATCCGCTGATTGAGATAAACGGCCAGCAGCGTACTCAGAGCCAGCAGAACAGCCAGCGTGCTGCCCATCTGCGGCTGGGTCACCACATCGCCGGCAACCAGTGAGCCGATGCGGACGGCCAGCAGATTATAGTTGCCGCCGACCAGCGCATAGGCCGTCGCGTAAGCCCCCATCGCGTTAGCGAAGAGGATGCCCAGCGTGCCGAAGATTGCCGGTGACAGCACCGGCAGGCCTACGGTTCTCCAGAATTGCCAGGAGCCTGCTCCGAGCAGGGCAGCCGCTTCCTTCCACTGTTCCCGGATGCCGTAAAAAGCCGGATACAGCAGCAGCAAGGCCAGCGGAATCTGGAAATAGACATAGACCAGAATCAGTCCGGACCAGCTGTAGAGGTTAAAGTCCGAGAATACGCTCCAGCCCCACTGCTTGAACAGCAGCGTAAAAACGCCATTGTTGCCGAGCAGAATAATATAAGCAAACGCAAGCGGCACTCCGGCAAAATTCGAGGTCATATTCGAGAGCATCAGCAGCCTATCCCGCACCGCGGGGGTAAACCGGGTGATGCAGTAGGCACACAGCAGGCCGGCCGCGATGCCGATCACACTGGAGGCGACAGAGATCAGCAGGCTGTTCTTGATCGCCTGCATATAGTAAGCGCTCTGCACAGCGTGAAGATAATTACCCAGCGTAAACCCGGTTCCGTCCTCCCTGCGAAAGCTGCCTGTCAGCATGGACAGCAGGGGGACTACCTGAAAAGCGAGCACCATCAGCACAAAGGGAAGCAGGGCCAGAATGACCCCGCGTTGTCTCTGTTTCATCTTCTTCATTTAGTTCAAATGCACAAGCACACGTTCCTGCCACAGCTGCGGGATGCTCTTCGCCGTTTCTTCCCATGCCTTGTAGTCACCGACCGGCTTAGCGTTAACATATTCCTCTTTCGGCAGCAGCTTAGCAGATACATCTTCGGGCAGCTTGACGCTGTCACGGATCGGCCGGGCGTAGCCCTTGGCCAGATTAATCTGGCCCTCATCGCTGAGGATGTACTCACGGGTCAGCTTGGCAGCATTCGGATGGGGTGCCCATTTATTGATGATTGTCGCATACCCGCTCACGACACTGCCCTCCTTCGGAATAGCGACGTCAAAGCCGTCCTTGCCGATCTGATCCCGGTAATTCAGCGCATTGAAATCCCAGAGCAGCGTCATTTCCACTTCGCCCTTCTCGATATTGGCGAGTGAAGCTTCGGCATTGGAGAGCCGGCCCTTTTTAGCCAAATCCTCAAAAAAAGCAATTCCCGGCTCAATATTCGATTCATCCCCGCCAAAAGCAATTGCTGCGGCGAGCACCGCCATCTGCGCCTGCGCGGCTTTGGTCACATCGCCGACGATGATTTTGTAGCTGCCGTTCTTCAGGTCCTCCCAGCTTTTCGGCGGATCGGCCACCAGCTTGGTGTTGGTCAGGAAGGCGATGCTTCCCTGATAGCCGACAATCCAGTTTCCGTCCTTATCCTTGGCCCAATCGGGAATCTCATCCCAATAGGAGGTTTTATATGGCAGTGTCACCCCTTTATCCACCGCAACGGGACCGAAGGCAATCCCAACATCCCCGATATCGGCTGTCGGCTTGTCCTTTTCTGCCTCGAACTTGGCAATTTCCTCTGCGCTCGACATATCTGTATCTGTATGTGTAATTCCATACTTCCCTGTAATATCAGTCCACGTATCCTTCCAGTTGGCCCAGGAATCCGGCATGCCTACGCTGACTACCGCGCCCTCCGTTTTGGCGGCGGCTTCAATTTCGCTTAAGCTCAGCTCCGTTCCTGCAGAATTCCCGGTTTCATCAGCCTTGGCCTCCGAGTTGGAACAAGCGGCAAGCAAGAGGACGAGCAAGGACAACATCAGACCCATAGACAACTGCTGTTTGAATCTCTTTTTCATGATTTCCCGTTCACTCCTAAATTCTTATTTGCGGGCGTTTCTCTCTGTTCCAAGCTGCTGACTGCCCAACTGAAGTATAGTGGCCCAGTATTTGCCGGACGTTAAACGAGATAGAAACATTTGTAAATTAAACCCTGTAATATCCGCCCGGCCCCGTGAAATATTTACCTAAAAGGGCTAATCCCGCGAAGCTTCATACTTGGTATAATGGGCTTGAAACGGCGCTAGAGCTCATACATGGGGAGGAAATGCTATGGAGTCAGTACTTGAACGCGCAGTAAATAGATTGGGATGGAACGCGGCAGAGGTAGAGATACAGTATCAGAAGAGCGGTTTGACCAACCGGAACTACATCGTATCGAATGGTGTGGAGAAGGCGGTTGTCCGCATTCATGGTGCCCTCTCGGGAGATTTGGGGATCGACCGCCGGGCAGAATTAGCTGCCATGAAAGCTGTAAGCGTTTTAGATATTGCGCCTGAGCTGCTGTATTTTGAGGCTGGTCAAGCCGGGCAAGGAGTTATGATCACCCGTTTTATTGAAGGGCGCACCTGGGAATCCAGTGATCCGGCGGCAAATATCGAAGGTTTGGCGGCTCTGCTTAAAAAGGTGCACACCGTTCCCGGGATTGAATTCGAATTCTCCCCCTACGCAGATATTGAACGGTGGATTCATTTGGCGAAAAGCCGCAGGCAGCAGCTTCCTGAAGCCCTGGACAGCCTGCTGGAGCGCCTTCATCACATACAGGCCTTGCGGTCAGCGGTTGCGGACAGCTGCCGGGGGCTGTGCCATAATGATCCTTTTGCAAATAATTTCATGGATGACGGATCACTCCGCCTGCTGGATTGGGAATTCGCAGGGATGGGTGATATTATGTACGATCTTGCCTGTATCAGCCAGTCTCTCGAACCTGATAAGCAGACGGAGCTCTTAAACGCCTATTTCGGCTATACTTCCCCTGAGCTTTTACGCTCCCTTCAGGATATGGATTATGTGGTCTCGTTTTGGAATGCCATGTGGGCTACAACGCTGATGGACTCGGCGTCACACCCGGACTTTGATTACAGCGGCCTGGCTAACTATCTGTTCCATAAAATGGAGCGATCCCTATCACAGGGGAAGAACGGATAACAGTTACTTCGCGCCAGCAGCTTTCCTTACTTGAATAAGGAGTACCGCTGCCTCATAATAAACAGCCGCCCGTTCAACCGGGCGGCTGTTATGCGTTATCTCCGTTTTATTTTCCGGGAAAGAAACAATCCTACCGCTTCCGTGCCGCCACACTGACAACACCATAGCGGTACAGCACCCTGCGGCCGAACCAGCCGAACACCCGGTCCGTGAAGAAGCCCATGAAGCCCAGGCAGAACAGCCCCACAAAAATCCAGTCCGTGCGGAAGAACAAGCGGGAGTTCCAGATCAGATAACCCACACCTTCGTTCGAGGCAATCATCTCCGCGCCGATAATCGCCATGTAAGAGGTACCCATCGCCAGGCGGATTCCGGTAAAAATATAAGGTGTTGTCGCCGGCACAATGACATGCAGCAGGATCTGCCACTCACTGGCCCCCATGCTGCGGGCGGAACGGATTTTGTCCTCCTCCACCGCCATTACACCGGTCAGCGTATTCAGCGTCACGATGAAAAAGGTCGCGTACATGATCAGGGCGATTTTCGACTGCTCGCCGATGCCGAACCAGACCAGGAACAGCGTGATGAAGGCAATCGGCGGAATGAAGCGGATAAAATTCAGAAAAGGCTCGGCAAAAATCCGGATGATATTCACCTTGCCGATGATCAGCCCCACCGGAATCGCCAGCAGACTACCCAGCACCCAGCCCACCAGCACCCGGTAAAAGCTAATGCCGATATACTGCATCAGCGTGCCGTCGTTAATCAGCTCCTGCCCGCCTTTCAGTGTAGCCCACGGCCCGGGGATGACATCAGGCCCGTATATTGCGGCGCCCAGCTGCCAGATGCCCAGTGCGGCAATCCATAACAGAGAGACGGATACCCATTTTTTCTCCACCCATTTCATCAAGTGTCACCCCCTATTCTATTCTTCGAAATGTCCTTGAATTTGGTTATAGAGCGAGTAGAACTCCGGTGAGGCCACATCCCGCGGAAACGGCAGCGCATTGTCGTAAATATCGGTGATATTGGAGGAAGGACCTACGGACATAATGCCGATCCGCTCACCAAGCAGCAGCGCCTCCTGTATATCATGGGTGACAAAAATAACCGTCTTATGCGTTTCCCGCCAGATGTTGACCAGCTCCTTCTGCATCGTCCGCCGGGTCATCGCATCAAGAGCGCCGAAGGGTTCATCCATCAAAAGAATCGCCGGATCATTCGCCAGTACACGGGCCAGCTGCACCCGCTGCTTCATACCTCCGGACAATTCCTTCGGGAACTTCTCCTCATGCCCGTTCAGCCCGACAAGCCCGATGTAGCGGTCAGAGATCTTGCGGCGTTCCGTTTTGGGCGTCTTCTTCATCCGCAATCCGAATTCCACATTCTCACGAACGGTCAGCCACGGGAACAGGGAGGAATCCGCCTGCTGGAACACCACCGCACGGTCTCTGCCCGGTCTGTCGATCTCAACATTATCCACCTTCAGATTGCCCCCGGATTTGGAGACAAACCCGGCGATCATATTCAGCAGTGTCGATTTCCCGCAGCCGCTCGGGCCGAGCAGAACGAAAAATTCACCGCCTCTGATCACAAGATTCACATCTTTGATAATGTAATGAACGTCTCCGGCCGTCTGTTCACTGTAGCTTTTCCGGAGCTTCTCAATCTGAATGGTGTGCTGGCTCTGACTCGCTAGTGTAGACATTTGGACACCTCCTAAAAGTTTTGTGTAGCAACACTTCAATGATTAGACTTCGTACAAAACTTGCTTCGGAAGCATAGGCTTAGTTTTGTGTAGCAACACTTCAATGATTAGACTTCGTACAAAACTTGCTTCGGAAGCATAAGCTTAGTTTTGTGTAGCGGCTAGTTATTTCCCGTAAGTCACTGTATCCGGCAGAACCTGCTTCAGCGGCTCCAGATTCAGCGTGCTCTCCAGATCGAAGTCCTTCTCGATAATTCCCGCATCAATCATGTATTTCTTCTGGCCGGCCAGACTGTCATAAGCAGCAGGAGTAAAGCCGATGATCCATGGATTTAGAGGCAGATCCTTCAGCGTATTCTCCTTCGGCTGCTTCACTTCCGCATACATGAGATCCGCAACTTCGTCAGGATGGGCCTGGGCATAGGCTGAAGCCTCATCCACCGCTGCCAGGAATTCACCGATACCCTCGGGATTCGCCTTAACAAACTCGTCTCCGCTCACAAGTCCCATGCCCAGCCGCACCGGGGTTTTGGACATATCGCTCAGCTCATGCACCCCTTCCAGCGCAGCCAGCTTATCAACCAGCGCCGAACCAATTACCCATGCTGCATCAATGTCACCTTGCTTCAGGGCAATAAAAGCTTCGTCAAAACCGCCCTGTCCGGTTAACGTCACATCACTTAGCGCAATACCCTGCTCTTTCAGGTACTCATCCCACAGATACGGGATAAAGGTCCCCCGGATGAAGCTGAGGTTCTTGCCCTTCAGATCAGCGGCAGACTTGATATCGTCCCTTACGTAAAGCTTCCAGGCCGCAGCAGCCTGATCGGTAGCCTGGCCGGCAGAAGCGATAATCGAATAGCCGCCCTTGGATACCGCATTCAGCACCGGAAAGTCTGCACCGTATGCTACATCCACCTGTTTAATGAACAAAGCGTTAACCCCTTCCGCCGGCGAAGCGAAGGTGATGATTTCGGCGTCGATGCCATGCTTTTTGAAAAAGCCTTTATCCGCCGCTACCCGGAAAACCGGGTTCGTGTTGGTGTCGGCGATTTTGATCTTAAGTGTCTTGGGCTGATTACCCGCAGCCTCTCCTGAGGCGGCCGCGTCCCCCTTGGAGCTGCAGCCCGACAGGATAACAACAAGAGATATAGATAAGAGCAGGAATGCTGAACCGTACCATGATTTTTTCAAGACAATGCACCTCTTCGCTTAATTAGTGATCTAGCCTTTTTTCTGAAGAACGCCCTCTTCTGCTGTTGCCACACAAGCGGCGCCCTCCATGAACGGCAGGGTTGTAGCAACACTCACTACTGAATCCGATCCCTTGGGTGCGGCCCCCGGTACTCTGAAGCTGGTTACATCGATGGGCTCAATCTCCGTTTCCTGCGGTTTCTCAAGCTGCGGTACCCAGCTGTAAGGCACACGGTAGGAGCGGTAGACCATGTTGGTGTTTCTGCCGTCTTTATAAGGGGAGACATACTCCCAGACAATTTCATGCTCTGCCGTAACCTCGAACAATCTGCCGTTTGAACCTTCTGTGATCAGTGTATTGCCGTTCACGAGGCGCTGGGCCGAGCTGATATAGGGACTGTAGAATTTATAGGAGTCAGTAGGTACAGAGAAGCCGGCTTCTGCGGAGGTGTACTGCCACTCAATATCGAAGGTGACCGGATTAATCTCCAGAACCCTCGAGTGGTCGCGCACGGCATTCTTCTGTCCGTATGGTGAGGCAGGGTTAGGTAATCCGTAACCGCCCCAGCCGCCGTTATCAAATACGAGCAGGTTGCCTTCGCCCGGCAGCCCCTTCGGAATGATATGGGCATGATGCTGGCCGATAATCCAGCCGATATGCTTCACTTCAGGCAGGTTATAGTCGGGGCCGAGCCGCCAGACAATCGCGCCTGTTGCCCGGTCTGTAATAGCGATAATGTTTGCTTCACGGGCATCCCAGATGATGTTGTCCGGGTGGAAACGCGCATCCCCGTTATCGTAGTATTTGTTCGGTCCTACATAGGAAGCCGAGTTGATGTGCAGCCAGTCACCGACGCCTCCGCCCAGATGACCGAAGGAGCGTGTATTCGGATCACGGAACAGTACATTGCGGGCTGCTTCATCAAATCCAAGCTCTGCAAAATGATCACTCGCGGCCCATTCCCAGACAATATTGCCGTCAAAGTCCACCTCAATAATCGTGTCATCCAACAGTTCCTTGTTGGAGATTTCGTGGTTATGCAGGTTTTTGTGGGCCAGAATCAGGGTCTTGCCGCTGTTCACCTTAGGTTCAAGGCCCGGAGCATAATAGCCCACCGGATTGCCTTCCCGCTGATAGTCATGATGCTGGCGCGCATACCACAGCGGTTCGTAGCCGGGGTCTTCGATGTGCTCATAACCGTTGAATTTCCAGACAATATTGCCGTCCCAATCGACCTGTACCAGATCGACATTATCCTGAATGCCGAACTTCGGATCTCTTCGTCCTGTACTGCCCAGTACATAACCGCCCGGGAGGATTTTGGCAGGGAAACCGAGCAGCCCCTTCCACAGATGCACCTCTTTGCCGTTCATGTCGATCAGCACAACCCCTTCTTCACCTGCCTGATAGACGGTATAACCGCTCCATGCCTTGGCCGGGTTATACAATGTAGCTCCTGTCGGATAAATTGTTGAGTGTCCCATGATCATCTCTCCTAAAATTTTTTGTGAGTTTATGCTTCCTGAACCGTCTTCGTACAAAAAATCGCTTCGGAAGCATACGCTCAAAGTTTTGTTAGGGTTACTTCGTTGAACCAGCTTCGTACAAAACTCGCTTCGGAAGCATACACTTAATTTTTTGTGAGCTTATGCATCCTGAACCGTCTTCGTATATAAAACCGCTTCTTGTTGTTCTTAGTAGCTGAGATACTTGTTCTCTGTCGAGGGTTTTCGCGGCTTCTGTTCAGGGCGGGTCGCGGCGGCTTCGGTATTGTCCCGGGCCAGCTCCAGCAGCGTATCCGAGAATCCTTCCAGATTCCCGATAATCCGTTCATAGAACCGGCTCTGCTGCTCAAGCTCCTCCTCCGTGAAGCCCTCGAACAGAAGCGTGATACATCGGGCTCCCACATTGCTGTTGCGCTGCACCAGCTCCCGCCCTTTTGCCGTAATATTCAGCAGAACTGTCCTGCGGTCATCTTCCTTCCGCCGGCGTACCGTGTACCCGCCTTTTTCCAGCTTGTCGCTCAGTGCCGTGATGGCACCGGAGGTGAAATCGAGCTGCTCTGCCAGGTCGCCGAGCCGCTGCTCACCCTCGCGGATAATCTTGTTCAGGATCAGCATGCCCGGCAGGGCAATGCCCTCCACATTCACCCGGTCACGCTCCTTCACGAATCTCCTTACCATCTTGCGGAAGAGCCAGTCGGCCTCCTCCAGGCGCTCCCACTTTTCATCTGTCATTCGCTCCTGCCTTCCTCCATCAGCCAACAAAAAAAGGCTCCCGGCATACTCCCTCCATAGGGTAGTAATGCGGGAGCCTTTGGCGGTCCAATCGGCTCAGGTAATTATTTCACTGTTCATTTAATTAGTGGTGAACTATTGGTGTAATCATATACCCCCTTAAACCCACCTGTCAAGTATGAATTTAGACAAAAGTTAATTTTCCGCAACCCGCTCTGTATACTGCCGTATGAACTAGAGTAAACCTGGCACATACGATAACTCAAGAGGAGTGAGGCGAATGAAGAAATACAGTTTAAGTCTGCTGCTGTTCATCCTGCTGATTGTACCGGGCTGCGGGTTTGCAGAAAAGGTGGGGAATAGCGTCAGTTTCACTGCCGATACAGCTTCTTACATGCAAACGTTGACAGAATTCGGGCAGGAAATGGATTCGCTGGCAGCCGATGCAGCCACAGACCCGCAGGCTAAGGAGGCATTGATAGAAAGGCTGGCTGGTCTGAAGGAACAGATTTCCGGGTATGCCAATCTTCAGGTTCCGGAGTATGCGGCGGATCTGCATCAATCCATTGTGAGCTACAACGAGAAGCTTCAGCAAGGTCTGGATCAGGCTGCAACTAATCTGGAAGAGGGCAAAGCCGCCTTCGAATCGACAGGGATTCCCGCTACGATCAGCCAGATCAACGAGCTTTTGAACCAGCTGGGTCAGCTAACCCCTCAATAACAGCATTAATAAACGCCCGGGATATGGCATCAGCAGCTGCCATATCCCGGGCGCTTTTTCTTGTGCGTTATGACAGCCTAATCACATAGGTCGTGATCTGAAAGGCGTTATCCTTCAGCACAGCCGATGAAGCCAGCAGCTTCTTGCCGGAAGGACTCCAGCGCAGCTGGCCGGAAATTTCAATATCGCCAAGGAGCGGCGTCTGCTCCCCGGTCTCAAGTGTGGTAATGAACACCCCGTTCTGGTCATCGGCAGGGTTCTCGGCGATTAATGAATACGCCAGCATGCTGCCGTCCGGCGACCAGCTTGTTCCGAAGACCTGCTGGCCCGAGGCCAGCTCCGACTGCTCGTTGCCCTCGCTGTCACAGAGCACCAGCACCATCTCTCCCGGCTTAGTTCGCTTCACAATCGCCAGCTTGCTGCCGTCCGGGGACGGAATGGCCCAGACCACACTTTTTTTCAGAGCCCTGGACTGCTTGGTTTCAGTATCGTAGGCGTTCAGCTGCATCTCCTCACCGGTCACGTAGTAGATGATATTCCCCGACTGCCCCAGCTCATGGACATAGGGTTCGCCGGGCTTCACCACAGTCTCTTTATTTCCCTGTACATCTACGCTGTAAACAGTCCCATCCATACTGGGGAAAATCACATGCCCGTCGTCTGCCCACCGGCCTTCTTCCATCCGGAACGGGGCTTCATCCACCTTGACCGAAGCGCCTGTGGCAAGATTCATGATGTACCCGAGACCCACCACATCCTCTGCCTCTTTGTACAGAAGATACTTTTTGTCGGGGGACAGCTCCGCTGCACTATAGTTTTTGTCCCCTTCCTGGAGCGCAGTTTCCTCCCCGGAGGAAAGGTTATGCAAATAGAGATTATGCGGATAACGTTCCGTGCCTTCAATCGTCTGCGGGATAAGATTCCGGTTTTCTTTGTCCACCGCAATGACATCCTCACTAACCCAGTCCATGCCGCGCACACCGTCGACCTTGTCGATGCCCTCCAGCTTCAGCTTGGTGTATACAGATTCGCTGGTATTATCCATTACTGTAATTTGGGTACCCGACTTGTCAACGACCTGCCGCGACTCCGTATTCCCCGAACTGCATGCCGTAGTCAGCACAAGCGCTGTGCCCAGCACTACCTGACCCGCCCTGCGCAGCCTGCCGCTTGTTAATATAATCATCATTACTTCCCCCTACAGTGTTATTGCTCCAATGCCCCAAGCATACCGGAAGAGTATTTCAAAAACGCTGCATAATGTTTCCAACTTGTAAATCTTATTGATCCTCACACCATTACCGGAAAAGAAAGCTGGAACGCCGAGCCTTCGCCCTCTGTCTCCAGCAGGACAATGGTGCCGTTCTGCTTCTCGACCAGATTGCGCACCAGCGACAACCCGAGACCGGTGCCCCCTGACGCACGGGAGCGGTCGCGGTTAACCGTATAGAATGGCTCGAAGATTTTGTCCCGCGCTTCAGCCGGGATGCCGATGCCGGTATCGCTGATCGTGATCCATACCCGGCCCTCCCGGACCTCACTGCGCAGATGGACAGCCCCCTGCGGGACATTATATTTGATGGCATTATCGATCAGGTTGATGAAAATATGCATGAAGCTCTCTTTGTCGATCCAGATCTGCGCAGGCTCCGCCTCCAGCGTAATTGTCAGGCCGAACCGCTCGGCCTTGCCGTTCATCCGGCCGCAGATATCCCGCAGCCCTTCAGCTACCTCAAAAGACTCCGCCTGCGATTCGAAATCATATTTCTCCAGTGCGGTCAGCTGCAGCACCTTGTCCACCATCTCATACAGCCGGTCACTTTCCTTGGCGATATTGGTCTTGGCCTCCAGCAGCAGCTTGGGATCATCATCATACATATTAAGCAAGTCCACATAAGCCTTAATCGAGGTCAGCGGTGTCTTGAACTCATGGCTGATATTGCCGATATACTGCTTTTGCTGCTGTTCCAGCGCCTGAAGCTTCGTCACGGCGAGCTGTAATTTACGCTGCTCCTCATCCTTTGCGGCAATACTGCGCTCAATTTCCTTACTCATAAAATAAATCCCTTCGGCCAGCTCACCCAGCTCATCCCTCCGCGTAAGCGGCGGGGACGAGATATATTCGGTCCGGCGGATCGACTCTGCCGCCTTCTTCAAGCGGCTGATCGCAGAGGCGGCGCGGTTGAAATACAAATAACCGGTAATGAAGCTTAGCAGGAGCACTGCGGCTCCGGTCGTCAGGAACAGATTGCGGAGGGTCTGCTGAAAGCTTTGTGCACTCTTCAGCGAATATTGCAGCTGCACTACCCCCATCTGACCCTCCGGGCCTTGAAGCGGAGCCAGATAGAGCAGCTTGTCGCCTGCATTCTGGTAAGCGATCTTGTTCTGCAGCGCATAGGCCAGTGCATCGGCGGCAACAGCACTTCCCTGTGCAGGCTCACGCTGCACCGAGGTTCCTGCCTGCTCACCTTGCGCATCGTACAGCGTGACCTCAAGACCGGTAAAACCGGCCAGCTCGGCCGCCAGCTCACGCCCGCGCCGCTGCAGAAATTGCTGCGGAGGAAGCCGGACTCCCGTGTAGTAGGTCTGCTTCACCCGCAGATTAACGGTTTTGACATGCTGGGCGAGCGAGGCCTCCGCCTGGGTCAGTTCATTGCGCTCTACGCCGCGCAGCACGAAATAGCTCAGCACACTGATAGCCAGGATCAGCAGCAGCCCCAGGAACAGGCTGAATTTCAGCTTGATGCTGACTCTCATGCGTAGCTCCCGGCCGGTACAGCTTTATACCCGACGCCATAAACCGTCTGCAGCATATTCTGATACGGCTCACCGAGCTTTTTGCGCAGACGCTGGATGTGGATATCCACGGTGCGCGTGCCGCCGGCATAGTCCATCTCCCATACCTGCTCCAGCAGCTCTTCCCGCATATACACACGCTGCGGATGGGAGAGCAGGAGCAGCAGCAGATCAAATTCCTTCGGCGTCAGCTCCAGCTCTTCATCCTTAAGCTCGGCAGAACGCCTTTCGGGATACACTCGCAGCGCCCCATACTCGATTACCTCGCCGGCGGCTTCACCCGTCTTCTTCTCCAGCCTGCGCAGCAGCGCCTTGACACGGGCCAGCAGCTCACGGATTTCAAACGGCTTGGTCATGTAATCATCTGCCCCTAGCTCCAGCCCGACAATTTTATCGACAATATCATTTTTGACTGTCAGCAGAATAATCCCTATATCATCCCGGTTCTCCAGCCGGCGGCATACATCATAGCCGCTCAGCTTCGGCATCATCACGTCCAGCACCAGCACATTCGGATGGAAGGTCAGCACCTTGGAGAGCGCCTCCTCCCCGTCACCGGCCGTATCCACCTCATAGCCTTCACGCCGCAGCGCATAGGCAATTGCACTGGAAATGCTCTGTTCGTCATCAACAACCAGTACTTTTTTATTCATCGGCGGTTCACCTCTTACACTTATGGTTTATTTACTATCTGGCCCTGCTTCTCTTAATAACCGTTCTGCTTCCTGCTGATAGTATACCTTGGTTTGCCGGTCCACCCAAAAGCTCTACCATGCTTCCAGACGGTTCTCCGCTTGAAAGGTTGCCGTGATCATTTAAATGAACCCTGCCGCTGATTAAAGCGTATTACCCCGCAAGGGGCCATTCTTTAGGCAATCTTAAACCAGACTTAAGCTTAGCCTCAGCTTTCCCGGTTACAATGCACTTAAGCACATTTATCCTAACTGACGTAACCTATGACCCCTTACCGATATAACAAATAATGAAAAGAGGATATTTACATGAACATAAAACGAGTGATGATTGTCGGGACCATGATCGTAGCTATGTCTTTCGGAGGAACAGCCTGGGGTAAAACTGCCGCCATCGCCTCTCCGGTAGCCAAATGGTCTACTTCCGCAGCTGTGGCAGACAAGGACGAACTGCTTGAAGCACTGAACCAGTCCTCCGATGAAGAGCTGTACGAGGCAATTTACGACGGTAAGTCCCTGAAGGACATCGCCACAGAGAACGGCGGGAATATCAATCATGTCATTAACCTGCAGGTTGCACAGCTGACTCAGCAGCTGGATTCGCGGCTGGCTAGCGGAAGCATTACAAGAGAACAATACGCAGCGCAAAAAGCCGAGGTAAGAGAGCTTGTGACCCAGAGTGTCACTACTACGTTCGGCTGATTGCGGAATACTTAGATTATGAAAAAGGCAGCCCGCCGGCAAATGCGGGCTGCCTCTCTTTTATGAACGGAATTCTGGTTACTTCCCGGGTTCATTGCGGGAAATTTCAAGGATATCCAAGAAGAATACAAAGATCGGAATCCCGAGAATAAGTCCCCATACGCCAATATAGTGCTCGGAGAACAGCAAAACGATGAAGGTATAGAACATCGGCAGGTTCATCTTCGAGGACATCAGCTTCGGATTCAGGAAATAACCCTCCATAAAGTGCAGCACGGCGATCATAGCTAGTACATAGATGACCACTTCCAGCCCGCCGATATTATAGCCGATAATACAAAGCGGAACCAGCGAGATGACAAAGCCGACTACCGGAATCAGGCTGAGCAGGAAAATCATGATAGAAAGCGCAAACAGGTAAGGGAACGGTGAGAAGAACATGCCCAGAATCCACAGCCCTATAACGGTGAACACGGTATTGAACAGTGCGATCAGAATCTGCGCCTCAATGACTTTGCCAAAGGAGGAAATGAATTTTTTGCCGAAATACTCAAGCTCAACGTAGAACCAGGATATCTTGCTCTCTCTCAGGCGGGAAGTGAAGCTGACGATGCGGCCCTTTTCCAGGATGAAAACAAAGCTCAGAATGGTGGATAATACGAAGGTGGTGCCCCAGTTGCTGATTTTGAACACATAGTCAATTCCGCCCTTGAGATAAGACTGATAATTCAAATCCTTGAGCGTAACGAATAAGTACTGGGTAATCTGGTTTTGCGGGATGTCTTCAGGAGTTAAATTCGATAAAAAGGTGGTTAACTGCTTAATTTGCTCGAACACTTTGGGCAGGTATTTTACCAGGGCAAGTACAATCATGGTGATAAGGGCCAGGTACAACACGATAATAATGACCTTGCTGTTTACCCGGATATACTTGCTGATCCGCTTCGTCAGCAGAACCTGAAAACTGTTCATCACGTAAGCAATCAAAAATGTCAGGAGCACTAAATTCAGCATGTCTCTGATACTGTAGAGCAGAAGTCCGATCAACACCAGAATTCCAAAGCGCCGGATCGTTAAATTTGCGTAATAACGTTTAAATACTTCCATTGTTCCTCTCCATTCGCTTACTACTATAGACTTAATTATAGTCTACAGTAATGAAATCTTTGATACAACTTAAGCTGGCCGTAAAAATAGGCGAAAATGCGGACTTATGCCGGACATAAGAGAGAGATACACCCGGTACATGCTATAATGTGTTTGAAAATTCCTAATTTATCCAACATTAAATTCATTGGAGGTTGCATTTAAAATGAGCAAAATCATCTGCATTACCGGCGCCTCTTCCGGAATCGGACTGGCTACGGCTTTGAAATTCGCCCGTGAAGGCTGGACTGTATACGCCGGCACGCGGAATCTGGCCCGCGACCATGAGCTGTACCGCGAAGAGACCAATCTGCATTTCGTCCATCTCGAAGTCACAGATCCGGACAGCATCCAGCTTGTGATTGACGAGATTGAGCGTGAGCACGGCTCTCTGGATGTGCTGTTCGCAAATGCCGGCTTCGGCTACCTCCGCGCACTTGGACAAGCGCCGGTGGAAGATATTCAGCGTGTCTTCGACACCAACGTATACGGTGTAATGCATACGATCCGGGCCGCACTTCCGCTGCTGCGCAAGAGCGGATACGCTCATATTGTAGCCACTTCAAGTGTAGGCGGACTTGTCGGACAGCCGATGAATGAAATATACTGCGCCAGCAAATTTGCGGTGGAAGGCCTGCTGGAAAGTCTGGCTACCTATTACAAACCGCAATTCAACATCGACGTAACTTTGCTGGAGGCAGGGGCGATTGCCACAGAATTCAACAAAACCGTGCTGGGGCATGTAGCCGGCACCGGCGGGATTCTGGACGACGAATATAAGCCGGTAATTGATGCTTACACCGCAACCTTTCTGCAGCGGAATGTAGAGCCCCAGACGGCAGAGTCCGTAGCCGACGTTATGTGGGAACTGGTGCATATGGAGACCAAGCCGGTGCGTATCCGCACCTCGGAGCGGGCTGAAGCCTTTGTATCCCGCAAAGTAAGTAACGACCCTACCGGCCTGGAAGGCGTACTCAGCACCCGCAAAATTCAGCTTAATATGCAGTAAAGACCGGGCGGCAGGATTCCCCCTAAACGATTCCATGCTTCTTATCATACGTCTATCCCTGTTCCCGCGTTTCAGCCGCTTAAAAATTAGAGCCAAAAAAATTGCCTCCCGGACGTATCGCCGGGAGGCAATTAAATTTATAGTGCAGCTTACCGCTGGAGCGGTTCAATCCGGTAGACTCCGGACTCCGTTCCCCCGCTGATCACCCAGCCAAAGGACAGAACGTCTTCCACACGTTTTTTCTCGTCTGCGTTTAAGGAAACCTCAACCGCTTCCTTGCCTTCCTCCAGCTCCAGCTGCGGCTCTAGGCCGAGGGCGACAGAGATCCAGCTGCGGATGCCGCGGATCGTATTGTATTTAATCTGGTAGCCTTCCGTTACAGCCTGGCGATATTCTTCAGGCTTCTCTGCTGCCAGAGCCGCGAGCTGCTGATAATCAAATTCGAACGGACTATTGTCCACCGGCAGTTCTGTCGCGGAGGTAATTGCCAGCAGCTCTTCATTCGTCCAGCCCAGCCCCCGCAGTGACTCCAATAACAATGCATCCCACTGTGATAATTTTATCCTTTTCACTGTTTCCGTCATCTTCATAACCTCCCGCTTATTCCTTGAAATCATAAGCCACGAAGTGGCCCGGAGTTACCTCTTGCAGCTGCGCTGCCTCACCTTCACCGCGCGTGACGGAGAAGCCGTCCAGATGGATGCGCTGATTCGCCTTGAGCGGATCTGTCTCCAGAATAGAGGATAGCAGCGCCTTCGTATACGGATGCAGCGGATTGTCATACAGCTCATCACTCTCAGCCACTTCCACCAGACGCCCGCCGTACATTACGCCGATCCGGTCGGAAATATGCCGGACCATCGACAGGTCATGGGCAATGAACAGATACGTCAAGCCGAACTCCGCCTGCAGATCCTCCAGCATATTGACTACCTGTGCCTGAACGGACACGTCGAGCGCTGAAATCGGCTCATCGCAGACCACAAACTCCGGCCTTACCGACAGCGCTCTGGCGATGGAAATCCGCTGCCGCTGGCCGCCGCTGAACTCATGGGGGAAGCGGTACAGGTGCTCCCGCTTCAGACCTACTTTCTCCAGCAGTGCAGCCACTGCTTCCTTGCGTTCCTCTCCCTGATACACACCATGGATCTTCATCGGCTCGCTGATCAGCTCCAGCACATTCAGGCTGGGATTCAGCGAGGAATACGGGTCCTGGAAGATGGATTGAATCCGTCTGCGGAAAGGCTTAAGCTGCTTCTCGCCTAAGGCCCCGAGCGGTTGCCCGTCAAATGATACTTCACCAGCGGTGTAATCGTACAGCCGCAGCAAACAGCGCCCCACCGTAGATTTCCCGCTTCCCGATTCACCAACCAGCCCGAAGGTTTCGCCGCGGCGGATCTGGAAGCTGACGCCATCCACCGCTTTAAGGACAGCAGTGTCACGCCCGCGCAGATCCTTGCCCTTGGAGAAGTGCTTCTTGAGATTATTAACATCTACTAAGATACTGCTCTCACTCACCGGATAACCCTCCTTCTGCGACAGCTGCCGCCTGCTGCCCTGCACCATCAGCCAGCCAGCACATCGAGCGGTGTCCCGGGGACAGCTCTGTTACCGGCGGACGTTCGCTGCAGCGGGCAAAGGCATGCGGGCAGCGCTCCATAAACGGGCAGCCCGGCGGCGGATTCAGCAGATCGGGCGGCGTACCCTCGATCGGGATCAGCCGCTCACGCGAACCTCCGCCGCGCTTCGGAATCGAGCGCAGCAGCCCTTGGGTGTATGGATGCTGCGGACGGTAGAAAATATCCTCTACCGTTCCTTCCTCCATAATCAGCCCGCCGTACATCACAATGACCCGGGTGCAGACCTGAGCCACCACCCCGAGGTCATGTGTGATTAGCGCAACTGCCGTATCCGACTTGCCTTTCAGCTCTTTGAACAGGTCAAGAATCTGTGCCTGGATGGTAGCATCCAGCGCCGTAGTCGGCTCATCGGCAATCAGCAGCTCCGGCTGGCAGGAGAGCGCCATCGCGATCATTACCCGCTGGCGCATCCCGCCGCTGAATTCATGCGGATACTGCGCAAGACGCTGCTCCGGATCACGGATACCTACCTGGCGCAGCATTTCAGCCGCTTCCTTGTAGGCTGCTTCTTTATTTAATCCGCGGTGTCTGCGGATCACTTCCGTTAATTGCTGCCCGATTTTTTTGACCGGATTCAGCGAGGTCATCGGGTCCTGAAAGACCATAGCCATCACGTTGCCGCGCAGCTTCCGCCACTCTTTTTCCGAAAGTCCGGTCAGATCCCTGCCGCGAAACTCCATCCTTCCGGAGGTGATCCGTCCCGGAGGGGTAATCAGCGACATGATTGCCTTGGCGGTAACGCTTTTGCCGCTGCCGGATTCCCCGACAATCCCTACGGTCTCACCGGCATTAATATGAAAGTTGACGCCCCGGACCGCCTGGTTCTCCCCGTCACGGGTAGCGAACGATACTTGTAAATTCTCAACAGATAGCAGCCGCTCAGTCATGCTGTCTTCACTCTCCTATCTCTTGATCAGCTTAGGTTCAAAGCCGACCCGCAAAATATCACCCAGCACGTTAAAGCTTAGCACAGTCAGCAGAATCATCAGACCCGGGAATAGTGCCAGATAAGGCGCCTGGGCAATGTAGCCCTGCGCGCTATTCAGCATACTGCCCCAGGTGGCATTCGGCGGCTGTACGCCGAAGCCGAGGAAGCTGAGCGAGGATTCCATCATAATAGCTGAAGCGATGTTGTTGGTTGCTCCTACGATAATGACCGGCACCAGCCCGGGAAGAATATGCCGCCAGATAATGCCGGACGCGCTCTGGCCGGAGGCTTTGGCGTACAGCACGTATTCGCGCTCCTTGATGGTCATCGTCTCCGCCCGGATGACCCGGGCCACCGTCATCCACATCAGCAGGGCTATAATCAGAATGATATTGCCGACGCTCGGCTTAAGGAATACACTGAGCAGCAGCAGGATCAAAAAGGACGGAATCGACATGATGATGTCCAGCATCCGCATCAGCAGATTATCCAGCCAGCCGCCGAAATAGCCGCTGACGACACCGACAGCAACCCCGATAATGGTGGCCACGATCATGGAAGCAAAGCCGACCAGCAGGGAGACACGCCCGCCGTACAGCGCCCGGGCCATATAGTCCCGGCCATAGTCATCCGTTCCGAACCAGTGGCCCGCCCCGGGGGGTGTAAGTCTGGCCATGGCATCCATCGCGTTAGGGTCATAGCCGGACAAGAAAGCAAATATGGAGCCCAGCGTAAAGACCACCAGAATAGCAAGAGCGGCGACACCCAGACCGTTCGTAAACAGCTCTGATTTTAAATTTATCCATTTACTGCGATTCATGAGGTCACCCCTTTAATTTGATACGCGGATCTACGAAGCTGTAGAGAATATCCGCGGCCAGATTGCCGATGATCAGCATGAGGGACGAGAACAGCGTAATCCCCATAATGACCGGATAATCCATACCCCGGACCGCTGTCATCCCCAGTGAGCCGATACCCGGCCAGGAGAAGACCGTCTCGGTCACAATTGCACCCGCCACCAGATCGCCCATGGACATGCCAAGTAGCGTAATGACCGGGAGCAGCACATGCTTCAGCACATGGCGGAACAGAATCGTTGACTTCCGGGAGCCAAAAGCGTATTGAATCTGTACATATTCCTCTTTGAGCTGCCCGATGGTGCTGGAGCGGATATAGCGCACATAGCTGGCCAGGAAACCGAAAGCCAGCACAGAGCAGGGCAAGATGCCATGCTTCAGTACATCGGCGGCCGATTCCACACCAATTGTGCGCATGCCCATACTTGGCAGCAGATGCAGCTTAATGGCGAACAAATACATCAGCAGGATCGCCAGCCAGAATAACGGCACGGAAATCCCGATGTAGGAAATGAAATTGATCAGCTTATCCAGCCAGCGGTTGCGGTTCGCTCCGGCAATCAGACCCAGCGGAATCGCCAGCAATACAGCCAGCAGGATGGCACTGCCCATCAGCCCGGCTGTGGCCGGCAGACGCTCCAGAATCTGCCCCAGTACAGGCTGGTGATTGACCAGGGAGTAGCCGAAATTCCCCTGTACCATTTCTTTGATCCAGATGAAATATTGAATATAGGCCGGCTTATCCAGTCCCAGATTATGACGGATCCGCTCGATATCTTCTGCATGCATATTCGGCGTGACGAAGGACAGCACCGGGTCCCCCGGGGCCAGCTTAATCATTGCAAAGCAGACCACCGACACGAAGAACAGCATCGGTATGGTTTGCAGCAGTCTACGGACGATGAGTTGTCTCATACGCGATTCTCCCAGCTCTTGATCGGCAAAAAAATAAGCTGGAGGTCCAGCTTATTTTTCGCCGTACTTATTTTTTACTGTGGCTTATTTCTGGTAGATCTTCGACAAATCTTCAAAAATAACAACAGGCTTCAGAACGGCTTCATCAATACCGCCGTAGTTTTTGGAGACGGCTACGACAGTTTTAGTATAAGCGATAGGATAGATTGGTGCATCACCAGCGATAATTTCCTGGACCTGCTTGTAGATTTCACCGCGTTTGGCAGGATCCGCTTCGCCGGCGCCTTCGTTCATCAGCTTATCAACCTCAGCGTTGGAATAATGCGAATAGTTAGAAGAGCTGTCTGTAGTGAAGAGGATACGGTAAGCATCCGGATCATATCCCATGATATAACCAGTAAGTGCAAGCTCAAAATCAGTAGCCTTCAGGTCGATGAACTTCTGTACCCAAGCGGAGGAATCCATGTTCTGCAGTTCCACTTCAACACCGATTTCTTTCAGCTTCTGCTGCACATACAGGGAGATCGCTTCCTGCGCTTTGTTACCGCTCTGTACAATATATCTCAGCTTCAGGTTGCTCTCTCCGGCGGATGCCAGCAGTTCCTTCGCTTTAGCAGCGTCATTGTCAAAAGTAGTTACATCATTCGTGAAGTACAAGGCATCAGGAGTCAGGAAGGACTTCGCCGGATCCGCATATTCACTGGATGTGTACGCCGTCTGGATCAGTTCATCACGGCTAAGGGCCAGGGACAGGGCTTGACGGACTTCTTTTTTAGCCAAGGCGCCGGTATCGCTGTTCGCATTGAACATCAGATAAGCCAGACGGCCTTCGCTGTAAGGCAGAATTTCGAAGTTATTCGTAGCCTGAATCGTCGCTACATCCTTCGGATCGAGGTACTGCACGTTGATCTCGCCGTTCTGCAGGGCAAGGTTAGCAGCGTTGGCATCCTTGGCAATCCGGTAGGTTACCGAATCCAGGTGAGGCTTGCCGCCGAAGTAGTTATCGAATCTTTCCAGGGTCAGATACTCGCCTGCTTTGTATTCTTTGAATTTGAACGGACCGGAACCTACAGGAGCAGCATTCTTGGTGCTCTTCTCAATGTCGGCTTCATTCTCAAAGATATGCTTCGGAATCGGGAACACCTGCACCAGCGTAGCTTCGAATGCCGGGCTGACCTGCGGAAGCTTGAATTCTACAGTCAGATCATCCACTTTAGTGGCCGTAATCGGCTTGTCATTAATCAGGAAGTTAGCGCGCAGGAAGCTGTTCTGCTTCTCGTCTAAAATGCTGTCGATCGTGAACACAACGTCATCTGCCGTCAGCTTCTCACCATCATGCCAGGTAAGGCCGTCTTTTAGCTTCAGTGTGTAGGTAAGATTGTCGGCCGAAGGCGTGAGGCTCTCTGCCAGATAGAATGTTTTCTTACCATTGTTCACTTGGAAGAGCGGTGCGTAGAGTGCCTGGTCAATTGTCAGGCTGATACGGTCACCCGCGTAGTTCGGATTAAGCACCTGCGGATCGGAAGCGACTCCGATAATCAGGCTCCCGCCGTCCTTCGGCTCTGTGCTGGCAGCTGCTTCAGTAGCTGCTGGCGAAGCACTTGTATTAGTAGATGCTGCGTTGTTGTTCCCCCCGGAGCATGCACTGATCATAAATGTTAACAATATTAAAGCGACAACCCCTGATAGCCCTCTTTTCATCTCTTTCTCTCCTCCATTGTCTATGAGCAAACTCACTCGTTATGTTGTTTTTGAATTATATATCGGAATACTCGGAATTACAATGAATGATTTTTTCAAATCTGTAACTTTGAGGAAATTAGCAAAATTAGGGTTAGTCTCGTACGTCTCTAAATATATTGAATATATATACTTCATATCATCTATTTGTGAATGCAAGGGGATGTTCTATACCATGATAACCCTGTCCAGGAGGGTTCGGCTATGAGCGAGACTAAGACCCGGGTGCTGGTTGGCAGCCCGATTCACCAAAAACCGCAAATCCTGCAAGAATTCCTGAATTCACTGCTGCGCCTGCGGCGTGACGGAGTGACGCTGGATTTCTATTTTATCGATGACAATGAGGATGATGCCGCAAGTGCGCTGCTCCGGCAATTCGCCCCGGAAGGCAGTGAGGTCTTCCACCAGTCCTCCGGCTTCCATGATGCGTATATCCGCAATGATACCACTCATTTCTGGAATTCCGACCTGGTCTGGAAAGTGGCCGGCTTCAAAAATCTGATGATCCGCCGGGCAGAGGCCTTCGGCTATGATCATCTGTTCCTGATTGATTCCGATCTGATCCTCCATCCTGATACGCTGTTACATCTGATCCGGACAGAGAAGGATATCATTTCGGAGATATTCTGGACCCAGTGGCAGCCCGGCACCCTACTGCAACCGCAGGTCTGGATGCATGATGAGTATAACCAGTGGGAGATTCTCCCCGGGGAAAAGGTAGGGCCGGAGGAAATCAACCGCCGATTCCAACTATTCCTGTCCAGGCTCCAGCAGCCGGGAATTTATGAAGTAGGCGGCCTTGGCGCCTGCACCCTGATCAGCCGCCGGGCCATCGAGTCCGGAGTCAGCTATGACAGGATCCCGAATATTTCCTTCTGGGGAGAAGACCGCCACTTCTGCATCCGTGCTGCTGCCCTGGGGATCCCGCTTTATGTGGATACTCATTATCCGGCCCTGCATCTGTACCGGGACAGTGACCTGGCCAAGGTCACAGACTACATCCGGATCACAACCGTCGAGCTGGCGGCGGGCGGATCTGAGTCCGGGACGGCAGACATTGCCGGGGTAACGGCAGAGCCGCTTCACCGGCCGGATCCGGAGCCTGCTTCCGCCTTATGGTCGGCGGCGGAAGCGGAGAACCGCCTTCATAAAGATCCGCCGTCCCAGGCGGGGAAGTCCCCTGATCCCGCTAAGACGGCTGCATCGTCTGCGGCAGCAAAGCGGCCCAAGCTCACGCTGATGATGGCCGTCAAGAACGAGGCTCCGCGCTTCCTGCGGACAGTACTGCAGGAGCACCGCAAATACATTGACGAAGCTGTCATTATTGATGACGGCAGCACTGATGATTCAGCGGACATTTGCCGGGAAGTTCTTCAGGGCATTCCGCTTCATCTTGTGCGCAATTCTGTCTCCAGGTTCAGCAATGAAGCCGAGCTACGCAAGCAGCTGTGGGAAGAGGTCGTCAAAACAAACCCCGAGTGGATTCTGAGCCTGGATGCGGATGAAATTTTCGAGGCACGTTTCGCCCAGGATATAGAGATTCTGCTGCAGGAGGACAACTGTGACCTGTTCTGCTTCCGGCTGTACGATTTCTGGGACGACCATCATTACCGTGAAGACATGTACTGGCGCTCCCACCAGAGCTACCGCCCGTTTCTGCTCCGCTACCGGGAGGATTTCACCTATGTCTGGAATGACTCACCGCAGCACTGCGGACGGCTCCCGGAGAATATTTTTGAACTGTCCCATCAGCTCAGCAATCTGCGGCTCAAGCATCTCGGCTGGTCCCGGCCGGAATACCGGCTCGATAAATATAAGCGCTATATGCAGCTGGACCCCGAGGGCGTCTACGGATGGATGGAGCAATATCAGTCGATTCTCGACCAGCACCCCAAGCTGGTTCCTTGGACGGAGTGAACGGTGATATAATGGACCTCATGTGGTTTGGGCTCCAAACCCGGTGATTTCAAAATCCAGGAGGTACATCTTGAAGGCTGACATCCGTTCAACACCGGCATCATCATCCAAACGCAACTACATTCTGCAGCTGCTGACCGTATTTGTCGGCTTTCTGATTTTCGGCTTTTCTGAAAATATTAAAGGGCCCGCCATTCCGCGTATCCAGAGCGATTTCCGGCTGGATGAAATACAGCTCGGGACGCTGCTGTCCCTGAACTCGCTCGGTTATCTGCTGGCCTGCACCTTCACTGCACTTTTAATCCGTAAAATCGGCATCAAGGCGGTAAGCCTGCTCGCCTTCGGCTCAATGGCTGTATCCGGCGTATTCATCTTCCTGTCGCATAGCTACCCTGCGCTATCGAGCTCTTTTTTCCTGATGTATATCGGCAACGGGATGCTGGAGATTGGCCTGGCGGTGCTCGGTGCGCGGATTTTTGTGAAAAACACCGGCACGATGATGAATCTATCCCATTTTTTCTATGGCCTTAGCTCCACCGTCGCGCCGCTGATTTCTTCCGGACTGATGACCGTCACGATATTTGGCCATTTGCTGGATTGGCGGGGCGTCTATCTGATTATTCTCATGTTATCCGTCCTTCCGATGATTCCGGCCTTTCTAGGCAAATTCCCGGGTGATGCCACGCTGACGGAGGACCGTATTCCGTTATCGTCCATCTCCCGCGATCCGGTCATCTGGCTGCTGGTCGCCGTCCTTTCCTTTGGCGTCATTTCAGAGCTGGCGATCGGCGGCTGGCTAGTTAACTTTCTGGAAAAAGCCTACGGCTGGCGTTCCGCCTCTGCTGCGGGCATGCTGTCCGCCTTTTTCCTCTGCTTCACGCTGGCCCGGCTCATTCTCGGCCCCGTGACCGACAAAATCGGCTTCGCCCTCTCGCTGATCCTCTTCTCTGCCTTCTCCGGGCTATGTACGTTCGCTGCCATCCTGCTCGGGGAATCCGGTGCCGTTCTGTTCGCCGTTGCCGGTGTCGGCATCGCGCCGGTCTACCCGACAATTATGGCGCTGATCGCCGACCGGTACCGCCAGGGCAGCGATACGGCGATTACCTTCATCGTCACCCTGATGGGTGTGGCCAGTGTGCTGGGCAACTACTTCATCGGTGCGATCACGGAAGGGATCAAGCAGCTGTTCTCCTCCGGTGCCGAGGAAGGTGCGGGACTGCTCCGCGGACTGCAGGCGGGCTACGGCTTCATCGGCCTGTGCGCCCTGCTCTGTTCAATGTTCGCTTATCTGCTGTATCGTCATTTGCAGAAGAAGGGTCAGCTGCTCTAGATATATTTCTCAGAAGATGGGCGTCATTTCTTTCGGGTGTAACCCAATCAAAAGCAAAAACAGCGGTAAATCAGGATTTAACAATCACTCCTGATTTACCGCTGTTTTATTATGTTTTCATATCACTTTAAAAAATCCACAGAACCAGGAAAATAATAAATGCAATAACAGCCACTGCAATAAGCAGATCAGTTACCTGCCTCCAAAAGCCAGGAACCCCTTCTGTATGATACTTTTGCGCATTTACATCATGATTAGCCTTGTGACCGCCGGGATCCGGATTATTTGAGCTTGGTCCTGGATTAGAGAAGTCAGCCATGGGAATCATCTCCTTTATGTAATTATACACCATATTATTTCAAATTCACTATATTTTCACATTTGTAAAACAACCTCACTATCCTATAGTCCATTACCGTTCAAATGAATCGATAGCAAATTTCTTCAATGAAATAATATCTCACGTCAAGTTCTTAGGGGATCAAAGCGCAGCAAAATAGCTGCCCAAGTACAATTCAGCTTTAGCTAAGAAGGATCTCAGCATGCATAGTTGTACCAAAGCAGCTATTTTCATTGCTCATATATTGTTGGTCAGGTTCTGTTGAAAGCCGCCTCAGGCCGCCGGATGGCCACATTCAGCCTGCCGTCCGCCTCATCAACCACCAGAATTGAGCCTTCCTCTGCTTCCCCGGCGATCAGCGCCCGCGCAACAGGTGTCTCCAGGCTCCGCTGGATGAAGCGTTTCAGCGGTCTCGCCCCGTACACCGGATCGAAGCCCTCCTTGGCAATAAACCGTACCGCCGCTTCGCTCAGCGTAAGACCGATGCCCCGTTCAGCCAGCCGTGTACGCAAACCATCCGCTAATTTGACAACAATCTGCCCGATTTCGCCCAGTGTCAGCGGCTTGAACATCACAATATCATCCACCCGGTTCAGGAACTCGGGGCGGAAATGGCCGCTCAGCTCCTTCATCACCCGGTCCTTGACCGCCTGCGTCAGCTCCCCGTTGTCATCCGTACCCTGAATGAGATGCGGCGAGCCGATATTTGAAGTCATAATAACAATCGTATTCTTGAAATCCACGATCCGGCCCTGGGAATCGGTCAGCCGCCCGTCATCCAGCAGCTGCAGCAGGATGTTGAAGACATCGGGGTGCGCCTTCTCCACTTCGTCCAGCAGCACAACGGTGTACGGCTGGCGGCGGACTGCCTCCGTAAGCTGGCCCCCTTCCTCATAGCCGATATATCCCGGAGGCGCACCGACGAGACGGGAGACACTATGCTTCTCCATGTACTCCGACATGTCGATGCGGATCATTCCGTCTTCCCGGTCGAACAGCGAGACGGCCAGCGCTTTGGCCAGCTCCGTCTTGCCGACACCGGTCGGCCCGAGGAACAGGAACGAACCGATCGGACGGTTCGGGTCTTTGATTCCGGCCCGGGCGCGCAGCACGGCGTCGGCCACCAGCGACACGGCCTCCTCCTGGCCGACCACCCGCTCATGCAGCGTCTCCTCCAGCCGCAGCAGCTTATCCCGCTCGCCCTCCACCAGTCTGCTGACCGGAACTCCGGTCCAGCGGGACACGATATCGGCGATCTCCTCTTCGGTCACGGCCTCGCGCAGCAGCCGGCTCTCCTGATCCTGCTGGGCTGCTTCCTCGGCAGCCTTAACCTGCTTCTCCAGCTCGGGAATGATGCCGTAGCTCAGCTCCGCCGACTTGTTCAGGTCATAGACCTCCTGCGCGTCAACCAGGTCTTTACGGGCCTGCTCCAGTCTTTTTTTCAGGTCGCGGATGCCCTGAATCGCGGACTTTTCCTTCTCCCAGCGGGCCGTCATGCCCAGATGCTTTTCCTTGAGATCGGCCAGCTCCCGCTGCAGAATCTCCAGGCGGCGGGCGCTGGCATCGTCGGTTTCTTTTTTCAGCGCGGCTTCTTCAATCTCCATCTGCATCAGGCGGCGGGTAACCTCATCCATCTCGCCCGGCATGGAGTCGATCTCGGTACGGATCATCGCGCAGGCTTCATCGACCAGATCAATCGCCTTATCCGGCAGGAAGCGGTCGGTGATGTAGCGGTTGGATAATACGCCCGCAGCAACAAGTGCACTGTCATGGATTTTGACCCCATGATGCACCTCGAACCGCTCCTTCAAGCCGCGCAGAATCGAAATCGTGTCCTCGACATCCGGCTCGCTGACCAGCACCTGCTGGAAGCGGCGCTCCAGCGCGGGGTCCTTTTCAATGTATTTGCGGTATTCATCCAGTGTTGTCGCTCCGATACAGTGCAGCTCACCGCGGGCCAGCATCGGCTTCAGCATATTCCCGGCATCCATCGCGCCTTCCGTTTTGCCTGCGCCGACAATCGTGTGCAGCTCATCGATGAAGAGGATAATCCGGCCGTTGCTCTCGCGGATCTCCTTCAGTACGGCCTGCAGCCGCTCCTCAAATTCCCCGCGGTATTTAGCCCCGGCGACCAGAGCGCTCATATCCAGTGAGAAAATCGTCTTATCCTTCAGCCCCTCCGGCACATCCCTGCGGACAATCCGGTGGGCCAGGCCTTCGACAATCGCTGTCTTCCCTACACCGGGTTCTCCAATCAGTACCGGATTGTTCTTCGTCTTGCGGGAGAGGATGCGGATCACCCGGCGGATCTCCCCGTCGCGCCCGATGACGGGGTCAATCTTGCCGGCCCGCACTTCGGCCACCAGATCACGGCCGTATTTCTCCAGCACTTCATAGGTGGCCTCCGGCTCCCGGCTGGTCACCCGCTGATGGCCGCGGATGTCCGCCAGCACCTCCAGCAGCTTGTCGCGGGTCACGCCACGGCTGGTGAACAATCCGCGCAGCTCGCGGTTCGCGCTGCCGGTATCGGACACCATCGCCAGTACGGCGTGCTCCACGGCCACGAACTCATCCTGCATCGCGGCCGCTTCCTTCTCAGCCTGATCCAGCACCTCCAGCAGCGATGCCGAAGCATAGCGCCGCATTGTACCTGCACCCGATCCGCTGACACTCGGCTTCCGCTGCAGCAGCTCCTCCGTACCGCGCAGCAGCTCAGCTGCGGGAATGTTCATCTTCTGCAGCAGCCGCGGCAGCAGACCTTCATGCTGCTGAAGAAGCGCCTTCAGCAGATGGAGATGTTCGATCTCCTGATGGCCGCCTGCCGCAGCCAGTGACTGTGCCGCGGCGACGGCTTCCTGCAGTTTTTGCGTTAATTTATTGAAATCCATGGTCTTCAGCACCTTTCCTCTGGAACTTGTTCCTTATATGTTATTACCCTGGCCGTGTTACCCCTTTGCAGCCTTCTGCCGCCGCGTTCCGCCGCCCTGCCGTCCCGCTCCGGCCTGGAAATTGGAGGCTTCAGCCAACTTACGGTACAGGTTCTTCTCTGTAGTGCCGGTATCCGGCGGAATGACTATTTCAACAACGAACAGAATGTCGCCGTTCGCTCCGCTCTGACGCTTCAGCCCCTTGCCGGGAATGCGCAGCGTTCTGCCGCCTGTTGTTCCAGCCGGAATCTTCAGCTTGATGCTGCTGCCGTCGGGCAGTGGAACTTTCGCCTCCCCGCCGAGCACAGCCTGCCATGGTGCGATTTCAACCGTACCGTACAGATCGCCGTCTTCCGCCTCGTAAATTTCATGCGGGGCAAGATGCAGCACAATCAGCAGGTCTCCTGCCTCTGCTGCACCCTTTACTGCGCTGCCCGGCACACGGAGGACCGTTCCTTCCGGAGAACGCGCCGGGATACTGACAGTCACATCCTTACCACCCACCTGCACCCTGACGTTTCCGCCCTTATAGGCCTGCTCCAGCGTGATCTCCAGCTGGGCCTGCATCATACCCTGCGTTCCGCCGAAGCCGCTGCCGCTGCCGGAGAAAAAATCAAACCCGGACCGGTCCGCCCCGCCCCGGCTGCCAAAGAACATACTGAACAAATCCTCTTCGGGAATCCCGCCAGCGGTAGAGTAGCTTCCGCTCCAGCCCGCACCAAACGGCGACTCCCGGCCAGAACCGGACGAAGCGCCGGCGGTTCTCCAGGCTCCCGGCTGCCCCGGCCGGCCTGAACCGTAACGGAGCTCCTCATCATAGGCTTTGCGCTTTTCTTCGTTGCCGAGCACCTCGTAAGCTTCCGCCGCTTCCTTGAATTTCTCTTCAGCGCCCGGAGCCTTATTGACATCAGGATGCCATTGTTTGGCCAGCTTCTGATAGGCTTTTTTGATCTCCTGCCTGCTCGCCTGTTTGCCTACGCCAAGTGCATCATAGTAGTTTTTTGCCGCCACCATGGCCCTCTCCTTTCGCTAATTTCCTATACGAATCCGCTCATCTATTTATTCTATCCGTTTCCCAAAAAAAGACGCACCATAGCCGGTATCCCCACTACAATGCGCCTTTTTATGAACTGCTATATGAAAAGCCCGGTGAAGCTGCCGTGACTGCGGAGCTCAGAGGGGACTTCGGCTGGCTGCCGGCCCGGAACCCACTGCTTCAGCACCTTCGCGCAGACTTGAACAGCTTACTGAAGCTGCGGCCCGGATGTACCGTGGTCCTGAATCTCGATGCGCTTGCCGGCTGATTTTTGCCGTTTAGGCACCTCAAGCGACAGCAGTCCATCTTTCAGTGAGGCACGGATTTCGTCATCGTTAATATCCTGCACATAGAAACGGCGGACATACTCACCGTAGCGGCGTTCGCGGCGCACGATCTTGTGATCTTCGTTCTCCTGGCTGTTCTCATCTTTGCGCACGGCTTTAATCGTCAGATAAGGGCTGGCATAATCAATGTCGATTTCTTCTTTTTTGAAGCCGGGCAGTTCAGCCTCAATCAGATACGCCTGCTCACTCTCGCGGATATCCGTCCGGAAAGACAGGGTGGAACTGGTCATCGGGGCAAAAAAATCATCGTTGAACACTTCATTCAAGGACTTTGCCAATGCACCAAATACGTCATCTCTGCGTTTTCCAAAAGGAACCAAATCAAACATCGTTCATTCTCCTCTCATTGACTTTTAATTTGACCTTGACTTTATTTGACCTTATGCCTTTATTATAGCCCCGCCTCCGTTTAATCTCAAAACCGGTATACGCCAAAAAACCGGGAAATCCCGGCGTTTTGGCTGATTTGGCAGACATTTTTTCGGTGTAATTAACTTTCTGACCTTTTTTGACCTTTATTTTAAATAACGCTCCCGGTACTCATTCTCGAGCATGCTCATTATTACAACATCATGGTACTCATGATCATAAAAAAGCGTCTGACGCCGCACGCCCTCCCGGACAAAACCGACGCTCTCATACACATGTGCAGCACGGCTATTGTACGAATAAACCTCCAGCTCTATGCGGTGCAGATTCAGTATGCCGAAGCCGTAGTCAAGCATCAGGATCAGCGCTTCCCGGCCATATCCCTTATTCTGATGCTGTTCATGGCCAATGGCGAGACGCAGACCGGCGGTGCGGTTGCCCCGGTCCATATCCTGAATGGCGATGTCGCCGATCACCTCATCAGTCTCTTTAAGGGCAATCAGCAGCAGCACCGCACTGTCATCGTCCGCTTTACGCTCTATGTATGCTGCGATCTGCTCTTTGTTGATATGCCTCTGTGTCCCTGTGAGCCTGCGTACCTCTGCACCATAGAACATATGGTAATACTGTTCGGCATCCTCCCCGTTCAGCGGGCGCAGGTATACCTTATCCCCGAATAATAAACCAGACTGCTTGCTCATTGTTCCATCTCCTGTCTCTTTTGGTAGCTCTATGGTATTACAAATCTGGATACTATAAAATAGCCAAAACTGTTAAAATCCAGAAGAAGGTTTGGAGAATCAGATGCCGCCTGAAGCAGAGAAGAGGTGCAAACATGACGCTTAACCATTACCTGGGATCAGACAGGCCGCTGCCCGCCGGAAGCTTCGGCTATGTATTCTCGTACCAAAAGTACGCGGATATCCCCAAATCGGATGACCCTAGTGCGCTTCACAACATCATGGACCTATCGCATTTAAATGATACCCTTGTCCAGGTGTTTGAGAGTGATCTGGATGCGGCGGGGCTGGAGATCGCAGACGTGACCGCCTTACCGTGGAGGCAGAAGCTGCTTATAACTAAGCCTTATGTTTATGGGATTAGCGGTTCTTTTAATATTAGTAAGGAGATGAGGGTGCAGAGTCCCCTGTCTTTTGAAATCGGGCGAAAATGCATCGGGCTGCTGCTCTCCCACATGAATGACCATATGGAGGAAGGGGAATCCATGGAAATCTACTCTTGCTGGGATAGTGAGCTGGAGATGGACAGGAACACAGAGCTCGATTCCACCCTTCATCTGCCGGACTTTAAGCTGGGAGACGTCTTCGAACTGGCAGACAAGCAATTGATCCGGGTTACCAAATAGCTTAGCGCCTCCAGCTTGACGGGTCAGCAGTTATTACTGTGAAAAGAAAATAAACTGTTAGACTGTATTTGTTGAATTAACAAGGTTTCTGGGTTTGATCATCGTCAACTTTTAATAAATAAGTTTTAGACTGACTCATTAAAACAAGCGGCAGAACAAGACTTGATAAATAAGTCTTAGACTGCCGCTGCTATTCAACTAACGTTTCCCGTTAGTTGAATCACCTATAATAGTCTTCTTTACCAATTCCAGGTGTGCCTCATCTCTCTAATTCCAATGTCCCATATTCTTTCATTCCCCTCCAAGGTGATCGCGAGCTCATTGGCCCCCTGAAGATAAATTGAGGACATCTCCGGTTCATCGCTTGGATCTTTTGAAGATGCAGACAGATACTCCTGGCCATCGGCAGAGATACGAAGACTCCCATAAGCATCCTCTTTATTGGGAATCCCAAAATTTAAGTAGAGATAAAGCTCCTTTTTGCCTAGCGTATATGTGTATGTCACCGTATTTTCACCTTCGGTGCTATATGCATTATATTGGGGCTCTACGTTTTGTCCACCAATTTGAAAGCTGTCTCGCTTTGTTCCTGTAGATGAACTTATACCGCTGTTTTTTAGTTCGTTTAACGCAACGAAGGGGCCAAGCTCTTTTGTGAACGCTTTGTCGGCGATACCGAAGATTCCCCAAATCCCGATCAACAGGATAATGGCGGAGATGCCCGTAGTAGCTATGTTTCTCCAGACTTTTTTCGTACGAAATCCGAATCTAAATGCCCCGAATCCGACTGCTGCGCCTAAAGAGTTTTGAATTACGTCATTCATATCGAAGCTGCCGAGCATAGAGAGCGCCTGAACGGTCTCAAGTACAAGGATACACAGAATGAATAAGATCATAAATCGTAAGAAGCCTGTTCGATACAACAACGGGATCAAGATGCCGAAAGGAATAAAGGCTGCGATGTTTCCAAAAACCCAAGCATCCATCAGCGTAGGATGTTGAAGATCCGATAGACCCGGCAGCCTAAAAAAATCACCCGGTAAAAGTAGAAAGTTGTAACCTGTCCCCCGATCTACGGTTTCTGCTCTGCCGAAAGCGAGAAACATAAAATAAAGAATCAAAACGGTATAACATAGGATTACGGCCAAAATAACTTTACGGTGCTTGGTATTCATTATATTCTCCTTTATACGCAAGTGCTTTCCAGACCAAAATACCTCATGAAGAAGCGCTGGTAAAGTATATAAATTCAGACCCCGCAAGGAATTTCTTAAAAACTTGCCCGTATTTAGGGTACGGTTCAGCGCGAATAATTTTCAACTAAAGTTCCCGGTTAGCGTAATGAAGAACGTGCTGAATTCCCTCGAAATCCCTCGTGGGCGGACCGAGGGGCGGATGCCCCGATGCGTGAATATGGCGTTATGCGCCGTTACTGTCTTCGAAGCATCACCTAAAAACCTTTAATCACGATTTCAATTCTATTTTTTGCTTTGGTATAAAAACTCAACTTCACCATCTAGCAAATAACGATATTCAAATAACTGCATTGTTCTTTCCCGAATTCTCTCCATAATAACCGTGTCTAGGCTTACTAATCCTTGTGATCCAAGGTAACCATTATTAATAAATGTCTTCCCTACAAATTCTGTTTCCCTTAAGTGATACTGTAACCATTCTTTCTGCGATTCAATTAGTACTTCTTTTGGTTCTCTATCCAACTTAGAAAGAAGCTTTTTATATATTTGATTCAACTCTTTATCCCAAACCTCTGTATATTTGCTTTCCAACGCCCTCCATCCAAATGTTGAAAACTCTTTGGAATTTTGAAATTCATTAAATTCCACTTCATAATCATGATCTATAGGATTTCGAAGCATTTCATTATAAAATTCCCCAGTCAAATCATAGGTCCCAATGCTCATGGATAACACTTCATTATTATTAGTATTTGATTGACCTTCCGTTATTTCTTTCGATTCTGTTCCATTACCTGTACTCACTACATCAGGAGGCAGTTCAGAATTCATTATTGATTTAGTTTCGCTGTTCAAGGTAGTCGGCTGACTAATATTTTGACAAGCTGAAAACACTATCGTTATAAAAAATAATAAGAGTATCTTACCTTTCATCAATTATCTCCTTAAATATTATCTTTAATATTTACCGGTAATGGCGTATAACTTTCTTGTTTACGAACTTCGAAAACGCTCCATACCTGAAGTATTCGCAAAGTGATTATACTATCCTGCCCGTTTGTTCAACAAAAAGCAGCCGAGCTTTTAACCGGCTACAGAGTTGTGTTTATTAAATTAACGTTTCCCGTTTGATGAATGAGAACCCTACTTTAAATCACTAAAATAATCTACGTAATATCCTTCAGAATCCCAGTAATCATCGTATTCTTTATAAATATCAATAATTTTCTCTTTAGGTGTTCCGCAACGTTTAAGAAGCCAATTCCTTATATAATGGATATCTTTATTTTCATCTTCCCAAATAAAATCTAGAACTCCTGACTCTCTCGATCCACTGTCCGGTACATAAATTGCATATTCTGATGAAAAATAACGAGCTAAATCGAAGGTAACTTTCTTTAAATGAAGTTGAAGCTCCTCCTCTAGGAGAAAGCTTCTCCATCTTATATAATGATGAAAATAACAAACCTTTTCCGAGAATGTAAAATTCATTCCGCAAGGTCCACTGATTTCCACAGTGCCACCAATCTCCTCATGAACTGTAAAAAGTTTATCCTCATCCTTAGGGTTATATGGGAGCAGGAAGTTAATGAATTCATCGACGTGCTTTAAAGCTCTAGAATTTAGTGCATGATATAATATTTCAATTTCATCTCTATTTAAATTGTGGCCTAAGAAAGCTGTGAAATCTGCCCCCATTTTCTTCCGCTCCCTTAAATCAATTTAAAAACCCCCCTTGAAGAAGAAGGCAATAAAGCGCAGGTACTGCTCCTGACAACCTCAAATCTAACACATATTGGAACTAACCTGCCTGTTAACGTAACGACAAGCAGCCGGTCTTCAAGGCCGGCTACTTATGTCTGTATTGAACTATCGTTTCCCGTTAGTTCATTACTTTTCACTACTTAGGATGGCTTCAAATATTTTTTTACCTGTAGCGTCTATCATAGTTCCTTGAGAAGGCTCTTTTTTAGTAATCCATTTTATTAATTGAGCAACATAATAATCCATAAGAGAATTCGAGAAAAAAGAATAATTGGATAGCAATACAATTCCTACACGGAGTTCCTTGTTGAAAGCTAGATAACTGTTAAAACCAGCTGAACCCCCGTTATGCCAGAGGATACCTTTATCTAGAAGTTTATCCTCACCCCAGCCAAAATAACGGTTTGAATTTCCGATCCATAAAGGGATATGACTTTTTTGCAGTGTAGAGGCTATCGGATTATCATCATTTAGATTGGCTTGGACAAATAAACTCAAATCGTTAACCGATGACTTAATCCCCCCAGCTCCTTCATGTATAGAAAGATCCCAGTGAGGGACTCTCTTCCCAGTTGAAGCATATCCATTCAAAAACCTTCTATTCTGTTCTGAATCAAGTGTAACGGCTGTCTCATTCATCTTTAATGGGCTCGTTATGTATTTTTTTAACAGTTCATCATACTTTCTTCCAGACACCTTGCATAGAATATTCCCCAGTAAGCCCATACCGATATTGGAATATCCAAATGAACCAATACTATCCGTGTAGTCAGCATTAGATAGAAAAGCAGTTAAATCTTGCTCGGTATACATTGAATAAGGATTCGATCTTTTTTTAGCCAGATTGTGGTTTGTTGCCAATGTGGGTAATCCAGAGGTATGAGTAGCAAGGCTTTTCAAGGTAATCTTATTCAAATAATCGTTTTTAACGTTTGGCACAAACTTACCAACCATGTCATCCGAGGAAAGCAGTTTTTCCCGTTCCATTTCTAATAAGAGAATGGATGTGAAAACTTTGGTTATGGAGCCGATTTCAAACAACATATGCTCAGGAGGAATCGTACTTCTCTTTTGATTATTACTGAACGAAAAGTATTCAATACCGCCCTCTCTAATAATCCCGATCGCAAGATGTAAATGTTTCTTATCTTTCGTGTAATCTGAAACTAAATTATGTAAATCCTTCATAGTAACAGCTACTCCTTTTAGTTTTATGATGCTTACAAAAATCCTCGGTTGTTGAAATCACGCTAATCAACCTATTTTGGATGCTGAATTATGGATTCGTTTCCATTTATTTATATTCCTGCTCATTACTTCAATTAGAAACGGCAGCTGAGCATTAGACCAGCTACCGTAGTGTATTAAACAATTGTTTCTCGTTAACGTAACGATGTAATGATTTACCTCTTTAAGTCTAACGATGTCCCCCAAGAGGTTTTAATTGATGGCTTGGTCTGTAAAGCCAGTGGCAGCACGAAATTTTCTTCATCAAACTCTAGGATTAGACATTCATAGTTATCATCTCGTTTTATATGAATAATGCTGATATTTTCTAAGCAGTAATTGGTTATTTCTTCATTTTCAAAATAAAGTCTTAACTGGCCACCTCGGCTTGCTTCTTCAAATTCGAATACAGCCTTTATATTATTCCTAACTATTTGGAATGAAACTGATGTATATTGCCATGGAATACCGTCATCACTAAGCTTTGCTTCACATTCAAACAGGTATTCTAATTCATACAGTTCCGGAGTTTTCATTGCTGGCCCCCACAAATTCTCTTTAATGTCCACCCAATAATACCACATTATTGGAACTAACCTGCACGTTAATAAAGCCAGCCGGTCAAAGTGATCGGCTGGCTTCTTGTCTTTATTGAGCTATCGTTTCCCGTTAGCGTATCGAACTTTTTTTGACCCAGTTAGACATATTTTGTCAGGCAATAAGTCATGTTGAGTCTGATTACCCTGTCTTTATGTTGTGTATTTCATTAAGATATCAACGATTTTTTAAATCAAAAGCTTTTTCTAGTGCAGCCGTATCTTCAAAGATTTGAAAAAACCTTATCTTCTCTTGTTCTACTTCACAAATGATTGCCCAATCACTCTCGAACACTTTCCCAGTTACGTTGACCTTAATGCGGAAATTCCCCCATGCACATGCCGCTTCCTGATTACCAATAAGTTTGTTTAGAACAAATCTCTCTATTTGCTCTGTTTCTTCTAATATTTTTAAATATTTTCTAACACCTTCTTTACCATGAAATGTACCATATAAAGGAATTTCCTCAGAGGTTTCTTTTTTAAGAATAATAAAATTCGCTTCCTCATGAACCATTTCGATCACTTTATCAATCTGTTTGCTTCCTAGGGCTTGAAAATAACTTGTTAGCAGTTGTTGGGCACTTTGCATGGTCTGCTAATCTCCTTTCGGTATAGGCATAAGATTTACACACGCCAATATTAACATATTTCACCAGATGCCGCCGCCCAGCTTAGCTGTATTTCCCCAGTATTCCGGCAAGCATGAGCTTCAGCTCCTCCACCAGTTCAGGCGGTTCCTGTACTGTCGCTTCATGGCCAAGGCCGATCGTAAATCTGGCGAAAAAACGCAGGTTGTTGCCGGGAACCTCCCCCTCCAGCCAGCCGGTGCCATCCTCACGGGTATGCAGCAGAGAATCTGACCACACTTCCGCTTCGCAGGCCTGCACCCCTTCACCCGTCAGCTCAATGTACAGCCTGACCTGATTCCGGCTTTTTTCCGGTTGCAGCCCCCCGCTTTGCTCCGCCGCGCCGTATTCATTCCTGTTCCCCAGATGGACCTGCCGCAGATCCAGCGGTGTCAGCCCCGAGGAATCGTAGTCAACCGAGTGAATCCGGTCACAGCGGAACACACGGATGTCCTTGCGCAGAAAACAATATGCCGGACAATACCATAATCCACTGCTGGCATAAATACCGATGGGCTGAATCGGCCGCAGGCTGCGCTCGCCTTTGGATTCGTAACCGATGAGCAGCACCTTTTGCCCTATGCCCGCCTCCAACAGGACCGACAGGTAAGGGAACTCCGCCTGCCGCGCCGGGGTCAGGAAATCAATCCGGTTCTTCAGCTCATCAATCCGGTCACGGACATCCCCGGACATATAGTTATAGAACTTGTGCAATGCGGAAAGAGACTCTTCCTTGAAGGGCAGATACTTGTAATGGCGCAGGGCATGGCTGGCAAAAAAAATCGCCACCGCCTCCTCCTCCGTAAAGGCAATCGGCGGAAGAATCCGTTCATTCAGCACCTGATAGCCCCCGTGGGGGCCCACCTCCGAATACAGCGGAACCCCGAGTTCGCCCAGCTCCTGCAGATCCCGGAGAATGGTCCGCGTAGACACCCCGAATTCATCGGCCAGCTCTCTGACCGTAAATTTACGCTTGCGGTTCACGGTCATCATCAGGTCCAGCAGCCGCTTCGATTTAGACATGGCATAGACCCCATTTACTTTTATATTCATGACAGTAACTGTCACTATTATAGTCTACAATGAAATCAAAGCCCAGCAGAAACGGGCTAATCTACAACTATATAAGTGAAGTTAAGAATGCGGAGCTACATTTTTAAGTTCACTTCACAAGGAGCGATAAAGATGACGATTGAAGTAAATCCGTTTATCCTGCTTGAGGGAACTGCGCGCGAAGCGGTTTCTTTCTATCAGGAGAGTCTAGATGCCAAGTTGCTTTTCATGCAAACCGTAGGCGAAGGCCCGCAGAATCCTGAAGCCCCCATGTCTGACGAAGAAAAAGCGCGCATTGCCCATTCCGTGCTGAAGATTGGCGAGACCACAATGTTTATGGCCGACCTGGAACCGGGGCAGACGCGGCAGACCGGCAACGGCCTCAATCTCTGTATTTCCACTGATACTGCAGAAGCTTCGGAACAGCTATACAACACCTTGAAAGAAGGCGGGCAGGTCGACATCGAGCTTGGCCCGGCCTATTTCAGCCCGGCCTACGGCATGGTTACCGACAAGTTCGGCGTGACCTTCCAGATCTTCACGAAGCGGCCGCGTTAGTCAGCCAGCACGCTGGATTATGATGAGAAGAACAGCCTCTGTGCGGCGTCTTTTCAAGACAAAATGCCATGACATTCTACTGGAGTAGAGCGTCGTGGCATTTTCTTTTTTTCACGGAAAGTAAAGATCCGGCCTATATCTAAAAATTAAATAATATCCATAAAATTAATTATTTGGTAAAATTAAGGTTGTCTTTACATTTTCACAAATACATAAACGGAGAGTTCCCATGAACAAGAAAAATCTAATGAACAAGAACATTTTTAAGACCAGGAAAACAGGCTTTGCTGTCATTACCGCACCCTTAATCTGCTTGCTGTCCGCCCTGCTCTTATCCTCCTGCAGTCCAAAGAGCAGTCTTACCCTGGACTGGAAACCAGACTTACAGCTCGTGAAGCAGGAAATGCGCCAGAAAGAGGTAAGCCTTGCAACGAACAGCGGGCGTGCCGCGGCATTCGGCAGCAAGATCGATGCAATTATCGGCAGACTCCCGGACTATGACAACGATGACCAGGTCAAAATTGATCTATCCAAGGCGATTGCCTCACTTGGGCAGGTGCACACCAATCTGGGGCTGGCGGAGGAAAAGGTGCTTCCGTTCAGGCTGTATATGTGGCAAGGGCGTTTATATGTCATCGACACGCTAACCGGCTTTCGAGAAGTGTTATATACAGAGCTTGCTAAGATTAACGGTCATCCTGTCAGTGATGTAATGGCTCAGCTTACAGATGTCATCTCCCGGGATAATGAACAAGGACTGCTGGTGAACATCCCGCGCTATATCATCCGGCCATCCATATTACATGGGCTGGGGGCTATTGAGGACAAGAGCAAGATCAGCCTGACCTTCAGGCAGGAGGACGGAACGGATATCAAGAAGACAGTTCAGCCGGTTTCCCAGAACGACAGCACACTACTAAATTTAATCAGTCCGTATAAGGATACCTTATTGTCATCAATCAACAGTAAACGGATTTACAGCTTTACGAATTTGTCCGCAGAGCAGACGTTGTATGTGGCGTATAACAGTTGTGCCGAAGACTCTGAATATCCGGTCAAGCGATTTGTACAGGACATCAAGACATCACTAAAGACTTCGCCGGTGCAGAAAGTCATTGTGGATTTGCGGGCTAATTCCGGTGGAAATTCAAGTGTTATACATCCGCTGATGACAAGCTTATTGCAGGATCCGGTACTCAAAAATCATGTGCTTGTCCTTATCGGGCGCGGCACCGCTTCTTCAGCGATGTTGAATGCCTATGAATTCCGTGAGAATCTGCAGGCTAAGCTGCTGGGTGAGCCGACCAACGGAGACCCTAATAAGCCTGGGGAAGTCCAGCTCCTGCAGCTTCCGGAGACCGGACTTACTGTCACCTACAGCACCAGCGAGTTCCATTTCTCCGACTCAGCGGATGATGCACTGATGCCTGATATCCCCGTGGACTATACAATCACCGACTATAGAGAAGGAAACGACCCGGTACTGAGTGCCGCGCTGGCCTACCGCTTCCAGGACTGACGCCTTTCAATACTTTCAATACAGTGCCCGCCACAAACAAGACCTTCAAGATCTTTACGAAGCCGTTGCGTTAAGCGCTTATCAAGCCCCGTCCTTCCCACATGAAGGATGGGGCTTTTTTTCGTCTGCAAATTCGGCTATGCTTTCTGAAAAAATGTCACATTCCCGCTCCATCATCCGTTGTACAGATTGAAAGGGGGTGAGCAGCCTTGGAGGATGAAGTTCTGCACAAGACTATTAAACAGGTACTGGACGGCAATATTGATGAGTTCGAGAATGTTGTGCTTCTCTATCAGAAGCCGATGGTTCTCTACTGCTATCATATGCTCGGTTCTTATCCGGAAGCTGAGGACAACGCCCAGGAGGTTTTCCTCAAAGCCTACCGCTCCTTATCCAAATACAACCCTGAGGTGCCATTCGCAGCCTGGCTGTACAAAATTGCCTACCATCAGTGCATTGATGTAATGCGCAAACGGAAGCTGACGAAGGCTCTTAGTCTTTTTTACCAGGATGAGAAGGAGCACAGACCGGTGGATCAGCAGATTGAAGCTAAGTACCCGGATGAAAAGGTTCAGCGGGCGATGGCGATGTTGTCGGCGGAGGAACGAAACTTGTTAATCCTGCGCAGTGTGGAGGAAATGAGCTATCAGGACATCAGCCTGATTCTGCATCAGAACAGCACCCGTCTGCGGAAAAAGTATGAGCGGAGCGCCGGGAAATTCCGGAAATATTATGCGAATGCGAAGGGAGAGGACCGCTATGCCGGCTTACAACGAAAAGGAATTGAAAGAAATCCTTATTAATGCAGTACCCGGGAGGCCGATCTGTCCGGGAGTGTTATGAGACGGCTGTATGCCGGACAACAGACAAAGGAGCGATTCTTCATGAAATACAAAATCGGGGTACTGGTAATCACGGGGCTGCTGCTGACAGCTTCCTCCGGCTTCGCCGCAGTACATTACCAGACGTTGAACAATAAGGACGGAGAGGTAACCTATCAGGTAAAGCCCGCTGCAGAATTTCCGGCGGTTCAGCAGGAAGAGATTGAACGCCTTGATTACAGCAGGGAATTAGCCGAACAGCTGCTGCAGGAGGGTAAGGCTGCTATCTTTTACGTCGTCCCCCACAACCCCGGCGGAGTAACAGATACCCGCTCCAAGCCTGTCACCTATACCGATTTGCCGGCGCTGCAAGCAAGGCTGTCCGGACAATCCGTGTTCCTTACAGATGCTCTTCCGGACGGATATTCTTTCCATAGCGCTTCGGTCTATTACAAGCCGGTCAATCTGCTCAGCCCTCCCTCCCCTACCGAAGCGGCAGCTACCGCAGACAAGCTGCGGGTGATGGCAGAGCAATCGGGCCAAGACTATGCCATGCTTCCGGTGGAGCTGTCGGATCAGCTGCTTAATATGACAGCAGCCTACCGGCAGGGAGAGCAGGAAATCACACTCAGTATCAGCAAATCCGCCGGCCCCGCTACCACCTATGTGGATGAGAGTGTTGATTTCACCGCAGAGAAGCTGGTTGTACACGGGATAGAAATGATTTACACCCAATACAAGGGCGGCAATAGCCTTACATGGTCTGCCGGGATTCCCGGCGGGCAAGAGCTCCTGCATTATCAGATGGATGAGATGAGCGGGCAGTATTTCAGTAAAGAAGAGATGGTCCGGTTGGCGGAGCCATTTCTGAAGTAGACCCGGAAGGTTCCGCCAAAGTATTCCCTCTTAATACAGTGCCCGCCATAAATAAAAGGTGGCGTAAGCCTCCCAGCCGCGCCAAGGCACCGCCAGTTCCAGCAGCTCGGCTGGCGTAGGTTTGCGGTCCATGCCGGTGAGGAATTTCACCGCATTCTGCAGGCCCACATCGCCTACAGGGTATGCGGTGGTATCGCGCAGGCAGCGCATCCGCACATACTGCGAGGTCCAGGGTCCGATCCCGCGGAGCTTCAGCAGCCGCTGCTCGGCGGCTTCCGGGGACGGCAGGGCCAGCAGCTCTTCCCGGCTTAGTCCGCCTCCGGCAATCAGCGCAGCTACCTCCAGCACGGTCCGCGCTTTGTTACGGGTCAGCTGCAGGCTGCACAGCTCTTCCTGTGTGACTGTCAGGAACACCTCCGGCCGCGGAAAATGATAATAGGTGTGTCCTTCCCACTCCAGCGACTCCCCGTATTCAGCGGTGAGCCGCTGCTTCAGCCTGTAGGCAAAGGCCAGATTCACCTGCTGGCCCAGTATCGCCCAGCATAAGGCTTCGAACAGATCGGGGATCCCGATGATCCGCAGTCCCCGCTCACTTACAGCCAGCGGCCGGAGCAGCGGGTCTGCATCAGCGATCCGGTAGAACGGGGCCAGATCGCGGTCCAGATCGAACCATTCCACAATATAGCGGGCCAGATCAGCAATAGCCTCCGCGCCAGGACGAACACCGGCCAGTAAGGCAGCCGTCAGGCGCAGCGGCTGATCCTCCGCTACGGTCAACCTGACCAGCGCAGGCGCTCCTTCCAGAATAAACAGCCGGTTGACCCCCTTACTATCTGAACGGAACAAACACTCCAGCGGCGAGCGGTTCATATAGGCCAGACAAGCGCCCAGGTCAAAAAACTCCGGCAGCGGCAGCTCAAAAAGCAAATCGTTCATGACCCGCCGCCCCCACATGCGTAATGCCTTCCAGCGCCAGCAGCTCCTGCTTCAGCTTCAGGCCGCCCCGGTATCCGGTTAATGTGCCATTAGCGCCAATGACCCGGTGGCAGGGCACAATAACCGGTATCGGGTTCTGCCCGTTGGCAGCGCCCACCGCACGGACTGCCAGCGGTCTGCCGATCTGCACGGCAAGCTCCTTGTACGTAGCAACACCGCCGTAAGGAATCTGCGTCAGCCCTGTCCAGACCTCCTGCTGAAACGCGGTTCCCCACAGGTCAAGCGGAAGGCCGCTGAAGCTGACCGGATTTCCGGCGAAATAGCTCTCCAGCAGATTAGTAACCCCCATATCGGCAAAAACCTCCGCGTTCTCTTCCAGCTCATTAGAAGGGGCATACATATTCAGCCAGCCAGCCGGCAGCCGGCCCTGATCCTGCTCATAGGATACCCGGATCAGGCCCTTATCACTGGCCCATAGGGTCCATCCCCTGTTCCCGAGACGAAGCGTATGGTGATAGATCTTAACCGGCTTAGCGGTTACGCTATTCCTGTTGTTCTTCATGAGAAGTCCCTCCCTTGTATTGATTACGGTAGTCTGTCGGCGGCCCGCCGTTCTTGCGGGCAAACCAGGCGGCGAAATGGGATGCGCCCTGAAAGCCGACCGCCCGACCGATTTCAGCAACCGGCAAATCCGTAGTTGCCAGCAGCCCGCAGGCCTTCGCTATCCGCAGCTGATCCAGCTTCACGGCTGGAGACTGCCCGGTTACACGAGTATAGGTCCGTTGCAGGTGAAACGGGCTGACCTTCAGCTGCTCAGCCAGCATCGGCAGCGTAAGCTTCTCTGCAAGCTGTGCCTCCATAATGGCGTCCGCCTGGGCGGCAAGCACCGCGTCAGGCCGGAGCACGCCGCCTTCCTCCGGGCGGCATCGTTTACAAGGGCGGAAGCCGGCACGGGTCGCCTCCTCTAAAGACGTATAAAACTGTACATTTCCGGCCTTAGGCGTTCTGGCCCGGCAGGACGGGCGGCAGACAATACGGGTTGTAAGCACCGCTGTATAATAGACCCCGTCATAAGTCGGTTCACGTTTTACTACCGAATCATAGATGCGCTCAAATGTTATCTGGTCCATGTGAAATCACCTCATACCGCCAGTATAAACGATTGCTTTTCCCTTATGCAGCCATTTGGAATAGGAGAGCAAGATTACGACAGTATGCCGCAGCCCGGCAGCCTTCCACTTTAATACTGCTGCCTGCACAGGATTATCCTCTTAAAATATGATAATATGATAATAATTTCCATTAATTTGAATCAGGAGGGACTTATGCGTAAATTCACATGGCCATTAGGCAGTATTATTCTATCCATTGCCCTAATATCCGGATGCAGCACTAATCCGTCCGGTAGCAATAACCAACCCGACAATGAATCCCATGCCAGCAAAAGCGCCGCACCCGCACCGCAGAGCACAGCACCAGCAGCCGAGTCCGCCGCCCCAGCTAAGGAAGACATTCCCCCCCGCTGAACTGGAGGCAGCCAAGAAAGCCGCCACCGAATATAAGAACGCCGAGTACACGGTCAAAGCCTCTGTAGATATTATGTCTATCGAGTCTATAGGGCAGCGTAACGAAGTCATGAAGCCTTATTTTACAGCGGATTTCTACCAAAAAGCAGTCAGCACCCGCTACACCGCCCTGCCCTTGCAGGTCGTCCACAAGCAGCAGCTTTCGATCCAGCCGGACAAGCTGCAGCTCACACTCAATGACGGCCACAAGCAGGATATCGCCGAGCTGAAGTATACTGTGGATCTTGTACTGCTGAATGAGAAGGGCCAGGAACAGCAGCGTGTGCCGTTGGAGGGAATTTTGACGTTATTTAAGATCGAAGGAGCATGGCTGGTCCAGGGAGACCGGTTCGACAATGCTGCGTTCAGCAAGCTCATAAACTAATAGGCCGCTACAAGTTGAGACGGCTATGCCGTCCTTACAAGGTCGGTGTCCGTTTCAGCGAGAAAGATAAGGAATAATTAATTCGCGAAGCATATCAATTCTTATCTTTTAAAAAAAGAACCCTCCGGATAACGCCATTACAGCGTACGGAGGGTTATTCTCTCTCTAATTTGATTCTTTATAATATATATAATTACAGTTGTTAGAAGAATTTATTATATTGCTGCCTTTTGAGCCGTCAGATCAGAAGGGCCATCAGCTACCGGAGGATTTTTCTTCTTCATATAGCCGGAATAGTAGGCCGTAATGATTGGAACAAGGATCGAAGTCACGATTACGGAAGCGGCTACCAGCGCGGTTGCAGTTTCTGCTGCGGGCAGGAATTCCGGCTTCATATTTGCTACCAGCATCGGGTTGGCTACAGCCGCACCTGCGGTACTGGAAGCAGCGAGTCCGGCGGTACCATTACCGCGGCCAATGAACTTGTCAGCAAGAATCAGCGGTACACCAGTAATAATGATTACTACAAGGCCTAGCAGAATGCCCAGCAGACCTGTATCTACAATGACACCAAGGTCAATTGAGCTGCCCAGTGCGAAACCGAAGAACGGAATGAGTGTCTGTGTTGCTTTGCCGAAATAGGCACGAAGGTCATGATCAAGGTTACCCAGCAGAAAACCAACCAGGAACGGAAGCACTGCGCCCACGAACACATGGGGTTCAAATACGGCTACACCGGTACTGCCCAGAATCAGCATGGTAACAAGCGGGCCGGATTCAAGCGACATCAGTACGAAGGCACCGGACTCTTCTTTGGTACCATACTGCTGCATAATGGAGGCATACAAGCCGCCGTTGGTCATATCCATTGCAGAGATAATTGCCAGTACCGATAAGCCGGCGAAGAATCCGGTCTGCACACCGCCCTCAGGCAGGAACTGGACAGCAATCAGGGCAACAACCCAAGCTACAGCGATTTTGGTCAGCACCAGCGTACCGGATTTGCGCAGTACAGTTCCTGTTGCCCGTACGTCAATCGCGGCGCCCATACAGAAGAACCAGACGGCCAGAATCGGCACCGTACCTGTCATAAGGCCTTTCGTGAAGCCGCCAAAATATTCGCCCGCGTTCGGGAAAGCCGTGTGAATAATGGCTCCAAGGAACAGCGGCACCAGCATCATTCCGCCGGGAATTCTGTCGAGTGTCTTTTTAATTTTCATATCGTTTGATCATACCCTTCGTCTAATATAGTTAAGAAATCGATTAAATTAATTTACATTTTTTACTTATTATTCCTCGGTAGGGCGCAGCAAACCAGTCCCTGGAGTTTCCCCCTGAGCTTATTTGCCTGACCGCGCTTTCATTTCAGTTACGGCTTAGTCCCAGCTCCGGAATCATTTTGGAGAATAAATCATCACTTTCCTTGAGCTGCCGCGAGAACGCCTTACCGTCCGTAACCAGCAGTCCAAGCCCGTTCATTGTCATAGCTTCGCGGAAGGTTCTGTCTTCCGTTCCCTTAATAAAGGCCTGTGCCAGCAGATCCGCAATGGCATCCGGTGTATCCTTTGGTACAGCAAGCCCTCTCCATGTACTGGTGAAGTTCACATGTATTCCGGTCTGTTCCTCCAGCGTAGGCACGTCCGGCAGCGCTTCCGAGCGTTTGTCGGCATTAACGGCCAGCGTCCGCAGCTTTCCTTCATCCACGTATTTCTTCACCTCGGCAGGACTTACCGGTACCGCATCGACAAAACCGTCCATCAAGGCAGAGACGGCAGGCCCCGCACCTTCAAAAGGAATATGTGCAAACTTCACACCTGTTTCCCGTTCCAATGTTACGGCGGCTAAATGCCAAATGCTCCCCGTTCCTGCGTTTCCCATTTTCAATTCACCTGGATGCGCTTTCGCAAAGTCGAGAAATTCATTTACGGTTTGCCACGGCGCTTCGGCTCTTACGGTAATGGCGGAAGGATCAAAATTCGTTTGAGCGATGGGTTTAAACTTCTCATAAGTAATCGGCAATAGTCCCAAATGCGGCAGAATCGTTAGTTCAGCCGGCAGAAACGTAACCGTATAACCGTCAGCCTTGGCATTTGCACCCTCCATGAGTCCGACGGAACCTCCGCCTCCTGTCCGGTTAAGTACAATGACCGGCTGGCCCAGAACTTTCTCCGTAGCTTTGGCTAAAGCCCTTGCTGTAGTATCCGTTCCTCCGCCGGCGGCATATGGCACGATTAATGTGATCGGTTTCTTGGGGAAATCGCCACTTGTGCCCCCGCTGCTGTTATATCCGTTCATGCGGGCTAAGGTGAAGAGAAGCACAGCCATAATTACGGCTGCTGATCCAATCGCAATCTTTGTCGTCCGTTTCACAGGCCATCCCTCTTTCTCCATTCTTGTGTTGGGCAACTGACCGGAACCGTTACTATATATATTCCGTTCTATCCCCTGTGCTCCACCCCCTGAATCCTTTGGACATCAGCCGCGTTTTTGGCAGCTGTGAAAGTTTTCTCAAATAGAACATTACCGTATACAGAGGGTGGGCGGCAATCGTATTATCTTATTCCGAATCCTCAGAAACGCCGGAACCATGCGGTTTTGGCAGATCTGCATACTGATTGGAAGATTTGCTGTTCTCCCGGAACTTGCCCGGTGTTATCGATTTGCTCTTACGGAAGACACGGATGAAGCTGTTCTCGTTCTGGTAGCCGACAAGCTGGGCAATCTCGGATACTTTGAGGCTGCTGCCCTGCAGAAGCTCGCAGGCTTTGTCCATTCTCAGGTTGGTCAAATAGTCATAAAGGGTCGTCCCGGTCTCTTCCTTGAAGATTGTGCTTACCGAGGACACACCCATATTCACATGGGCGGCGATATCCTGAAGCCCGATATTCTCCTGCAAATGAGTCGCCATAAATTCAATCAAATTCTGCACCAGCAAATATTCCTTGGACTGCCGGTGCACTTCAAAGGCACTCGACATCTGGTCAACAATACTGCACAGCATCTCTTCTATATCGTTAAGATCAAGAGTCGTAACCTGATACCAGGTATAATCCGCCAGCTCCGCCGGTAGCGTGTACCCTCCGGATGCGGCAATGTTGATGATTTCCTCCAGCAGATCATTCAAAACGCGGATAACCTTCTGCGGCTGTACTTCTTTTTTGCGCAGTTCGGCCGACCATCTATGCACCCACTGCCGGCCTGTAGCAGCATCGGAAATTCTCAGTGCATGCAGCACTTCCTGCTTCCAGGCATCATCAGCTGCTCCGCTGCCCTCATCAAGCCTGCCCTCCAGCCCGGAATAGTCGCGGACACGGCCATATCCTTCATACAGCCGGTAGGACAACGCCATTTCAGCTTCCGCATAGGACCGGGCTACCTGCGCAATCACCGGGGCCTCAGTACCGACCCCTATGGATACAGATATTTGGAGTACCTCGGCTATAATATCAGCCATTTTCAGCGCTTCTTCATGCAGATTCTGACTGCCGCTCCCGCCTTTGGACTGCAGCAGCAGGGCCACACAGTCCTTCCGGGGTGCCGTCGTAACAGTCCGCCAGGAAGGCTCGAAAAACTCAACTACAATGTTATTCATCGCATATTTAAGCAGCTGCTGATCCTCTTCGGTATAAGCTGTCACCCAATGTGAATGACGGTCGATGGAAATGATCAGACTTTCAAAGGGGCCGGGTTCCCAGCCGGCAAAATAATGCTCCCACTTGGTTTCCGTTTCCTGCTTGCCGATACTCCGGGTAATCAGGTCGCTGAGGAATTTGGAGCGCAGCTCAGGGAGACTCCACTCCGCGACCAGTGATTTACTCTGGAAATCCCCGACCAGCTTGCCGATTACCGGTTCCAGATCATAGAGATTGCCGTGGCCTGTCCCCTTTTCCTCAGGGCTGAGCAGCTTGCTGATCCGTTTAAGCGGCCGGAAGGCGGCAAAATTGTAATAATAAATCGCCGAGCACCCGACCGTGATCGAGATCAGCGACAGCATCAGCATCATATTGCGTGCTGTGGTTACGTTCTTCAGCAGCTGCTTCATCGGAACCAGCGAAACCAGCCGCCAGCCGGTGACATTGGAGAAGGCCTGATTGGCCATATAAGCCTGCCCTTCAATTTGGACATGGGCAAACGGGCTTACATCGATTTCGGACAGGACATCCTTCATTTCCTCCAGCGGGAAAGGCAGATTGAGCTTCGGATAGATCAAATCTCCCTCCAGGTTGTACACAAACTGATAACTGGACAGATGGGTGTACATCTTGGAGAACAGCGTATCGTAGTCAAGATCGATCAGTACTGCTCCGGTAACCTCCCCGTTCTGGACAATCGGCCGGGCGAGCGAGAGGAGCTCGGTATTGGTCAGCCGCGTATCCGTACCGGTGTAGAGCCTTCTTTTGATCAGGAGCGGCTTCTCCTTAATTTCCTCCAGCCATTCGCTCCAGGCATGCTCCGGCGCATCCTCCCAGGAGGCTCTGTAGCCATATCCGCTTGAAACAACGGAATGATCCTGAAACTTAATCACACTGATCGAATGGATATCGGGTTCCGCCACCAGCGTATTCAGCACATTTTGCGGCTCCGCTGCGGCAATCCCGGCATGCTCGGCATCTGTAGAAATATAAGCCAGGATCTCCGGGTTAAACGATAAATCGACCGCTTTGTTATCCGCTTCCCGGAATGCCCGGTTCGTCACATCCAGATTGATCTGCAGCAATTCAACATTCGGTGTATTCAGTTCAGTATCCAGCGCCTGCCGGTACTCTCTGTAGGAGAAAAGGCCAATGATCGTGATGCATAGTGAAACACTTAATGTCAGTATCAGAATCAGACGGTTCTGTTTATTGTTAAGCAGGTATTTCAGTTTAAATCGCAACATTGGCAGTGCTTCATCCTTCCGCTATATAGATTGAACTTAAAAGAATAATCCCAAGTTCAATTTATTACATCCCTTGAGTATCAGACCTTAGAACAGCAGGGTTGTCCTGCAATATGGAGCATATCATACTCTTTAGGATTTTAGAGAAATAGAGATTAAATTGTCATAGATAAATTTGAAGCTAATTACTACATATGGCCTATTGGAATGCCGGCACCGGCGATTTATAACTTAGCCCAAACAGGGCACTCGCGTATTCTATTGCATTTTCCGCAGCAGATCACCCTATTACTTGGCCAAAAAATGAGGTTGTTGTACTTTGTACAGCAGAATCTTGTGATTTAGCTCTTTTCAGCTAGATCAAATAAACGCATATTAGCGGGGGTCATCATTGAGTCAGGAAACTGCTCACTTATTAGAAACGAATGAGTAGCAAGCTCATCCTTTTTAGGTGCTATAATAGGGGAACAAAGCAGGAACAAAGAATATTTTGCTACAGGAGACCGATTGCGATGCAGCCAAACTATGCCCTGGATGATGCCGAATGGGACAAGCTCATTTCGGATGCGGCCTATTATTTCGATGATTTAACCCTGAAGCGGGGATTTCAATATTATAAGCAGAACCGGGTACAGACATTCTCCATCAGTGAACCCCGGAAAATGAGGGCAATGGTTGAAGGCCGGGAGAACTATGGCGTCTATATCAACCTGGACAATTTCCCCGGAAGTTATTGCGACTGTCCGGTGGACGGCCCCTGCAAGCATATAGCAGCGGTACTCATGTATTATGCTGATGCGCAAAAGCGGTCCGTAGCTTCCCTGGCAAATGCCAAGGCGGTCATCAGCCGTCCCAAAGCAGCCGCTGCCAGCGCCGCGGTTCCGGCAGGAACCGGGAGCCGCAGCGCCTTGGTGAAGAAGCTCGGCGGACTCATTCCCGGAGGGACAGTGGCCCAGTGGCGCGAATATCTTCAGCTGCTCACCGCTCCGCTCGCGCATACGGTGCGGAACCCCCAGTATGCCGACAGGGCACTGGCCGCCATTGCCGAGGCGAGGCCGGAGCTCTCTCCTGCTGCCGGACTGCTGTTCAAGCTGCATGCCCATCTCTTCATCCTGGAGAACCTGCTGAAGCCTGCCATGCCCGCAGCAGCAGCCCCCGTCCTAGGCTATTCGCTCGGCTATTATACCGCCGTGGCCGTCTCTGAGCTGCAGGCCGCTGTAACCCGCCTGATGAATACTACGCTGCCGCTGGCGGAGGAACCCGGAGAGTGGCAGCGGGTAATGGATACCTTATCCTATTTGCGGCAGGAGATGCTGACGGAAGCGCGTGACCGCTCGCGCGATCAGCCGTATTTCTCCGCCTGCTATGAACTGCTCTGGAGAAAATGGATTGCTCCAAACACGGACGGAGCGGTCCTCTATTCGGAAGAGCTGGATGCCCTGCGCCAGGCCGGACAGGAACTCGGAGCTGCGCACTCGCCCCAATCGCTGCTGCTGGCTGAGAGCCGGATGTATTACCTGCTCAGCGATGACCGGGCGGCGTGGGAGCTGCTCCGCAAGACAGCGCAGCGGTCCGGCATTTATCCGGATGAGCTGATGAGCTTCCTTGTCCCGCTCGCCGAAGCCGGGCACTGGTCACGCCTAACATCATGGCTTGCTGAAATCGGCCCCCTGCTGACCAGCCGGTTGTACAACCTCAGCGATTATGCCGGGTACTGGAAAGAAGCGGTCCGGCGTTTACCGGAGACAGAACCGCTGATGTGGGACACGCTGTCCGGCATGCTGCCGATATCCCGGGAGATTTACGAAGACCTGCTGCTCGACTATGGCAAATGGCAGGACTGGATGGATTATCAGTTATCCTCCGGCAAAGCCCCTTCCGATTTCCGTGTCAGCGATCTCCAGCCGCTGGAGAAAAATGCGCCGGAGCTGCTGCTGCCCTTCTATCACCAGGCCGTAGAACGATTTGTGGTTGAGAAAAACCGGCATAGCTATAAAGCGGCCGTCAAACTGATGAAGCGGTTAGCCAAGCTGTATAAGAAGCTTAAACGCGAGGAGCGCTGGGAGGAATTCTTAGAAGTCTTCACCTCCCGGAACAGCAGGCTGCGTGCCCTGCAGGAAGAGCTGCGGAAAGGAAAGCTGATCCCATGAGCAAGTATATGCGCAATATTACCGTCCAGCTCGCCCTGACCAAGTACGGGGATGCCCTGATCTATGCCGTCGACGACAGGGACGACTATGTTCCCGGTGTTCAGCTGAAGCAGAAGCTGTTTGCCTGGCATGAAGAGTCTTTTTATGGAACGGAGCTGACCCTGCAAAACGCGGATGGCGTGGAGCTGGTAGTCCTGCCTGCCGAACAGGTAGTCCCGTTCTTCGCGGATCTCCGGCTGCTCCGGCATGTGGGCTGGAGCTGGCAGGGCGATGCCGCCCTGCTGACCGAGCTGGCTCCGGCCGTCTCCAGGCTGCTGGCAGAGAAGCAGTATGTGCCAAGCTTCGCCGCTTACCGCGAAGGCCAGCTCCAGTGGAACTGGGACGACAAGGCCCTCCAGCTGCTGGCCGAAGGGAACGACAAGCTTGGAGCCGCGCTGCGCGGGCTCGCCGAACGGCGCGGACTGGCCGAGGGGCTGGGCGCCGCCTTCTCAGCGGCGGTGTTCCAGCGCTACTACGGCACGGAAGCCGAAGCCGGCGACCTGCGCAGCGAATTCCCGCTGCTGTTCAGCAGCAGCGGAGCGGCAGCTCTAGGCATGGACGCCGAGAGCTGGCTGATGTCTATCGGCTGGAAAGCCGACACCGCGCCGTTCCGGCCGGCGCTGCAGCTGCTGGAGCCGGACGCGGACACGTCCTACTGGCGGCTCCAGCTGCTCTTGCAGGACAAGCGCGATGAATCCGCGCTTGTGCCGCTGCGGCTCACCGGGGACGGCGAGCCGCACGGCCTGTGGCCCGCATCTTGGACGGTCCACGTCCAAGAGCGGGCGGCCGGGTGGCTCTCGCGGCTGCGTGAGAGCCTGCCCGGCGGGCACATCGGCCACGGGGACGATGTGCTCGGGGAACCGCTCAGCGACGCGCTCGCGTGGCGGTTCCTGACGCAGGACAGCCGGCTGCTGCTGGAAGCCGGCTGGCAAGTGCTGCTGCCGGCGTGGTGGGAGGCCGCCAGCCGCCGGAAACCGCGCCTGCGCGCCAAGATCAGCTCCGGCGAGGGCAGCCGCGGCGGCGGCAGGTCGCTGTTCGGGCTGGATGCGCTGGTCGATTTCGACTGGCGCATCTCGATCGGCGACGCCGACCTCACAGAGGCGGAGTTCGCCGAGCTGGTCGCCCGGGGCGAACGGCTCGTGCAGTTCCGGGGCAAGTGGATTCCGCTTGACCCCGCTCTGCTGGCCCAGATTCAGCGGGCCATGGCCGGGATGGACAAGTCCAAGGGCTTGTCCTTCCAGGACGTGCTGCAGCTGCATCTGCTCGGCAGCGGCGAAGAGGAATTAAGCGCGGAAGCCGCAGCGGAGCAGGCTGAGGAGCAGGCGGCCCGCTTCCGGCTGGAGGTGGAGCTGAACGAGCATCTGGTCCAGCTGATCGGCCAGCTTGGACAGCGTGACCAGTGGCCGAAGCCGGCTGTACCGGCCGCACTGCAGGCCGAGCTTCGCAGCTACCAGCATGAAGGCTATGCCTGGCTGGCCTTTCTCCGCCGCTTCGGCCTCGGGGCCGTCCTGGCCGATGACATGGGCCTCGGCAAAACCGTGCAGCTGATCTCCTATCTCCTGCACCTGAAAGAGCTGGCGGCTGACCCGGCGGGCGGCCAGCCGCAGACGGATCCTCCGGGCTGGCCGGCACTGATCATCTGCCCGACCTCCGTGCTCGGCAACTGGCAGAAGGAGCTGCAGCGCTTCGCACCGTCCCTGAACGTCATGCTGCACTATGGCAGCAGGCGGCTGAATGCCGGGTACTTCTACGGCGCAGCCTCGCAGGCCGATGTAGTCTTGACCTCCTATGCCACGGCAGCACTAGACCAGGAACTGCTCCAGCAGTTCACCTGGGCTGCAGTATGTCTGGATGAAGCGCAGAACATCAAGAATGCCGGAACGAAGCAGTCTGCGGCGGTACGCAGCTTCCCGGCCCTGCACCGGATTGCCCTGACAGGAACGCCGATTGAGAACCGGCTGTCGGAGCTATGGTCAATCTATGATTTTATTACACCGGGCTACCTGGGCAGCGCCAAGTCCTTCCAGGACCGGTTCGCGAATGCGATAGAGAAAGAACGGAATCCCGAGCGGACAGCGGATCTGCAGCGGCTCGTGAAGCCCTTCATGCTGCGCCGCAAAAAGAAAGATCCGCATATTCAGCTGGATCTTCCCGACAAAAATGAAATGAAGACCTATGTCAACCTGACCGCAGAGCAGGCGGCCCTTTATGACCAGCATGTAACCGGGCTGCTGGAGAAGATGAATAAGCTGGAAGGCATTGAACGCAAAGGGGCTATTCTCGCCGCGTTAACCAGCCTTAAGCAGCTTTGTGATCATCCCGTACTGCTGACGAAAGAGGCCTTGCCAGATCCGGCCGCGGAAGGCGGGCCGGGCACGGCCTCCCTGATTGAGCGTTCCGCGAAGCTGGAACGGCTGCTGGCGATGGTGCGGGAGCTGCGCGAAGAGAACGAACGCTGCCTGATCTTCACCCAGTATGTCGGCATGGGCCGGATGCTCCAGTCCGTGCTCCAGCAGGAGCTGAAGGAACCGGTGCTGTATCTGAACGGCAGCACCTCCAAGCAGGCCCGCGACCGCATGATTGAGCAGTTTCAGGCCCCTTCGCCTCCGGACGGGTCTCCGGCTTCAGCCGATCAGCCGAATGTATTCATCCTCTCACTGAAAGCGGGCGGAGTCGGCCTCAATCTGACCGCAGCTAACCATGTCTTCCATTTCGACCGCTGGTGGAATCCGGCTGTGGAGAATCAGGCCACGGACCGCGCCTACCGGATGGGCCAGACCAAGGATGTGCAGGTGCATAAATTCATCTCGCTTGGAACCCTGGAGGAACGCATTGACGAAATGCTGGAGAGCAAGCAGCAGCTCAGCGATGATGTCATCTCCGGCTCAGAGAACTGGATTACCGAGCTGTCCACGGATGCGCTGAAGGATCTATTCACCCTGCGCCGGGAATGGGTAAGCTGATTTGCCAGAAAATAATGGATGTGCTAAGATGGACTCAACTTTTAGGAACGGAGGGTTGCAAATGAATGTGATAGATTTTATCCGGATTCGTACTTTGCGCGGCTAATTCAGATATGAATAGCGCTAAAGTTCTGCCCATGTGCAGAGGACTCAGGATAGGTCTATCCATTTTTAAAGGCAGCCCGCAGTTTGACCGGGCGGACAGGGAATGTTGTGCCGCCTTCGCCTTTAGAAATCGCACTCCCATAGAGAATTGATCACCTTAACCGCGCAGGTTGGAATAGGCCGCCTATTTCCGTTTGCCGGTACCGGATGCTTCGTTCAGTTTCTCTGTGGGGTGCGCCAGCTGGTTGATGCCGTGCATGTAATTGCATGGCCTGCCCAGACTATTCTATTTCCTCTAATTCAAGCACAGGCAGATTACCGCCTGTGCTTTTTTCATGTCCGTTTAGCCCCTTGTCCCTTAGTCGAGTCCGTTTAGTCCGGACCGTACCACTCGCCGCTTACGCACATACAAAATTTCAGGAGGTTGATGAATAGATGGAAGCCACACAGCAACAGGCCATAATCGTTGGTGTTCAACTGCAAAACGAGACGAATTTCGCATACTCGATGGAGGAGCTCCGCAATCTGGCTGCCGCCTGCAATATCAGGGTCATCGGTGAGCTAAGCCAGAAGGCCAGCCGGGTTAACCCTTCTCACTATCTGGGTACCGGTAAAATTCAGGAGCTGGCAGCAATGATAGAAGATGAGGACACAGTGATTATCTTTAATGATGAGCTGACTCCTTCGCAGATCCGTAATCTGGAGTCGTCCCTGGACCGTCAGGTCATTGACCGGACGATTCTGATTCTGAATATTTTTGCAGAACGGGCCAAAACCAGGGAAGCACAGCTGCAGGTTGAAGTCGCCCAGCTGCAGTATATGCTCCCCCGCCTCACCGGAATGCGCGAATCGCTCGGCCGGCAGGGCGGCGGGTCGGGCCTCAAGAACAGGGGGGCCGGTGAAACGAAGCTGGAGCTGGACCGCAGAAGAATCGAGGAACGGATTACCGCACTGCAGGCCGAACTGCAGAACCAGGTCGAACGGCGCCAGATTCAGCGCAGGCAGCGGCGCAAGAATGAAGTGCCGGTAATCTGTCTGGTCGGATATACCAATGCCGGCAAGTCCAGCTTGTTGAATGCCATGGTAGAGGAATATCATCCCGGCTCGGGCAAGCAGGTATTTGCTAAGGATATGCTGTTCGCCACATTGGAGACGTCGGTCCGCAGCATTAAGCTTCCGGATCACAAAACCTTCCTGTTAACCGATACGGTAGGTTTCGTCAGCCAGCTGCCCCATCACCTCGTCAAGGCCTTCCGCTCTACACTGGAGGAAGTGACCGAGGCGGATCTGCTGGTCCATGTCGTCGACGCTTCCGATCCGCAGCATGAACAGCATATGGAGGTAACGGCCGAGACGCTCAAAGCACTGGGAGCAGAGGACATTCCCACGGTGTATGCCTACAATAAAGCCGATTTGACCGGCCGGCCTTATCCTGTTGTGGAAGGAGATTCCGTCACCCTCTCCGCCAGACAGGGCAGCGGAATCGCCGAGCTTACCGGACTGATCCGCGGACATGTCTTTAATGACTACATTCAGTGTGAAATTCTGATCCCGTATGACCGTGGCAGCATCGTTTCCTATTTCAATGAACATGCCCACGTCCAGGAGGTCAGCTATGAAGAGGATGGAACAAAGCTCCTCCTGGAATGCAGAGCCGCTGACTATGAGCGGTTCCGCGGTGATTTCAGAGAGCTTTCGCATTGACCGGTTTACGTTAAAAGGAGCTGGCTCCAAGGGTTGAACCTTGGAGCACAGCTCCTTTGCTGTGTTCAGAGAGAGTCCGGCATGCTTAGTCTGATCGTTGATTCAGACCAGCCGGTTAGCCCAGGCTATTCATAACTCCGCTGCCGGACCGGGACGCAGCCGCAACGAGAAGGCCTCGCCGGATTCAGCGCGGTCACACACCCGAAGTATACCTTCATCGGTTACCTCCACCCGCGGGCCTTCGCTGTCCCCAGCCTCCAAGGCAGCGAGCGAGAACACAAATGCCGCCTGCCGCAGACTGGTGAAATCAATGCTGCAGCGCGGGCCGGAATACAGAATCATATCCAGATTGAGGCTGTCTCCAGTCTGGTCCGGCTGCCAGCTCAGGCTCCGCCCGGAGTCCGGCTGTCCGGTGAATACCGCAAACCATGTCGTCAGACAGAAGACGGACTCCCCGATCCGGAATTTGGCTCCCTCTTCCGTGGGCTCTGCCGTGATGCCGCCGGTATGACCGCCAATCTCCAGCCGCAGCCGGAAATCCGCAGCAGTGATTGCCCCGCTGATCCGGTCAAGATTAGGATGGGTGTCCCCGCCGTCCGTCAGAAAATCAATTCCGAACAGCAAATCCCCCTGATCCTGTTTGGTTTTAATCCGGGCAGAGCAATAATCATAGCCGTCATGCAGGCAGTGCAGCCGGATATAGGCCGGAGCGCCGTTATTATTCACATAGGCCAGCAGCGGCCGTCTCTGATTCCATAAATCACTGTTCGTAAAGGAACCCATGCTGAACTGCGGCGTCATATAAGTAACCGCCCATTTGCCGCTGCCGTCATCGGCATTCCCCTCATAGAGCTGTCTCACCTCTTTGGTTGCCGGTACCTTGAAGCAGTCCAGATAATCAGGCGGGCAATAAAAGCCGCTGCCGTACCATTCCTCCTCATAAGGAAGCTCATCCCATGGAAAAAACATCACTTCACCCCTGGTCGCCATTTGCAGGAACGCCTTGCTCTGCTCAGTCAGCAGTGTCTCGTAGGAGCGGGAGTGCGGGCCGGACCACTGCGCAGTCACAGGATGATAATATCCGGCTACTGTTTTCCAGGTCAGCTTAATCAGCTCATTGCACAGCTCCTTCACGGTACTGTCCGCAGACTCACTCCGCAGCTTCGACAGCTCCAGAATGGCGATATAGGTATAAACGGGACTGTTGAACTCCTGAAAGGCCCCGCGCTCCATGGTATACGCATAGAGTTTTTTCAAGCGTTCCAGCCCATAGACTGCATAATCCTCCCGGCCGAGCTGCTCTCCGGCAATTCTGGTGACAAAGGCCCCCAGAATTGCAATATTGGTATAATCGGGTCCGACATTCCGCTTGATAATGGCCTCACAGGCATAGTCCACCGAACGGATCGTTGCCTCGCGCAGCTCCTGCGGAAAACGGTGCCCATGACGCGCCAGAGCCTGAATCAGCCGGCTGCCGCAGAAATCGGCCCAGTTCCAGTCCGGCGGTGCCATCATAGCCAGCGGCTCTTCATAGAACCAGGACCAGATGCCAAAGGTGGCGCGGCTCCGGTCCGTATCCTGCAGTGAAATCACCTGTGCGATGATGCCGAAGGCCCGCTGCCCCCACTCGGCAAGCTCTGTATCGAGCAGCCCCAGTGCATAGGACAACGAATCCCGCGTGGAATGGATAAAATCGGCTTGCTTCAAGGTAGTATGGTACCCCGGGCTGCTGAACGGTGAGCGCAGCATGGCAAGCTCCGGATTATAGCGGGCTTCCAGCCCCCGCATTTTGCGGATCAGCATTTCGCGCTGGTCAATGTCTTCTCTGGTATAACCTGCCGCGTTATTCACGCTTATCTCCTGCCTTTCTGACCGTGTTAACCTTCGGTTGTCCGTTTAGACTCAGGCTCAGCGTCTGCGCCAGCAACTGCATTACCAGCCCCTGCCCGTACAGTGCCGGATAGACCGCAATTTCATTATAGGCCTCAGCCGAAGGCATCACCGGGGTTCCGGCCGATACCCCCTTCACTTCTCCGTCATCCGTGATGAGCGGAAGAATAGCACCGAGAGCCTGCTCCGCGCTGGCCAGATGAGAGGGGTCCAGCATGCCGCTCTGTACACCCCGGATGAATCCGCAGGCGATGCCGGCACTGCCCGAAGTTTCCTTATAATATTCCGGCCTGTCCAGGACGGTATGCCATAATCCGTCCTCCGCCTGGCAGGACCGCAGGCCAGCGGCAAGCCTGTCATACCGGCTGTACAGCTCGGAGGGGATCTCGGTCAGCTCCTTAATCTCTGCCACAATCTGCGGAACGGCAAGCGTAATCCAGGCGTTGGCCCGCGCCCAGCGGACAGCCGACATATGGTTCCCCTGCAGGGAGTTCCAGCCGTGGAACAGCAGCCCTGTCTGCTCATCCTGGAGCAGCCGCAGGTGCAGCAGCGTCTGCTCCAGCGTAGCCTCCGCGATTCTGCGATCTCCGGTCAGCCCGGCCTGCCGCGCCAGGAACAGCACGGCCATGTAGACCGTATCGGCCCACACCTGCTCCGGGAACTTGGCCGCTTCGGTGACGGTATGCTCCAGCGCCCCCTCCCGGGTTCTCGGCGCCGTCTCCAGCATCCAGCCGGCAATTTCACCGGCTTTCTCCAGAAACCAGCTATTCTGTGTCCGCCGGTACAGCCCGGGAAAAACCGCATAAGGAGCCATGGAATTAATCACCCTGATGCCTTCGGCCTGCTGCTTATTCCGCTCTACCCACTCCAGCACATAATCGACGGCCTTGTCCCGGCCCGCAGCCTGGCCGTAATCCAGGATGGAAATGATCCCAACCCCCGGCACCCAGTCCCAGTGGCCGATGTCCATTCCCCAGTTGCCGCTGTGCCGATCAGCGGTCATATACGCAAATAACCGCTCCAATATAGGATCCAGCATAAGCTTAGTCTCGGACATGCTGCAGCCCCCTTGGACTCATATAATCTTCCTCAGGATCGGCATCAACAGGTGAATGTCCCAGGAACGGAGCTTCTCCGAACAGGGCTTTGACCGTGAACTCTACCGTTTCCTCGTGCAGCGAATAGGCATTTACGAGCGTGTCAAGGAACGGCATATCCCGAAGCAGAAACGGCGTGGCAAAAGATACCCCGATCGGACGGATCGTCTCCGCATGCTGCAGCGCCCAGATGGCTTTGGCCGCTTCGCCCACCGGACGGGCCGAGTTCATCATGCCATGCAGCGGCATAAAATAAGGCACAAAGGCCGCATCCCAGCGGATTCCGGATTGTTCCCATTTCTGCAGCGTATTCAGCGGCTCGAATTCATCGAGAATATCCACCTGCAGCCCCCTTGCCTGGAGCTGATCAACGAACAGCCCCATCCGCTCAAAGACCCGTCCCTGCGTTACTTTGTTCAGCATGATGACCAGCACCCTGCGGGTCGTCTGCGGATCCAGCGGCAGGATATCTGCCCGGTTGCGGACAAGCGTGATACATTTCTCCGCAAGCTGTCTGCTCAGCTCTCTTGCTTGCCGGTCCTGCTCCGGCTTCAATTTATCATTCAGCAGCGGGACAGCGAGGGGGTCGCGTCCCTGTGCATCCAAATGCTGGAGGCTCAGTTCTGCCTTCATGGCCAGAATCCGCCGCACACTGGCATCCAGCCGTTCCATCGTTACCGTACCTTGAACCAGCGCCTTTTCCATGGTTTCAAAATACCTTACGCCCGGCCACAGCAGCACATCCGTCCCGCTGTTCAGGCAGTCCACCATCCGCTGCTCATAATCCCCCCAGGCCAGGAATCCGCCCATATCCAGCGCGTCGGAAAGCACCACGCCTTCAAAGCCCATCCGCCCACGCAGCAAATCCGTAGTAATCCGCCGCGAGACGGTTGCCGGAACCGGCTTCCGGCCCTGGGCTGCGGCCCCTTCCATCCAAGGAAGTGCAATATGCCCCGTCATATACGACATAAGCCCTTGATCAATCAAATGCTGTGAGACCTTGCCATAGGTGGACCACCACTCCTCCTCCGGCAGGCTGTTGACCGTGGTAATGATATGCTGATCCCGGTAATCTACACCGTCCCCCGGAAAATGCTTGGCGCAAGCGGCGATTCCATAATCCTGCATCCCCCGCACCACAGCCGCGGACAAACGCAGAGCGCGCCCCGGCTCATCGCCCAGACAGCGGGTCGTGATCACCGGATTCATCCAGTTCAGCAGCAGATCCGTCCCCGGCGCCAGCGCCCAGGTGAACCCGGCCGCCCGGCCCTCGATCGCCGTATATTTGCCGTATTCGTAAGCCAGCGCTTCATCATCAGCTGCAGCGAGCGCAAGCAGCGGCGGGAACGCCGTCAGGCTTTTAACCGCTGAACCCGCGCCGAATTCCAGATCGCCGGAGAACAGCAGCGGGAATTTGCTAACCCTCTGCAGCAGCTCTACCCATTCCCGGTATTCCCCCGCTTTGCCCGCAGCCTTCTGGATCACCTCTCCGCCGATAAAAAAGCTGCCTACCGGATATTTCTCCAGGTACGCTCTGACTTCATTCTCATCTGTGGCCTTGAACGGCAGCCGGCCGGCATGGTCCTGCATCGTCTGCCCGATCTTCTCCCGCACACTCATGGATTGTAGTGTATGCTCCACCCAATCCTGCTCATCCTTCGTTAACGGCCTCCGCATGATCCCGATTCCTCCCGGTCATTTCTACTCCAAGTGTAACCAATACCGCCAGGCCTCTAAATAAAGGCAGCTATGAAATAAGTTCAAAATTCTATAATGGTATAAGCTGAATTTTAGATTTACCTAACCGGCATAATACGCGGGCTGCAGGGAATGTTTGGACTTCCGGCCGCTGTTGTCTTCCGATTTCCTGATTATAACCGCTGTTAGCGGTAGAAATCCGAACCTAGCTTATGCTTCCGATGCGAGCTTTCCTACGGAAAGCTTTCAGGCGGACGCTACCGCTCCTACAGTTCCAAACTTCCCCTCCGCCGCTTTCGCCTCTAGAAAGCCTTAAATTCAGCTTATGTAGCGGCAACCCCCCCTCCCGTAACTTGCAAAACGGGAGGCGGGGATTGCCGGTTCAAGCACCACTGTCTGATAACTACTCTTTAATCTCCACAGTCCGATTACGCTGTCTAATCCATGCTCCCTGACTCCTCTCCACGGTCAGGGCAGGCTAATATGAAGCGTCTCAGATAATTTATTGTTCTCCTTGTTCATTTCCTCGTAGCGCCAGATATCATTGACGAAGAATTGGACCGTGAAATCGCCGATCGCCGGGACCGTCCAGCGCGGTGTTCCCTGGGCGCTGCTGTTTGCGGTCAGCGTGATCTCTTCCCCCGGCTGGATGATGCTGTTGTTCGTATCCGACCAGGAGACAACCCCGCCATTGACGGAGAAGGCGCCGCCCGTAATCTGGCCAAGCCCGGTGGAAGCATTCAGCGGAGTCGGACGCACGCCGATATTTTTGACCTTGGCCCAGAAGATTAAGGAGTCCCCCAGCTGAGGTGTCGTATGGCTGGACGGCGTACCGTCGCTGTTCACGATATTCCAGCCGATGTCCGTAATGGTCAGGTCCGGGCCCGGAACAGGCAGCGTGGCTTCATACCCCTCGAACTGGAAGCTGCTGACCATAACTGTTCCCTCACGCGCAATGATCTCAATCCGGTGCAGCCCGTAATCCAGTCCGGTCAGCTCGTAGACAACCTTATTGTCGCCCTCAAGACCGGCCTGCGGAATAACCACGGTTCCCTTCAGCTCCCCATCCACATAGACATCCGCGCTGCCCATATCGCTCTTGATGTCCGATTTCCAGCGCACGCCGATGCCGTTAAAATTAAGCACCGCCGTGGCATCCGGCGAATAGGTCACGTGAGTCACTCCGTTCGGAGCCGGCTCAAAGCCGCTATAGTCGATATAAGCATTGTCATGCGCTACCGTATACCATGCTGACACCGGAACAAAGGCTCCCTCCTCCAGCCTGAAATAATCGAGATTTGCCCCGTTTCCGCCGGAAGTAAAAGTAATCGTGTTATACCCCGGCTGAAGTGTGATGCCATACTGTCGGGCTGTAATATTGCTGGTCCAGCTTCCAGTGGTCGGCAGCGAAATGGTGGAGAGCTTTTGCCCGTTGACATATATATTCTTCTTCGAATCCTGATTGGAAGTGTATGCAACAGTTAAGGTATAACTGCCGCCGGAGGCCGAATAAAAGCCCTGGATCGAAATCGGACCGCCATGGGTTTGCTCCACAACCTTTTTGCCGGAAGCGAGGTTGTTGGTGCCGATTCTTAACGGCAGGGCAAACGCAGCAGCCTCCGCCTCGAATTTCGTAGGGTCCCCCGCCACATGCGGTGTAATAGGCATAGCCAGAGTAGTCGCCGATACGTCAGGCGTTAAGGCAGACACGTTGCCCGATTCATCCACTGCCTGCACCCTGTAGCTGTATGCTGTTTCCGGGGCAACGCTGTAGTCATCGAAAAACGTAAGCTGTCCCGGCACGGTCATCACCGGCTCTGTTCCTCCGTCCCGGAATACGCGGTATCCGGTCACCTTATCATTGTCGGTTGAAGCGTTCCAGCTCACTCTGATCTGTTCATGGCTTACAGCCGCCGCAGCAGCGCCGGTTGGAATAGTAGGGGCGGTCGTCTCCAGTTCATCCAGGATATACTGCACCGTTTCGCCGGCCCCCAGAGTCACGTTAAGGGTGAGATATGGAGTTGCCGTGAGCTGCACGGTAGAATGTGCAGCAGCATAGCTGTTGCCTGCCCCGAACACTTCACCGGTGTAGGTTCCGCTGGCCGGCATCGTCACCTTCACCCGCATCGTTAACGGCTCCTTCTCGAAGTTGACGAAGTTCAGCAGGATTTTATCCGCCGATGCTCCAATGGTTGAGGTGCCGAGCGCCGAGGTATCAACTGCGCGGAAATAGGCTTTTTTGCCGGTTAAGGCAAAGGTATTCACCACCTTGTAGCTGAGCGGGCTTCCATGGGTCGCATACGCTGCAGCCAATCTGCGGAAGGTCTTCAGCCTTGTCTCTCCCCCCTCATTCTGATTGGCTGGCACGGCCACCGTATCTTCAAACCGGTGAGTATTCCAGTTGATGCCTGAGCCGAACAATCCAAATTCCGTACCGTCATTGAAGAAGGCTGCATGCTGCATAATATGGTCCGCATAGCCGATGTCGCCGCGTATCTCCCGGTCAAAGGCAGCGGCAAACCTGTAAGCATATGTGCCGTATTTGGTGTTGTCGGAGTGATTGTCATTGGCGCCGGTCTCGCTCATCGCCATCTCTTTGCCAAAGCCCTCATCCGATTGATTATAAACGCGCAGATTCTCATAAAGGCTGGCGCCAGGCAGCGGCTGCACGCCTGTACCGCCATAGCTGTGCCCGTTAGTCACATCGGACAGCTCTTCAATCTCCCGGCGCTGCTCCGCATCCCGTTCCCAGCCGTCGGGTGTCCCGTTATATGGCCAATACGCCCAGCCCGGGGCCACAATCTTAAGGTAAGGCTGGCTGTTACTCTGCCGCTGCTCATTCATCAGCTCATGGGTTGCCACCACAGCCTGCTGGGCCCAGCCGAACAGTCCCGGCTCATTACCCGTCTCGGCATACTGATACAGGTCGCCGAATTTGCTGACAAAACCAGCATAATAGCTTCTCAGAGCCGCTGGTATCGTACCGCCCGCCAGCTCCGTGTTGCTCTTCCAGTTGCCGCCGATAATATTCACCATCGGCTCCAGATTAAGATCACGCAGCGCCGTCAGATAATTGCGCCCCTGCGGGTCCCAGCCGCTGCTTGTGTCCGACCAGAAGGAGGCCCGCATCCAGTTGCCGCTATAGGCAATGCCCATCCATTTGGTCATCGGGGCCAGATGGCGGATCGCATGCTCATCATATTTGAAGGTGGACGCGGCCAAGGTGCTGCCCAGATGGATATACCGGCCATGAACCGGCTCAAGCGCCGGCGCATTCAGCGCATCCAGCCTGAAATAATCCCATTCGAACCATAGATATTGGTCTCCGGTATACCCGGGGGCCTGCGGGTCCGCGTAAAGACCGCGGTCTACAGCCAGTGTAAGCACATTCTTGCCGATATGAAGCTGTTCCTTGGGAATATAGAGCTTGTAGGTTTGCTTCCAGGTGTTCACTAAAGCGGTTTCACCATTGTTCAAACCGGTAATTTGAATCAGCCCGCTCATCAGGCCGTTGGAGAATACTGCCAGCTGGGGGATAGCTGTGCTTGCATCAATGACCTTGAAGCTGAATTGAATCCCATTTACAGGAACCTGCGCCAGCTGGTACGTTAGCTTCATTGTACCGTTGGCATCAGCCTTCATTCCTTTGGAGATCGTGCTCCACCTTGCGGGAGGTACGGGGAGAGTGAGCTTTTCGCTAAATGCTTTTTCATATACGGATCCATATACGTTTTCATATACACTACTGTATACATTGCTGTATACGTTGTTATAATCGGCAAATTCAGACGAGCTGTTATTCTGGTTACCAACCTGCCACAACAAGCTCATTGGCGGCTCGTAAGTAGCGCTGGTTACCGTTTCCGGGTTTGAGACCTGCTCCACCGGCTCTGCATCTGGCTGTACTTCCAGCACAGCCGCGGCAGCGGTTGAGGCAGCTTTTACCCCTGGTCCGCCTGGCGCAATAAACGTGGTCATAACCAATAACAGGATAAGCAGTTTCGCTGTACTTTTATGAATTCGCACATTAACACCCTCTTCTCTAAATAAGATTAGGGCACCCCAAGTGCTGGCTCTGCGAATATGAATACCCGGTAACCGGGCAAGCGGCTAAATTCACGACGCTTGCCGGAGACCGGGTCTGCTACTGCTTCAGTTTCTTATTTGGCGGCCAGAAATGCATCCATTTGCGTTTGAATCTCGGTGATTACCGCATCCAGTCCGGCAGCTTTCAGCTTGCTGTTCATTTCCTTCAGGATCGGTTCAGGATCTTTTTCCCCGGAGTACAGGGTGTTCTTATACTGCTTCGTAATATTGATCAGCGCCCCGATCTGCGACTGCACCTTCGTGGAATCAAAGACAAAGCCGATGACCGGTGAGGTTTTGGAGTTGGCATTCCAGTCTTTGTACAGCTGCACCCGTCTTGGATCCTCATCCTTATTCAGGTAGTTGAGCAGCACATTCCCGATCATCCAGGAAGAGACGGAATTGTAGCCGCTGTCCGGAATGAACTCTACAGTGTTCGCATCCAGCTTCTTGTAGTGTTTGCCTTCAATGCCGAAGGTGAGCAGGTTATAGAGTACAGGATCGGTATGAATCAGGTTGATGAACATCATCGCCCGTTCCGGATTCTTGGAGGTTCTGGAAATAGCCAGCATCGAGCCCTGCAGACTCTTCGTGCCTACCTGCACCGGCAGAAGGGTTTTGATTATCATCGGTTTCTCGGCCAGACGTGTCCAGTCGTTGGTGGAGGTCGGATTCATATTACCGTAGACGAACCAGGCTTTGCCGCTTTTTACAGCATCCTTCAGCTCTGTTTTGTCCGTGGCCCCATTCTTATTGATATAGCCGGCTTCGTACCATTTGCGGATCAGCTTCAGCCGTTCCAGGATTTCCGGAGTATCGTATTCGTTGAAGACCTTCATCGTTTTGTAATCCAGCAGGGTCGGAATTTCATTGCTGCCGTCGAGGTCCTCGCTTTCCGGATACGCTGTGAACCAGTTCAGACTGTCTGTATGGTTCATGAACAAGGGGGACATGCCCGGCTCTTTTTCCTTAATGACCTTGAGCATCGGTTCAATATCTTCCAGCTTCGTAATGCTGTTCACATCAAAGCCGTACTTATCGACGATCGCTTTATCAAAGGCAAACCCGACCGACTGGCCCAGTTCTTTTTCCGTTGGAACCGCATACAAATGTCCGTTTACAGTGGCAGCCTGCAGATACGCCGGATTAATCTGTACTTTGGTTTCTTTGGCGTACTTATCCAGCAAATCCTCCAGCGGGGCATACGCGCCCTTCGCGGCATTGGTCATGAAGTTCCACGTATAGACCATATCGAAGACTTCACCGGACTGGATCATCAGATTGACTTTGTCGGCCGGTTTATCCCAGCTCAGCTGGTTGATTTTGATGGTGGCATTGATTTTATCCTTCAAATAAGCATTGATCTCCTGCTCTACGGACGCTACGTCCTTATCCGGCCCGCCGGGCAGATACAGGGACAGTTCCACCTGTTCCAGCTCATTCGTTTTTTCGGTGGGGGCAGCGGTTTCGGTGGCGTTGGCGGCTGGAGCGGCGGTGCTTTTTGCCGTGGCCTCAGGGGCGGCGTTTTTGGTGTTATTCGTATTTCCTCCGCACCCGCTTAACGTAAGTCCGATCATCAAAACAAGTGATAGCATTAGACCCGTGCCTTTTTTAATTGCCATTACTCTTTTCCTCCCTCTTACTTGAAAAATATATGCTAATCGGCGTCAGCCGAGGTTAGCCTTTAATGGAGCCGAGCGTTAGGCCTCTGATGAAATAGCGCTGGAAAAACGGATACGCCAGCACAATCGGACCAATCCCGATCAGGGCCATCGCCATGCGGATCGTCTCCCCCGGAAGTTTGGCCAGCTCGGTGGCCGAGCCCTGGATCAGAGCGCCGTTGCGGCTCAAATAGTCCGCCTGGGAGATCATTTTGTACATCAGGTACTGCAGGGAATAAAGGTCGGTATCGGTGATGAAGATCATGCTGTTGAACCAGTCATTCCAGTAATGCAGAGTGTTGAACAGCCCAATCGTGGCGAAGACCGGCAGGGACAGCGGGAAAACGATCCGGAAAAAGGTTCTCAGCTCGCCGGCCCCGTCAATTTTGGAGGCTTCGATCAGTGCCGGGGGCACGGACATCTGGAAATAGGTTTTCATAATCAGCACATTGAACGGGGAGAGCAGCATCGGAACAATCAGCGCCCAGACCGAGTTTTTGAGATCGAGCACTTGCGTGTACACCATGTACCAGGGCACCAGCCCCCCGCCGAACAGCATCGTGAAAAAGATCAGAAAAGCGAAGATGCCGCGGTATCTGAAGTCCGCCCGGGAAATCGGATAGGCATACAGCGAAGAGATAAATACACTCAGCAGTGTACCGATCACGGTGACAAAAATGGACACCCCGTAGGCTTTTACAATGACGGTGTAATCCTTAAAGATATAGGTATACGCCTCCAGACTGAACTTCTCCGGAAAAAATTGATACCCGTTCAGCACAATCGTATCGTAATCGGTAATGGAGATCATGAAGACCAGTACAATTGGCAGCAGGCAGGTGATCGTCAGGATGATAAATATAAGATGGAGCAGCGTATTCGTGAATTTGGAAATTTCATTATTGGTCACAGCATTTCTCTCCTCCTAATCCTTCTTTTTTTAGAAAACAGCCTGGTCCTTGTCGACCTTGCGCACGATCCAGTTCGAGCCCAGTACCAGGAAAAATCCGACCAATGACTGATATAAACCTGCCGCTGCGGACATGCCGAGGTTGCCCATGTTGATCAGCGCGTTATAGACGTAGGTATCGATGACAAGCGTTGTCGGATACAATGCCCCGGAATTCAGCGTAGTCTGGTAGAACAGCCCGAAGTCGGAGCGGAAAATGCCGCCGATTGCCAGAATGGTCGTGATGATAATGACCGGCCGGATCAGCGGGATCGTGATATGCAGGATCTGCTTCCACTTGCTGGCACCGTCGATCAGAGCGGCCTCATAATACTCGGAATCAATACCGATGATCGCCGCGAGATAAATTACACAGCCATAGCCGACCCCTTTCCAGAGGTTGATCAGCGGCAGAATGAACGGCCAGTACTTCGGCTCGGAATACCAGTTCAGCTCATTGAGCCCGAACAGGGACAGTACGCCTTTATTGATGAAACCGTATTCAACATTGAGAAAAGCGAACACGAGGTAGCTGACAACGACCATGGACAAAAAGTAGGGGAAGAACATGATGCTCTGATAGAATTTAGCAGCCAGCTTATTTCTCAGCTCATTCAGGGCAATCGCGATCGATACCGCTATGACCAGATTGAGAATGATAAACACAAAATTGTACAGCACCGTGTTGCGGGTAATGATCCACGCATCCGAGGTGGCGAACAGGAACCTGAAGTTATCCAGTCCGACCCACGGGCTCCCCAGTATCCCGTCCACGTAGTTGATATTCTTGAAGGCAATGATAATCCCGAACATCGGCAGGTAATTGTTAATGAGCAAAAAGACAACACCCGGCAGCAGCATGAGCAGCAGCACCTTATGCTTCAGCAAATGCTTGAATACGGAGCCTTTCTTGGCGGGGAGCCGCACCGGCTGGCTCTGCACCGTATGGACTGTACTCCTTTTTCCTTGAGTAATCATCACTTACGCCTCCTGATTCCATCATCACTCTCTCTTTTCCATGTCTTAAGTGTAGCCGGAGCAGCAGATTTGCTAAATAAGACCATCTATAATAAAAGTTCGATAATCTATACAGTTTTACATCGGAGTCCCTTCATGCCTGATCCGCATAAAAAGAGCCGCCCACTGTTGTAGATTGTGGACAGCTCTTTGCACATCGAATGCCGGACTACAATTCCCCTTAATTCTTCTCTAAGCTCAGTATCTGCTCCAGACTCTGCCCCTTCAGCGGGTCCTTCGGATCAAACCCCGGATAAATATATTCCTCATGCTTAAAAGAGTACCCTGTTGCCGCGATGTCCAGCATCTGATTCAGCCGGGCAGTTTCGCCGCTCAGCGCTTCACTTAAGCTCTTCTCGCCGGATATAATCTGCAGATACAGCTGCAGCCGCGGGCGGTCGCCTGCATCCCGCGGCTCTATCGACACAGTGCTCGGATCATATTGGTCCATGATCTGCGGCGGGAGCGGATAGATCGAATCGGCCGCCGTCGGATAGAACTCCGTGAAGTGGGCCAGGCCGGGAGCCATGTTTGGCAGATTAAGAATGCCGTCAACAACCGGCAGAGCCAGTGCCTGGTGGAACAGGATCGTCAGGAATTCTTCTGACTGCAGGAAGGTCCAGACCTTAATCGCGGCCTCACGGTCCGCAGCCGCGCTGTTCACAACGAGCGGAGAGTGCGGAATCATCATTAATGCCCCGGCCCCACGTTTGGAGGCCTCCGTCACCGGCGGCATTGCTACCCCCCAGTCATCCTTTGGCATATATTCCTGCAATTTCACATAGTCTTTGCTGGTTACATACATCATGCCGATATTGCCGTCGGCGAACTGACGCAGGGCACTGTTGCGCTTGAGCAGAGTCTCTCCCGGATACAGGCTGCCCTGTGCCTTCATATCCAGGAGCATCTGCAGCCATGGCTTATAACCGTTCAGGTCGTAATAACCGCTCCGGTAATTATACAGATATACTCCGCTGTACGTATTCGACAGCTCCAATCCGGTCTGCAGGCTGTACTGGCTATCGCCGGCAGCAAGCGCGAACCCGTATTTGTTCACCCCGACTCCGGCCTGGCTGATCTTACCGGCAGCCGACTTCATATCGGCAAAGGTCGCCGGCGGTAGCTCCGGATCAAGGCCGGCGATCCGGAACAGCTGCTTGTTGTAGATCAGCCGAACGGTTTCAATGCTGGAGGGCATGAAATAAATCCCGCCCTTGAACAAGGAGCTTTCCGCATAGGCTCTGGCCCAGTCCGGAAATCTGTTCATGTCCCCGGGAGTCAGCGCGGAGGACAGATTAGCCAGGTACCCTTTGTTCACATAAGTAGCCAGCCAGGCATTGTCAACACTGAACACATCCGGCCCTTGTCCTGAGGTCATCAGCATATTCAGCGTATCATCATATACATCCGTAGAGATATTCATAATACTGATCTCAATCCCGTCCGGGTTCGTTTTGTTATATTGGTTAATCGCATTCTTCACTTCCAGATTCTCCGTCCAGTCATAGAGGGCGATCCGGATCTGGGTGTGCGGCTGCACTGCAGGAACAGGCTCGGGAGCGAAATCAACCAACAGCGGCCGGTCATAAGCGATCGCATAGACCACCAGCCCGCAGAGCAACACAGCCATACTAAAGACGAGGATTCGTTTCATTATTACCTCCTGCGTTGACAGCGCGTCTTGGCACACCTTACAATGGATACCAGCTATTGGTTAATATCTGCCAATATTAAATATATTCCAATACTATCCGATAAATGGCAAGTGAAGATTATTCTCCGGGACGGGGGAGGATTGCACTGAAGAAATTATTTGACACTCTGTCTAAAACCCTCTTTCTGTACAATTTCAGCATCCGCAGCCGGCTGATCCTCTATTTCCTGTTCCTGGTCCTGCTTCCTACGACGATTATATCCATCACCGTATATAACAAATCCGCCGATATTATCACCCGAAATGTGAATACATCGATCGAGAATAATCTTAATCTGGTACAGGATAACCTGGATCAGAGATTCACCAGCGCCAATAATTCGATGATCGCCCTCTACCTCAATACCGAATTCGCCGACCTGATCTCCTCTAACCGCCCTACCGACAGCACCGGAATCATTAATGAATTGGCCGCCCTCAATAAAATTCTGGAGAATTTCCCGGCGAACGGAACCTCGGGAAGCAGCTTTGTGCCAATGCTCTACATGCTGAACCGCCCGGAATATACCCAGTATAATTTCTCCAGACGCGTGTTTAATATCGATCAGATCTCGCTGAAGCCCTGGTATCTGGCGATTCCGGCCAAGTCCGACTTCACCGTGGTCGGGCTCAGCTCACTGGATTCAAGATTTACCATTAAGTTCGCCAAGCGCCTGTTCGGTATCCGGCATGCCCAGCTGCCCTTTGCCGGCCTGCTTACTATTGATATTCCGGTGAGCGAATTCAGCACACTGCTGGACCATTACAAGCCTACTCCCGGCAGCCGGATCTATATCGTTGACCAGACAGGGACCATCGCCATTAGCCCTGAGGAGAGCCTGATCGGCCAGAATATCAGCACCCGGGATTATTTCAGCAAAATAAGCCCGGCGGATGCAGCCTCCGGCACCTTTCATTCCTTCCGCCATGTCATCGGCGGCGAGAAGATGCTTGTCTCCTACCAGAATATTCAGGCTACCGGCTGGACGATTCTCTCTTTCTCTCCGGTCAGCGAGCTTAACGGGGAACTGGCCTCCTTCCAGCGGGTCATGTATGTCGTGATCGGCATCTGTATGCTGTTGTCACTGACGATGGCCCTGCTGCTGTCGGAGAATATCTCGGCGCCAATCCGCAAGTTCATCCAGTCGATGTCCCATGCCGAAAGCGGGAACTTCAACATCATCATCCGCTACCGGCGCAAGGACGAATTCTCCTATTTATTCAACCGCTACAACAAGCTGCTGCAGCAGATCAAGGCGCTGATCGACAAGCTGTATGTCACCGAGCTGCGCAAAAAAGAAGCCGAGCTCAAAACGCTCCAGGCTCAGATCAATCCGCATTTTCTCTATAATACGCTGGATTCGATCAACTGGCTGGCGATCAACCATAACGTTCCCGAGATCAGCAGCATGGTGACATCGCTATCGGATTTTTTCAGATACAGCCTGAGTAAAGGACGGAATATCATCCCGCTGCGCGATGAGCTGAAGCAGGTGGAGAGCTATCTCGGTATCCAGCAGTTCCGCTTCCAGGATAAGCTGGAGTACGAATTGGAAGACGTGGACCCCCGCTTGCTTACGGAATGCCTGGTGGTCAAGCTGAGCATCCAGCCGCTGGTGGAGAATGCGATCATTCACGGGATTCAGCAGCGCCGCGGCAAAGGAAAAATCCGTATCCGGGTGACATCCGCACAGGAGGTCCTGTTCGTATCCGTTTTTGACGATGGGGTCGGTGCTGATCCTGAGCGGCTGAACCTGCTGCTGACCGATCAGCAGCCCGGCAACCAGTCGTACGGCATCCGTAATGTGCATACAAGAATCCAGCAGTTTTTCGGGGAGGCTTACGGCATCCGTTATTATACCAATAATGAGGATCAGTCCGGCCTTCTGGCCATGATCCGGTTTCCGGTCGTTACTACATGGAATGAGGTGATCGAAGATGTTGACCATGATCGTAGCGGATGATGAGCCGTTTATCCGGCGCAGCCTGATCCAGGTGTTCAAGTGGCAGGAAGAGTTCGGCATTGAGATTATCGGGGAGGCCTCAGACGGCCAGGAAGCCTATGATTTATGTATGGAGCTTAAGCCGGATATTTTGTTCACCGACATTATGATGCCTTTTCTGAACGGCCTCCAGGTCGCCGAGAAGCTGAAGGATGCAGATTGCCCTACCCGGATTATTGTCATCAGCGGCGCACAGGATTTCGCTTATGCCCAGAATGCCATGAAGGTGAATGCGGAGGGCTATATCCTGAAGCCGGTGAAGCTGGAGGAGATCCGGGAGCTTTTTCGGGAGGTCACTGACCGGATTCACCATGAACGCAACAACCGGCTGAATCTGCAGCATCTGGGTAAGCAGCTGCAGGACAACATGCCGCTAATCCGCGAGAAATTTCTGCAGAATCTGATCTTCGGCTTATACCGGAACGAACAGGAAATATGGGATAAAATCACTTATTTTAACCTGCCGTTCAGGCAAGGCGACACGTTAACGGTAGGCGTGCTGGAGCTTGATGATTACCGGAGCGCTGTCGACAAGTTCTCAGAGGAAGATAAGCAGCTGCTCTACTTTTCCATCCGGAATATTATTGATGAGTGCCTGGCTGCGCACCCCTGTGCAGTTAGCTTCGTAGCCGGCGAGAATGAATTCATTATGATGTTCTGCTCACCGGAGGACCCGGCTGCGGAGCCGCTTACTGGCCTCTGCAACAAGATTATTGGCAGCATCCGGGAATATTTGCGGCTGGACGCCTCCATCGGTATCGGCCGGGCCTCCACCCTGGCTGGACAGCTGGAGGATTCCTACAAGGAGGCCACTGCTGCGCTGGCCCACAAATTTTATACCGGACACGCTACCGTCCTGTACTTCAAAGACATTCAGCCGGATACGGAGACGCTGCAGAGTACATTCTTCTATACATTCCATGCCCGGCTGATGAATGAGCTGAAGGCTGGCCATACGGACAATGTGATGGAGCTGCTGGATACACTGTTCACCAAGCTTGCGGGACCGCGGCTGCAAATCGATTATGTACAGAGCATCTGTGCCGAGATGATTTTCACCTCAGCCCGGACGCTCTATGAGATTGACGAGGATATTGAAGAGGTACTGAGTGACCGGATGACGATTATGGATACGCTATATACCCAGAAGAGCATTGCCGGGCTTAAGGCGTATATGCTGGAGCTTTTTCATGACCTCAGCACTTATGTGGCAGGCAAAAACACTTCCAAAAACAGCCGGGCCATCAGCCGGATCAAAACGATCGTGCAGGAAGGCTACGCCCGGGAGCTCTCCATTACCAAAATTGCCGAAGAGGTCTTCCTGACCCCCAACTATATCAGCCTGATTTTTAAGAAAGAGACCGGCGAGACGATCACCGACTATATCACCAAAATCCGCATGGGCAAGGCCAAGGAGCTGCTGCTGACAACCGATCTTAAAGTGATGGAGATTTCTGAGCGTGTCGGTTATGAGAACCCCCATTATTTTAGTACCGTCTTCAAAAAAACAGTCGGGGTGCATCCGCTCAAATACCGCTCAGGCAAGGATAGCCCCTCTTAGTTCAGCTATTTATAGATATAGGTCCGCACTCCGATCCTGGAGAAGATGGCGTTCTGCCCGTCTTTACCTTCCTTAGGGAGATTACCTCTCATGGCAAGCGTGCTGATATAATCAAAATTCGGGTGGAGCGCCTCATCGGTCAAATAAGCGGATGTCCGGCTGCCCGGCACTCTTTTCCGGTTCAGCGAGGTGATCATTTCCTCTGCGCTTTTGATGCCCAGCCCATGTCCGTAGTAGCGGTCCGGACCCATCATTATTGCGTTCTCCCCCTGCCACTCCGGTAAATCCGGGTCATGGTCGGGATTCCTGAAATAGACCACATCGCCTGGCTGCATCTCAAACTGCTGGAACGTGGTGATCATCTGCAGATTGCTGTCATAATTCCAGTCCCACAGGTACAGGTCGGTGAAATAGCGGTCAAACGCTTCCGCTCCAATCGCACCAATTGTTGCTTTATATAGAATCATCACCATCGCCATTGCACATTCGAAGGCATACAGCGGCCCGTTCTCAAAAATATCATTGACCGCTGCCGACGGGCGTACCCCCGCCTTCAATTCAAATCCGCCGCCCGCCGTACGGTTCCAGTATTTCGGATTGCAGCGGGAGTTCTTAAAATCGGAGAAGTCCGTTCCGCCAACACTCATTGATTTTGCCGCCGCAATGATTCCCGCCCGCATGTTCCGTTCAAAGTCTGAACCGCCGGGTGAGCCGTAGCCAATCCCCATTCTGTCAGCCCCTTTCTTGATTCATTCACAAAATATAGGTTATTGTACGTGTCAACACTTCTGTTGGTGCGGAGCATCAAAAAAAGAGTCCAAATCCCTCTTGCCGGGGACTGGACTCTTCCTTATGAAGCACTACGACATGGACGCCGCATTGCCTGTATCCTCCTGAAACTGAAACCAGCTGTTCACCTGCGCCGTTTCCTCCGTGAGAATATCCAGATAAACCGAGGTACGGTAGTCGGTTTCTTTCAGGCTTCTGCCGGTAATTTCGGCGATCCGGTTCAGCCGGTACATCAGGGTGTTGGTATGAATATGCAAAAAAGCAGCCGACTCCTTGAGATTGCCGTCCAGCGTTAAATACACGGCGATCGTCTTGAGAAAATCACTTTTATGCTCACGGTCATGCATTTTGAGCGGATGAAGCAGCGCACTGCGGCGGGTCCGGCTGCGCTTCTGCTCCATGATGGCCGGAATGTGAGCCCAAAAGCCGATTTGCTCGTAGAGCAGCAGCCCGCGGGCATGGTAGGGAAGCAGCTTCTTGATCTCCAGTACCGACAGTGCCTCGCGGTAGGCCAGAGCGGCAGAGGTATATTCCCTGTACCCGGGACTGCAGCCGGCGGCCAGCCGGCAGCCTTCACTGCGGCTCATATCCGCAAGCAGCTTGTTCACAAAAGAAGACAGAATTTCCGTTCCCTCCACCGGAAAAACAAAAGAAAACAGCAGAATCAGCCGGTTATGCTCAGCTGTCAGAAACAGGAGACGCTGCCCGGCATAGGCATCCATCACCTGCCGGAAGCGCAGCAGAAAGTGCTCGTCGATGATCTTGTCGCTTTCCAGCACCCCGATGTAGTAGCTCTCCGGCAGCAGAATCGACCAGGCTTCCGCTTCCTGGCGGATGCGCGGCTCCGTATCATAATGCGAGGTCAGCAGCTTCCAGAAGAAGTCCTCGAAAGCCTTATCCTGCTTGGTCTTCCAGCCGCGCTGCTTCAGCAGATAACGCCCGGCGATGCCGGCCGCCTTCTCGACAATCTCCTCGGCATACCCCTCGGCGAGATTTCCCCGGTCCACTACCCAGATATAGCCCAGAATCTCCTGCTGGTGCTTGATGCACATGGCCAGCCGTGGTCCGAGCCCGACCTCCATCACCGCCGGAATGCGGATCGGATGCGCCGCGTTCTCCAGCTGCTGCATGACGCCTTTTTTGCGGAGTCCGATGATGACCGTGTTCGGCACCCGTTTGCCGATAATGGTGGAGATGCGCGCCGCGTCGCTCTCGAACTGATGGGAGCTGTAGCCGATGACATGGTGGTTGCTGTCCTCGATCGTCACCTGCGACTGCAGCGATTCACTAATGGTATCCGCCAAGGATTCCATGCTGTCAAAAAAACGATCAAATGTTGGCCCTGATTCTGTCAATGTTCCCACCCCAGCCCGAAGAATAACCGAATCTTGCACATTTAGGTGTTTACATTATATTACTCAGATTTACGGCTGACTAGGATAATATGCGAGAAAACCTGACATGAGTTGGCTTATCGGCTTTCCGCTCGCCCTGATTATCCGCTTGTTGCCAGATCGACGGCGAGTTTAGAGGGATTTTCACCTCTATTTCTACGCCTTTGCCCGCATTCGGCGGAATCAAAGGGATTTTTACCTCTATTTCCACACCTTTACCCGCATTCGACGGAAACAAAGGGATTTTTACCTCTATTTCCACTCCTTTGCCCGCATTTGGTGAAATCAGTGGGATTTTTCCCTCTATTTCCACTCCTTTGCCCGCATTCGGCGAAATCAGTGGGATTTTCCCCTCTCTCACTCCAATAAATATAGCCCGGTGATTGCTCACCGGACTGCAATGGAGGTACCCCTCTGTTCTCTCTCTTTAAGCTCCTAAATGCCGTTATATCCCCGGTTCTGCGGAATGCCGACACCGCTATCCCCTCTCCCGCTCATCCCCAATTCATTTCTCTCTGCGGGGCTTAGCACATACTAGATCAGAGTGAACTCTTGCTCTACTGCTTTCTCTACCGTGAAGTACTCTTCCCCAAGAGCTTCCGCCACGGCCTGGCAGGTGATTTTGCCATTGGCTACGTTGACGCCGCTCTTCAGGCCGGCATTGTCTTCAATCGCCTGGAATACACCTTTATTGGCTATTTGCAGTGCATAAGGAACCGTTACGTTGGTTAAAGCAATTGTCGAGGTTTTGGCTACAGCTCCCGGCATATTCGCTACTGAATAGTGCAGTACGCCGTGTTTCTCGAACACCGGATTGTCATGGGTCGTTACCCGGTCAATCGTTTCTACGATCCCGCCCTGGTCGATGGCTACATCGACGATCACGGAGCCCGGCTTCATGGCTTTGACCATCTCTTCAGTGACCAGCTTCGGTGCTCTTGCACCCGGGATCAATACTGCGCCAACCAGCAGATCCGCTTCAGCGACCGCTTTGGCAATGTTGTAAGGGTTCGAGATCAGCGTGCTGATCTGCGAGCCGAAAATATCATCCAGCGTACGGAGCCGGTCTGCACTCAGGTCAACAATGGTCACCTCAGCCCCGAGGCCAATGGCCATTTTAGCTGCGTTCGTGCCAACTACACCGCCGCCGATAATGCTAACCTTGCCTCTGCTGACGCCGGGAACACCGGATAACAGAATGCCTTGTCCGCCGTAGTTCTTCTGGAGGAACTGCGCGCCGAGCTGCACGGACATCCGTCCTGCCACTTCGCTCATGGGTGTAAGCAGCGGCAGTGTGCGTCCATCCACAACCGTTTCGTAACCGATAGCGAAGACACCTTTGTCTTTCAATGCGGATGCGAGGGCCGGTTCTGGGGCAAGGTGCAGATACGTGAACAGGATCAGACCCGGACGGAAGTAGCCGTATTCGCTTTCCAGCGGCTCTTTTACTTTCATGACCATTTCAGCGGCTGCCCATACAGCAGCTGCTTCTGCAATCAGCTCAGCTCCGGCTGCGGCATACTCTTCATTCAGGAATCCGCTGCCTACTCCGGCTCCGGCTTCCACCAGCACTTTATGTCCTTCAGCCACCAGGCTGACCACTCCGGCAGGGGTAATCGCTACGCGGTTTTCGTTATTCTTAATCTCTTTAGGTACGCCAATAATCATTGTTCATCTCTCCCGTCTTATGTGGATCTCTTATGTAAAGAATGATAACATATCAATTTCGTTTGCATTTTGGGTAAAAAGAAAAACTTTATCTGCCATGATTGTGTTTTAACACAATGGAGGTGGTAAAAAACAACCGCCATCCTCCGGAACCCCTTGAACCATCAAGGGTTGACAGCTGCTGACCCCAGCCCGGCACACAACAAAAGACACCATCGCTGGTGTCCTTTGTTGTATATTTATCATTTTCCGTCTGTGAATGCATGGTTTAACCGCGTTACATTAAGTGACACACACTAACTGGATAGCAATGACAGCACCGTCTCCAGCACAACATTTACACCCATTTCACATTCTTCATAGGAGGTAAGCTCTTCCTCACAGTGGCTTTTGCCGTTAACGCTGGGCACGAAGATCATCGCCGACGGCAGGAATCCGGCTACGAACTGGGCATCGTGGCCTGCTCCGCTGGCCATCTTTTTATGAGAATACCCCAGCGTGACCGCTGCCTGCTCCACAAGATCACAGATCCGCGGATCAAACCATACGGTGTCGCGGCCCCATAGCTTCGTCTTCTGGACCGAACATCCCAGCAGCTCTTCCGGCAGGCCGGTAATAATGTCCTCCACCTGACGGACGATATCCATGTCCTTATGCCTTGCCTCCACGGTAAAAATCACCTTATTCGGAATCACCGTATGAATATTAGGCAGCACGTTCATCCGGCCCATGGTGTACACCAGTTCGGAATCAAGCACGCCCAGCTTGGCCCGCAGCTCAGTAATCAGATCGGTGGCGGCAAACAAGGCGTCCTTGCGCATATCCATCGGCGTCGTTCCGGCGTGATCCGATTCACCTGTCACTTCAATCTCATAACAGGCCATCCCGACCACACAGTCGACTAGGCCAATGGTAAGGTTTTCCCGTTCCAGCACCGGTCCCTGCTCGATGTGCAGCTCCAGATAAGCCGTCGCTTCGGCGATCCGGTTGGCCTCATCCCCGGCGTAGCCGCTCGCCAGCAGCGCTTCCTCGAAGGTCGTCCCTTCAGGGTCCTTCTTACTCAGCATTGCCGCCTTATCGAACTTGCCCGCGAGTACGCCGGAAGCCATCATCGAAGGCTCGAAACGCGCACCCTCCTCATTGGTGAAATTCATTACCGTCACCGGAAGGCGCGGCGTAATACCATGATCAACCAGGGTTCTTACCACCTCAAGTCCGGCGATCACACCGAGCACCCCGTCGAATCTGCCGCCTTTCTTCACAGTATCCAGATGGGAGCCGATCACTACGGGCGGACCCTCTTCCCTGCCGGCAAGCGTGGCATACATCGTACCCATATCATCAATCTTCACTGTCATCCCCAGTTCTTCACAACAGGAGGTGAAATAATTTCGTACCAGCACATCCTGCTCCGACAGCGACAGCCGGGTTACACCATTATTGTCCGTACGTCCAAAATCGGCAAAAGCCTCAATGGTATTTTTCAATCGCCCGCCGTTCACCAATACCTGCTGCAGCTTCATGTTATATATCCCTCCGCTTCGGATCATCATGTTATTATTGCTTTCTATATATGTTATACCAATCCTTTTTATTTTCATTGTACAGTCTGTAATAATTATTTTTTGTAAATGTTCACGTTGTGTTACAACACTGCAGAAGAGTTTGATAGAATATGAGCTATCACGAGATGAAGCTAGGATGAAAGGGGAACTGACAAATGAACACCATACTACGCAGCGGAACTGCCGAAGCTGTCATTAGCACACTGGGAGCTGAGCTGGTCAGCTTCAAAAGGCTGGATACGGACAACGAATATATCTGGAGCGGAGATGCGGAGTATTGGACAGGCCGCTCTCCGGTGCTGTTTCCGATTATTGGTGCAGCCCGGAACGGAGAGATCCGGACCGGCGGCAAGACCTACACCATCGGCAATCACGGTTTTGCCAGACGCAGTGAATTCACACTGGTAGAAGCCACCGACACGCATGCGGTCTTCTCCCTCTCACAGAATGAGCAGACGCTCGCCAGCTACCCTTATCAATTCAAGCTGGTCCTTACCTACATCCTGAGCGGAAGCACGCTTGAGATCAGCTACCACGTGGAGAATACCGATGAGCAGCAGATCTTCTTCCAGCTTGGCACCCATCCGGCCTTCAACTGCCCGGTGGACGGACAGGGCGCTATCACAGACTATTATCTGGAGTTCTCGGAACAGGAGAACCTCGAGCGTCTGTTCCTGAGCGATGCCGGTCTTGTCATCAGCGGCAAAAGCGAGCCGGTACTGGAAGGCGAACGCATCCTTCCGCTCTCCCATGAAATGTTCTTTGACGGTGCGCTGGTCTTCCGGAATGTGAAGTCAGAGCGCATTGCGTTAAGAAGCAAGCTTACAGATAAAAGCGTAATCGTCACCTCCAAGGGCTTCCCCGATCTTGGTCTCTGGCAGCCGAAAAACGCACCTTTTGTGTGCATCGAGCCTTGGCAGGGTATCGCGGATGGCGATACGTTCGACGGCGAACTGCAGGACAAGCAAGGCGTAATCGGCCTGGCACCAGGGGGAACTTTCACCAGCTCATTGACAATCGAATTTAATTAACATGCAAAAAAAAGGCCGTAGCACCCGACAGGTGACCTACGGCCTTTCTCTGTTGATATAATTTTATTGGCTAAGTGTTTCTCCGCCTTCATTCCGCACGGTGAACGTGTGATCAATGGAGGCTTCCTCAATTTCATTATACGCCCAATTTGTCACTGGAACGTCCGGCCAGCTCGGTGTTGTGACACCGTACAGCGGCCCGCGTCCGAACAGCCGGTTGACAACCTTCACGGCTTCAGCACGTGTCAGGTTACCTGTTGGACGGTAAGTGCCATCCCCATATCCGTTGATGATGTTAGCCTTGCTTGCTGCCGCAATTTCCTTGGCAGCCCAGTGGCTGTCGGTATCCTTGAACCCGCTGGAAGTAACGGCCGCAGTGTCCAGCTTCTTATATCTGGATGCAATCGCGGCGATTTCCCCGCGGGTGATAGGAGCATCCGGCAGGAACTGGCCTTTGTCGTTACCCTGCATCAATCCGGCAGCTTTGACGAATTCGATGACGCCTTTTGCCCAATGACTATCTTTCACATCCGGGTAGGAAGAGGCAGCCAACGGTGCTGCTGGATCATACCCAAGGTTTCTGGCCAGAATTGCAGCCATTTCCGCACGGGTAATGGAATGGTCCGGCTTAAAGGTTCCATCGGTAAAGCCGTTGATGAATGCCTTGTGACCGGCAAGCTGCTGTTGTGCAGCCTCCGCTGAGGCAAGATACTGCTCCCAGCCTTCCATGTTCAATATGGTGAATGTACTGAATTTATTTACTTTAAACTGTAAACCCAGCTCACCCGTTTTGTAATCGACTACGGTTGCCTTAATCAATTCCTTGTCTCCATCACTATGCTCGACGAAGATTACAAGATTCGCCAGGAAGTCCTGTCTTTCCTGGAGGTCACCTGGCAGCTGTACGTCACGCAGCGGAAGGGTTAATGTCACCGGTCTGCTCTGCATATTAGTCTCAATAGTCATTGGACGGGCAACTACATCAATTTGCTTGTCCGCTGCTATTTCTCTGACAATCCGCTCAATTCTTGCCCGGTCTTCAACCTCTTTGCGCAGTGCCTGGTCCTTGATCGGTACAACATGGAAATACAAATCTTCTGTAAAATTGTCTAATGACGATTGCGGGATGAGAATTCTAACATTCTCGGTGAAGACCTCCATATTCACGTTGGAGTCACCAAGTGTTTTAATGGCATCCTTAGGAACCTTTACATTGATATCCGCGACCTGGTCCTTCTCATCCGGGATCATAATCCGGGCCGTATTATCCGAAGACCCGGTAATTTTCCGGACAACCTCCTCTACACGCTCCGTTGTGAAGTTGACTACATCATGCAGAATTCCACCTGTATCCTGAGTACGTTGGATGACCGTTTCCGCCAGAACAGAACCCTGGCCCAGTTGTCCTGATTCTACCTTCACGGTAATCTCCTCTGTCGATGCAGTCGCAACAGGTGCTGCAGGAGTTTCCGGCGCTGGCGTTGCTGGTGCTGGCGTTGCTGGCGCTGGTGTTGCTGGCGATGGCGTTGCTGGTGCTGGCGTTTCCGGCGCTGGCGTTGCCGGTGTCGGCGTTGCTGGCGCTGGTGTTTCCGGCGCTGGCGTTACTGGTGCTGGCGTTGCTGGCGCTGGTGTTTCCGGCGCTGGCGTTGCTGGTACCGGCGTTGCTGGCGCTGGTGTTTCCGGCGCTGGCGTTGCCGGTGTCGGCTCTACCGTTGGTGTTACTACTGGCTCTTCCGTAGGTGTTGATGTCGGATCTGTTGTTGCTGTCGGTGTTGCCGTCGGTGCTGCTGTAGGTGTTGGTGTAGGATCCGCTGTTGCCGTCGGCGTTGCTGTCGGTTCTTCCGTCGGTGTTGGCGTCGGTGTTGGCGTCGGTGTCGCTACAGGCTTAGCCTTAATAATATTGACAGTATAAGTCTTTGCAGTTCCGTCCTCCGCAATGACCTGAATATCAAATATATTGTCGCCCTCAACCAGATTAGTCAGCAAAGCACCGTCTCTTCCCGTGATTTGGCCTTTTGCTTTTGCATCTGCTGCTAACGGGGTAAGAACGATGGAGTTCACATCACTCTCTACCTCTACCGTATAATTTATAACCCCCGGATCAAATACAGGATCCAAGACTCCAGCATCTGTGCTGATACTGCTCAGGTCTGCATTGGAAGAACGTGATTCCCGGGTGAAATCCAGCTCATAGACACTTTCTGTCTTTCCATCCTGCGCAGTGACCTTCAGGTTTACGATGTTTAGGCCTTCTGCTAACTGGATAGGCATCGTCTGATCTACAGTGACACCATTTACGCTAATCCGCGCATCCTGGTCTCCTTTTACCGCAGCCAGTTCTAGCTGATCTACTTCATAAGGTACCGATAAAAGGTATTTGAACACTTCACTCGAGAATTCAGGATTGAGAGTCTCCGTTCCTCTCACAGAGCTGACGGTCAAATTCGCCAGAGAGGAGTCCTTCGGCAGAATCGCACGATTCACAGTAACTGTATAGGTTTTTTTAGTACTGGCATCTGCAGCGGTAACCTCTACTGTAATTTGATTCGTCCCTTCATCCAGTGTCACGCGGCTTCCAGTTACACCTTCGGAAGCTCCATTCTTTTTCAGGATGTAACTAGCCTCTTCATTATTCGTATTGATCCAAAAATCCATGCTGCTCACACTATTGTCCACTTGGACAGAATAATCACTGATTCCTTGCTGGAAGTCTGGTGTTAATTCGCCAGGAGAAACGATCAGATTATACAGCGAAGCATCTGCACTTGGGTTTCTCACCAGATTAATGGTATACATCTTCATACTTCCGTCTTGAGCTGTAACTCTGACTTCAATCACATTCAGTCCTGTAGTCAAAGGCACGGCATTGAGGTCTTCGACCCACACCCCATTTACAAAGACTGAGGTACTGGCATTGGCATCATCAACTACCGGACTGAGCTTGGCTACAGAGATTTCATTCTGAACCGTAGCATTGTAGCTGAAAGTTCCCGGAACCGGTGAAAGAGCGATCGCATTATCCGATAAGTCCGTCATCGTGAGCTCAAGTAAACTCGCATTGGACGAAGCCGCGCGCACGATGGTTACCGTGTACTCCTTAATAGTTGATTGATCAGCAGCCGTAACAACTACTGTAACTACATTCTCGCCAACAACCAGTGGAATCGGCACACCCCCTGCAGACTCGAGTCCGTTGATGGTATAGGTGGCCTGCACATCGCTTGTAGTCGCAGCAACGGTCATACTGGTAATATTGTTGGCTATATATTCGTAATAGGTCGAAGTTGCACGGTCAAATCCGCCGGACAGCGGTTTGCCGGACAGGGTAATATTGGTTAAATCCGCATCGGAGGAGGCTTCGCGGACAATCGTCAATACATAATTCTTCGTAGTTACCCCATCTTCAGCTGTGACCTGAACATTGAATTCGTTAACTCCCACTTGCAGATTGACCAATCTTGGCTGGGCACTCGCAGTCAAGTTGCCGTTGAGACTAACCGTTGCCTGGAGTTCTTCAGGAGTTGGCGTTATCGTAAGCTCAGATACCTGGTTAGCTACAGTAACGGCATACCCGGTTTGATTCTTGTCATACACAGGATTGAGCACGCCCTTGGAAAGAACCAGATTGGACAGATCCGCATTGGAAGAGGCCTTCCGGATAATATTGATAAGGGTTGTTTTCTCACGGGCTCCACTCTGTGAGGTAACAACGATCTTGACCGTGTTCAGTCCGACACTCAAGCTTTTGGTGAAGGCTGTATTGTCCTGATGTGCATTCCCATCCACAGACAGGCTTGCCGCAGCGTCCAGCAGCTTAGGCGTAACACCCAGTGAAGAGACCTGATAAGGCACTTCAACCGAATAGCCAGTCTCATTGTTGTTAAATGCAGGTGTTAAAGTACCTGAAGAGACACTTAATCCGGACAGATCTGCAACATCCGAAGGCGCACGCAGAATAAACAGGTTGTAAATTTTCTTCGTCATTCCATCCTGCGCCATTACTTCAATCACGTACTTATTGTTTCCTGCGGCCAGATCAGTAACAACAAAAGGCGTACCGCTCGGATGAACTATGCCGTTCACTTTTAGAACAGCACCTTCTGCAGCTGTCGGCGTAAACTCAGCAGCCGTTACAGCGTTCGCCACTTTCAGCGTGTAGTCTGACTGATTAGTGGTGAAGACCGGCGATAATCCAACCGGTGAAGCGGTCAGATTGGTCAGACTGGCATCACCAGACAGCTTTCTGACAATCGTAACTGTATAGGTTTTTTGAGTCTTGCCGTCTTCTGCGGTAATTACCACGGAAATTACATTCTTCCCGTAGGCTAAGCTTACATTTCCAGTAGCATTAGCGGATTCCGTAGAGCCAATGCTTGCCCCGTTCAATGTTGCTGCCGCAAAGAGACTGGACTTGATTACATCTACTTTGATCGAACTCACATTATTTTCAACTGTCGCGGTGTAGCTGCCAGTGTTGCTGCTGTAGACCGGAGACAAGGCAATGAGTTGTCCTCCGCTCACGTTAGACAAGGCAAGCCCGTTTACTGCAGCCAGATCGGCATCATTTCCCGGATAGCGGATCAAATCGAGCTGATATTCCTTAAAGTTGGTTGAGAATTTATCGGCTACTTTGATTTTTACCGGTTTATATACACCCACTGCCAGTCCGCCTACAGTAAAGGTCGGATAGGCACCCGATACGGTTACCCCAGAACCATTGTCGGCATAGGCGGTTACATTTACATCAGCGGGATTCACCGCTGCTACATTAATATCGATACTGTTGTTCGGGCTGTTTCCGCTTTTGTTGGGCACATGAACTTTATTGTAAATAATTCCACGGTTAAAAGCAGGTGTCATTACACCTACAGAAGGCGTAATGGATTTAAGATCAAATTTCCCGGCCACAACACTCAACAAGAAACTGCTGGCGCTTGAAGTAGTTCCATCATTTACTGTGACGGTGACAGTAGAGGTACCTGTCATGTTTGCTGTCGGAGTCAGATTAATGTTCCTATCTGAGCCTCCGCCGGAAAATGTAATATTGGCATTCGCCAAAAGAGACGTATTGGACGAGGTCGCAGTAAGCGTAAGCACATCTCCGGCATCCACATCTGTCAATTTAAACGGCTTCGATACAGGGGTATTGACCGATGTCACCAGATTGGAGTTGAACCCTATACTGGACTGCCATTTCCCGCTGATGATATTTCCGTTCCTTAAGCCTGCGGAGGAGTCCTTGGCTACCGCTCCATCGTTAGAATTATTGAACTTATAATTGACCATCAGATTGGCCTCAGACCCCGTAAGGCTGGTGTTCATCTGACTTTCAATCTCCGCCTGGGTCTTAGCCTTTTTCCATATCCGGTAATCCCTCATACCGCCAACATAATTGGCGTCCTGGGACCATGTACTCTCACCGATATAGTTATAAGGTCTCGGCAGATTGGAGTTCTGGGCACTGGCGTTTGCCATATCGGTAAGATCCATAAACCCGCTGCCTTTCAGAATCCCATTCCAATAAATATAAGCCTTCTTCTCTACAGCGTTGTAAACAGCGGCTACATGAACCCATTGGTTCAAAGGCAGCTGCTCCGTGGTTTTTACCATATAGGCTTTAATTCTGGCACCTTTTTGCGGTAAAGCTTCAAGGGCTATTCTTCCTGTACTTCCTTCAAACGTAAGGTGTAAATTATAGTTATCAGGTCCATACGAAGTATCAAAAATACGGGCCCACGTCGGAGCACTGCTGGCATTTACCCAGGTTTCGACTGTAAGCGAATTGGAGTATATATTCAGATCCGGAATCGTGACATATCCTTTACCGTCAAAATTCAGATACGTACTGCCGCTTGACTCCGAAATATAAGGGGCATCATTAACAGGTGTAACCACGATCTGCGCAGCTTGTTCCAGTTCGCTATAACTCTCCGGATCCCCGGAATATTCAGCATTTACATTTACATAATTACCGCTGGACTCTCCTGAAGCAAGCCAACTGCGGTACTTGATTTGCGTAGTTCCATTCCAGTCCTTCTTCGGAACAAAACGGATCATCACATCTCTGCCGAAGACGGCAATCTTGCCGGTCTCGGGTGCCACAATGGACAACCACATTCCCCCAGCGTTATACTGCCATTGCCCGTTGCTATTATCCACTTCGGAAATGCCAATCCCGTTGGTATCTATGAGTGAAACGTATTTCCCGGCAGGTTCCAGCGTATCTTCGATGATTGTATCAAGTGGGCCTGAAGCCTGTGCCCGGGCAACGTATGGTATACCATAGAAATTACTGATGATCAGGATAAAAACCAAAGCCACGATCAAATGTCTTGATCTCTTTTTTATTTTCACAAACTCAGCCCCATTTATCTAAGATGTTAACACTGGTAACCCGTATCAGTCCTCGGTCCTATCCTCCTTAGTGTAAAATGCTTATAATTTAATATATCGGATTTTTAAGCAGTGCAATTTATGTCGAATTAATAGAATTTAATGTTAATTACAAAAAAAATTTACTGATTTCGTTCTTTCCCTTAGCTACCCGTGATATCCAATAAGTAAACTAAAGTAGTATATACAACCTTTTGATGCCAATAGTAAGCTTAAGTTAGCTTATAATCCCAAGTGAGATTTATAGACATAGGATGGGAGAATTGGATAAGGAGTGGAGTATATGCAAGGATTGTCAGTGGCTATCTGCACAAGGAACCGGGTACAGGACCTGACACGGTGCATTCATTCTATAACTAAGCAAAGCATAGGCCGGACCTACCCTATAGAAGTCATTATTATTGACGACGGTGAAATACCCAAAGAAGTATTAAACGACTATGAGGCTTTACTAGCTGCCAGCGGTTATCCCCTTATTTATTTCAGCAAAACGACTGACCGGGGACTATGGATGTCGCGGATCAAGGCTGTGGAGCTGTCCACCATGGACAAGATCCTCTTCCTCGACGATGACGTCGAAATCCCCGGTCATTATTTGGCCACTTTATACCAAACCTACCTCGATCATCCGAATTGTGCAGGAGTCGGCGGCGTCGCCATCGGAATGCGCAACAGCTTCCTCGGCACCATCCGCTGCTTACTGTCCTTCCAGCAATCTCTCTCGAGCGGCAAGCTCTCCTTAAGCGGCCAAGCCGGATCCATGTACAACTGGCACAAAGCGAGGAAAATCTTCAAGACCGAATTCCAGCACGGCTGCAACATGTCCTTCAAGAAAGACGCCATCCGCGATTTGCAGCCTGTCCCCTGGCTCAAAAGCTACAGTGTCGGCGAAGATATTCTTATGTCCCGAATCGCCCGCAAGACCGGACCTCTCTATATCAATCCCGAACTGAAACTCTTGCACCACGAATCTCCTGCTTCCAGGGACAATCTTGAGGACGTGGCCTATACAAGGGTGCTTAACCATGTACATTTGCTGAAAGACGAACGTTCGGGACCGATCGGCTACCTTGCCCTGATCTGGACAACGCTCTATCTTATTCTCCGGGAGCAGCCCAAGAAGAATTTCCCCGCTATCAGAGGCTACAAAAAAGGGCTGAGGGAAATTTTCTCCAGACAAACTGCCCGTTAAACCACTTCCGCTTCAGGAAAGGAGCAGCCGCATGAGTGTAAGTATTGTAGTTCCTATGTACAATTTAGAGCATTATGTAACGCCCTTGCTGCGTTCACTCCTGGAGCAGAGCGAGAAGCGGTTCGAAGTCATCCTGGTCGACGACGGGTCTACCGACAGGACCTCCGCGGTCGTGAACAGCTTCCTGGAGCAGCACCCCAGTCTGCAGGCCACGCTGATCCGCACAGCCAACGCCGGTGTCAGCGCCGCCAGAAATACCGGACTATCCGCAGCCGCCGGAGATTATGTGCTGTTCCTGGACGGAGATGATTACGCGGACAGCAGCCTGGTACGGAGGATTGTCAGCTCCGCCGGGCCGGACGTGATCTGCTGGGGCTACAACCTGGTCCGTGAGGATCAGTCAACGATTGTAAGCTTCACTTCTGCCGCGGGCGATACTACGGGCAGTGAAGCACTGCAGAATATTTTTGTGCACAAAAGCCTGAGAATCTGGACCGGCAGCATTGCCTACAAGCGCAGCTTCCTGCTTGATCACGGCATTCGCTATACGGAGCGCTGTGTTAACGGCGAGGATCAGGAGTTCATCTATAAAGCCTTATCCAGAGCTGTACGGGTAGTCTCTATCCCGGAGGTTCTGTCTTATTATGTACAGCGGACTTCCTCCATTACTGGTACTTATAATGTAGGCAAGTTCGATGTCGTCGCTGCCTTCAAACGGGTGGATGAATATTTCAAAGCCCATCCCTTCAGTGAAGCTGCCGCTATATCGGAGCTGCTGATGAACAGGGAAATGACCGAGAACTACTTCTACAACCTGAAAACCTGTCTGAACGGAACTACCGGAGCGGACATCCGTAGCCTGCTTGAAGATATCGGGCGCGCCTATCCCGGATTACCCCAGGAGATGAAGCTGATTATGAAGCACTACCAGGGGGATGACCGGCAGCTTGCACTGCACATCAAGGCCTTCTTAATTTCCCCGCCTTTATACGCGCGGTTGATCCGCTTAGACCGGAGCTGGATCCAGTTCAAACACAAGCTCAAAACCGTGATTTCGAGAAAGGAAATTAAGATATGAAGAAGATGATGATCTACGCATATACAGAATTCAACCTCGGCGACGATTTATTCATTAAGGTACTCTGCGAACGCTACCCGGATACCCGCTTTATGATTATTGCTCCGCGTCTTTACAAGCTGGTCTTCAAGGACATTAAGAACCTCAGGGTCTATGCTTCCGATTCCGTGCTGTTCCGGGGCGTGAACTATGTCTTCCGCAAGCTGAAGCTGCACCCTAATTTTGTGCAGAGGCTGCTCGGGGATCAATCTGATGGAACCGTGCATATCGGCGGGTCTATTTTTATGCAGGGCGAGGGCTGGGCGGAATATGTGGCTGCTGCCGAGGACGTCCGCAACAAGAGCAAACCCTACTATCTCATGGGTGCCAATTTCGGCCCGTTTACCGATGATGGATATGTCCAGCACTACCGGAAGGTGTTCCCGGAATATGCGGACGTCTGCTTCAGGGAGCAGTACTCCTATGATCTGTTCAAGGATCTGGACAATGTGCGGATGGCTCCGGATATTATTTTCCAGCTAAAATATGACGGTACCGAACCATCAGCGGAGAAGAACGGCAACCAAGGCCGGACGATTGCGATCTCAGTAATCAAGCCCTCCTCCAAGGCTTTAACCGGGTTTGACGACCTCTATTATGAAAAAATGAAAGATGTTGCAATCCATTTCATTCAGCAGGGTTATGCCGTGCATTTCATGTCGTTCTGCCAGCACGAGGGTGACCAGGAGGCGATTACGCATATTCTCGGCCTCATCCCCGCTGAGTATCAGGGACAGACCCATGTGCATCTCTATAAAACAGATATTGATGACATTCTCGCGGCGCTATCGGGCGCCAGCTTTATCGTCGCCTCCAGATTCCATGCGATGATTCTCGGCTGGGTCTTCGGCAAACCGGTCTTCCCGATCGCCTACAGCAAAAAAATGATTAACGTCATGCAGGACGCCTATTTTGACGGCAAATATACGGATTTCGCCCATTTGGCGGAGCTCACTCCGGAAATGGTCTATGAGAGCATGGCCACGAACACAATCGATGTGACTTTGCAGGCCAATCAGGCCGAGAAGCATTTCGAACAATTGGACGCCTATCTGTCTCCGGCACCGTTTGCCCTGGAAGGGAGACGCAGCTATGAAAGCTAAACGAAGTATGCTGAACCTGGGCTTCGGTCTTGCCAGCCAGGTGATCACCATTATTCTCGGTTTCTTCATCCCGCGGCTGATTATGGTCAACTACGGCTCGGAAGCGAATGGTCTAATCGCCTCAATAGTGCAGATTATCAGCTATTTCGCCCTGCTTGAAGCCGGAATCGGCGCAGCTTCGCTGCAGGCCCTCTATAAGCCTATTGCCGCAGGTGACCGCGGGCATATCAATTCGATACTCGCCGCCTCGTCCAGCTACTACAAAAAAACCGGGATTTATTATTTCATCTCTGTTGTCCTACTGGCCGTCATTTATCCGCTTGTTATCCATTCGGAAATCAGCGGTATAGCGATTATGGCGATTATCCTCTTCTCAGGCCTTGGCGGAGCGATCAATTATTATTTTCAGGGTAAATTCCGCATCCTGCTGATCGCCGAGGGCAAAAGCTATGTAGAGACCTCCATCGTCACGATTGCGAACATTCTCAACAATGTGGTGCGGATCATCCTGCTGCTGCAGGGTGTGAACATTATTGCCGTGCAGGCCTCCTTCTTCGTGCTGACGCTGCTGCAGATCGTTGCTTTCTACTACTATTCGCGGAAACATTATAAGTGGATTGATCTGAACCAGAAGCCGGACTTCGCTGCCATCGGGCAAAAAAACTCGGTTATGGTGCATGAAATTTCCTATCTTGTCTTTCGCAATACCGATGTGTTGATCCTGACGATCTTCACCAACCTGAAAATTGTCAGCATCTATGTGATGTACAATATGATTTTCACCATTGTCGACAACATCGTCCAGACAGTGAACGGAAGCATCAAATCGGCGCTGGGGCAGAGCTATCATGAAGGCAAAGAGGCTTTTGTAAAGTTCTACGATGCCTACGAGGTATATTTCATGGGCCTGATCTTTTCCATCCTGACCGTGGTGTACATTGTAATTCTGCCGTTCATGCGCCTGTACACCGCCGGGGTCAACGATGTGAACTATATTAATTTCTGGCTGCCGGTCCTGTTCGTGGTCATTAAGCTGCTGACGAATGCCCGGACCTCGTCCAACAATCTGATTACTATCGCCGGACACTTCCGCAATACCCAGTTCCGTTCGATTCTGGAATCGGCAATCAACCTGGGGGCTTCGGTTATTTTCGTAATCTTCTTCGGCATTTACGGCGTGCTGATGGGCACGATCGTTGCTCTCTTGTACCGTTCGATCGACATTATCGTCTATGCCAGCAGAGTGCTGCTGGAGCGCAGCCCTTGGGTGACTTTCCGCCGCTGGCTGACCAATGTCGCTGTGTTCGCCGCTATCGTCGCTGCCGCTAACCTCATCGATATCAAAATGACCTCGTACACCGCCGTCATTCTGTGGAGCGTGCTGCTGGGCGTCATCATCCTGCCCCTTTATTTCCTGGTCGGCTCACTGATGGAGCGGGAAGTCTTCCATTACGCCTGGGGTTACGCCAAAAGCGCCTTCACCAAGCTGCGGCTTAAACGCAAGGTTGCGGCGGGGCAAAGGGCCGAGGCTTGACTCTCTTCCCGCCTCATTTAACTGTAGCAGATACAATTAAACGGGCACCGGCCATATTTATTGAACTTAGAAAATAAACATTTAGGGAAAAGGGACAGAGGGGAATTTTGGAACTCTAAGAGCGGTAGCGTCCGCCTGAAAGCTTTCCGAAGGAAAGCTAGCATCGAAAGCATAAGCAGTTCACAGATTCCAACCGCTAATAGCGGGTTCAAATCAAGGAATCTGTGAACAACAGCGGCTGAAAGTCCAAACATTCTCTGCAGTCACGACCAATCCAAAAATATAATCATTAAAAGTTCAAATTTATAGCTTGCTTCCCGTAACTTTTTAGACAAGAACCATACCTTTAGGAGGGCTGAATATGGATCACAGCGAAGGATTGCAACAGGCCGGCTACCGATTACTGCATCAGCTCCATGACGATATTCAGCATCCGCCCGCAGGGGGGCTGTCCCGGGAAGACATCGTCACCAAATGCCGGAATATCAGCAGCGGAGCAGCCAATAACGCGGAGAAGGAACCGCTGGAGACGCTAACCGGAGTCATTGAAGCCTGCTTATCAGGACGTGCCTCGGCGGATGCGCTGCAGTTCTATTGTTCGGAGCAGTTCAATACGGACATTGGCAAAGAGTTCCCCGAGCTCCTATCCGGGCTTGAGAAGCTGCGGATTACAGCACCGGAGAGCAAGCCTGCAGAATCCGCCGACCCGGCCAGCCTTCCCAAGATTAGCGTGATTATCACCACATATAATAGAAAAGACTTCCTGAACCAGGCGATTAACAGCATTCTGCGCCAGGATTATCCCCATAAAGAGATCACCGTCATCGATGACTGCTCCAGCGACGGAACGGATGCCATGATGGCTGCAAGCTTCGGGGAGGAACCGCGTGTCATTTATATGCGCAGCGAAACCAATCAGGGGCCGGGGAACAACCGGCGCAAGGCGTTCGCCGCTCACGGCGACGGAGAGTACATCCTGTTCCTGGACGATGATGACTACCTCATAGACTCCGGCTATTTCAGCAAGGCCGTAAGCTTCCATAAGCTCCACCCGGAAATCTCCTTTGTCGCGGCGAATGTCTTCATGGAATACTCCAAATCGCAGCAGCTCAAAATCTCCAGCCTGGGACTGCGGAGCATCACGCCTAAGCAGGACTATTTTAAGAATTTCGAGCAAAAGAACTATCCCAAGCCCGCTTCCACGCTCACGACCATCTTCAAGCGGGAAGCGCTGATGGCACTGGATATTCTGAACATGAACATGGTCAACGACGCATCGATTTATCTGCGCGCGCTGCTGATCGGCGATGCCGGATTTATCGACACGATTGCCGGAGTTTACCGGATCCACGGCAACAATATCACCTTCAATCTCAGCCAGTCCTTCCTGATCGAGAATCTGGAGGAGAAGCGGCTGATCCGCAATATGGCCATCGAACGCTACGGCTACAGCAAGGCGGAAATGAACGAATGGTTCAACCATAACGTCTATGACACCATCTCGTATTATCTGATGAACTCGGCCAAAAGCCATACCGATTTCAAGTTCATGTACAGCTGGGCCAGCACCCATTGCCCCAAAGCCTACAGCCAGCTCAAACGCGAGTTCCGCACCAAGCTGATGAAGAAGCAGCTGCTGCGCGTCTCTTTTGTAAGAACACTGTTGAACCGGTAACTGCCGGCTGTAGACCGGCTCCATATCGCTCACACTGAAGACACCCTTAGGGTGTCTTTTTTAGTAACTTATGTCATTTTTAAAGATCGGAATACGTTATATTGTAAGAAAATAAGAGGACAAGAAACCATTGAGCAGATGAAGCTAAATTAATATCGCCCGGGAGGTAAATGATGATTACGAAATATCAGTGTGTGAATATCTCTTCTACGCATCCAAAGGAACTGGTCGAATTTTATAATGAAAAATTAGGTATACCTATCTTGGAGCCAGATGAGAACTACGATGGTGTATCTATAGGATTTCGGAAAGATGCTCCTGTAATCGTGATTTGGGATGAGAATAAATGGGGCAAATCAAGCGAAGGCAAGGTCAACTTTGTATTCGCTTGTGATAATCTTGACCAGACCTATGCTGAGCTGCAGGAAAAAGGCGTCCAATTGGAACCTCCGGCAACAGCCGTATGGGGTGGAAAAGAGCTTCCGTTCCTTGATCCGGATGGCAATAAAATTTTACTGTTAGAAAGTTAAGCCAAAAAAAAACGACACCCTCCTTATTCAGAGAATGCCGGATTATCGTTTAAGCTTCTTTCAGCAGCTGATCGAGCAGTCCGAATGTCTCTTTCAGCTTGGTTTTGGAAATCCCGCCGTACAAATCGCCGATGTTCAGCTCATAATAACAGGAGTTTGCTCCGGTTTCCTTCAGCCTTGCGGCAAGGGCTACACCCGTCTGCGCACACACTTCGATTAGAATCAGCTCTGCCTGCTCTTTGGACAGGGCAAAATGGACATGGAACATGTTCGACACCGGCACTTCCGGCAGCGTAGACACCTTGTGGCAAGCGTTGAACAGAGCCGCAAGCTCCTTGGCTTCCGTGTAATACTGAGCCATCCGGCCCGCCCGTTGCCGGTAGTAATATTGTGCAGGAATAATATACGGATACAGGCTGATCAGATCGCCGCCATGCCGCCGCTTCCAGATCTTAGACTCCTCTGTAAAGTCCCTGCTGCCCGCGAGAATCGCCCCGGCAATGCCGCCTATGCCTTTGTAGAAGGAGATATACACACTGTCGAACAGCCCGCAGACTTCTGCCGCGGTCTTCCCGTAATACGGCAGCACCTCGAACAGCCGGGCCCCGTCCAGATGCAGAATAATCCCCTGCTCACGGCAATAGGCGGAGATGGCTTCAAGCTCAGCATAATCCGGCAGCTGGCCGCCGATCTCGCGCTGCGGCAGCTCAAGAAGCAGGCAGGCAATGTCCTCTCCAATATTCTGCACATCCTCCAGGGTGATCAGACGGTCCTTGTCAGCAAGCAGTACCGGCTTGATATGGTGCAGCTCCTTCAGCCCGTCCTGCTCATGAATCTCCAAATGGCACAAAGGATGGTAGGCGACGGTCTTCAGCCCTTTGCGGTCACACCAGATCCGGAGAGCAATCTGCTGAGCCATCGTTCCGCTCGGGAAGAAGACCGCTGATTCTTTACCGAGTACGCCTGCTATTTCCGCCTGGAAATCCTCGATGACTGCGCCGTCCCCGTATATATCACTGCTAATATTTCCTTCGGCAGCGGCAAATGCCTGTTTCAGCACCTGCACATCCCGTTTTCCGTGGCCCGCTAATTGAATCTCAGCTCCGTCAAAAGCCTCCATCAATGTTATCTGTTCTTGCATAAGGGCAAATTCTCCTCTCAGGTACGCTATAATTGAACAATGTTCTAAAATTATAACATTTCACGGCAAATTTCTAAATTTCAAGAAGAAACAGCTTTAAAAACCTGTAATTTCTTATATTTTTTTAAAAAATTCACGTTTTAGTACCTGTATCCGAGGTGAAATAAGTTGACCGCTGTGCTACAATATTGGAATTGCAAAGGCAATAGCTTAGGGAGGTTTATTACAACACCATGCTTATTATTGGTATCGCCGGCGGGACTGGTTCCGGCAAAACAACGGTAGCCCGCTCCGTTATTAACCGTCTTGGAACTGACAAAGTGACGTTCATATCTCAGGATAACTACTATAAAGACCATTCCTATCTCAGCCTCGAAGAACGCGGAGCAATCAATTACGATCATCCGCTGGCTTTTGACACGGAATTGCTGATTGAGCATCTCGATTGTCTGAAGTCAGGACAAGCCGCCTATGCTCCGGTGTATGATTTCACCACGCATGCCCGCTTCACAGACAAGACCGTTGAGCTGAAGCCCAACAACATTGTTATCGTGGAAGGCCTGCATGTGCTGTCCGACGAGAAGCTGCGGACACAGCTGAACATTAAGGTATTCGTTGATACTGACCCGGATGTACGGATTCTGCGCCGGGTGCTGCGCGATATCGAGGAACGCGGCCGGACGATCCGTTCGATCCACACGCAATATCTGACGACGGTGAAACCTATGCACGAGGCGTTCATCGAGCCTTCCAAGAAATACGCAGACCTCATCATCCCCGAAGGCGGGCAGAATGAAGTCGGCATCGAGCTATTGTCGGTATTGACCGCAAAATATTTGTCGGGCGATCAGCAGTGGAACGGAAGCACACGTTAAGGCATAACCGGATTTAAGCTTTGGGACAGACAGCTGCTGTGAGCAATCATGGCAGCTGTCTTTTTCTTCGCCCGCTATTACGGGATCAATGATCCCAACACCTGCTTTCCACGCCATATCAATGTCATTATACTTCACACATAATAATAGAATGTCGGCTTGGAGGATCAATAATTATAAAAAAACACAGGTTTGCGTAATATTTATTGACTGGTAGCGCTTTATTGTCTAAAATAACTGTTGATTATTCCCGGCCCATCCTCTATGATATTGTCATCAGGAAGGCTGTAAAGTTTAAGCGTTTAAACTTTATAGTTTTAATATCAGTAATTTAGAGCTTATCCGACTTTTATTTGCAACAAAAGTTAAAGCGCTTTAACTTTATTGATGAAAGGTTGGTGTGACCGTGATTAAGAGTGAAAGCCGGCGGCAGACGTTCTACATGTACATGTTCATATCGCCGTGGCTCATCGGCTTCCTTGTCTTCGCCCTTTACCCTATCTTGTCTTCACTCTACTACAGCTTCACTGATTATGACATTGTCCATCCGCCCAGGTTCATCGGCCTGGCCAACTACACTGAGATGTTTGGCAGTGAGCTGTTCTGGAAGTCTGTAACGGTCACGCTGAAATACACCTTCATTAGTGTGCCTGTACAGCTGCTGCTGGCCCTCGGCTTCGCGCTGCTGCTGAATCAGACCCTTCCCCTGCGCGGCTTCTTCCGGACTGCGATGTATTTTCCCAGCATGGTCTCGGGGGTGGCCATGTCACTGCTCTGGTACTGGATCTTTAACCCGCAGATCGGCCTCTTCAATTATATGCTCTCCTGGTTCGGCATTCCCGGCCCGGCGTGGCTGATGAGTCCCGACACTGCATTATACGCGCTCATTATCATGTCCTTCTGGACCGCCGGAGCAGGGATGATCCTCTTCCTGGCCGGACTGCAGGGTGTGCCGGGCAGCCTGATTGAAGCCGCCAGGCTCGATGGGGCGGGACGCTTGCGGATTTTTGTAAATATTACTCTGCCGATGATCTCCCCGGTCCTGCTGTTCCAGCTCATTATGGGCCTGATCGACTCCTTCCAGGTCTTTACCCAGGCATTTGTCATGACGCAGGGCGGCCCCAATTACTCTACCTGGTTCTACGTCTACAATCTGTACACCAGTGCCTTCAAGGAATACCGCGCCGGTTACTCGTCCGCACTGGCCTGGGTGCTGCTGATCGTCGTTATGCTATTCACGGCCGTCATTATGAAGCTGTCAAACCGGTATGTTCATTATGAAGGAGGCGGACGCCGATGAGTATCGTCAAAGCTGCCAGCTCCCGGGCACCTTCATCCCTGGCACACCGCCGGAAGGCTGACCCGGTCAAGATTGCCAGCTTCGCAGCCCTGCTGATTACAACCTTCCTGATGCTGCTGCCGCTGTTCTTCATGGTCTCCACCTCACTGAAATCGAAGCGGGAGATGCTGAAGTTTCCGCCGACCTTTCTGCCGGAGAGCTGGGCCTGGAGCAATTACACAGAGATTTTTGATACGCTGCAGTTCGGCACGTTGTACAAGAATAGCCTCATTATCGGGGTCCTCACCGTCATCGGCACGCTGCTGTCCTCGGCGCTGGTCGCTTACGGCTTCGCCAGATACCGCGGCCGGGGCAACCAGCTCTGGTTCATTCTGCTGCTGAGCACAATGATGCTTCCTTATCCGGCGATCATGATTCCGCAATTCGTGCTCTTCTCCAAAATGCAGTGGATCGACACCTTCCTGCCGCTGGTCGTACCTGCCTTCTTCGGCTCGGCGTATAACATTTTTCTGCTGCGCCAGTTCTTCTCCACACTGCCGGAGGAGCTGTTCGACGCCGGAAGAATCGATGGCTGCGGCGAGCTGCGGATGTGGCGGACGATTGCACTCCCACTATCAGCTCCAGCACTGGCGACCGTGGCGATCTTTGCTTTTATCTACAGCTGGAATGACCTCTTGACCCCGGTGTTGTACTTAAGCTCCTCGGACAAATTTACGCTTCCGGTCGGCATGGCCTCACTCACCTCCTCCCGGTTCCGTATTCCGCCGTGGCATCTCTTAATGGTGGCTTCCGTGCTGGCGATGGTGCCGATTGTCACCCTGTTCGCCATCGCCCAGAAGCAGTTCGTGGAAGGCATCGTACTTACAGGCATCAAGTAATCTCCGCTACTCTTACAGCGGCCCAATACTCTTGAAATGATGGAGGGATTCTGGATGAATAAGAACACCATTAGGAAACGGTCCGCATTGCTGCTGGCCGCACTGTTGACTACAGCGGCGGCTTTGTCCGGCTGCGGCGGGGGTAAATCGGCAGGCAATGTGGCAACAGGCAGCGGAAACAACGGTAACAACGGCGGCTCAGACGAACAAGTGACGATTACGCACTATACGATTGATTCCGAGGACCGCACCTTCATCGAGAAGCTGATTCCTGATTTTGAGAAGGAGCACCCGAATATCAAGGTCAAAGTGGAAAAAGCGCCCTACGAGCAGTTCGACAGCAAGCTGCAGACCCTGATTGCCGGAGGCAAATCGCCCGATGTCACCAGCCACTACGGATACGGCGGTTTTGCCGAATATTACAACAAAGATATGCTGCTCGATCTGACCGACCTGATAGCCGAAGACGGGTTCAAAGCCGAGGATTACCATATCCCGGACAATCTGATGAAAATATATACGGTCAATGACCGTACCTACGGCATCCCGGTGAATATGTACGTCACACTTATGCTGTACAACAAGGATATGTTCGATGCTGCGAAGCTCTCCTATCCGCCAAGTGACTACGAGGACAAGAGCTGGACGTTTGAGAAAATGGTCGAAGAAGCCAAACAGATGACCTTAGTGTCGGACGATATCGCCAAAACTCAATACGGGGTTGACTTTACCTGGGCTGAACGTGATATGCGGCCGCTGTATTTCGGAGCAGAACCGTATTCCGCGGATACGTGGACTAACGGGGGCGTACCGTCTGAGACACATTTTGACTCACCGGAGGTTATCGCTGCTTACCAGAAATTATTCGATCTGGTCTTTAAGGACAAAGTATCACCTACCTCCGAGTGGAGCAAAAGTGTAGCGGGCCAGAACGGCGACCCCTTCGTAGCCGGCAAAATCGGTATGTCGATCGGCGGCTCCTGGAATCTGGCAGGCGCGAATGATTTTCCGTTTAAAATCGGCGTAGCCGCAGTCCCATGGGGCGGTAATGATAAAGTACGGAGCACCTTGTATGTTGACCCGCTGCTGATTCTAAAAGGCTCGAAGCATCCGAAGGAAGCTTTTGAATGGATCAAGTTCCTGATGACGACAGAGGTTCAGGAGAAATCCATCGAGCTGAGCGGCGGCAATCCGCCGGTGAACACCGAGGCTGCGGAAGCTTACTACAAGCATTTTGACGGCATTGATCCAGAGGATGTGAAGAAGGTGTACGAAGGTGCGGTCAAATACGGCTATGAATCCTACAACCATCTGATCACCAACTATTCGCAGATCAACGACATGTTCATCAATGAGCTCCAGCCGGTCGAGACCGGCCACAAAACACTTGAGGAAGTGATGCCGGTTATTCAGAACAAGGTCACCGAGATTATCAAGCGGTAACACCTTTAGCGGAACATCTCCCGACCCTGTATACTGGAGGTAGTATTATAGCTTCGGAAAATCACCGCAAGGAGCGCTGGAGATGAAAGTAAGTATATTTGATGTAGCCAAAAAATCGGGATTGTCCGTTGTTACCGTATCCCGCGTACTAAACGGCGCCGGATCCGTGCGGGAAAACAACCGGCAGAAGGTGCTCGATGCGATCCGGGAGCTGGACTACCGGCCGAGCGCGGCTGCCCGCAGTCTGGCCAGCGGCAAGACCGGAATTATCGGCCTGATCGTAACGACGCTGCAGGATTCCTTCTTCGATGCAGTGGTCAAAGAGCTGAACGAGGTGCTTGCGCTGCACGGGTATTTCCTGGCCATCTCCATCTCTACAGGTATGGAAGGCAGCGACCATCATTACCTGATCCAGGAGGACCGGGTAGACGGACTGATTCTGCTATCGCCGATGGAGGAAGACAATTATCTCGTGGAGCTGAAGCGCCGGGGCATTCCCTATGTGCTGATCGATAATCAGCAGGAGAGCAATGATGCCTACTCGGTTACCATCGACAATGTCAAAGGCGGCTATGCCGCAGCCAGCCATCTGCTGGAGCTGGGACACACCTCCATCGCCCATCTCTGCGGGCAGGAGATGTTCCGCAGCACGCGCGAGCGGCGCAGCGGCTTCCTGCAGGCACTGCAGGAGCAAGGGTTAGAGCCGTTCGAAATTGTACACGGAGATTTCGATATCGGCATGGGTTATGACACGGGCAAGCGCTGGCTCCGGGAGGGGAAGCTGCCCACGGCAGTGTTCGCGGGCGATGACAACATCGCGCTCGGCCTGATCAATGCCCTGATGGAGGCCGGCGTCCGCGTGCCGGAAGAGGTAGCGGTGGTCGGCTATGACGACCATTATATTGCTTCACAGCTCCGCCCGCATCTGACCACGCTGCGCCAGCCTGCCGACAAGATCGGACTGGCCGCAGCCGATATGCTGCTGCGGCGGATGAACGGCAATATGAAGCGGGGCGCCAGCATCCGGATTGATCCGGAGCTGATTGTGCGGGAATCGACTGCGGCCGCCAGATAGACCGCCGGGTAAATCCCCGTTCAGAATGTACTTCAGAAGCTTAACCAGGAGGTCTCCAGACTGTTGATTGGCGTACGCCCTGCCCGAAACAGATGGTGAAATCGCCGCTAATCGCCGCTAATTATTCTTAAGAACGAGTAACATTGGAATGAAGCAGAGAAAATTGAGGGCTGTTGATCAGCAAGCGTCTGTTTCAGAAAGAGGGAATTCAACACTTAGTTGGAATCCCTCCACCTAATTCCATCATTTTTCCTAATTTACGATGATTAGTTGGAAAACCTCCACCTATTTCGGGCCATCCACTACTCTGGGGACGAATTAGGTACAATTAAGCGGAGTTTTTCCCACTAGCATTCTATACGCAGTGTTTAATGAAGAAATAAGTGGAGAAATTCCACTTCTTTTAATCAGAAGACGTGCTATAACACATTTTTGTATAAAGCAGCGAATTAACAGGTCTGGACGAAATCCACTTTTTAAAAGATATAAGCATATGCTTTCGAAGACAGTTTTGTACGAAGACACATCAATGAAGGATTGCTCACAAAACTTTAGGAGTGACGACCATTGGCTTACTATATGGGGATCGATGGGGGCGGAAGTAAAACCTATGCCCTGCTGACCGATGCCGCCGGCAACGTGCTCGGTAAGGGCAGGAGCGGCAACGGCAATCACCAGACCGGCGTGGAGGAAGCCGCCGCGAATATCCGTGCAGCAGCGTTTGCCGCGCTTACGGAGGCCGGGCTCCGGCTTGAGGATGTCAGGCATACCTATCTCGGGCTCGCCGGAGCCGACCGCAAGACGGACTACGACATCCTCCATCCGCTGATCCGCGGCATCGGATTCAGCCGCTATACGATTGGCGGTGACACGATGATCGGCCTCCGGGCGGGCACGGACCGCCCGTACGGGGTTGCCCTGATCTGCGGCACCGGCACCAATGCCGCAGGACGTAACCGTGAAGGCCAGCACTTCCAGTGCGGCGGCTTCGATTATATGTACGGCGATTTCGGCGGCGGCGGCGCGCTGAATGTCGAGGTGTTCCGCACCGTGATCCGTGCCTGGGACGGGCGCGAGGCACCAACTCTGCTGACGGCAGCGCTGCTGGAGCTGCTGGGCTACAAGTCGGTCGGGGACATGTACAACGACTTCCTCGACCACGGCAAATCCGTGCCGCTGCATGCGGCGCGCCTGCTGTTCCCGGCGACAGCAGCCGGCGATACCGCCGCGCTTGCCATCCTGCACCGGCAGGGTGCCGAGCTGGGCAAGTCGGCAGCGGCCGTGATCCGCAGGCTGGGCATGGAGCATGACGTCTTCGACGTCGTGCTGGCCGGCAGCCTGCTGACCCGGGGGGACCGCGGCTGGATCCGCGGGCCCATTGAACAGGCTGTGCGCGAAGCCGCGCCGCACGCCTCTGTTGTTACCTTGGCCACAGAGCCTGTGGTCGGTGCGGTGTGGGCTGCGCTGGAAAGCGACGGCCTCAGCATCACCAGTGAAATCTATGACAAAATGCGTCCCTTTCAAGAATTCGAACCCATTCCGATAACAACAAGACAGGAGTGATTCATCTTGGCAGCTAACCAAGGACTTAAGATCGCCGTGATTGGCGGCGGCTCTTCCTATACACCTGAACTGATCGAAGGCTTCATTCTCCATCACAAGGAGCTTCCTGTGACTGAGCTGTGGCTCGTGGATATTGAGCCCGGCCTGCGTAAGCTGAACATTGTCGGCAGTCTGGCTAAGCGGATGGTGCAGGAATCGGGTCTGCCGATTACAGTCCACCTGACGACTGACCGCCGCGAGGCGATTGCCGGAGCGGACTTCGTCAGCACCCAGATCCGCGTCGGCATGCTGGACGCCCGCGCCCGCGATGAGTCCATTCCGCTCAAATACGGCGTCATCGGCCAGGAAACGACCGGCCCGGGCGGAATGATGAAAGCGCTGCGCACCATTCCCGTCATCCTGGACATCTGCCGGGATATCGAAGAGCTCGCTCCTGATGCCTGGCTGCTGAACTTCACCAACCCGGCGGGAATGGTGACCGAAGCGGTGCTGAGATACTCGAAGGTGAAGAGCATCGGACTCTGCAATGCGCCGATCGGGCTGATCAAGCAGGTATCAGCGAAATACAATGCCGCGCCGGACCGGATTTATGCCGAGTTCGTCGGGCTTAATCACCTGCACTGGATTACCCGGATTGATGTCGAGGGTGAAGACAAGCTGGATGAGATGCTGGCCGATACGGCTGGCTACAGCGCGAAGAACGTCCCTGCACGGGAGTGGAATCCCGAATTCCTGCAGTCCTTGCGTGCTCTGCCCTCTTATTATTTGAAATATTTCTACATGACCGACGCCATGCTCGAAGAGCAGCTGGCCTCCGCCAGGCAGGGTGCAAACCGTGCCGAAGTAGTCAAACGCGTCGAGGAAGAGCTGTTCGAAATCTACAGCAATCTGGAGCTGAAGGAGAAGCCGAAGCAGCTGGAGCAGCGCGGCGGAGCCTTTTATTCCGAAGCGGCGGTCAACCTGATGCGCTCGCTACATAACGGCACGAATGATATTCAGACACTGAACGTGGCGAACCGCGGCATTCTCAGCTTTTTGCCGGAGGATGCCAGCATTGAGGTCAACTGTGTCGTCACGAAGACCGGTCCGCTGCCGCTGCCGCTGACCAAGGTGCCGCCGATGGCGAAGGGACTGATCCATGCCGTGAAGACGTATGAGCAGCTGGCGATTGACGCCGCCGTTACCGGCGACCGCAGCCTGGCGATCCAGGCGCTCGCCCATCATCCGCTCGTGCCTTCCGTAGAGACGGCTATATTCATGCTGGATGAAATGCTGGAGGCGAACAGGGAGTATTTGCCGAATTTTTTTGCCGGTAAGGAAGCGGCTTCGGCCACTGCAGAATAACATCACAAAGAGACCGCCCCGCTTGCAGCTTCAGCTCTGCGCGCGGGTGGTCTCTTTTTTTATAACGGAAACAGCACCTCCGCCTCGGCCATCCCGGATGTATCAATAATTCTCCAGCCCGCTGCTCATGCCGCCAATCATGGAGAGCGAAAGATCCAGTGCTTTATCGCGTTCGCCGCTCTTTAGATAATAGGACAACAGCTTGCGCTCATACCGCTCGATGGCATAGGTGTCGCCATTGCTGCGGAAATGCGGCAGGGCTTCCTCCTCAATATAACGGTAATACGGCTGCCAATCCTCTTTCAGCGACAGCATCAGCAGGTTAAAGTTAATCGCCCGGTTGTCTGTACGCTCCGTCGCCAGTGTCAGCCCTTGATAGGTTAAAGCAAGCAATTCGGATACGGGAAGGCGCTTAGCGCCCACGCAGGAAGTGATATAGCAGTCAAGCACAGTCAGGTAGAACGAATGGTCCGGCCCGCTAATCAGCTCCATCACCTGTTCGAACAGGTCGGCCGCTTCGTCGTACAGCCCCCGGCGCATATGCTCAAAGGCAAGGTTATGGAGCAGCTTGTACTTGCGGTCGATAGAGCCGCATAACTCACAGGCTTTGATCAGATTTTCGTAAGACTGCTTAGCTATCGAGAAATAATGCGGTTCATTCACACTCAGCTGAATCAGCAAAAGGGTCTCGGTATCGATAATCCGCACCAGATTAAGTGTCTTGCGGAAATATTGCAGCGCTTTTTCCCCATAATAGTAGGCGATAATATTGGAATGAATCGAATGATACGCAAGCGCCAAATGATAGAAATACTCCTGTTCGGTATACTCCGGCTCGTCAATCTCCGTCAAAACGCCGATACATTCCAGGAATTTACCCGACAAAAAATAATAGATTCCCTGAAGATGCTTAAAATAGTTGCGCACGTAAGGCGAAGCATATTCATCCTTTCCAATCTCCCGGATCAGCCTGGAAGCAGGCTTCAAGTCATTGTTATATAAATAGTAACGGGTTAACAGCAGGGGATACGGGATTTTGTAATCGGGCAAATCTTTAAGTGTTTCCCGCTCAATCTGCTCCTTCAGGATCTCCGCTTCTTTCGTCCGCTGCATTACCATCGCATCATGCCATTCGTTTAACTTGCGCTGGGTCATATGGAAACGTTCTATCTCTGTAGCCATATTGATATTGAGGCGCCCGCATAATAAATCGATGATTTCGGAGGAATACTCGGTGATGCCCCGCTCTATTTTGCTTAGATGAGTCACTGAGCAAATCCCATGACCAAGCTCACGCTGGGTTAATTGCTGCTTCTCCCGGTAGTGCTTGATGATTTTCCCCTCAGTCATTCTTAAGTCCTCTTTTCCGTTAAAGTACAGCAGTAAGCTCTCTTTATTATACAACGGTAAAGACAGATTCAAGAGTTATTCCATTAAAAAAAGCCGGGAGGTTACCGCTCTTGCAGCGATATTCCCCCGGCTTTTTGCCTAAATATGAAAAGTTGATATTACTTGCCTGCCGCAGTCAACAGATTATAAATGGTCTGCGCAGTTTCGGCCCGGCTTGCCGCCGCTTTCGGAGCGAACAGCCCGCTCGCATGCCCTGACATAATTCCCAGGCCTGCTGCCTCTTGGATGCTCGCCGCCGCCCAGGAAGAGATGGACGATTGATCCTTGTACACCTGAGTGTTGGCCGAAGCCCCGGCTTGTTTCGCTGCCGCATATTTATAAGCCTTAACTGCAATAACTGCCATTTCTTCACGGGTAATGCTCCGATCTGGTGCAAACGCGGTCTGCGTAAGGCCGTTAACCAATCCGGCCCCATGCGCCGCAGCCACTTCATCCGCATACCAGGCATCTGCCGGAATATCGCTGAATTGCGTATCTTCTACCCCCGTATGCAATCCCAAGGCCCGTACAATCATCGCCACGAATTCAGCCCGTGTTGTCTTGGCATCCGGAGCGAACAGCGTTTCCGACTGGCCGGTTACGATGTGCTTCGCCGACAATGCCTTAACGGCTCCCGTAGCCCAGTGCGAAGCGGAAAGATCGGTAAAGCTCTTCTCGTAAGCCAGTACACCGTAAGTGCTGAAATGGCCTACATTTGCGGTGATGGTATGCTGTGCTGCATTGACCTTGCCGCCTACATATTCCCAGGCAGAGGTCTGTTCGTTCAAATAATAGATGCCTGACAGATCGGCGTTCAGACTGTTGTTGTAAGATAGCGTTAGCTGAATTTCTTTCGGGAAGGCTGCAAGGCGCACTTCTTCGCCATTCGCCTTCTTATAGAAGAGATTGAAATCATAAACGCCGCCTGCTGTCAGCGCCACACCCGCTTCAGCAGGTGCAGGCGTTGCCGCCTTAGCTGCAATATTCAAGTAGATATTGCCCTGATTATTGTCGTTCGCCTGCGCTGCAAGTGCCTGCAGCACCCCAGACGGAATGGTTACCATTCCGGCATCCGTGTGCACTGCCAGGCTGCTGCCCTTGAGCAGTTCCCCGCTATTAGCCGGCAGTTTCACCGGAACGCCCGCTTTACCGTCTACTGTTGCTACACCGTTAGTGACAGCCGCCAAATCGGAAGCCGGCACAGTTTGCTCAGTAACCACAACCGGAGCACTTCCGGTATTGCTGCTGCCTGTATTACTTGTGTTGCCAGTATTGCCGTTGACTGTATCAGTACCGCCGCCGTTGTCGGTACCGCCGCCGTTGTCGGTACCACCACCGTTATCGGTTCCACCGCCGTTGTCGGTACCGCCGCCGTTATCGGTTCCACCGCCGTTGTCAGTACCACCACCGTTATCGGTTCCACCGCCGTTATCGGTTCCACCGCCGTTATCCGTACCACCACCGTTATCGGTTCCACCGCCGTTGTCAGTACCGCCGCCGTTGTCGGTTCCACCGCCGTTGTCTGTACCGCCGCCGCTATTAGGCGTGCCGTTCTTGATTTGTTCCAGCATCTCGTCCAGGCCAATCCCGCCAATCTTGTCCTGAGGAACCGCATCTACAGCGGCATTCTGGCCAAGTGACAGGAAGTTCTTCACGATAAACTGGATATCTGTATCATCCACGGTTCCGTCCTGGTTGATATCAGACTTGGGATCACTGGTATTATAAGCCAGTCCAGCCTGCTGCAAATCAAGAATGTCGATAACTTCATCGCCGTTGACATCCCCGGCCAGCGAGCCGTGCAGGGATAACAGCTGCTGCGAGCCGATCATCTTGCCGTCTTCAATCTTGTAAGCAGTGCTTGAGCGGCTGATAGAAGTGTGTCCCGGCGCTTTGAAGGTTACTTTGATTACCTCGTCTGAGACAGGAATCGATTTAAGATCATATTGGGCATTCCGGTCTACGGTTGCCGTATATTTTTTGCCGGATTCAGTTTCCGCAAATACTTCGAAATTCATCTTGCTGTAATCCTTGCCAAACTCCATATATTCCCCGTTAACCAGGAAGGCTTCCGGGCTTACAAAGCCGTACAACCGCGAAGTCTTGGATACAAAATCCATATAATCCGTTGTATACGACGGAGTATATAAGGCTTCTTCCGTCCCGGCTTGAGTCACGAAGAGATCCGTAGCCAGAATCGTGGCCACCTTATTATAGTAGGAGTCGCCACTTACTTTATATTTCAGCTTCAGGAACGGTACATCGCCATCGATCCCGGTAAGGTTCTCACCTTGCAGTTTTACTTTTACGCTGCTGTAGAAATCTTTGATATCATCCTGGAGCTCCACCGTAGCCCCCTGCTTTGCCGCAAGTGCCTTGAATTCATCCGTGACATCCAGCGACTCCAGTTTGAAGTTCCCGGTAAGTTCCTGAAGTGTAAACTCCGCTCCGGTGAATGCTTTCAGATTATTCATGTTGATCGTCGCAGTAAAGGTATCACCTACTTTTACCGTTTCCCGGTCCAGTTCAGTAAGTGCATAAGTGGTATCAGGGGTCAGATACACATATTTATTGCCCAGCCAGGTCGTCCCTACCGTTGCAGGGTCCCAGCCGAAGAGCCGCAGTTCATAAGGTTCCGATGCGAAGTCTTCCTTCGTAATCCCGTAACGGAAGTCACCGTTCTTATCGGCCTTAAAGTAACCGGACATGAACGGGCTGCCGTATTCATAAAAGCTTACCGTATTGTCGCTTTGATCATAGGAATATCCCGCCTCTTGCAGTGTCTTCACGCTGCTGTCTGTAATGTTCCCGTGTACCCAGATAGCGGAAATATCTTTGCCGTCATACGTTTCTGTCGTGAACAGCGAATCATCATTCACTTCAATGATCTGTGGAGTCAGTACAGCTGTATCTCCGGCAGCATTCGTAGTCTTAAGTGAAAGCTCCGGTGATGTATTATCTACCAATGTCATCGGTGATTCCACTTGATAGGATTCACCGTCCGCATCTATGGAGAACGCCTCCAGCGCATATTCACCCTCTGGAACAAAGCGGGAGACTTTAGAGATGCTGCCGTCTTCTGTAAATGGATAGACATAGCCTTTGAACAAATTGAACAGCATGATGTCTTTACCTACAGCAAGATCTGCAGTATTTACAGTGCCCAGGAATCCTAGTACCTCTCCGGTCTTGTAATCCTTAAGATAGACATCCATAGTCTCCATCGGGCTCTTCATAGAGAAATAGGCAGTTGTAACCCAATTGGAGTAGGAATGCATCACATAGTTATTAGAAATTGCGGGCGGATCCATTTCCAGGTAATCGAGGCCTTTGTCCGATACCCGGATGAGCAGCGGCAATTGGTAAACGTCCGCAGCATCTGCTTCGTTGATTACATGAATATATCCTTCATAGGTTCCGTTCGGCACCGAATCATTTACCAGCAGCTGGGTATCGAAGGTTGTGCTGGATTCTGCAGGTACGGATACCTCGTCTCTGCTTAGTGTAATCGGGGCGCTCGAAGGCAGCTCCAGCTCCAGGTGATAGGTCTTGGCGTTCTCAGCCCCGTTATCCAGCTCCAGCGTCTTGCTGGCTGAAGTGGTCTTCCCTTCTTCGGTATACACACTTCCGTAGTTCAGGGAACCGGTAATATCGGCAATCTCAACATACTCATTGTCAGCGGAAACGCTGGTGGTTGTATCCAGCACCTTAACGGTCGTATCCGCATGAACTGCACGATAAGCATCTACTCGTCCTGCGCCGACTTCATAGATCGAATAGTCCTTATTTAAGTCAACGCTGGTATTCATAAGGGCAGCTTTGACATCAAAAGGCGTATAGTCCGGATGCTTCTGCAGAATCAGAGCGGCGATGCCGGTAACATGCGGAGTCGCCATGGACGTACCGGACATCCGCGTATAGGCGATATCATAGTTGCTCTGGTTGACCGGATCATTCATATATACCGGATAGGTGGAGAATACCGCTACACCCGGAGCTACAAGGTCAGGCTTGATGTCATCTGTTCCGGACACGGGCCCCCGCGAGCTGAAATCAGCCAGCAAATCGCCCTGCGACACGGTGTCGCTCACATCCGTAAAGCTGATGTAAGGCTTGGCCATCTTCTTCAGGCTCTCGCCTGCCGCCTGCTCAACCTGGAAGGTCGGAATATACCCGGAAGCCTCACCCAGATAATTATCGATATAACCGGTTGTATTATTATAGATAATGGCCGCAATCGCACCGGCTTTGGCGGCATTCTTGATTTTGATGTTCAGGCCGATCTCTCCGCGTGCGATCAGGGCAACTTTGCCAGCCACATCAAGGCCTGCAAAATCAGCAGCCTTGCCTAAGCCCGCGTATACGATTTCCTGCTCTGTACCGACGATGCTGGCAGGTTCATAGTTGAACTCTTCCCCGAACAGCTTCATCGTCAGCGGCTGGTAGACCGTATCCGTAACCGTAGCAGACTCTTCATCTGCGGCTGCCGGAACGGCCGCATCATATACGGAAGCCGTAACCGTAGGAATGGCGATCGGCACGCTGGAGGCACCGATCGTTATCCCCAGTGCGCTGGCGCCCGGTGTTCCGAGCGTACCCGCCGCCGGACCGTCGTTGCCTGCGGCAATTACGCTGACTACACCGGCAAGCATTGCGTTATTAATGGCTATGGACGTTGGATCGAGCGGATCATTCAGCTTCGAACCGAGCGACAGGTTGATAACATCCATTCCATCCTGAACCGCCTTGTCGATTGCGGCGATAATCCCGCTGTTCGCACCCGATCCATATGGACCGAGGACACGGTAGGAATACAGCTCGACATCGGGCGCAACACCCAGGGCGGCATAATCGACATCATTGGCCTGCTGGCCGGCAATCGTCCCCGCTACATGCGTACCATGTGCAGTAAAATATTCTTCTGAATCGGATTCCGGCTTACCAGCTGCCTCCCAATCTTTGTACGTGGTCTCCATTGGATCGGCATCATTGTCAATAAAGTCCCAGCCCTTAACGGTTGCCGGATCGACAGCCGCCGGATTTTCACCATCCGTCTTACGGTATCCGTGATAGACGCTGGTCAAATCGGGGTGATTATAATCAATCCCGGTATCCAGAATACCTACCTTGATGCCTTTACCGGTAACGCCCTCGTCATGCAGCTTGTCCACCCCAATGACTGGAAAGCTTTCCATCATCAGCTTACTGGTGTCGGCGGCCTCTTCTCCTGCAGTCAAATCAGCGGCGTTGTCTTCCCCTGTAAGATCAGTAGGAATAACCGTATCCTCCGGCAATTGAACTGTAGTATCATTCCAGATCTTTTTGACCAGACCGGAACTCGCCAAATCCCGCACAGCAGTGCCCGGCAAGGTCACAGCCACACCGTTAAAAGCTTCGCGGTACTCCTGATAGATCGAAATTTCCGACGGGTTATACGCGAATGCGCTGCGGCTCTCCAGTTTGTTGACCTTCAGTTTACCGATAAAAGCCTTGAAGTCCTCATGGGACTGTTCTACCTGATCTTCAGCGGAGGTCAAAGAGAATTTCTGCGCCTTTCCTGCACTTGTCAGCCCGGCTACTGCCGCCGGTTCAGGGATAAATTGGACGATAACGTTGACAAGCTCTGTGCTCTCCGTGTTAATTTCGGGCGAAATAACCGGTCCGGTACTGACACTGATCTGTTCCAGTGCCTGTCTTTGTGCCGGGGTCAATCCCTTAAGAATAGCTGCCGCCTGTTCCGAGGTGAACTTACTGCCCGCGGAAGGCGCCGCAAAAGCGGCAGGGGCCAGTAAAGTAGAAACCAGCATTCCCCCTGCGATTGTGCCGGAAAATAAGCGATTCATTGTTCTGCGCTTCATTAGATTCCTCCATGACATCAAAGTTAATAGATTGGTAGATCAACAGACATACTGCAAATGTGCTTGGACCCAATTTTTTAACTTACTATAATCTGTAGGATTTTTGCTGTAAATTGGGGTAATTGCGTGATTCAACTCATAGTAAAAAAGGAAATATTAGTAGGTTTATTGTCATTTATTCGGATAAAACATGATCCGCGCAGACGAAATCGCGCCAAAAAAACCGCTTTCTCTTGAAAGCGGCCGCCGTACCTGCTCTGTTTTACCCCAAATGAGGCTGTACAGAATTCATATATATAACATCCTGCCCCGACCCTGGATTAGATTACCTTATGCTGAACCCATTTCTCGCCAAGGAACCGCCGCAGGAAGATGAAGCCCCGCACGCCCCATTCGCAGTTCATCGCCAGCCATACACCGACAATGCCCATACCGAACTGGATGCCGAGCAGATATCCCAGCACAACGCGGAACAGCCACATCGACAGCATCGAAACCATCGATGTATATTTGGAATCACCCGCGGCCCGAAGGGCCGACGGTGTAATGAAGCTGATCGACCACAGCGGAATCTGGGCAATGGAATTGATCAGGAAGACCAGGAAAATGTCGCCGATAATCTCAGCCGGAGGATGGAACAAGGACACCAGCGGATGGTAAAACGGGAAGATCAGCAGCGCCATCAGCACAAAGGAAACCGACGACAGCCAAAGAAACGATTTGACGAATTTGCGGGCGTCCTTCACATTTCTGCTGCCCATGCATTGGCCTACCACTGTAATGAGCGTCAGGGACAAGGCATTCGCAGGAATCTGCATGACTCCGGCCAGGGTAGACGTGATGGCATTCGTGGCAATCGCATAGGTGCCCAGACTGACGATGAAGACTTGGGTCAGAATCTTACCGCCGTTAAAAAACATCTGCTCTGCGGCAAACGGCAGGCCGATATTCATAATTCGTTTGAGCATCGTCCAGTTCAAGACCAGCAAATCGCGGATTCTCACATGCAGCGTATTGTCCATCCGGAACAGATAGATGAGTGCGCAGACCGCAGCCAGATATCTGGATACGTTGATGGCAATGGTCATCCCGAACACACCCATATGCAGACCGTTAATGAATACAAAATTCAGCAGAACATAGATCAGGTTCATGATCAGAGACAGCACGAGTGAAGCCCTGGTCCTGCCGATTCCGCGCAATGCACCGCAGACCGCTTCTACAACAGCGATACCCAGATAGGACAGGCTGCTTCCGATAAGATACGTCCTGGCATTGGCCATTACCTCTGGCGAAGCCGCACCAAACAGCAGGTTCAGCAGCGGACCGTGAAGCACAATCCCGAACAAGCCGATGCATAGCGCCATCAAAGAAACTGATGAGACTGCACCGGCTGTGGCTTTGGAGACCATCTGGTCATTACCGCTCCCTTTATACTGGGCGACAACAACGGTCCCTCCAGTGGAAACTGCAATGAACACACTGATCAAAAAAATATTAAGTGAATCGATCATATTAACGGCGCTGATCGCCGCCACACCGGACGAGCTGATCATCGCCGTATTCACTAGATTCAGACCGACAATAAAGGCCTGATCGACCAGAAGCGGTATAAATAACGCTATCATTTGGCGGTAATCTATGGATTCTCCGGAAAAATACTTGTCGAGGAACAGGCTGCCCCGTTTCCCCTTTACCTTGGGCTCTAGCATAACTTCACTTCTTTATATTAGAATTAGGGTTTCGTCATTCTAACATATGGAGTCCAGAAGTCAAGGAATCCGCCGATTCTCTCAGAGATTAGACACTTCTCATAGAAGGAGAGAGCGTCAGGGTGAATGTCTTATCGAACGGGGTCATCACATTGACCAGCACCGCCTTGCAGTTGTTCTGCAGCTTCGCTTCACGTACCGTACTCGCCAGATGGCCAAGCTCTCCCCCCGTCAGTTCCAACCAGTCTTCGCCGCTGGTATAGCGGAGAACGCCTCCGCTCCAGAGGTAGCGATCCTCTTCTACCGCCTGCAGCTCGCCAGAAGTAAAGCTTCCTTCCCTGCCAAAAACAAAGGACAGCTGGGTCATGACCTCCCCCGGCTCCTCACAATGCACCCGGATCGTCCAGCCCGTGTCTGTGCGCTGCACCTCCGCCTCCACGCGAAACGTCTGCTCATGTGTGAGCGTACGGCTCTGGTGCGGGAGCAGATACCAGGGGCTGACCGCTGCTGCTGCAGTCGGCGGAAGAAGGGCTCCTTCGACCGGACCATAATACCCTTTCTTCTGCTCGCCTGCGAGGCGGTATCCGGCGGACAGCTTCGTTATTTCCTGCATCGGGACGAATCCCGGATTGAAATAAGACGCCAATTGCACGGCCAGCAGCCGCACAGCACCATGGCGCAGCGCAAAGAAAGACGGTGTCTCCGTGATCAGCGTTACACTGGTATCTTCATCCCTAAAGCGGGCAACGGGTGCCCCGAAATCGGTATGCAGCCGGCTGTGAAAAATCCGCCCCTGATGACCGGCGGCCTCCATGTCCTGCAGATAGCTGTGCCGCAGAAAATCCCCGTTCAGTAGCGTCTCGTACTTCACAGGCAGCTCTGCCACGGCCCCGAAAGACTGCTTAAGCTCTGGCTCAAGCAGCATCCTCACCAGCACATTGGCCGAGCAGACGCCCGGATGGCTGAGCGCCCGCCCGGCCCATTCCGCCATGGCAGCGAACTGCGCATCGTTGTCTGCACGGGCCAGAATTGCGTAGGGCAAATAATACGGGGAGAGATCATGGACACTCCCCAGATCCTGCCGCCCGGAATAATCGGTCACGACCTCGCCCGAAGGATGGACCAGATAGACCATCATCCGCAGATTCAGACGGACCGGTTCCAGGAGCTGCGGCCGGTCCAGCAGGCGGGCGGCATGAATCAGCATGATGTCGCTGACTGCATTGTAAATGCCGTTGCTCCGCTCCGTCCATTCCCCGTCCGGGGTAATGTCCATTCCCTCTGCCAGCCACTGATCCGCTCGCTGCACAAGCTCTTCCAGTCCAAACAGCTTATGCAGAAATCCAAGCGCCGCACAGATCACCCAGCGGTGGTTCGGGGTATGGACGCCGCCCGTAAGCATGACGGGCAGCGTCCGCTCAAGAAACAATCTCATATTGTCCAGCACGGGCTGGAGCGGCTGCCATTCCTGCTGCGCCAGCAGCTGATAGAGCTGGGCATAACCGACGATGACAAAGGCCGTGTCCGGCGGGGAATGATAGTTCGTCCAGCCCGGGGAGATGGAGCCGTCCTCATGCTGGGCACGCAGCACGAACTCCGTTGCCAGCCGCAGCCGGTCCAGCAGCTCTTCATCCCGGTAGTACTTAGAATCGGGGTTTACCAGGGCGGCCCCCCAATAACACATCTCAGTCGGTGTGCCGGTGGTGTGATTGACCCAGGCAACGCCTGTGCCGGGATCTATGGTACCTCCGTAATACCGGCACTCCGGATCAAGCACCTGCCGGGATAATCCGCTCTCTACCGCCAGATCATTGCTGGCCACCAGTTGCTTATACATGATGGTTCCCTCCATTAAGAATCATTTCTTGTATCATAACTGGTCCTCGTATAACTTATCTACAGCCGGCCCAGCTCCCTGCGGATACGTCCGGGAATTTCTGCAAACAGCTGGCTCCAGGAAACGAACAGATCCTCCCGGTCAGCATATATCCATTCCTCATAAGACAGAGAAGGCGTGAACCGGCAGGTCTGCAGATAACGCCGGACCCGCCGGTCTGTCTCTTCGTCCGTAGCCAGAATGCCGCGGAAGAAATCCCCGAAGATTAGCCCGTCCGCCCCGGCTTCCTCCTGCGTGCAGGAGGCAAAGGCCGGCAGCAGCTCAAAGACTTCAGGGATCGGGGAGAGGGCATGCTTGCCGGGCTGGACATACAGAACGGCCCGCGTTCCGCTCAGATTGGCGGAGCCGCGGAGCAGCCCTTTCAGGTATTTCCCGTGGAAGCTGGCTTCAACATCCGCCACCTCCCCGTTCCTGCCGATATATACCCACACATGCTCCAGATCATAGAGATGCTGGATATCATAATCGTAATATATCGCATATTCCACAATCGCTTCTACTTCGGGACGGTTCTCGGCCAGACGGCGCCGGAAGGAGGGGGAAACCCCGTCCTTCCGCAGCACAGTTACACCGAAGCGGACCGGGAAAAACAGCTCGCTTCGGTCGAACCATAAGCGCGGGGCATACCGGATAGCCAGCTTACGATCTGCATCGCTCAGCTTGCTATCTTCATTGCCTAACTTATGGTCTTCATCGCTCATGATCTGGTCTTCATCACTTAACTTGTGGTCTTCATCGCTTAACTTGCGGTCTGCATCGCTCAGCTTATCATCTTCAGCGCTCAGCATACCGCCTACCCCCTGCCCGCCAGCTTAGCCGTAAGCAGGCGGTGGCTCTCATGAATTTCCTCCGGCCGGCAAGCCGCCTTCAGCTCATACACCTTGACCTGGGCCCGCTCAATCATCGGTAAATAGGCATCATAGAATTCCATATTTCCGCTGTTCACATAGGGACACCAGTGGTCGGAGAGGCCGATGGTCTCATGGACGTGAACGCCCACGATATCATCCATCAACCCCTCCATCTCTCCTACACTGTCATACAAGCCCATCCGGTCCATCATGATGGCATGGCCGGTGTCATACCAGATGCCGACAGGTGCGCCCTTTAACGCGCTTATTACCGTTTTGGCTTCCGCGAGCGTTGGAATTTGCTGCGGCCGGGAGCGTGTCTCGATCCCAAAGCGGACGTTTATGCCCTTGGAGGCCGCGCGGTTGCATACTTCATCCAGGCTGCGGATAATCGTCTGCACATAGCCGGCGCTATAAGCCTCCCGCCGTTCCAGCAGCTCCGCCCACTTGCTGCGGTACGCTTCCGAATCCCTGCCTTGTCCGCTGTAAATCTGCTCCAGCTCCTTGGCAATATCATTCGGAAAAGGCACTTCGCCGGGATGCACCACCACGGCCTCGCCGCCGTAACGCTGGGCGTACTCAGCCGAACGGACCAGCAGCTCCACCGCCCGCTGCCGTTTCGTCTCATCCCCGAAGCCCAGCAGCACGGAATCCGTGCCGTAATCGGGATCGGGAACGTGAGGGAAGGTGTTATGAACACTGGAAACGCCGATCTCCCCCCGCTCGATCATCGGCTCAATCGCCCCCAGCATTGCTTCGGTGACATTATAGTTCAGCTCCACCCGCCGGAAGCCAAGCTCACGGATTTCCCGCAGCATGCTGCTGCCATCCGTATGCCGTTTAATATTCCAGCAGGTTGAGAATGAGAATGCTCCTTTGTCTTCCACAGCCATGTTCTCCCTTCTGTACACCCTGCCTTGCAGGTCACCCTTTGACGGCACCAAGCATGACCCCGCTGACAAAATATTTCTGCAGCCACGGATACACGGCAAGGATCGGCACCGTAGCGAAGATAACCGTTGCTGCTTTGAGGCTCTCCGGAGTCAGCGCAGTCCGGTTGGCCCCCTCCATCTGTGTCAATTCGGAGACCATATTGTTCTGCACCATCTGGAACAGTTTGAGCTGAAGCGGGTACAGATCGGGATTATTGATATACATAAGTGAATCCTGGAAGCCGTTCCAGCGCCCCACCGCATAAAAGAGCGCCAATGTGGCCATAACCGGCATAGATAACGGCAGGATAATGCTCATTAATGTGCGGAAATGCGAGCTGCCATCGATTTCAGCCGATTCTTCCAGACTTGGCGGAATATTGTTGAAGAAGGAGATAAGGATAATCAGGTTAAACGGGCTGACCAGACCGGGCAGAATCAGTGACCAGACCGAGTCGATCATTTTCAGATCACGGATCAGCAGATATTCAGGAATAATCCCTCCGCTGAAAAACATGGTAATGATGATCAGATACATGAAAAACTTGCGGCCCTTCAGTTTAGTGTTGGTCAGCGGATAGGCTGCTGCAATCGTGAAGATCATGCAAAGCAGCGTGGTGGCCACCGTCAGAATGATCGTAAAGATGAGCGAGCGGATCATCGCATTGTCAGAAAATACATTAATGTATGCATTCCAGTTCACTTCTATCGGGAAAATCGTCACTTCACCGGATGTGATTGCCCGGTTGGAGCTGAGCGACACAGCAATTACGTGCAAAAACGGAGCCAGACAGAACAGGACGAACAAGGTAACACATGTAATATTGACGATATCAAAAATCCGGTTTGAGGTGCGTTCACTCATAGCACTCCGCCTCCTTCTTTTATCATATGATGCCGTTGCCGGTCACTTTTTTCGAAATATAATTGGAGCCGAGAATGAATACCAGCCCCACCACCGCCTGGAACAATCCGACTACAGTAGCCAGCGTATATTGGCCCGATTCCAGACCGATCCGGTATACAAAGGTGCTGAGCACATCGGAATATTCACGTACCGCTGTATTCCCGATGATGTAAGGACGGTCAAAGCCGATGCTGACCATTTTCCCGAGGTTGAGGATAAGCAGGGTCACGATGGTTGGTTTAATGCTTGGAAGCGTAATATAGCGGATCTTCTTGAGCCTGGTTGCCCCATCGACTTCAGCTGCTTCGAACAGCTCGCGGTTGACACCGGTCAATGCCGCCAGATACAGGATGGTTCCCCAGCCGGCACTTTGCCAGACGCCAGTAAACAAGTACGTAATGAGCCAAGGATTTTTTTCGGTCAGGAACGGAATGGGAGAGAGGCCCAGCCCCTGCAGCACTTCGTTCACCATACCGGACTGGTTGCCGAACAACTGATAGACGATCCCCCCGATGATTACCCAGGAAATAAAATGGGGGATGTAGAGGATGGTCTGCGATATTTTTTTGAACCATACCGACTTGATTTCATACAGCATAATCGCCAGAATAATCGGGGCCGGAAAGGAGACCAGTAAATCCAGAAAATTCAGCATAAACGTATTGCGCAGGGTGCTGTAGAACTCCCTCATGCCAAAAACCTCGCGGAAGGCGTCGAAGCCGATCCACTCACTGCCGCCGATCCCCTGGAACAAATTGAAATCCTTAAAAGCGATCTGCACACCATACATCGGACCATAACGGAAAATTAGAAAATAGATAATAGGCAGCGAAAGCAGCGCATAGAGTTGCCAATACCGTCTAAAGTAACTCGCTTTGCTCAAGTCGGTCTCCTCCTATGAGAAAAACCGGGTGAAGCGGCATCTCACCTCCCCCCCGGTTTTCACTTTATATTTGTTATTTAGCCGGAAGCTCTGTAAGTGCCTTCTCCAGCTCTGCCTTCAGCTTATCTCCGCCCAGGGACATGTAATCCTTCATCTCCTGCTCATATACGGATTCGAACTCATCCGGCTTAGCCATCGCGGTCTTCACAATAATTACGGCCAGCTTGTCATTGAGAGTAGTGCCGTATTGGCCTTCCGCTTCAATTGGCTTACCAAAGACGATCGGGCCGACGGTGTCGGTATTGGCAATCGCAATCGACTGCTTCAGCATTTCCTGGTTGCGTTCCGGGAAGCCGCTGATCCATGCTTTTTCGTTGGTAGCCTGATCTCCGAGGTTTTTGCCGTTGGAGATGATTGCTGTGTCACCGGCATTGAACAGACGGTCAGCAAATTCCTGAGGAACATCTGCTTTAACTACTGGAATGCCGTCAACCAGATCATAGTTTTCCCCTTCAACACCGCTGTAGATATCGATCAGGTTGTTCCCTGAAGCCATCCAGTCCAGATACTTAACCGCTTCCACCGCACGTTTGCTGCTCTTCGGAATCATAATGTACATGCCGTTCGAGGCATAGCGGGATTTAATGTGCTTATTGTCGACCTTGGCGTTAGTCAGAACATCCACCGGAAGCACCTTGCTGCCCTCTACATTTTTGGAGAGATTATCAAGGGTTCCGTCGGCATAGAACAGGACATCCACATCCTCTGACCAATAGCCTACGTTGCCGTTCTGAATATCCTTGGCCAGCTGGGTTTTATCCTCGTCCAGACTGAAATCCTTGCTGATCAGCCCTTCATTGTAGAGCTTATTGAGGAATTGCATCGCATCTTTGAAGCCCTCATGCAGCGGCAGCTCATAGCGCTGGCTGTAGGTCAGATCCCCGCTGATCGGCTTCATGAAGGAATAGATCAGTGTCTCGAACTGGGCCGGAGCGAGCGCCATGCCCATTGGGATGTTTTTGCTTCCGAGACCGCCCGGGTCCTTCTCTTTAAACGCTTTCAAAGTTGTATACAGCTCGTCAGTTGTTGTCGGTACAGGGAGGCCCAGTTTATCGAGCCAATCCTGGCGGATGTAGGAGCTGTAACGGCCCGTAATCGCCCGTTTGCCCGGGATGGAGAACTGCTTGCCGTCAAGCTGGCCGAATGCCAGTGTTTCGTCGCCAATGAATTTCTTCAGGTTCGAACCATATTGATCGAGCAGATCCCCGACATCTGTCAGGCCGCCCTGCTGGGCGTAGCGGTAAAATACACTGGAATCATACGTAAATACAATATCAGGCACATCCGTGTTGCTTGCCATGAGTACATTCAGCTTCGTAACTTCCTCAGAGCGCTGAACCGGCACGAATTCGACATCAATGTTATTCGGATCGCCGAAATTTTTCTGAATCAGCTGGGACAGATAGTTGTTGGTAATGGTATAAGGCTCCGGGCTGTTGCCGCGGTCAAAGATTTCTACCTTCAGTGTGACACGCTCGGCGCTCTCACTTGGTGCTGCTGTACTTCCATCTGCCGTGTTTGTCTTGGAATCAGAGGAGCAGCCCGCCAGCAGGGAAGCCCCCATTACTGCGGTCAATCCGATTCCGATGGCCTTCTTCAGAAATCCTTGGTTTACGTTCACTGTCATTGTTCCATCTCCTTCGCCTTTACAAGGCTATAATGGTGACTTTATGATCCCCGTGCCTTCCACCTGTCCATCCCTAAGCGGAAATCCTCTGATGTGCTGCTTGACCGCTTGCCGTTCGGGATGCCCACAGTATTCCATAACTTTCGGCAGTCTGACAATAAACCTGTTTCGGATATGTCCTTTGCCGCGAATTCGGACTTCCGGTTTATCGGACCAACCATTTTCGTATGATAAACCGCTTTCATAAGCAGTAAAAAAAGAGGCCGCATCCGTGTTTGCATGCTCCTGACGGAGCTTTGCGAGCAGGAATGCGGCCTGGCAAGCCAGAATCAGTCCGACGTTTCACCTTTGGTACCGGCAAGCTGAAACTGCTTCGCCATGGATTCATTAACAGGACAACCGCCTTAGGCTTTGGATGCTCCGCGGCGCTTCAAAGAACGGTAATCGCCGGGCGTGATGCCGGCAACCCGCTTAAATACCCTGCCGAACGTAATCGCATTTGCATAGCCCACCTGGAGCGCGATATCCTGCAGTGAATATTCCGTCTCCAGCAGCAGCTGTTCCGCTTCCTTCATCCGCAGCTCCGTAACGAAATCAACAAATTTCATTTTGAATTCCGTTTTGAACAGGTAGCTGGCATATTTGCCGGACACCTGAAACCGGTCACTTAAATGCTTCAGGGAAAGATCCGGATTGGCAAAGTTCTCCTCGATATAGTTCTTCATCTCGTTGACCATCGCCCGGTAGCTTTTGGTCTCACTGACAGAGACATAGGTCCGGAATAACTCTGTCAAATATTCAAACAGAATGCTCTTCACTTCACCGATGGAGTCAGCCTTTTCCAGCCCCTTCAGCCGGACCCGGGCATTCTCTGCCGACAGCTCATCCTGCAGCTGCTCCGACATCACGGCCACTTCACGGCTCAGCATCTGCAGCATAGCCTGAATCAGCGAGCGGATATCGTCATCCTGCAGAAAATCCTGTTCAAACGCCTCAAAAATCGACTCCAGCTGCTCCCGCCATTGACCGCTCGACATCCGGAACTGTTTGACAAACTCGGCAATCATCTGCAGATATTTGTACGTTTCAAGCAGCGGCTGGCGCGCTTCCCCGCATTCCGCCAGCGCGATATCTTCCTGCATCAGCAGCTTATGCTGCATGACATATTCGGCCGCTGCATAAGACTCCCGGATCGTTCCCGGTCCGGATGCAGCCGGGCCGATGCCGAAGCTGAGCGAGATCCGCAAATTCTGCTCTACCCAGGAACGGCAGTCTTCAGCGAAAATGCGGATCTTGCCGGTCATTTCCTCATCGCTGCCGGTGGCCAGGAAGAGAATCGCGGCCCGCTCGGTCCCGACCCACTCCGCCCAGCCCTGAAGCTCAGCATTTCGCGCCAATTCCTGAAACACGTTCATCAAGGCAAACTTGAGCGTATTCTGGTCTCCCCTTGTATAACGGTCCTCAAATACCTGCTCATAGCGGTTAATTTCGCTGAGCACAACCATAAAGCGGGAGGAGGAATCGGCACCGGTTAGCGGTGACAGTTCCTCCAGCCGCTGGATGACGTTGTCGAGCCGCTCGCTGTGCAGCAGATCGGTGAACAGCTTGCTGCGCTGCAGCAGCAGGTTCTCCCGGCTTTTTTTATCATAATCCGTCATGTTGTTAATCAGATCCTCCAGCACCCCGTCAATGAGCATCATTTCGTCAGGCCGGTCGGTCGACCGGTCCATCATACGGATCTGGTGGCCTTCAATCCGGTTCATAATCACCTGGATCGGTTTATAATTGCGCCGGGTCACATAGACCAGGTAAAAAATCGCACAGATAACCGTCCCAAGGGCAATCGCCACCCAGAGATAGGAAATCACAGACACCCAGCTGAACAGGTTGCCTGCCTTAATTCCGCTGGAGAACGTCCAGCCGAGCCTCTCCAGATAAAGCGTGTTCAGCAGCTTGCCGCTGGCGGCACCCTCACTGTCCGAATGCGCCTGATACACGGTCTGTCCATCGCTGCCGGAAATGGTCAGGAAAGAGAGCTGCTGATTGACCATGCTGTCGACAAGCTGCTCAATTCCGCTCATTTTGATATTGATCACCAGTACCCCCCCTGAGCCGAAGGGAAGCGGCATGGCTTTATTTATAGTAAGCACACGTATGGGCGTACGCTGAATAAACTCATATTTATATTCCCTGACGGGCTGCCAGCCTTCCGGCAGAACACCGGAGGTTATTTGCCTAATCCAGCCTTCGTCTACAAATCCGGTAAGCTCCTTCAATCCAGTTTCCGTTAAAACGCTTTCATTTCTTTTGTCGTACAGATAGATCGATTGGATGTAGGAGGATTCGTGAATAAGACCACGCAGGCTCTGGGCTACTGCATAGATTGCCCCCGTATCCGCTTTACCCTGATTATTAAAGTAACGCTTATAGGCATCGCTGCGTTCGGCAGCTTCCAGTACAGACAGTTCGACTTCTTTGACCGTCCGGTCCACATTATCCATGAGATAACTGGCTGAGATGCGGTCCGCCTTCTTGGTCTCCATCCGGGAGATGTCATTGATAAATACAAACGAGGCAAAAATCAGGATTGTCACAGTTAGCAAAAAGATAGGAAAGTAGGATAGCAGCAATCGGTGATACCAGGTACGGAACATTAGACAACCCCCTCCACAACCGTTAGGATACCAGGCCGCGGTCCGGCCGCTCCATGCACACGCCGCTCCGGAAACTCGGCTGCGCTCAAATAATCGAAGCTTCCGTCCGAATTGCTGCCATTATAGCACATGCCTCCGGGACCCGGCCAACAGGGAAAATAATGGATTCTCGTAACAATCTTGTTCCCCGGAGGTGACGAATGAAGCAGCCGGATGGCCCTAAACCAAACCGGAGAGTTTGGCTGCCGGGTTTCCGCCCAATCAGTGGGATTTATCCCTCTAATTCCGCCCGGCGGCCGGGTTTCTGCCCAATCAGAGGGATTTATCCCTCTATTTTCGCCCGGTGGCCGGGTTTCTGTGCAATCAGTGGGATTTATCCCTCTATTTCCGCCCGGCGGCCGGGCTTCCGCCCAATCAGAGGGATTTATCCCTCTATTTTCGCCCGGTGGCCGGGTTCCCGCCCAATCAGAGGGATTTATCCCTCTATTTTCGCCCGGTGGCCGGGCTTCCGCCCAATCAGAGGGATTTATCCCTCTATTTTCGCCCGGTGGCCGGGCTTCCGCCCAATCAGAGGGATTTATCCCTCTGTTTTCGCCCGGTGGCCGGGTTTCCGCCCAATCAGTGGGATTTATCCCTCTAATTCCGCCCGGCGGCCGGGTTTCTGCCCAATCAGAGGGATTTATCCCTCTATTTTCGCCCGGTGGCCGGGTTCCCGCCCAATCAGAGGGATTTATCCCTCTATTTTCGCCCGGTGGCCGGGTTTCCGCCCAATCAGAGGGATTTATCCCTCTATTTTCGCCCGGTGGCCGGGTTTCCGCCCAATCAGAGGGATTTATCCCTCTGATTCCATCCGGTGGCCGGACTTCCGCCCGGGACGGCCAGGCTCCATCTCCTTACGAAGATTTCCTCCTTAATCCACACATTTCCGATGCTTTTTATCCCCGCAACAGTAGGAGTCCACACGCTCCTAACCAATGCAAAAGGCGGGGTAAGCACAGCCGCAGCCGCACAACCCCGCATACACACTCACATGGGCAAATCCGCCAGATCACGGCCGCCCGGTCCGCCGCCCAACAAGGCTTACAAACCGCTGACTTCCCGGATATAACGGCGCGCCTTGATCGCGTATTCCAGCGGATCGGCCAGCGCCGGGTCCTGCTCCGCTTCCACCACGAACCATCCCGTATAGGACGCCGCCGCCAACTCGGCAAAAATCTCAGCAAACGCAATGCACCCGTCACCCGGCACGGTGAACGCTCCTGCTTTTACCGCCTGCAGGAAGCTGAGCCCATCCGAAATCACACGCTGGACAACCCCGGGCCGGATATCCTTCAGGTGGACATGCTTAATCCGCGGCAGATGAGCCCGCAGCACCTCCAAAGGATTCTCACCGGCAAAAGCCAGATGCCCGGTATCAAACAGCAGGGATACCTCGCCGGGATCAGTGAGCTCCATCAGCCGGGTGATTTCAGCCGCCGTCTGCACTCCGGTTCCCATATGGTGGTGATAGACAAGCGACATATCCTTCTCAGCAGCCAGGCGGCCCAGCCCGCCCAGACCCGCAGCGAGCGCCGCCCACTCCTGTTCCGTAAACACAGGCTTGGCAGCGAACAGCGGCGTATCCATCTGCCCTTGGATGCTCCGCCCCTGCTCGGAAACCACAATCACTTTGGCTCCCATCTCATGCAGAAAGTCACGGTGGGCGATAAAAGCTTTAGCGGTCTCCTCATAAGGACCTGCCGTCAGGTAGGCACTGAACCAGGCGCTGGCAATCTGCAGCCCGCGCAGCTCAAGCGCCCGGTGCAGCCGCTCCGGAGAACGCGGATATTTGTTACCCACCTCGCTGCCCTCATACCCGGCAAGTGCCATCTCACTAATGCACTGCTCAAACGTATTGTCCCGCCCCAGTTCGGGCATATCATCATTAGTCCAGGCGATGGGGGCAATGGCCAGCCGGACCGCATGTTCTTTGAACATCATGGGTACTACCCCTTCCATTATCACAGGTATGGCAGCAGGCTTCAGCCGCCCGCCGCAGAGTTCCCTTGCTTCGGCAGCACAAGCTGCTTAAACAACTTAATAACTGCGTGCCTTCTCCAGCTGCCCTTTTTTCTGCCCGTAGGCGGTCTGCACGGCTTCGCTGCCGGACACTTCCGGTACACCGACATGCCACCAGGCTCCATAGCCGTGTGTCATTGTCTTCGGCAGCACCTTGATGTCGATCAGCGTGGACCGTTCCGCCCGCCGGGCTTCCGCTAGAGCATTACGCAGCTCTTCCACAGTCGCCGCCCGGAAGGTCTTAACCCCATAGCCGGCGGCACTGGCTGCATAGTCGATGACCATCAGCCCGCCGCTTAATTGGCCATCTTGGCCGCGATGGCGGAACTCCGTCGCCATGCTGTCCAGACCCTGTTCCATCTGCAGATTGTTGATGCAGCCGAAGCCTGCATTGTCGAGCAGTATGACGTTGATCTTCTTGTTCTCCTGCAGGCTCGTTACCAGCTCCGAATGCAGCATCTGATAGCTGCCGTCTCCGACCAGGGCGTATACTTCCCGCTCCGGTTCAGCCAATTTGATGCCGAGTGCACCGGCGACCTCATACCCCATACACGAAAATCCGTATTCCATATGGTAAGTATCCGGCACAGCCGAATTCCATATCCTCTGCATATCGCCCGGCAGGCTGCCGGCTGCTCCGATGACGATGGCGTCCTCAGGGATATATTCATTAAGTATCGCAAGCACCTGTGTCTGCGCCAGCGAAGTATTCAGCGCCTCCGCATACTCGGGTAGCCTCTCATCGAGATGTCCGGCAATTTCCGGCACGAATGAATCTGCCGGGCGGTCTGCTTCCTTCACACCATTCAACGCATCGGCTTCCTTCACACCGCCATCCTTCGCACCGCCCGCCTTCAAGCTGCCCTTTATCCCCGTATACTCCACACTGGCCAGACGTGTTCTTTCCGCTGCCCATGCCTTCTTGGCCTCTGTGATTTCATCCGTATAAGCAGAGCGATAGCCGCGTTCCTCCAAAGCAGCAGATAACGCCTTCAAACCTTCTGCAGCATCACAGACCACAGCCAGTGCGTCCAGCTTAGCTGCATGGTAAGGTGAGGCGTTGAGCGTCAGAAACTCCGCCTCAGGATGCGCGAACAGGCTCTTCGAGCCTGTGGTGAAATCCGTAAACCGGGTGCCGACACCGATCACCAGATCGGCAGCCTGCGCCAGCGTATTGGCGCAGCCGTTGCCGGTGACCCCTATGCCGCCGAGGTTGTAGGCGAAACTGCTGGCCACCGCGCTTTTTCCGGCCTGTGTCTCCCCGAAGGGGATGGCGAATTTCTCGGCAAAAGCGCGCAGCTCAGCTCCGGCGTCACTATACCGGACACCGCCGCCGCAGATCAGCAAAGGCCGCTGTTTGCCGGCAATCAGGTCGGCCGCCGCAGCGATCTCATCCGGACGGGGGAGCCGGGGGGCGACCCGGTGGATACGCCGCTTGAAGAACTCCAGCGGATAATCCCACGCTTCCCCCTGCACATCCTGCGGCAGTGCGATCGTAACCGCCCCGGTATCGGCCTGATCGGTCAGCACCCGCATCGCGTTCAGCAGTGCCGTCATCAGCTGCTCCGGCCGGTAAATCCGGTCCCAATATTTGCTCACCGCCTTGAAGGCATCGTTGACCGTAATCGAAAGATTGTAAGTATGCTCCATCTGCTGCAGCACCGGATCCGGCTGACGGGTGGCAAAAGTGTCGCCGGGCAGCAGCAGCACAGGAATCTGATTCGCCGTCGCCGTCGCAGCAGCCGTCAGCATATTGGCCGAACCCGGCCCGACAGAAGCGGTACAAGCCATAATCCGCCGCCTGCGGCTCTGCTTAGCGAACGCGGTCGCTGCATGCACCATTCCCTGCTCGTTCCGTCCCTGGTAGACCGTCAGTCCGCCCGGTGCTTCCTGCAGCGCCTGTCCCAGACCGAGCACGTTACCATGGCCGAAGACGGTAAATATGCCATGGATGAAGCGTTCCGGGCCACTGCCAAAGTCCACATACTGCTGATCCAGAAATTTTACCAGCGCCTGCGACGTCGTTAATCTGATTCGCTCCACTTCATTTCCTCCCTTCACCTGTTCTACTGCCAGCGGGCAGTAACGACCTTTTTGCGGGTGTAGAATTCAACTCCATCGCTTCCGTTTGCATGAAGATCACCGTAGAAGGAATCCTTCCAGCCGGAGAAGGGGAAGAAGGCCATCGGCGCCGGTACCCCGACATTAACCCCCAGCATGCCTGACTCGATATGCTCCCGGAAATAGCGTACTTTCCCGCCGTCATTCGTAAAAATACAAGCCCCGTTGGCAAAACGCGAGCTATTGGCGATCTCCACCGCCTCTTCCACATTTTTGACCCGTATTACCGACAGCACCGGCGCAAAAATTTCCTCCTGCCAGATCTTCATCTCCCGGGTCACCCCGTCAAACACCGTCGGGCCAATAAAATAACCCTCTCCCTGCACAGCAGCATCTTCCCGGCCGTCCCTGAGCAGCTTCGCTCCTTCAGCCACACCCTGATCAATATAAGCGGCGGTTTTGTCCTTATGGCCTTGGCGGATCACTGGTCCGAGAAACGTATCTTCGTCCAGCCCGTTACCAATAGTCATACCGTCACATTCACGCAGCAGGACCCGGATCAGCTCATCAGCAACCTCCTCCTGCACCGTCACTACTGAGCAAGCCATGCAGCGCTCTCCGGCTGAGCCGAAGGCCGCATTCACAATCTGGTTTGCGGAAGCTTCAAGGTTCGCGTCTGCCAGGACGATGGAATGATTTTTTGCCCCGGCCAGCGCCTGAACCCGCTTCAGGTGGGCTGTTCCTTTTTTGTAGACATATTCAGCCACCGGCTGCGATCCGACAAAAGAAATTGCCTTCACATCAGGATGCTCCAGCAGCCCGTTGACCACCTCATGCGCACCGTTAACTACATTGAGCACACCCTTCGGCAGTCCGGCTTCCGCCAGCAGTTCAATAAGGCGCGCCGCCAGCAGCGGGGTACGCTCCGAAGGCTTCAGCACAAAGGTGTTGCCGCAGGCAATGGCCAGCGGGAACATCCAGCAGGGTACCATCATCGGAAAATTAAACGGCGTAATCCCGCCGACCACCCCGATGGGATAGCGGTACATCCCGGACTCAATACCTGTCGCAATATCCGGCAGCTGCCGGCCCATCATCAGTGTCGGCGCACCAGCCGCGAACTCCACACACTCAATACCGCGCTGGACCTCGCCGTAGGCTTCCTTGAAGCTTTTGCCGTTCTCCAGCGTAATGGTCTTCGCCAGTTCCTCCCAATGGTCTACGAGCAGCTGCTGATATTTGAATAAAATCCGCGCTCTGCGCGGCACCGGCGTTTTGGACCAGTCGGCAAAAGCCGCTTTCGCCGCCGCCACGGCCCGGTCAACATCGGCTCTGCCGGACAACGGAACTCTGGCCAGCTCCTCACCAGTGGCCGGATTAAACACCGGCTCTGTCAGCTTCGTATCCGCCTCTACCCATTGCCCGTCTATATAGTTGTTTAGTACTTGCACGGTTTGCTGTGCCATTCTGTCCACTCCCTCGGCTCTAATGATGTACTGCTGCTGATCTATGGCATAGTTTTTCGATGTTTGGTACTCCCTTTGCTCTCTTTGCTACCTTTGGTGCTAACCTCTGTTCTCCGGTCTCAAGCCCCTTCTCACTAAGCACCTGAAGTGATCTCCTCATTTGTCAGTAAGAACGCTTCCAATTCATCCAGGGTCGGCATCGCGTCCGAGCAGCTGTGGCGGGAGATGACGATGGAGGCCGAAGCACTGCCGCGGCGCATGGCTTCACTGACACTATCTCCGTGCATCAGGCTGTGGATGAAGGCGGAGGCATAAGAATCGCCGGCGCCGAACGTTTTCAGTACCTTGGCCGGGAAAATACCGCTCCGGTGACTCTGCCCGTCTGCTGTATAAGAGATCGAGCCGCTGCCGCCATGCTTGATGACAACCAGCTTCGCCTGATGCGAGAACCAGCGGCTGGCCGTACTTTCATCGTCTTCGTCTGCCACATTGTACAGGCTCTCCATCATATTGAATTCCTCGCGGGTACCGATGATGCAGTGGCATTTCTCGGCAGCCAGATTATAGTAGACAGCCGTCTCTGCGGCCGATTTCCAGGTATACGGGCGGTAATCCAGATCGAAAAATACTGTGACGTTATGTTTGCGGGCAAACTCCAGTGCCAGAAACACTGCCTCACGGGAGGGACTCTGCGCCAGGGCGGTGCCGGAGATCAGCAGCGCCTTGGCCTGCCGGATGTAATCCTCCGAGATCTCCCCAGTATTCAGCAGCAGATCCGCCACATGATCCCGGTACATCAGAATGCTGCATTCCTGCGGACTCTTAATTTCGGTAAAAGCAAGCCCTGTCACCGCACCGGTGCGGTCCACGCTCACCTGGCTGTCATCAATGCCATTCTGCTGCAGATAGGTGCGGATAAACCGGCCCATCTGGTCATTGGCAAGCTTGCCGATGAAGCCAGTGCGCAGGCCCAGCCGGGCCGTGCCGATTACGATATTGGCAGGCGAGCCGCCGACATATTTGGTAAAGGTCATGGTCTCTTCCATAGGTCTGCCAGTTTCATTGGCATTCAAGTCAATACAGAGCCGGCCGACGGCGATTAAGTCCAGCGGCCGGGCGGGATCAAACTGTAAACCGTTCATAGTGACGCCTCCTTGAAAAAGCTTCAGAGAAAAGGGACCGGAACAACTACTGCCCGTTCAACAAAACCAATACAAATCATTACCGGGGAAGGGTAAGCGCTTAACCTAATTTTCCCCTTTAGTATAGTTTAGAAGTTCAAGTTTGGCAATCCCAAATTTGAAGCGCTATCATCACACTTGCACACCAGCCTTACAAGACACGCAAAAAAGCCAGTCTATGTACTAGACCGGCCTTTCAGGTGCCAAGCTTATGAACTTGAACCTTAGTTTTTTTGCAAATTCAAAATTTCTGCTCTTTCCAAATTCTCGAATTCAACTCCGCCTTTATTTATATAATATGCGCTGTGATATTTCTCAAAATGAATGCCCAGCGGCTTTTCGCCGATTTCCGTAAACCCATAATCTTGAGCTTCCAAGACCAATTTACGGTAGGAGTAGCTTGTTTTCTTTCCTTCCTTATCCCGGAAGTTTGACAGATGGAACGGCAGGATCGACAAGATTCCGCCTTTTTTCAGAGTTCTTGAAGCCTCTTCATACAGGGTGAATCTATGAAATCCATCGCCATGCAAGAGATCATAGAACATGATCATGTCAAAAACATCATTTGAAAAGTTAAAGCTATAATCCTTGTTCCCTCCGGCAGTTATAATATTTACCAAACCTTCCTCATCAGCTACCTTAGAAACATGTTTCAGGCAATCCTTATTGATATCTACTGCATATACCTGTCCGTCCTTGCCTCCCAGAAACCTTGAAGCGGCTATTGAATAATGACCAAATCCACATCCATAATCTAAAATCGCCGCATTGCGGGGCAGACCGAGATTTTGAAAGAGCCTGACGCCCTCTTCCCGTTCCCACTGTTGTACCTTCTCATGGATTGACACCTACGCCCAACTCCTTAAGATATCTTTCTCTTTCAACCCGGTACCGGACCCGTGGAATGACGGACAACCAGCTCAGGCATCAGCATGATTTTGCGCCTCGGCATCTCCGGGTTGTCAATGGCTTGGTTCAGCAGAATCATGGCCTGCTCCGTCATCTCGCGCAGGGGTTGGGCAATGCTGGTTAAAGTGGGATGGCAAATGTCAGCCAGCATCGTATTGTCAAAGCCCACTACGGACAGATCCCGGGGAATGGACAGACCCGCGCTGCGCGCCTCCTTCAATACCCCGATAGCGAGCAGGTCGTTGCAGGCGAACACTGCTGTCGGCCGCTCCGCCTCCGTCTGGCCCAGCATCGCGGCGGCGGCTTTGCGGCCGTTCTCAAGCGTAGCCGAAGTATGCGTGATATTCGCCGGATTGTCGAAGGGGATACCCGCCGCCTTCAGCGCATCTAGGAAGCCCTCAGCACGCAGCTTGCTCCCCGCAAATTGTCGGATATAATGCCCAGTTTGCGATGCCCTAAGGACAGCAAATATTCTGTCGCCTGATAGCCGCCTTTGTAATCATCCACCGTAACAGAGTTGCTCTCCATCATGCGGATATCCGCCGAGAACAGCACTAGCGGCACATGATCAGCCAGCAGACGGCGGATCATGTCAGGATTGCCGGTATGGGAAGCAATGATTAGACCATCCACCCGCTTGCGCAAGAGCAGCGAGATATATCTGGCCGCCTTCTCGTCGTTCCGGTCCGTACTGCACACGATTAAGTCGCTCCCCTGTTCCTGTGCGTAATCTTCAATACTGCGTGCTGCCTCCGCAAAAAATGGATTGGCGATATCCGGAATCATCAGCCCAATCGTTCCTGTCCTTCGGCTCGTCAGCGCAGAGGCTACCAGACTCGGCTGATAATTCAGCTCCGCCATGATACGGTCCACCTTCTCCCGCGTCTTGTCGCTGATCCTCCCGCTCTTATTCAACACTTTGGACACCGTAGCGATGGAGACCCCCGCTTCCCGTGCCACATCATATATCGTAGGTTTCATCGTTAGTAAGCCCGCCTTTGCGTTCATGCAATCTTATACCTATTATAGGTTGAACTTTAGACTTTCATATTAGGGTACTGGTCGTAACTGCGGGGAATGTTTGGACTTCCGGCCGCTGTTGTCTGCAGATCTCTCGATTTTACCGCTCTTCGCGGTTGAAATCCGCAGACAAAGGCGGACGCGTTCGCTCCTCCAGTTCCAAACTTCCCCTCCGTACTCCTACCTTTTTTATGTTTTTTCAGTTCAACTTATATAGATTATAGGGAACTCGCCAGACGGTGTCTATGAAGCCGTGCCGGGAGTTGTCCACAGATCATCATCAGACTACGCAAAGAGGGGCCTCCGCCATTCCGGAAGCCCCTCTTGGATCTGCCTTGATTATTCCTGTTTGTCCGGGCGTTGCTGCTGCGCCTCGAATAGCCACTCATGCTCCGGGTCGTTATGGAAGACCCAAGTACGGACCGGACCTGCCATTACGTTCAGATAATAAGAATCGTAGCCCGGCGGGGCGGATACCGGATGGTAGCCTTCCGGAACGAGCACAATGCTGCGATCCGTTACGGCCATCGTCTCATCAAGGCTTCTATCGTCATTGTATACCCGCTGCACCACAAAGCCGTGGGCGGGATTTACCCGGTGATAATACGTTTCTTCCAGATAGGACTCTGCCGGCAGATTATCCTGGTCATGCTTGTGCGGAGGATAGCTGGACCAGTTGCCCCCGCTCGTGCGCACTTCAACAACCAGCAGGCTCTCGGCTTCACTGCTCTCAGGCAGGATGTTGACTACCCGGCGGGACATACTTCCATAGCCGCGGTCCTCTGCCACAGCGTCGGACGGGGCGATCAGCCTCGGGGCATACTTACCCGTCCCCGGGGCAAGGCAGACTGCTAGCTCCAGCTCACTCAGAGCCGTAACCTCATAATGCGCTCCCGCAGGAACATATACCGCATACGGCGGCATATCCTCAAAGACGGACATGCGCCCGCCGATACCGGCGAACAGCTGGCCGTCCACCTTAACATCCGCCTTACCGGCCAGCAGCACGAGGCAGATCTCGTTCCCTTCGGCGCTGCGCTTAAGCACATCTCCGGCCTGCAGCTGATACACTTCAAACCCTACGTATTTCCATCCGGCGCTCTCCTTGCTCACCGCGGCCACAAGTCCATCCTTGCCGGGCGCACCGGCCTTAATGATTAGATCAGACATCTTCATCACCGTCCTCCTCGGTCTTCAAGGTATGCATCCGCTTACAAGGCTTGCATCTCTGATCGTCCCTCTCCGGCGCTAACAGACAGCTTGACCGGAAGCCCGGTCCGCTGCGATTCCTTAGCAGCTACGGCAAGCCGCTCGGCCTGCTGGCCGTCAAGCCCGCTGCAGATGAGCGGCTCCTGCAGGCGGATCGTGCGGGCAAACGCGGCAACTTCATCGGTGAAGGCCTGGTTGTACCGCTCCAGGAAGAAATGCTGCGGCTGGTCGCGGGTGACCGAAGCCGCGGTGGATACCTCTACTGTCGTCGGGCGGCAATTGTCTGCAGTGGCCGAGCCGAGCGAGCCGAACACCTCGACCCGCTGATCATAGCCATAGACCGCCTTCCGGCTGTTATCAATGACACAGATCGCTCCGCTGGCGAAGGTCAGCGTGATGACGGCCGTGTCCACATCGCCGCAGCGCCCGAACATCGGATCAACCAGATTGGCCCCACGAGTGTAGACTTCGGTTACTTCCTCGCCCATCAGATAACGGGCCATATCGAAATCGTGAATCGTCATATCCATGAACATGCCGCCGGAGGAGCGCACATAACCCTCGCCGGGAGGCTGAGGATCCCGTGAAGTGATCTTCACAATATGCGGACTGCCCAGCTCTCCGGATTGAACCAGCTGCTTAAGCTTACGGAAGCTCGGGTCCATCCGGCGGTTAAAGCCGACCTGAAGCAGCACGCCTGCTTCCTCTGCAATCTGCAGCGCCCGGCTGGTCTGCTGGGGTGACAGGCTGATCGGCTTCTCGCAGAAAATATGCTTCCCGGCGCGGGCAGCCCGCTCAATCCAGTCGGCGTGGGTATCTGTTGGTGTGCAGATGAACACCGCCTCGATCTCCGGATCATTCAGAATATCTTCCGCATCCACGAATACCGGGCCCAGGCCGCGGCTCTCCGCCCAGGCCAGCAAATCCTCGCTCACTACAGCCTCGGCAATCGACTTCAGTGTAAACGACGGCATCACACGCAGATTATGCGCATGCAGGCGGCCGATTCTCCCGGCGCCGATAATGCCAACTACGATTGGTTTTACCATATCACTTATCCTCCTCAGAGGGTAAGCGCTTAACCTTCCCGACAATAGTATACTCCATGTATCCGGAAGCTACAAGCAAATCTTTCGCCGGGTTGTACCGCATTTTATTTACAGCTAATTAGAGACCCGCACAGACTCGTAGTATTGCAGCACACTGTTTGTGCAGGCCTGTTCTTCATCAGAACCTTATGAAAAATTGTTTTGCAAGGTACATGCTTCTGATCAGGCTAAGTGGAATTTCTCCACCTCTTTCGTCCTCCAACGCTAGGATTAGAAGGCTAGTTGGAAAAACTCCACTTCATTGTATCGAATTCGCCCCATAGAGGGCCTTTGGCCCGGAATAGATGGAGTTTTTCCAACTAAACATTATAAATTATGGAAAACGGTCGAATTAGATGGAGAAAATCAAACTAATCTTTGGAGCCTCCCGTTCCATGACATACTTTGCCACGAAACCCTTCCCTTCTGTTCCATCGAATGTAGCAACACAATCACCCGAAGCATCATACTCCTACCTTTATTAGAGAATATTCAGGGATCTACAGTCCAGCACAAACCTCAGCAGTAATGCAGAGCTTCACCGAGCGCGACCAGAGCCATCGCCTGACCGTAGGCCATGGGGGCAATAATGATTCCTTTATAATCTTCCTTGGCTGCACCAATCGGCGTGCCGCCCGATACGCCAAGCACTGTGCCTTCATCGTCAATCCGGTCCAGCACCGCCTGAATCGCGCCCAGAGCCGGTTCTGCATAGGCCTCCGGCAGCAGCCCCCTGCGTACACCATGCAGAATACCGGCTGCTATGGCTGCTGATCCGGACGTTTCGGTGTAACTCCCCGGATCGTCCAGCAGTGTATGCCACAGTCCGTCTGCACTCTGACAGGCCAACAAGGCCTCTGCCTGTGCCTGCAGAATCTGCTGAAGATACGTGAAGACTCCGCTGTCCAGATACGGGCGCATCAGCTCCAGATACTCCGGCAGTCCGAGCGTGAACCAGCCATTACCGCGGCACCAGAAGGCTTCGCTGAAATTATGCCGCCCGCCAAAATGCCAGCCGTGGAAGAACAGGCCTGTCTTTTTGTCATACAGGTATTTAATATGCAGCAGCAGCTGGTGCAGGGACGTCTGCCGCCACTGCGCATTATCGTATTTCACACCCATTTTCGCCGTGAACAGAATCGCCATAAACAGCGTATCGATCCAGATTTCATTCTCATGGAGTGTAATTTCACTCTTGTCTGCACCCGTTGTCACATGCTGATAACCTTGCTCCAGTGTGCGGGGCAGGCCATTCATCAGCCAGTTTACCCATTCGTGACTCAGCTCCTCAGCTTCCGCCAGTTCCATCAGCGACAGCAGCGGGGCAGTCGTATTGATGTTCCGGCTGGGCAGTCCTTTCTCCAGCTGGCGGGCCATCCAGGGCTTGGCATAAGCCGTATACCGGCCGTCCCCGAAATGCCGCTCCAGCTTTTGCAGACCATAGAGTCCCACGCCCTGCGGCCAGTCCCACTCCTCCATGCCGAAATCCCGGGCGAAATACCCCCGCCGCCCCGCATCCTCCCCCAGGTTCTGTAATTCAGCTTCGTTGTCCGGCCGGTCAAGCTTCAGCAGCTTCTCCGTTACACGATTTAGCTTTCCAGTTATCTCGTCCTTGTTCACCCGGCTGTTCACCATCTGTTGCCCCTCTCCTGCTCCCGCCATGCCATATTCTCCTCTCATATTCACACCTGCCGCAGCTTGATTCTAAACGTCCTGATCTCGTAAGGCTTGATCTGGAAGGACAAGCCGTCCTCCCGCCATTCGCCCTGCGGCTCCTCCATTAAATTGCACTCCTGCCAGGATGCGATGGAGTAGGCGCTCTCTATACGCACCTGAGTCCGCGAACCGGCATATTCATGCAGGCGCAGTATAATATCGGCACCATCTTCCGAGCGCTTGACGGCATCGACCAGCACATGTCCGCCTCCGATGGAGAACAGCGGCTCGCCTTCCAGCTGTCCCGGTACAGCACGCAGGGGATTATTCAGCTCCCAGGCCTCCTGGACCACTCCGCCTTCTACAAAATCACCGGTATGCGGATATAGCGCATACGTAAAGGCGTGATGCCCCTGATCCTGTTCCGGATCGGGATGAACGGCCGATTTCAGCAGGGTTAACCGCAGTACACGGTCTTTGATGTCATAGCCGTATTTGCAGTCATTGAGCAGAGCTACGCCATATCCTTTCTCGCTGACATCGGCCCACTGGTGGCCTACTGTTTCAAAACGGGCGTAATCCCAGCTCGTATTCCAGTGAGTCGGCCGTTTGACATTGCCGAACTGGATATCATAAGTCGCTTCCAGCGCGTGGATATCGACCGGGAAGGCCGTCTTCAGCAGCTGGTTATGCCCCTGCCAGTCGATGACAGTCCGGAAATCCATTCTGGCCGTATCACGGTAGAAGATGATGTCTTGGGTGATCACTGAACGGTGATACGTCCAAGCCATGCGCAGCACTGCCCGCAGCGGACCGTTCTCGGTCACCCTGCACTCTGTAAGCTGCGAGATTTCCGTCATCTTCTCCTGATAAAAGATGTCGATGTCCCAGGCCTCATAATCCAGCGGCTTGTCTTCGAACACTTGAAGCACATTGCCGCGCTGCCCCGGCGCCAGAAGCTCACGGTCATTCCGAAGGTCCCGGATCGAAGTGAAATGGCCCTGATCATTCCAGGCCGCCTCGACCAGCGGAGTGGTCAGCCGGCGGCCGGCAATAGCCGCAAGCTGCCCCGATTCAGAAGCCCGGGCATCCGCCGGCTCCGATACAAGCACGGCTGTGCCAAGTGCAGGCACGGAAGGAATATACACCAGCCTTCCGCCATCTGCCGTCGGCTGCTGCTCCAGCAGCTTCCCGGCACGGTCCCGGATACCGGCCGGATCGTCCGCTTCGCCTGCCAGTTCAAGATAACGCGGACGGTCCCAGGTCGAGCTGTTCAGCAGCGTGAAGTATTTCTCCCCCTCAGAACCGCCGCTACAGCTGCTGCCCTGAGGGCTGCCGTAACCGGCTTCTTCCCCGCCGACGCTGCCGTTAATTAAAGCCAGCGACCGCGCCTCCCCTTCCGCATATTCAAGGTCACTGTCCTCGTACACCTCTTTGATCGACGAACCCGGGATAATGTCATGGAACTGGTTGCGCAGCAGGATCTCCCAAATCCCGCGCAGTTCAGCCGCAGGATAAGCCGTTTCAAGATTGCCGCGTCTTACACCTGTCAGCGTGTGCAGCCACTCCGCATCGCGGAGCAGCAGCTCCAGGCGACGGTTGTATTTTTTATTGCGTGCTTGCGAGGTATAGGTACCCCGGTGGCATTCAAAGTATAATTCGCCGTTCCAGGTATGCACCCGTGATTCAGCACCGCGGATACGCTCATGCAGTCCGGTGAAATATTCCCCCGCGCTGCCCGTCTGAAGCTTAGGCATCCCCGGAAGCTTATCGAAACGCCGCCGAAGCTCCAGCATCTCCCGCGTAGGCCCGCCGCCCCCGTCACCCCATCCGTAAGCAAACAGCAGATGATCGTTGATCTCCTTATCCTGATACGAATTCCAGATTCCGCGCAGCAGCGCAGCCGTCATCCGGCCGTTATACGTATACGCATCCCCGTTCTTCTCCGAGGTTGTGATGAAATGCGTCAGAACCTCCGAGCCATCCATCCCCCGCCACCAGAAGGTATCATGCGGCATCCGGTTGAACTGGTTCCAGCTGATTTTGGTCGTCATGAACGTGTCTATACCCGACCCCCGCAGAATCTGCGGCAGTGCCCAGCTGTACCCGAATACATCCGGCAGCCACAGGTATTTGCTCTCGATTCCAAACTGCTCACGGAGATAGCGTTTGCCCGCCAGTATCTGGCGGACCAGCGACTCGCCGGACGGAATATTACAATCCGCCTCCAGCCACATCGCCCCTTCCGCCTCCCAGCGGCCTTCCTTAATCCGCTCTGTGATCCGCCCGAACAGCTCGGGATAATCACGCTCCAGATAGTCGTACAATTGCGGCTGTGTCTGCAGGAACTGATATTCCGGGAATTCCTCCATCAGCCGGAGCACGGTCGAGAAGGAACGTGCTGTTTTCTCCCGCGTATGCTTCAGCCGCCACAGCCAGGCAACATCAATATGGGTATGGCCCAAGGCCGTAACCGTCACATCAAAGGTCCGCGGCATGGCCTCAACCGCCTGGTTCAGGCTGACATTTGCCCGGTACAGCGAGCGGATATGATCTTCCGAGCCGGGTTCAGACCAGTCAATTTCATTGAATGCGTCGTTCAGCGCCTTTTTCAGCCACTGCTTCTCTGGCTGGTCGCTGCCCAGATAGCGGAAGGTGTCCAGCGCCGCCTGCGACATATAGAACAGATCATCAACCGTTTCATCCAGATAACCCAGCATCGCCTCGCTGATCCGGTGCTCCTGCAGGGCGGGCGGCCCCCCGCCCTCCAGACCTGACCATAACCGGAAGGCCAATTCCACAGTCTGTCCGCCTAATTCATCGTCAAAAATAACTTCCCGGTGGTTGTTATCCACACCCTGATAAGGCGCCCCGTTCACAAACAGCAGCGATTCGAACCCGGAGTTATTGAAGCTCCCCGACTTCCCGAAATCAAATCTTCCTGCAATCTTAAAGCCAGCCTTCCTCTCTGGAAGCACCGCCACGGCACGCAGCCAGACATAACGGTCACGCCCGCGCCAGTGTTCATGCAGCCTGATTGTGCCATCAAACGCAACAGCCCCCGGATAAACACCATTAGCCCCGTCCTCATCCTCCGCAAGCTCCAGTTCCGTAAGCTCCAGAACCTTGAGGTATCTGTACTTTCCGAGTTCGGCCTGGCGACGGATCAGCTTTTCTTCGGTCAAAAACATCCCTCTCACCCCTTGTATCCGCTTTCACATCGCCACTATAGCAAATCTCCCCGCTCAAAAACTATCCATTAATTGCTGTAATAAACCGCATACATTGCAATTTTTGCTTTTCTGGACCTATAATACATGTAAATTATAAAATAAGGCGGCGAGGGCATATGCTTGAAAGCGACCTGTTATATGAGCAAGGGTATAGCGTACGCATCAACACTCCGGCTGACCCGCTATTTTACTATTTTGACTATGACCAGCGGTCCCACAATATCAATATGGAGTTTCAGCATGACCACGATTTCTATGAAATTCATATTCTGCTCGATTCCACGGCCACCCATATCATCGAAGGTAACGTACATGCCCTGCGGCAATATGATATCGTTCTGCTTCGTCCGTACCGGCTGCATATGACCCAGTATCCTGTAGGCCCGCCGCATAAACGGCTGATCATCAACTTTGCCGTGCCCACCAATACACCTGGTTTCGAAACCGCTTACAAAAATATGCTGCTCCCTTTCGGAGAAGAAGTCCCGATCTACCGGTTAACGGGCGAGCCGCGCAGAGCCGTGTTCGATCCCCTTAACGCCATTTTTACCTTGTCACACAACGCTTCTCCGCTGAATCCGGTGCTGATTCACAGCCTGTTCCAGCAGTTTCTGTGCGCTTTAACCGAGCAGCGGGAGATGAATAGCTATGTACTGGAGGAAATCGGGAACGCGACCATGCAAAAAATATATTCGATTACCGCATGCATCCATAGCCGCTACAGCAGCGAGCTGACCCTGGATTCGATCTCCAGGGAGTTCTATATCAGCCCCTACTATTTATCGCACCAGTTCAAGGCGGTCACCGGCTTTACCTTGACTGAGTATATCCAGATGACCCGGGTCCGCAAGGCCCAGCAGCTGCTAATTCATACCCGGCACAAGATCTCCGCCATCGCCGAGCAGTGCGGCTTCAACAGCTTCTCGCAGTTTAACCGCATCTTCAATAAGCAGAGCGGCATGTCTCCGTCCGCATTCCGCAAGCAGCAGGCTTCCCCCGGCGCAGCCCCGGCCATTCTGTCTTACTGATCGAAGCTATATAGACTTTTTCTATTTTGGGATTAGCCGTGACTCCAGAGAATGTTTGGACTTCCGGCCGCTGTTATCCTCAGATTTCCTGATTTTAACCGCTTTTCGCGGTAGAAATCCGAGGATAGCTTATGCTTCCGATGCTAGCTTTCCTTCGGAAAGCTTTCAGGCGGACGCATTCGCTCCTACAGTTCCAAACTTCTCGTCCGCCACTTTTCCCTCAATGTTTATTTTCGAGTTCAATCTATACAGCTAATTCAGGATACGAAATGAAGACATGAAAAAAAGCTTCCGAACGCCCAAGGGGCCATTCGGAAGCTTTTTTTCTTAGTATGCGGTCGAGAGGACTCGAACCTCCACGGTATTGCTACCACACGGACCTGAACCGTGCGCGTCTGCCAATTCCGCCACGACCGCAAAGTATTGTTTATTGCAGTGCAGGAATTAATATATCATGAATTTCGGAACTCTGCAAGCTATTTCTTATTTTTCAGATAAACTCGCTAGTGAAATTCCACGCTGCGCTGCTATATATTAGGGATGAGGTGATTGTATATGAGCAGGCCATATGTAACGGTAACCAGCCCCAATCTGCTGGAGTCCATGCAGAAAGAACTCCATAACCGGCTGCAGGATTTCACTGCCTTGGATGGAGTCTGCGGCATTACCCTGAACGGCGGATGTTCACGCGGGTATGCCGATGAATTATCCGAGATCGATCTGGTCTTGTATCTGGAGGACGGCCAGCACGGGCAGTGGAGTAACGGGCGCTCCCCGCTTCCGCTGGGGATCACCAAGCTGGGCGAATATCTCTACGATATCAAGATTTCGAATTTGGACAAGGAGCAAAAGAAGCCTTGGGACAGTGTAGCCTTGTGGGATTTATCCTACGCCAGGATTCTGTATGACCCTTCCGGACAAATTGCCCGGTTCATGAACGAGAAGCTGGCACAGCGGCCGGAACGTATACAGGCAGAAGGCCTCATGTTCAACTGCTGGTGGCACTTCCGGCTGGCCGGGGATATCTGGCTCCACCGTGGAGATATCTTGCAGGGCCATGCCATGATGAATACAGCCGCAACTCAGTTAATTGAGGCTGTATTCATCGCGAACCGCGAATATATACCGCATGCGAAATGGCTGATTCACCTGAGCCGTACCCTGCCCTGGACTCCAGCGGGGTGGGAAGCAGGACTGATGCAGATCATGAGCACCGGCGATTGCTCCCGGGAGAGCCTGATTGCAAGGCAAGCTGCCATTGAGCGTATTTGGAGCGAAGTGGATGCCTATATCATCAGCCAGGAATGCCCGGGCTACCCGTTAAACATCATGCACAAAACGTTCTACGATCTGCTGGAGCTCCTGCTGGCTCATGACAACCTCCCCCTGGAAACATGGACCGGCAGGATGGGCTTATCCATGCTGTCGGCAGAACCGTTTATCCGCTTCACCACCCTCACTGAAGACCTGATTATCGTGGATAAACACAAGTTCATGTGCATCCGTCCCGCCGGCCTGTATGCCTGGCACTCAGCCATTGTTGAGCAGTTACATGCTGAACTGCATCAGCAGCGCTAAATCAACTTACAGTTGCTTTTCCTGCGCCGTTCCCCCTCCTTCAATCGCTGTTCATTCTGCCGGATGGAATTATAATGAAATTACGACGTCGAATTCAAATTCGGGAGAAGAAAAATATGATTAGTAGTGAAAAAGTAGGCAAGCGGATCGCCATGCTCCGCCGGGAAAAGCAATTGTCGCAGGAGCAATTAGCGGAGCAGCTGCATGTCAGCGCCCAGGCAGTGTCCAAGTGGGAAACCGGCAAGTCCCTGCCTGAAACGGCTACCCTGCCGCTGCTCTCAAGCATTCTGGGCCATTCGATCGACAGCATTCTGCTGCCGCAGGAGCTTACTGTTCTGTCAGCGGTCTATACCGATGGATACGAACAGCAGGATGTCACTCATTTTGTAAACCAATTCATTACCGGCAGTAAGCTTAGTTTGGCCATCACCGATCACAGCTTCCCGGAGTCCATTCACAGCGACCGCGTAAAACTGCTCATCGTCAAATACGAGACGCCCTCAGGCATCTACTCCACCTATGTGCTGAAAGACCAGCTCCTGGCGATCGATGTACATTCGAAAGGCTATACCCTTGGCAAAAGCGAGCTGGAGATTGTTCATGCCGCTTACGGCAATGAACTTGCCAGCCGGGATGTACTGGGGAAGATGAAGCACTACGCTTATTTTCAGTGGCCGCATTTTACGGTAGATCAGGAGCTTTTTCCAAGCGGGATGGGACATGAGGGCAACGAATATCTGCTGCTCGTCTATCTGAATGCGGACGGGATTCATGCACTCAGCTGCATGGAAGGGGAACGGATCCACTACAGCCCTGACCGGACAAGGCTATTTGCGGACGGGTCTTCCCGTCAGCAGTACATCGTAGAGAACGTAGCCCGCCTGGGTTTTGCCAAGGGAATGGATTGTTCTTGGGCAGGGGCACTTTATACTTCCTTGTCTGCTATGGGTGTAGATACCCGCTATGAGGAGGTTATGGGGGTATCCGGAGCATGCTGGCGGGTGGCTTTTGCCCCGGTGTGGGACTACAGTGCAGCAGACGCCCTCGTCGCCTACGACTATGCCGAGCCAGCCTTCAACGCCTACGGGCTTGAGGCCAGCTGGGCGAACCGCCTAACGCCGGAGGAGCGCAGACGGGAGAAGCAGCAAATCATGGAGAGCCTCCATAAGGGGCATCTGCCGGTCGCCTTGAACTTAAGGGTCGCCCCCGAGTGGGGAGTCATTACGGGATATCTCGATAACGGCAGCACCCTGCTGTGCCGCAGCTATTTTGATGATGAGACCTTTAATGAGCTGCAGGAGGATCCCGAATTCCGGGAAGCAATGGAGACCAGCAAAGGTTACTTGTACGTGGACCATTGGCCGTATAAGCTGCTCCGGATTGAACGGCTTGACGCTGCCCCGCCGGCGCTGGATAACCTGTTCGCTTCGCTCCAGGTTAAGCTGGACTCTATGCAGGCTGGAGAGAATCACGGCTACCAGCTGGGATACAGCGCCTTGGCAGCCTGGACGGAGGGCCTTCTTGATCACGCCTGGTACCAGGCAGCCGATGCCGGGACGTTCACTCGCCGCTACAGCGTAAATCACTTCTGCATGATGGCGTTAAACGATGCCCGGAGAAGCGCTGCCGCCTACTTGCAGGCCTCTCTGCCGCTCCTGCCCAGTCCGGCTGCTTACGCACTCTTGAGTGAAATGGCCGCCGTATATGAACAGATGCACACACTGCTTGACCATTTCTACAGCCATATGACTGAACCTGCCGTCCTGCAGACACAGGCTTCCCCTAAGCAACTGTGGGACCAGGGCCAGCGGGAGCAGCAGGCGGAGCTTCTGCAGAGCGTGGCTGTACTCGAACGCCGGGGCGATGAGCTGGCCGGGCGGCTGCTGGAGCATCAAGAAATTAGTAGAGGTTGAACTTGAATGTTATATCTCTCATATCAGATGATGGACGATTAAATGATTGCATTTACTGCAATAGAAAGACTCCATATTCCAGGGTAAATCACCTTCTGCTGTATTTCGTACAGTAGATTCCTGGACTTCGGGTCAAAATCATCGTTTTCACCAAATTCTATTGTATAGAGTGCAGCAGATTCAGTATTACGTCAGATTTAAGGGGAATCTACTGTAGAAAGTGCAACAGAATGCATCTCTATAGGTTCAAGCAGTAGATTCCCGGACAAAAGGGATGTTCCAAACAGCCATCTTCCGGCTTATGGAACATCCCTTTCCTTGTGCGGTATTTTGTTCATATCTAAACCCATCAAGCCTTAACCTGCCGCTTCCAACTGCTTACCGTGAGGCTTCTTCACCGGACGCAGATTTGATCTCAATTACAATCCCTCTACCGCCCTGTTAGGTATCACTCCCTTGTGGAGGCAGCTGATGTATAGCTTGTAATAAAATCTACCAGGGACGGGGCCGGCAGCGGTCTGCTGATGAAGTAGCCTTGAAGCTCATCGCTGCCAAGATTGCACAGCAGGTCAAACTGTTCTTTCAGTTCCACGCCTTCGGAAACAACGCGCAGGCCGAGGTTGTGGCTGAGCTCGATGATCGCGCGGACCAGTGTATCGTCGGAAGCCCCTGGCTGAATACCGGCTACGAAGGAGCGGTCAATCTTGATAAGATCTACCGGGAAGGTCCGCAGGTAGCTCAGCGACGAGAAGCCGGTGCCAAAATCATCAAGCGAAATGCAAAAGCCCATGCTGCGAAGATCTGCGAGAGAGGTGATGATGGATTCGTCCGACATCAGCATCGTCTCGGTTATTTCCAGCTCCAGGCTATCTGCTGTAAGCCCGTTGTCTGCCAGCGCCTCCTTCAATTGCTCCGGCAGACCGGGCTGCATGAGCTGCAGGCCCGAGATATTGACGGCTGCCTTCAGCCGAATGCCTTGGTCTTGGAAGCTGCGCAGGTCTGCACAGACCTTGCGGAGCACCCAGTTGCCGATACCGAGGATCGATCCGCCGGCTTCCGCCAGCGGAATGAACTCGGCGGGTGACACCGGCCCGAACGTTGGGCTTTTCCAGCGCAGCAGCGCCTCAACCTTAACGATATCAAGCTTCGATGCCGAGAGAATCGGCTGATAATGCATTTCCAGCTCCCCATTATCGACGGCGGAGCGCAGCTGTCTCCCGATCACTTTTTTGCGGCTGAAAGCCTCTTCCAGCCTTTCCGAATAGCGGTATATATTGTTCCGTCCGTTCTCCTTGACCTGAAACATCGCCAAATCGGCGGCCTTGACGAGAAGTTCGGCGTCCTCACCATTCTGCGGATAGATGCTGACCCCGATGCTCGCCGTACTATGAAATAACTGGCCGTTCAGCGTATGCGGTTCAGCCAGCACTTGCTGGATTTTGGAGATCTGGGCCTGAATATCCTCTGTACCGGAAAAACGCGAGAGAAGAATAGTGAACTCATCCCCGCCAAGCCGGGACACCAGATCATCCGGTCCGACAGCACCGGCTAGCCGGTCGGCGATCTGCTTGAGGACCGCATCCCCGAAATCATGCCCCCAGGTATCATTGACCGCTTTGAAGTGATCGAGGTCGATGAACAGCAGAACAATCTGCCGGCCCTGGAGATTGGCTTTCTGAATAACCCGGTTCAGCGTCTCAAAAAAGAATGCGCGGTTTGGCAGCTGGGTTAACGGGTCAACCATAGCCTGCCGGTGCAGCTCTTCCTGTGCAGTTTCGAGCGAGGAAATCATTCGGTTGAACTCCACTTCTACCTCACTGAGTTCATCCCGTCCCCTGATATCGAGACGGATCGACAGATCACGGCTTTTGCCGATAATCCTGATACCGCGGACCAGCGCCGCCATCCGGGACAGAATGGTACGTTTCACGAACAGCAGGCTGAGCACGCAGATACCCAGGGTAGAGATTACGAAGAACAGCGTGAAATTAGCCATCGCTTTTTTGCCGATTTCATAAATATGGCGCGGCTGCTCTATGGAAATCACGATTCCCGGATTGCCGAACAGATCGTAGATAACAGCATGACCCTCCAGCCGGTTTTCGGGCAAATAACTCACCCATATGTTCTGCCCCCGGCTCTCCTTCAGCAGGTCACCAGAAGCCTTCTCTACGGTTATACCGGACGGACTAAGGGCCCCGACCCGGCTGATCTCTGTATCGTCCAGCTTCCGGCCGGCCACCGCCATCCCGGCGACGGGGCCTGTCATATCATTGTGGAGAACAGGCTGTAAGGTAATCAGCATGGGACCGTCATTCAAGATGACCAATCCGGCGAAACGGTCCTCTGGTTTCGTAAGGAGATCCAGCTGCTCCCGGATATCGCCAAAAATGCTGACAATTTCCGGCGTCACCGGTGCTACCGTCTCCCCGCTGTAATCATACAAGCCGCTATAGACGGGACTGCCGCTCTGGTTGATCAGTGCCATAAGATCAAACCGGTTGCTCTGGAAGGTCCCCTCATCATAATTGCTGAGAATATAGGGATTCTGCAGGTCCCCGGACGTTCGGGAGGAGACATAATCATAGGTCTCGTCCCATGCCGAATAATTGAGCATCGTCTCGTTCATACCCCGAAGCTCCGATTCGTAGGTCTGGATAATATCGGACATGCGCCCTTCCAGCGCTTCCCGGTCTAACTCCGTGAACCGGTCCAGAAAAATCTCCTGCGAAATCACATACGTGGAGGCGAGGGCGAGCAAAGAAATCGTTATAATAAACAGTACAATCTTAGTCCGCAGCTTCATGGTAATCTCCTAGGAAATCGATTTCAAAATAGTAAATCTGACGAGCAGCGTAATCTCTCATTACTAATATCGACGATTCCGCCCGGAATGTATAGACATGTAACTGAATAAACACACATGCCGGGCAAACCTCCTGAACTCCATACGTATTGTCATAGAAGCCGGCAGCAGCTTTCGGCTGGCATAAGAGAAATGGCGGCCCCTAAAGAGGCCGCCTGATTCTATTTCCGGAAAATTACCGGAGGATATACTAAAGCTTATGGATAATTTATACCTTACGCCTTCAAATCCAGCACCAGCACATTGACTGAGTTCGCCGGCAGGTTAAGAATGACTGTATTATTCCCGATTGATATTCCGCGCTCCTGCGGAACAACTCTTTCATTATTCTTCTGATTGACGTTAGGTACATGAACCAGCGAGGCGTCGCCGGTTAACGTAATCAGCTTCGCAGCAGCTTCTACGTTCAGCTCCTGAATCTTCAGCTCCGTCGCCTTCGCTACATCAGCCGGGTTAACCAGCTTCACATACACATGCTCGGCATCCTTGGTGACCGAGTTGAATACTTCGCTGTTGTAAGCCTCCAGCTTGTAATCAAGCACCTTACTTGCCGTCTTACCGTCTGTATACGAGCAGATCAGATTGCAGCCGTTCGCACCGCCATAGTTCACAGTAATCGTGTAATCGGTGTTGTCAGCGAGGGCTTCATAGCTGGCTGCTCTCAGGTTGCCCGCCGCCGTACTGGAGGAGTAATCTCCGAGCGTGTAAGCCTCTACACCGTCCTTAAACACCTTGACGCCAGTAGCATTGCCGCCATAGCCGATGGCATACTCCAGAACGTCCTTCTTCTCTGCTGAAATATCCGTTAACCCCACACCTACGTAGAAACCGTCTTCGCCGGCGGCCTTCGAGGCAACAACTTCCACTGTATAGTCACTCCAGCTGTCGTTCAGGAGGTACAGACCGTTCCGGCCGCCGCTCTGCGCCTTCAGCACAAGACCTTCGCCGGCTTGCAGCTGGCTGCCTGCAGAACCCGGGATGACCTGCCAAGCCGGATTTAGTTCCCGGGTAAAGTCTTGCTCGAGCAATACACTGCCGTCCTTGTTCGAGGTTACAGTCACACGTTTCACCAGCACCTCAGCATTGCCTGCGGCAATTTCAATCCCGCCGTGCGGGATCAGCGCTGCAGGCTTGCCGTTTTTGTACGTGGAGAAGGAGGTTGCCAGTACTTTATTGCCCAAATACCTGGCATAGAGCTGCTGCACATAATAGTTCGGCGTGAACCAGACAGTCTCATCATCGAACCAGATGCAGTCCGGGGTCCAGCGGTACGTTCCGTCCGTCAGCACTTTATTGAACAGCGGCGCATAAGCGGCCAGCAGCACGACGTCAGCGTTATTTTCAAAGCCGGTCATGACCGCAGCCTCGGCGACTGCGCCGGCCAGTGTATTTTTATCCGTGGAAGCATATTCTCCGACAAATACCTTGGAGGTTTCCTTCCAGTCTATACTGCCATCTGCCTGATAAGCTCTATAGTAGTAGTTATACCGGTCTGCGTTCTTGAGCAGATATTCATTAGAACGGTAGTAATGCTCGTCTGCAATAGTATCCATGTAATTCGGCTGCTGCCCGTACCAGGTGACTGTTTCTTGAATGACCTTCTGCCCGTCGGCAAAAGCGACCTCCGCCGAACCGCTCAGATTGCCGCTCAGGAACTTCCAGCCCTGCTGATAGGCATCGTCATCCGCCTGGGCACCGACTGTGGAGATAATGTGCAGCGTGTATCCCGGATAATTCCGTTCCATGTAAGCATCGATAGAGGTCTTGAATACTTCGAAGTTGGCGAAGAATTCCGTGCCCCAGTTCTCATTGCCGACGCCCAGGTAGCGCAGGTCAAACGGTGCTTCATGGCCCATTTTCCGGCGCATTGCCGCCCACTCATTGTGCTCGAAGTCCATGCTGATGGCGAAATCGATCAGATCGGTAAAGTTCTTGATATAGTAATCGCGGAGCTTCCCGCCTGCCGGGTGGGCATAGTCCGAACGGGCCTGGCACAGTACGCCGCAGGCCATTACCGGAAGCGGAGTGGCATTCAGGTCTTCGGCCAGCTGGAAATATTCCATATAGCCCAGGCCCATGGTCATCATGTAGCCCCAGACGTTAAAATTCTCTTTGCGCAGCTCAATGTCGCCGATTGAATCCTTCCAGTCATAGACATTCTCCCAGATGAAGGAGCCTTCCGAGATACAGCCGCCCGGGAAGCGCAGGAACTTCGGATGCATGTCGACAAGCGCGTTCACCAAATCTTTTCTCAGCCTGTAGTTCGGGTTGCCCTGATAGTTGGAATGGGCGGACTGCGAACGGGGTTCTTCCCCCGCACCCCAGACATCACGCGGCATGAGCGAGACCATATCGATGGAGATCTGACCGTCAAAGGTCAGCGCCAGCTGGCCCAGAACTGTAGAAGAACCCGTTAATACGATCCCCGGCTCTACCCCGTATTTCTTCCAGGTGTTCCCGCCTTCAACTTCTACGGTGACAGCATCGCTGATTGCAGCGCCGTCAGTATTTTGAAGCTGGAGAGTGATTGTACCCGCCGACTCCGCCTTTGCCCAGATCGTGAAGTCATACTTGTCTCCTGTCTTGACCGACATCGCGCAGTGCTGGTTGGAATCGGCGAACCCGCGGTTACGGATCGTCGCGCCATCGGCCACCGTCACATAATAGGAATTGACGTCCTTGTCAGTAATCCCGAAGAATTCATTTAGTCCGCCGTGATGCTGCGGAGCCATCTTGTCTGTATCACCGGACCAGGCAAACAGCGGCTCCCGGTTCCGTCCGGTGGAGCAGCCGCATTCTCCGGAGGCGTGGGAATATGTATCAAAGGCAAAGGATTCGAACGAACGGTTCTGCACCAGCTCAGCATAGATCCCGCCATCCGCCGCATTATTAATATCCTCATAGAACAGGCCGTACATCACTTCGCTGACATCCAGCACTTCCTGATTGCCATGGATGGTCAGCGTGTAAGGCGGCAGATGCTGCGGAAGCACGGAAACGGCAAAGCTTTTCTCAATCGAAACTGCACCTCTGCTTAGCACAGCGGTAATCGTTACGGCCTGCGCCGCGTCTATCTGCTGAATCTGACCCTGATTGGACAGCACAGTTGGCTGGCTCGATGACCAGGTTACGTTCACTTTTCCGCCCATCAGCGCTGACGGCAAAGTCAGGTCCTTCGTAACAATCGAGGTCGGGAACGACAGATACTTATCTCTGGCCAGCTTCACGATCTCTTCATCACTCAAAGACTCGCACATCACTTCAATCACCTCGTCCATTGACAGCCCGGCCTTATAAATCCGCAGATCGGAGAGCGATCCGGCAAAATCGGCATCGGCCTCATATTGCGAACGGCCGATAAAGTTCCGGCTATAGTTATCCGCATCCGTAAACGACTCGAACCATCTGCGCAGCTGGGCGTAGTTGCCGCTGGAAGTCTGGCTGATCGAGCCGTCGGCCACCGCTTCCCCGTTCACATACACTACCGGACCCGCGCTGCTTAAGGTACCGCCTTGGGTTCCGAGTACCGACAATGCGATATGCATCCACTCGCCGCCGGCAAATCCTCTGCCCGGATCGACAACCAGATCGCCTCCGGCCGACAGCGTCCCGCGCAGGTTGCGGGTCAGGAACAGATAAGGTCCCGCTTCCCCCTTACCAAAGTCAAATATACGCTCCCAGACATTCGCGCCCTTGCCGAAGTGGACCCACGCCGCTACCGTTACGCCCGTGTTGTCGCTTACATCCTTAAGCAGATCAGCAGGAAGCTGGACGTAGGAAGTACCGCTGGCCCCTCCCGCAAACGTTACAGCCATCCGGCCGTTTACCTCAGAGACTGCTGGTGCCACTTGGCCGTAAGCCGCTCCGTCCCGCCCCTGGCCGGAGCTGTCTTTACCGGTATGTGCTGCATCCTCAAACTTGTAATGGGCAATGATCTGATCGCGGAAATTCGTCATTATGGTCTCTCCCTGTCATTTATTTAACATAAATATAAATCAATTCATAAATATAAATAGTATACTGATATACTACCCTATCCTGCGCTTATTTCTCAACTGTTAATTGTGAACAGACCGGATCAATTTTTTTAGTCCGGATAGCACAAGCCGTCTGCAATTCCCTGTGTACTATAGAAGTAAATAGGAAGGCGAGGTGATCCTTGATGGGAAATTCAGCAAAAGTCCGTAAGCAGGCCAAACAGCTGAAAGGCCGCAAGGTCTGCATTACGCTGCAAAACGGTCAGACGTACGTAGGATGGATAACCGGCTGTGAAAAGGAGGCTGTGATCCTCTCCGCCGTACCGCGCTCCCGTTCCAAATCGGGAAGAACAGAGCGGGCGGAAGTGTCCGCGTTTATGCCGCTTCTGGGGCCGCTGTTTGGCGGCTTGGGCGGGGCTGGCGGAGCCGGAGGAGCCGGGGGCGCGGGCCTGGGCGGCATCATGGGCGGCGGGCTGCGCTTCTTCGGGATGATTCAGCGGGCAATGCCTGTCGTGAAGATGGGCTACGGCATGATCAAGCAGATCCGCCCGTTTATGGAGGGGCTTAAGGGACTCATGGGCAAATAACATCAAAAGGACTGTTCCGTTCGCCATGACACCGGCGGTTTGGAACAGTCCTTGTTTATCTACTTTTATCTTAAATTTTACCCGCATAATAATTCCTGGTATATCTTTAAATATTTAGCTATTAAATTCCCCCTTTAGATTCACGTACCTTATCCAATTCAATCCCATATTTAAACCCATGATTGCACAGGATAATTGGTGCAAGGAGTAACAAATAGGAAACTTTAATGTGAGCATCTTCTATCCCGTCAGTGATTATGAAAATACTAAATAAAAGACCACTCTCCCAAATAACAAGTTTGCCTATTTCTAATGCAGGCCCTAAATTCTCCTTATATTTCACATGTTTTTTTAAGATAATATGGTTGAATATAATGATAATCACTGTAATTAACATATATAAGGCTGCTAGGATGACATAGAGAACATTCTCTTCCACATCATATGAAGCAAAGATTTTTATGACAATCATAAGGTAATCGATAGAGTTTAAACCTATCAAGAAAGGAAACGCACTTTGTATAACAACTCCTAACAATACCGGTTGCAACAATCCAACTCTATCAAACATTCTTACCCTATTTAGATACCATATAGTCAATACATTAAGCAATATCAGGGAGACAAAGCCAAAATAGCGAAGCACAATAAGGACAAATATTATATAACCGATAAACAATAAAATATTATCTACGTCTCTTTGTGTCACTATTATTTCATTATGTACCGGACGGTTGTCAGCATCCATTATGGTTTATCCTTTCAATTTTATTTCTGTTATCCATTATTGATATATCGGTTATATTTCCAAAATTTAACAAAAATGCAAGTCTAATTAATGGAGAACATAAAAGAAACCCGATATGTAATAATCGGATTTCTTAAAGAACTAAATCTCAAGCCTCACTGTCTTCTACATGTTGTTTATCTTTTGTCTTACTTCATATACAACTTGACCAGCTCGTAGCACCTGTCCTTCGTGACACTTCCCAGCACAGCTGTGTATTCCAGCGGCTCCATGGTGCCGCCTTCAAACTCTAATGACGCTTTCTTAGCTGTTTCGTCCCTGTAGGTGATCCAGTCCAGCTGCTTCTCTTTCAATTCTGCCATTTCGCTCGCAGACAGCTGCTGCTTAAGCACATTATAAATTTCATTTAATGCCTTATCCCACCGTTGGTACTCTTCATCCGCAGCCTCCCTCATGGATGCTGTTACCCCGGAATCATATAAGCTTTGCAGATCCTTGAGTCCGGCTTCTACAGCATCCAGCTTAGCGATATACTCCTGCTGTGTACCGGAAACAGCCGATGGCTGTCCGGCAGCTGGAGAAGCCGCGGGAGCAGTTGTTTGTAGTGTAGTTGCCTCTGGCTGGTCATTATCAGGCGCGGCAGTTGCCGGTGCCGTAGACGCTGGTGCTGCAGTCTCTTGCACAGCTTGGCTTGATTCGGCAGAACCGTTATTGGTATCCGTGCTATTACTGCAGCCGGCAAGTGCCAAACCGCATACGAATATCGTCAAAAGCATTGCTTTTCTCATATCTGCTCTCAGCTCCCTTAGAGTTATAGTCAAATGTCAGAGTACGGCCGCCATATCATTAAGACGAAACTGGAGGCGGATTGTTGCTTTATCTTATGAATTCAACAGAAAAGCCCCAAGACATCCGGGACGAGGCCAGGGTGTCTTGGAGCTTGTCTTATAATATCATTTGCGGCCTAACCTACACCTGCTTGAATTCAATCCATTCAATCTGCATGCCCGGCTTAATATGCTCGAACTTCATTTCATACAGGCCTGCTTCCAGCTCAGCCTTAACCAGCTTCAGCTGAATCCAATTGCCATCCGTCCCGTTCGTTTGAACGGTTGTCAGCACCTGGCCGTTAAGGGTCACGTTGCAGGCGCTCTGCGCCAGCTCAGTGTCTGGGGACATCACGCGGGCGAATAGCCGGTATACACCGGCCTGTTCAACCTTCATGAGGGTCCCTCCCTCAGCCGCCAGCCTGATCTGCCCTTGCCCGGACACGGATTGTGCCTGCTCCTCTGATAGTGCAGGATTAGCAGTGAAAGCTTCCACTGTCTCTTCAATCACTTGTTCTCTGGAGAACACCGGTGCCTGCATAATGAACTCGCAGATATTGATGGCATTGCGCTGCAGCTCACCACGGGTAAGCGTACCGTCCGCCAGGGATTCGATCGTATTATCGCCATAGGCATTGGTCTCTGCACCATAGTTGCTGACCACCATGTACAGGTCATTCTGGGCACGGACCATCCAGTTCGTAAACTTGCGGTCTGGAGCCCCTCCATGAACAACATCGTTCATAACCGCCCACCAGTCGGTCATCACAATGCCTTTGAAGCCCCATTCCCCGCGCAGGATCGTGGTGTTGAGGTCATAGTTGGACGCCGCCCAGTGGCCGTTCACCGGGTTGTACGAGGTCATGATCGAGTTCGCACCGCCCTCCTTGACGGCGATTTCGAAGCCTTTCAGATAAATCTCGCGCAGGGCGCGTTCGGACACCACCGCGTCAACCTTGCTGCGGTATTTCTCCTGATTGTTGCAGGCGAAATGCTTCAGCGTAGCATTGGAACCGCCCTTGTGAATCCCGCGGGTGCAGGCAGCAGCGAATACTCCGGAAACAAACGGATCTTCCGAGAAGTATTCAAAGTTCCGCCCGTTCAGCGGGCTGCGGCGGATGTTGAGACCCGGTCCCAGCAGGGTGTCGATGTTGTTTCTAAGCAGTTCCTGGCCTTCCATGATGTACAGCTCTTCGACCAGCTCTGCATTCCAGGTTGCCGCAAGCAGCGTACCGATGGCTACCTGGGTAGCCTTCTGCCCGCTGTCCATACGGATACCGGAAGGGCCGTCCGATGTGCAGGCTACCGGAATCCCGTAGCTGAACAGCTGATCGCTCACGCCGCCAAAAGCCGAAGCCGTACCCGGCGTAACGAGCGGACTGCTCATGCCCTCGCCTCTCACCAGCGCAGCCAGATCCTCATCGCTGAGCTGGGCGATGAATGCCTCCATGCTGGCTTTGCCTTCCTGCACATCGCGCAGCTTATAGCCTTGATCGCCGGTCTGCGGCAATGTCTGCGGCAGATTAGTCTCAATGCGTTTCGCCATATCAACCTTCCGCTTCGGCGCTTCCACATAAGTCAGTTCATACGTGCCGTCTGCCTTGCGGGCTCCCGGCATCATTCTTGTAAAGCTCTGGGTCGGCGCCATCGCCTCCTGCAGCTGCTCTACCACTTCAAGCGTCTCCAGAATGTAGCCTTCTTTGCCTTCAACCGCAATAGCCTGTACCTTCTTCACGCTGGTTCCCGCATATAGACGGTAGGTTCCGGCTTCCAGCACATACGCGGACGGATGTCCCGTCACACCTGCGTCATCATAAGAAGCCATGGAATGGAGGGCGAAGCTGAGGGTAAGCCGCTCTGATTCACCCGGGTACAGCACACCGGTCTTCCCGAAGGCCGCCAGTGCTTTGGCCGGTTGGCCCAGCTTGCCCTGCGGTGCTTCATAATAGGCCTGTACGACTTCTTTTCCGGCATACTCGCTGCCTGTATTGGTTACGGTTACGTTAATCGACACATAGGTCTTGCCGTCTTTAGTGGACAGCTTCGCTTCTTCCGGCTCCACGCTGAAAGTTGTATACGACAGCCCGTAACCGAATTCATATTGAACCTTCTCCGGGCAGAACGTCTCAAAATAACGGTAGCCCACATAGATATCTTCCTGATACAGGTTGGTGAACTCATTGCCGTAATTGACCGTTGACGGATAATCCCCGATGGAATAAGCAATCGTATCGGTCAGCTTGCCGCTTGGCGTTACGTCTCCGGCCAGCACGTCGGCAATCGCATTACCGCCTTCCATCCCGCCCTGCCAGGAATAAATCACGCAAGGAATCGGGTTGGCATAGCTTTCATCGTTCAGCCAGCTCATATCGATAATGTTCGACACATTCAGCACGACAATGGTTTGCTCGAAATACGCCGTAACCTGCTTCAGCATTGCTTTTTCTTCATCATTCAGCTGATAACTGCCCGCCTCGTCGGCATTATCCTGGTCTTCTCCGGCGGTACGGCCGATGACAATGATCGCCTTTTCCGACTGGCTTCTGGCCTGCTGCACCAGCTCATCAGAGAGAGGCATTTCCTTCTGGTGCCAAGGCTCTGCCGCCCAGCCGCCTCCGCCGTTGTCGAACGGATTCTGCCCGATCCACTGCTCGTAGACCGCCGCCAGCTCCTCATTAACCTTAATATTCTTCTTACTGCGGAGCCCGTCCAGCAGGTTCGTCGTATACGCCACATGCACACTTCCGCCAGATCCTGTACCGCTGCGGTAATAGTTCACTTGGGTTCTGCCAAAAACTGAAGCGGTTTCGTTCTTGCGGAGCGGCAGTACATTTCCTTCATTTTTCAACAGGACTGCGCCTTCTGCAGCCACTACTCTGCTGAATTCAGCAAAGCCTTCTAATGGAACTCCAATTTTATCTGTGCTCAATTTGCTTCCTCCCGTTTCTCATGTCGCTATCCATTGCAGGTTCTATAGCAAGGCGGTACAGCCCTCCCGAAAATTCTAATTTTCCACGAACCTATGCATTACCTATTACTATAAAGAATCCCCTTACAAGAATCAAAGGTTTGATAGAATTTAACAGCAGTTTCTTCAAAAACAGACAAAATCCCCAGCCCGGTCAGGCTGAGGATTAAACATCGCTCCAAGGTTATTCAGATATGCCGTTAACATAAGGTCCGCTCGGGGAGCGTGCTTGTAAATGCAGTCCAGAACAGTACGCTCTTATTTGCGGCGGCTCTTCATCATCCGGTTGTACATAACCAGCGCAGCAATAATCATCCCGATCATCGCTACACTGCCTGCCGACTCCGGTGTCATCCCAAACATAAGGCATATCGTATTCACCAGGGTCCTCGTCACCAGTGCGACCAAAATCAGCATAAGCGGCCGCCAGATATTATATCCTCTCATTTATGCAACACTCCCAGTCTATTTTTGCACAGCTTACGATGCTTAATTCTATCTCTATTAACTGTTATTATAGCATAAGCAGGTATGCGGTTACATTTTTGCTGCACGGCTCTGCTATGCCGGAGATGAAATAGAACGTTTTAATGCATTTCCGCGGAATACGGCCTGATAATTGAAAAGTTATGTTCCATATTCTCCGTTATTTTGTTACTTCTGACGATTTTCCTGATCTGCTATTCTTGATTTGCAACGACAATACAAGGTTCACACAGGGAGGTTGTCGCTTTTGAAAAAGAAACATTGGCTCACCGGATTCACATCGCTGGTTCTGCTCATGGGGCTGCTTGCGGGATGTTCCGGCAACGGCAGCAATTCATCCGCCTCAAATAATGAAAGCGCTGGCAGTAATGGTTCTTCCAATTCAAAAGACACGGTTACGCTTAAGATGTGGGGCGGTGTGCCGCCGGAATCCGGTCCGCAGGAGGTTATCGATAATTGGAACAAGGCGCATCCTGAGATTCAAGTGGAATATGTCCGCTTCGTAAATGACGATGACGGGAACCTCAAGCTTGATACTGCAATGATTACCGGGCAGGATGCAGATTTATTCGTGAACTATACAATCTCCCACGCCGCAAAACGGGTAGAGTCCAACCTGGCGCTCGATCTGAGCCAATTCAGTGACTACAATATCGATGAAAAAATGGGCGCAGATGCGGACAGCTGGAAAATTGACGGCAAGTACTACGGTGTCCCTACAACGAAAAGCTCGTACTTCATTGCACTCAACAAAGATGCGTTAGACGCTGCGAATCTGCCGGTCCCGAAGGATTGGACCTGGGATGAGCTGCGCGAATATGCGAAGAAGCTCCGAACAGGATCGGGCTACGGATTCATTCAGAATATGGAGCCCTATGTCGACCCTATTGATTCTGTGCTGTCCCAAGAGGGCTATACAAAGGCGGACGGCAGCTCCAATCTGGATCATCCCCTCGTCAAAAAATGGCTGGAAACGCTGAATGCGATGATGGTCGACGATAAGACTACACCGCCGCTCGGCGAGCAATTAACTTCTAAGATGCCGGTTGAACAGGTGTTTCTTAGCGGTGAGGTGCCTATGCTCAACATCGGGGCATGGCTGCTGAGAAGCTCAAATAACTTCACGGACTTCCCCCGTGATTTCAAAATTGCCTTCGCCCCTGTCCCCCGGCTTGCCGAGAGTGCAGACAAATATGTGACCCGCGGCGGCCTGGGTGACTATATCTCAATCAATGCCAAATCCAAACATCAGGAAGCCGCCTGGGAATTCCTGAAGTGGTATGCTGACGGAGGCATGGCGCCTATGGCCGCCGGCGGAAGACTGCCGGCATCCAAGGATGCCAACCAGGAAGAAGCACTGGACAGTCTCCTTGGTGAAAAAAGCGACACCTATGATCTCGATTCCCTGATGTACGTCATGTTCGACAATACTACACCGACTTATGTGCGCAGCCTGCCGCAGGAGGTTATGGATCTGCGTGCCCAAGAGTATGAGAAATATTTCCTTGGCTCACAATCGCTTGATCAGACCATCAAGGCAATGGTAAGCCGGCATAATGACTATTTGAAACAGAACAAATAAGGAGGATTACCAGAGCGGGCATAGCCCGCTCTTTTTTATATTGTCAAGCCAGGCCGATAGAACATATCTCTGCTTTTTTCAGTGAGAGGACTGAGTCTCTGCAACAAAACCATGCAATTTTAAATAACGGCTGTGCGGATTTTTTTATATGATATAATTTGAAGCAAAGCATGCCTTGAACCGTTTACCATACTGCAGCGCATGGGAGGTCGCGTCCGGGTGCCCAGACTAATCCGTTTTCTGGTTCCTCAGAAGTTGAAATACCGTCTGTTTACTGCCTTTGTATGCCTTATTCTGCTGCCCTTTGGTGCCCTGAATCTGTATAATTTCCAGCGCATTGAGACCCTGGTCCAGAAAAAAATTAGCCAGCAAAGCCATTACCAGCTGGAGCAGATGTACCGCACACTGGAGGATCAGATCAGCATCGCTTTTAAGACACTCATCTTTCTGCAGCAGGACGACACGGTTAAGTCGGTGCTGATTCATCCCGAACAGCGCAATGTGCTGGAGAACAAACGGCTGATGGAGAACATCTTCAAAAATCTGAACAACAGCTTTTTTCTCTATAATCCTTCGGTTTATTTTATGATTCTGGATCTAAATGAAAGCGTATACACTTCCTATCCGCCAAAAGACGCTCTCATTTACAAGGACCTGCGCAACAATCCCGGCTTTAACAGAAGCCTGATGAATACAAGCTCTTACCACTGGGTTCCGAGTGACGGTAATTATGTGTTACGGGATGTTTCCACAAGCGCATATCTGCTGTCCCTTTACGCTTATTTAGAGGACACGCAGAATCAGACCTACGGAATGGCCCGGATCAGCATCGACTATTCCTATTGGCTGCGGTCCATTCACAAGCAGTCTGATCTGCAGCAGCAGTACTTCGTGATCACCCGCTCGGGGGAAAATATCTCCCAGTCTGTCCCGGACAGCGTGCTCGCAGAGGAAGTCAAAGCCAGGATCGCCGAACATCCCGGGCAGCAGTATTTTATCGACAAGGCTTCTAATTCCCTGATTAATTATATTTATGTGGAGTCCCTGGACTGGTATATCGTAAACCGCATTCCCCTGTCTGTGCTGTTCGTTGAGATCGAAGGGCTGAAACAGCAGTACTTCCTTACCTTCTTCGCCCTGACGGGAATCTTTCTGATGATCACGCTGGTCATTTCTACGACCATTACCCGTCCCTTGTCCCATTTACAGAATAAGATGAAGGCTGCCGTGCAAAAAAACCTGAAAATCCGCCTGCCGGAACATAAATTCAGCGGTGAGATTCTCGATTTGACCCGGAGCTTCAATACGATGCTCGACGACACCAACCTGCTGATTCAGAAGCTGAAGGCGGAGGAACGCCAGAAGGAAGCCGTGCATTTTCAAATGCTGCTGGCGCAGACAAATCCCCATTTCCTGCTGAATACGCTGAATACGATCAAATGGATGGCGATCCGCGAGAATAATGAGGACATTACGAACATGACCCTCTCCCTCGGCAGGCTGCTGGAAGCCAGCTTGAATACCGACAAGGATCTGATACACCTGAAAGATGAGCTCGAGCTGGTGCAGGCTTACGTTCATATTCAGCAATTCCGCTACCGTAATAAATTCGAAGTGACCTATCATTATGAGGAGGACATCCTCTATGCGCTTGTGCCCAAGCTGAGTCTTCAGCCCCTCGTGGAAAACGCCATTGTTCACGGGATTACCGCACTGCCGGGTAACGGGCTCATCCAAATTGTGTTACGGCGCGACGGAAACAGACTGATTGTAGAGATTAAGGACAACGGAGTCGGCATGGAGCAGGCTGGCATGAACCGGGCACCGCGCAAGCGTCCGGGCATCGGATTAACCAATATTAAAGAGCGGCTCCGCCTGCTGTTCCGCGGGGAAGGGTCGCTTGAGGTTCTCTCCTCCAGTGAAGGCGTAATGGTCCGGTTCACGATTCCATTTCTGTTGTCTACACCTTATGGCAATGAGCATCCGGCTTAATATCATGTACACCCGGGAGGTTATCTGCATGTGGAAAGTACTGCTGGTCGAGGATGAGGTATTTGTGCGGGAATCGGTACGGGAGATCATCGCCTGGGAAGAGCTGGGCTTTACCGTCAGCGGAGAAGCAGGAAATGGCGCAGAAGCGCTGGACATGATCCGCCAGGATACGCCTGACCTGGTCATCAGCGATATCATCATGCCGGAAATGGATGGTGTGGAGCTGCTCCGAAGAACCCGGGAAGAAGGCTACTCCTCCCGTTTTGTGATGCTTACCTGTATGAGCGACTTCGAATATGTCCGGCAGGCGATGGAATACGGTGCCTCCAACTATATTTTGAAGCTGTCCATGAGTGTGAATTCGCTGCGCGAGACGCTGCAGAAGATCAGCAAGGAACTGCCGAAGCCCAGTCCGGCCGGAGGCAGGGATACCCGGAGCTCATCCGCTGAGCCGCCGCCCCTGCTTCCTGAGGAGGTCACCTCCCATCCGGAAATCCAGAAGATTCTGCAGTACCTGCACGCCAACTATGACCAGGATATTACTGTAAAGTCGATGTCCCAGTATGTCATGATGGCCGAGAATTATGTCAGCACGCTTTTCAAAAGGAAGACCGGGCAGACCCTGATCCATTATCTGCACCAAATCCGCGTCAATCAGGCGATAGAATATCTTCTTCATTCCGACATGCCCGTATACGAGATCGGAAACCGGGTCGGATTCGTCAACGATAATTACTTCATCAAAATATTCAAGCGCCTCACCTCGCAGACGCCCAGCCAGTTCAGACAGGCAAACAAAGACAAGCAGCAGCCAATCAGGATGTAAAATCCCCCTCCTGCACTCCTTTCCTTATCTCAAGTATTCAAATTCAATCAATATGCTGTCCGTTTCTCCTTCAATAGGGTGTCCCAGGGCCGTTGCGGCCGTCCGGGGCGCCTCTTTTTGCATAGAACAAAACTACGGATTTCCGCCAGGGAAAATGTATATTTCTGTAGCATGAAGTCATTGGTTTTGTTCCTTATCCCTCCTCCGCCCGCTTGGTATGCTTGAAATGCAAGCAAAAGACCAAAAGGAGTGGGGCTATGTGAAGGCATCTTGGATGAAACGGCAGCAGTATCTGGGCTATCTTTTTATCGGGCCAAATATGATTGGCGTGATTTTATTTTTTATAATCCCAGCCATCTATTCGTTCTACCTCATGTTCACGGATTACAAATTTATGAATCCAAATACCAAATTTACCGGCATGGCCAACATTAAAAGAATGCTTGGCGATGACATCTTTTATACGGCAATCAAGAATACGCTGCTGTTTCTGCTCTCTGTACCTGTCTCTATCGGGCTGGCGTTCATTGTGGCCGTGATTTTAAACCGTTCCGTATATTTGAAAAAGCTGCTCCGCGCCTTATATTTCATGCCTTACATTACAAGCGGAGTCGCCGTAGCCTTCGTCTGGATGCTGCTGTTCCAGCCGAATAACGGGCCGATCAACGGCATATTGCGCTCCATCGGCATAACGAATCCTCCGGGCTGGTTATCCACTATGGATTCCTCGATGTACGCCATCGACATCATCTGGATCTGGTTTATGCTCGGCTACAACATGATCATCTATCTGGCTGCCCTGCAGGAAGTATCTACCGAACTATTGGAAGCCGCCCGTATCGACGGGGCCCGCACCTGGCAGACCGTCCGCAGCATCCTGTGGCCGCTGGTCAGTCCAACGACATTTCTGCTGCTGATTACCGGACTGATTATGACGATTAAGCAGTTCGGGATCATTCAGGCGATCACCCAGGGCGGACCGGGGAACAGCACGACGGTGTTATCCCTCTTCATTTACCAGAATGCCTTCCGCTATTACGAAATGGGCTATGCTTCCGCCGTATCCTGGGCCCTGTTCGTGATTATTATGATTTTCACCGTCATTCAATGGCTGGGCCAGAAACGCTGGGTTCACTACTAAGGAGCTGAGAGCATTGAATAAAACCATAATGAATAAGTGTATCGCCACGCTTATTATGCTATTCTTCAGCATCGTGATGATCGTGCCCTTTCTGTGGATGATCAGTACTTCATTTAAAACCCCGGCGGAGGTATTCCAGTATCCGATCCGGTGGATTCCTGCTCACTTCAATTGGAGCCATCATGTGAAGGTCTGGACGGGTGACAACAGCTTTGTATTGTATTACCTGAATTCACTGAAGGTTGCCGTGCTCAGCACCATAGGCGCTGTCTGCCTGTCCGCATTAGCCGCCTATGGATTTTCCAGAATTGAGTTCAAAGGCCGGAATACAATGTTCATGGTGTATTTATCCATGATGATGGTTCCCCCACAGGTGCTGTTTGTGCCCAAATTCATCATGTTCGAGTGGGCCGGGATTTACAACACTCACTGGGCGCTTATTCTGCCAGGGATGTTCACCATCTTCGGGGTATTTATGATGCGGCAGTTTTTCCTCTCGGTTCCCCAGGAAATTTCTGAAGCGGCCTTTATCGACGGGGCCGGACATTTCCGTATTTTCTCGCGGATTATCCTGCCTATGGCCAAACCTTCTCTGGCTACCCTGGCGATTATCGACTTCTCGTGGCACTGGAATGACTATGAGAATGCGCTCGTCTTTCTGATCGACCATGATCTGTTCACCGTTCCGCTTGGACTGCAGAATTTCATTCTTGAGAATAACGTGGACTATAACGGAATGATGGCGGCAGCGACCGCCGGTATTATCCCGATGATCCTCGTATTCCTGATCGGCCAGAAATATATTATTGAAGGTGTGGCAAGCTCGGCGGTAAAAGGCTGAACAATCTGCATGAAGGGAGTGCGAAACAGTTATGAAAATGGAGCAAGTGTGCAGTGACGTTACGGTAGTGGGCGGAGGACTGGCAGGGGTGTGCGCCGCCGTTGCCGCCGCCCGCTTAGGCAAGAAGGTGGCATTGATTCAGAACCGTCCCGTTCTGGGCGGCAATTCCAGCAGCGAGGTGCGGGTATGGGTATGCGGGGCAACTGCCCACGGCACGAACCGCTATGCCCGGGAGACGGGAATCATGGGCGAACTGTTCGTAGAGAACCAGTACCGCAATCCGGACGGCAATCCTTATCTGTGGGATCTGGTTATTCTGGAAACCGTCCTCGCCGAACCCAATATTGCACTCTACCTCAATACGGATGTGCATGAAGTAGAGGCCGGAGGCGAAGAAGACGCGCGGCAGATCCAGGCGGTGACCGGCTGGATGATGGGCTCGGAGCGGAGAATCCGCTTTGAGAGTCCGGTCTTCCTCGATTGTACAGGCGATGGCCTGATCGGATTCCTGGCCGGGGCCAAATTCCGGATCGGCCGGGAAGCGCGGCATGAATATAATGAAGAATGGGCTCCGGAGACAGCCGACGACATTACACTCGGCAGTACGCTGCTCTTCTATACCAAGGATGCCGGCCACCCCGTGAGATTCGTTCCGCCATCCTTCGCCAAGGATATTTCACAGACGAATATCCCGATGAAGCGGATTATCCGCAGCGGCGATTCGGGCTGCCATTACTGGTGGATCGAATGGGGCGGGGAGCTGGATATTGTACACGACAACGAACGGATTCGTGACGAGCTCTGGGCTGTCATCTATGGAATCTGGGATTACATCAAGAACTCCGGTAAATTCGATGCCGGCAGCATGACCCTTGAATGGGTCGGCTCTCAGCCGGGCAAGCGGGAATACCGCCGTTTCACCGGAGAATATACGCTGACCCAGAATGATATTATCAGCCAGACGCTGTTTGAGGACCGGATTGCCTTCGGCGGCTGGTCGATTGATCTGCATCCGCCGCAGGGCATGTATGCGGCAGCCAGCGGCTCGAAGCATATGCATGCCGACGGCAACTACCATATCCCGCTGCGCAGCCTGTACTCGGCCAACGTGTCCAATCTGCTTTTTGCCGGGCGCAACATTAGCGCGACCCATGTCGCATTTGGGACCACGCGTGTCATGGCTACCTGCGCCGTCATGGGCGAGGCAGCCGGAACAGCCGCAGCACTCTGCGTGGATAAGGGCCTAACGCCTGCAGAGCTGTCGCGTGAGCACACGAAGGCCCTGCAGCAGATACTGCTGAAGCAGGATGCTTCGGTGCTCGGCCTGGTCAACTGTGATGATGCCGACCTGGCCCGCCAGGCCAAGGTGTCCGCCTCCTCCTTCCTGTCCGGGATCTCCATCGAGGCAGGCGAGGAAAGGTATCCCCTGGAGCATGACATTGCCATGCTGCTTCCCGCTGATCCGGGGATAAGCGGAACCCTAGATTGGCTGCTGGATGCGGCACAGGATACGACGCTGAAGGTTGAACTCTGGAGCACCGGCCGGCCGGAAAATTACGTGCCCGCTGTACTGGAATATGAGACTGAAGTATCTGTAGGCGCAGGAGACAGGCAATGGGTACCCGTCAGCCTGGACTGGACACCGGCGGAGGCTCAAAATGCCTTTATCATCGTACGCAGGAATCCTGCCATTCAGCTGTATCTTAGCGGTAAGCCGCTGAGCGGACTGCTGGCTTTGGAGCGGGGGGCAGCTCCCGGGGTCTCCAAGGATTTGGAAGACCACGACAGCAGCCAGCCTGTGGTGGAATGGAGCACCAAACGCCTGGTCCGCAAGGTCTTTTGCCTGCGTACCTCCTTTCCTACAAGCGCCTACCGGCCGGAGCATGTAATAGACGGATACCGGCGACCGTATGGCGGACCGCATATCTGGCTCTCGGAATCTCTTGAGCAGGATACAGAGCCCTGGCTTGCCCTGGAATGGGCGGAGAAGCAGCAGATCCGGGAAATTCAGCTTATCTTTAATGATGATGTGAATGAGGATCTGATCAATCTGCATCATCACCGCACCCCTTTCGAAGTGATTCCCGAACTGGTCCGCAGCTATCGTCTCGAATGGCTGGATGATACGGGAAACTGGGTGACCGTGCTTAGTGAGCAGAACAACCGGAAGCGGAGACGGGTTCATCTGCTGGAAGCCCCCCTTGAGACCCGGGCTGTCAGGGTAGTCGTTACAGCAACTAATGGTTCCCCGTATGCAGAGATTATTGAAGTCCGCGCCTATGCTTAATATCCGTTGATAGAGGATGCAAGAACCCGCATTTACAACTCCTATAAGCAGAAAGGAGCCTCCCGCTGCAGTCCTGCAGCAAGGCTCCTTTTGGTGAGCTCGTTGTTACATTCATCAGCCTCAGAGTGACTTTGACAGGAACATTTGTTCGGTATATACTTCTCCTTATGAGGAGTGTGTTTCCGTGGATATGATGGAGAAACTTGAAATTTTAACAGCTTCGGCTAAATATGATGTAGCCTGCACCTCAAGCGGGGCAAGCCGTTCCGGACAGCCCGGAGGCCTGGGCAATGCGGTCAGCATGGGCATCTGCCACAGCTTCGCAGCAGACGGACGCTGCATTTCCCTGCTTAAGATACTGATGACTAACGGCTGCATCTATGACTGCGCCTACTGCGTGAACCGTAAATCCAATCCTACACGGAGGGCTGCGTTTACACCCGAGGAGATTGCCAATCTTACGATGCAGTTCTACCGCCGCAATTACATAGAGGGCCTGTTCCTCAGCTCCGGCATCATGCGGAGTCCCGATTATACCACCGAGCAGCTGATTGCCGCCCTTGAGCTGCTGCGTAACGTCTATAATTTCAGAGGTTACATCCATGTAAAAGCCATACCCGGCGCAGACGATGTGCTGCTGTCCCGGCTCGGCCTGCTTGCCGACCGCATGAGCGTCAACATCGAGCTGCCCTCCCAGGAAAGCCTCAACCGTCTGGCTCCGGATAAGAGCAAACAATCCATTCTGAAGCCGATGGGCCTCATCAAAAGTAAGATCACCGAGAACAGCTCGGATCTCGTCAAATACAAGCATGCTCCCCGCTTCGCGCCTGCCGGTCAGAGCACCCAGATGATTGTCGGCGCAACTCCGGATACCGATTATCAGATTCTGAACCTTACGGAAGGCCTGTACAAGAAGTACGGGCTGAAGCGTATTTTCTATTCTGCCTATACCCCTGTGGTCGAGGACTCGCTCCTGCCCGCACTCGATACGAAACCGCCGCTGCTGCGGGAGCACCGGCTCTACCAGGCGGATTGGCTGCTGCGTTTCTACGGCTTTGAAGCTAAGGAGCTGCTGGATGAAGCCGCGCCCAACTTCAACCCGCTGCTGGACCCGAAATGCAGCTGGGCCATCAACCACCGGGAGCAGTTCCCCGTGGAGATTAACCGCGCTCCCTATGAGACGCTGCTGCGCGTGCCCGGCATCGGCGTAAGAAGCGCCCAGCGGATTCTCAAGGCGCGCAAGGCCGGAAGCCTGGATTTCTACGCGCTGAAGAAGCTCGGCGTGGTGCTCAAACGCGCCCAGTTCTTCATTACCTGCAAAGGCAAACCGCTGGAGGGGCTAAAGGTGGGCGAGCATACCCTGCTTCGTTCACTCATGTCCGGGCAGGAGCTGGCCCAGTTTCAGCAGCCGGAGGTGGAGCAGTTGTCCTTCTTCGACGACAGCTATATGGCAGCCTTGCCGGAGGCAGGCAGAGCGGCCACCTTCAGGAAAGGGGGCTAGCCGTCATGTTCAAGACAACCACCCTGGCTTACACTTATGACGGCAGCTTTGAGGGCCTGCTCTGCTGCGTGTTTGAAAGCTATGAGTGGAAGGAAACTCCGCTGGCCATCCACTCGGACGGCGACGGTCAGGGCCTGCTGCTGGAGTCCAAATGGATTGAAACCGACAGCGTCAAGGCCGGCCGGGTGCTGCGCTCCATCCCGCTGAAGATCTCTCCCGAGGCGGAGGAGCTGGTGCGGCTCGGCTTCTGGTCTAATGTCGCGGATAAAGAAATGCTGCTGCTGAACTTCCTGTATCTCGGCTTTACCCATGGCCGCAAGGTCATGAACATGCTGGCCGACGATACGGTTAGCGCCCTGAACAAGGCCGTCCAGCAGCTCCGGCGGGAAGGGCATCATTACCTGGGCTTCGTGCGGTTCAGCGTATATGGTCCAGTCATGGCGGCAGTGATTGAACCCCGGGGGTATATCCTTCCCGTCATTGAGGATCATTTCTGCGACCGGTTCCAGAATGAGAGCTTCATGATCTACGACAAGACCCATGGGATGGCGCTCCTCCACCAGCCCGGCAGGCAGGCGATTATCCCGCTGCAGGAATGGATTCCGCCGGAGCCGGACGAAGCGGAAGCAGCCTACCGCCGCCTCTGGCAAGGATTCTACAACGCCATCGGAATCAAGGAGCGCAAGAACGACCGGCTGCGGGCATCCCTGATGCCGAAGCGCTACTGGAAGCAGCTGCCGGAGATGAACGGCAACGCTCCGGCCCTGCCGGCGCTCCCTGCCAGGCAGGGGCAGACTGCAAGCCGGGTGAAAAGCGGGCAGCAGCGGAAATTGCAGTAAACAGGACACTCCAATGGAGTGTCCTTTCGGCTGGAAACTGCGTCCCCTGCCCCATGCCTATTTTATAATCCGGTTCAGCTCCTCCGCCTTCTTCCTGCTGTCCGCTTTGGCATAGAAGTAGAACGCTATCGTGTGCAGCACCACTGTCAACAACAGCATCCCGGGCCACCAGGGGAGAATGAACTCAAACATTTCGGTTGAATATAGCCAGACAGCCGCAGTGCTGCCTGTGATTGAGAGAATCGACGAAATAAGAATGTTCCAAACCGGCCTGAACGTGAAATGATTCCACAGCGCATCGTACATTACCCCGAATATCGCAGCCGCTATAACCGCAATACCTGCGACCCGCCACAAATACTGCATACTGATTAACTCATCCCCGTTAAAAACAGTTAACAGCAGCGTCACCCATAACGAGGTGACCGTAAACACCTGAAAGAACGAATGCTTTAATTGGTTGATCATGAGAGCTTCCCCCTAAAGTTTTTGATATAAAAGCGGCTGACCAAATAACTTGAACCATCTGTTAATACTACTTTGATCCGTGCATTATCCGTCGATGAGAACTCTTTGATGTAGCTGGTGTTAATGATCGTCGTATTATTGATTTTCACAAAATGCGGCGATTCCAGGCTGTCCTCGATCCCCTTCAACCGTTTGTTCAGCAGATATCTTTCACCGGTAATCACACGTACATTGCTCATCCGGTCCTCGGATTCAATCACTGCAACTGAGCTGAGCAGGATCTGAACATTGCGGTCGTTTTTTGGATGGATAACTACAAGCTTGTGTCCGGAGTTATGTATGGCCTCCCTAATCTGTCCCCAATGTTCTGTTTCCGCGGGATGGGTGGTCACTTTTGCAATGCCTTGACCTATTGTCCCATCCGCTTCAAAAATAATTTCCACGTGTTGTCTCCCCCCTCAAGACACATAATATAAGCAAAACCTTGCTGTTACCAGAATCTATTCGTTTTCTTGCATGAATTAGCAACTTTGTTGCAATCCCCGTTCATCACCCGCTGTTCTAAACATAAAAAAACACCCTTCCGGGTGTTAAGACATACTGCTAATTCTACGTTTACATCTCTTCATACGTTGCCGGGTCCTGCCCCCATAAACGGCCGTCTTCCCTGCCGAGTGCCGAGATCACTTTCATCTCTGCTTCCGACAGCTCGAAATCGAAGATCTCCAGATTCTCCTTCTGATGCGCAAGGGAACTCGCTCTGGGGATAGGGATGGCGCCAAGCTGAATATGCCAGCGCAGTATGGCTTGGGTCGGTGTTTTGCCGTGAGCTGCGGCGATGCTGCCAATCTGTTCATTCTCCAGCATGCTGTGGCCTCGGCCCAGCGGACTCCAGGATTCCGTGACAATGCCGTGTTCAGCATCCTTCGTAAGCTGCAGCTCCTGATTAAATAGCGGATGCAGCTCCACCTGATTGATGCTCGGAGCGACCCCGGTCTCTTTTATAATACGTTCATTATGCTCCGGCAGGAAATTGCAGACACCAATGGAGCGGATGTAGCCACGCTTCTTCGCCTCGATCATCGCCTGCCAGGCTTCCACATACTTACCAACCTTAGGATTCGGCCAATGGATCAGATACAGATCGTAGTAATCCAGGCCGCCTCTATATAATGATTCCTCTATCGTCTCCAGTGCTTCCTTGTAGGCATGATGACGGCCCGGCAGCTTCGAAGTAATCAGCAGTTCTTCCCTCGGCACCGCACTCTGGCGGACAGCTTGTCCGACCATGCCCTCATTCTCATAGTTGAACGCCGAATCAATCAGCCGGTACCCGGCATCAATGGCAGCCGTGAGCACCTTCACTCCCTCTGTCCCCTTAATAAAAGCTGTTCCAAAACCTATAGCTGGCACCTTCAGGCCATCATTCAAAACCTTCTCCGGAATCTTCTGGCTCATCTGTATTACCTCCTTAGCTAGGTTATTCTAACCATAGCACTTCCCGCCCCCTTAGGCAAAATACGATACGGCCCGTTATAATTTAAAAGCAAGACAAGGAAGCACGCTCCGAAGAACCAGCTGACCTGTCTTGCTTAACGAACCCAGTCTAAAAATCCATCCAGAAAAATTGGGAAACCGCCAGAATGAGCCCGATACCATTCACGACGATAAAAAACCACTTTTTGGCCTTGCGGCTTATAGGCTCCAGCCCTGTAAACAACGTCCAGACCAATATTCCGTTTAACACAACCATAATAATGAGTGCAAGCCACCAATTCGCTGCCATGACGATTCCAGCCTTTCTCCTCCGAATCTCTGCTCCAAAAGAAGCATATTTCACTTCATTATACGAGAAACTTGCTTATACTGTTTATAAAAGTTAAATAATATAAGAAAAAGGAAAACCATCAGATGATGTAGTTGGCTCTCAGCATAAAATGTGATTAGGAGTGAGCGCGTTGTCCCAAAGTCTGTACATAACCAATTATTGCGATAAAAGATGTTCCCCCGCGGACAGCCTTACCAAGCTTCCGGTTAGCGATGCTTATTCGCTGGCAAAAGAACTCTCCCAATATACAAGTACCACGTTCACCTCATTTAGCCGGTTTTGCGACAGGGACTTTGACGGTTACTACAAAAAAAGAATCCGCACAGAGGAGTGGCTCTACAGTTCATTTATAGCTTTAGGAGGGAACCCGCAAAGTGCACACCCGATTTATTTTGTGCTGGGGGAAAGCACCTATTTGAATCAATGGTTTGACCATGGGCTGCAAACAAAGCTTCTGTTGAACGATATAGACCCGGCCGACATCAGCTTTACCTTTGGCGACAGTATGTCCATAATGGATTCCGCGGACCGGATGAACCCTTTTACTAAAGAATCATTATTTCAGTTCATCCATGAAACGACTAGCGATATCACATCCTTCCTAAAAGATTTAGATCAAAAGAACCGATATATCGAGGCCCAGCTTTGGAATGATACATATGTGAAGCAAGCGGATATTATTACAAAATAAAAAGGCAGGGCCGTTTCCTAGGGCCTTGCCTTTGCTATATAGCCGTCTGGTTCCTTATTCAATCATACTTTTCGTAGCCTGATACATATTTGCTGTGTACTCGTCCACTTGATCCCTAGACATGCGCAAGCGGTCCACCGAAGTTCCGTAACCGATCTCCTGTTTTCCTTCCTCCAAACCTTTGAAGATCCCATCTGCGAAGGCATCCAGAGGTTCCCCGTGGGTATGCAATCCTGCACCGCCCAGGTCGGTATTCACTGCCGGAGGAGCTACCTCAATGACTTCAACGGATGTCCCGGACAGCTGGTGCCGCAGGCTCATCGTGAACGAATGCAGCGCCGCCTTAGTTGCGGAATAGATCGGAGCGATGGCAAACGGCGTAAAGGCCAGACCGGAGGTCACATTAATGATGGCAGCCGCCTCTTTTTCCGCAAAAAACGGAGCAAACAGCAGGGAGAGGTGGAAAGGCGCGTCAAGATTGGTTGTAATCTCCTGATTGAAGTAGCTCCAGTTGTCTCTGGCATCCGCTTTTAGCACATTGAACCGTTGCTGAGTTCCGGCATTATTCACCAATACATTAACATCCGGGTAAGTCCCGGTGACCCAGTCAAACAAGGCTATGCGTTCGGACTCCACATTTAAGTCAACTACTCGGGTAATCAGGCCGGGGAGTTGTTCCTGCGCCTTTTGAAGTACCTCTTCACGCCGTCCACAGACAATTACCTGATTCCCCGCCCGGATAAACCGTTCTGCAAAAGCCAGCCCGATTCCGGCACTCCCGCCAGTGATAAGTATAGTGTTTCCTGTCAGCTTCATGAGTGTTCCTCTTTTCTATATAGATTAAACTTGTGATTTTTCTATTTGGGGATGAGCCGTTACTACAGAGAATGTTTGGACTTCCGGCCGCTGCCCATCTTCAGATTTCTTGATTTTAACCGCTATTAGCGGTAGAAATCCGAAGACAGTTTATGCTTCCGTAGCGAGCTTTTCTGCGAAAAGCTTTCAGGCGGACGCTACCGCTCCTCCAGTTCCAAAATCCCCCTCCGTCACTTTTGCCTAATGTACATTTTTAAGTTCAATTTATATACCATCTATTTGTTCTGTAACCGCCCTGTATACCGGTCAATTTTATAATCAATGCCCTGCAGGGCGTCTGTCATGATTGCAATCTCATCGAGCACCGCCTGCTTATGCTTCGTCATCATATCCAGCCGCAGCTGAGTTGTGCTATCCCCTTCAATGACCCAGGCGATATATTGCCTGATATCGTGGATGGGCATATGTGTCTGCTTCAAACGAAGCACTGTTTCAAGCAGCGCCATCTGCATTTCCGAGAACAACCGCCGCCCGGCGGCATCCCGCTCCATCAGCGGCAGCAAGCCTTGCTTCTCATAATACCTTAACGTGGATTCCGGAATCTTATAAGTGGCCGAAGCTTCACCAATCGAAACATACTTCATTTTGAAGGCCTCCAAATCTGATCTATCACTGTCGACACAAATAGCATACGACTTAAATCATGGTTTAAGTCAACAAAAAATATTTAGAAAATAGAGAAAAGCGACCCCCAAAGGTCGCTTTCTGCTTTTGACTGGCCGCTGGCACCTCAATTGCCACTAATGCTTCTCCCGGCCCTCTATTTTAACTCAATGTAATACAGGTTTGCCGTACTGTCCTTCGTAATGGTATGTGCGCCCGCCGCAAGTGACACAGTAGCAATACGGTTTGTGATCGGATAGCTTGTTCCATCCACTTTTATCTGGGTCCCTTCTGCGTTAAACACTAATGTCAGGGTAGAAGCTTTTGTTGCAGTGAACGCGATGCTGGTTGAGCTCTCGATTTTCAGACATTGGGTTAGAGTCAGACCATTATATACGACCGTCCCCTTGCTGGTGGAGAGATTGCCTTGAATATTAAAGAAGCTGCTTGTTGTCCCTGACGTGGTGAAGTTGTGCACGTAAGCTCCAGTGGTTGGAGTTGCTGTCGGTGTAGCGGTTGCAGTTGGTGCAGGCGTTGCCGTTGGCGTGGCGGTTGCAGTTGGTGCAGGCGTTGCTGTTGGCACAGGAGTTGCTGTTGGCACAGAAGTAGCTGTAGCCGTTGCGGTTGGTGTTGGAGTCGGGCTCGTTGGGCTGGAGTTGCCGCCTACCGATACAAGCCCGGTGGTGTAGCTTCTGATTGCGGACATCAGTGCTGTATTGAGGTCATAGGATGCGTCATCCACGGAATCATTGAATGTCCAGGCGAAGTCTCCGCTGTCCAGGCGGCCGGCTTTTGCCGTAACAATCTGTTCTACTGCGCTTACGCTGTCAACGGCAGATGCACTTACTCCCGTGTTAACTGTTGTATCGAAGTTGTTATAAGCGGTTCCGCCCGTTAAAGCCTTGTATGAGCCCGGAACGGTTTCATTTCTCGCCGATGCCAGGTACGCATCAAAAGAAGTTGCGTTAGCCGGAGCTGTTCCAGTATTGGAGTTGGCATAAATCAGACTGGCCGCATCCGCAACAAGATTGTTGTAGGCTTTGATCATCCCGCCATTTTCGCCTGAGAACGTGCCCTCTTCTCCCAGAGCATCCGTGCCTTGCAGAGAAATCATCATCGGATATTTGGTATGTCTAAAATAGTTGGATTCGACAAAGGCGGAACCTCCGCTGGTAACCCCAACGCCATATTTTGAGACGCCATCATAGAAGTTATTATAGATATGAACAGAGGCCACACGGATACGCGGATGACGGGAGTCCGAATGATCGAACCAGTTATGATGGAAGGTGGCGAAGAATTCCGCCGGCTCGGTCAGCCCGACCAGCGAAGATTTTCCGGAATCCCAGTAGTGGTTGTAAGAGATCGTGATGTACGACGAACCGTTCTTAAGGTCTGTGGAACCGTCGCCCTTAGCCTGGTCCGCATCCCCTCCTGCAGATCCGTAGAAAATATCATTATTATGCACCCATACATTCGCATTCCCAGTGTCCATCGATACGCCATCGTCCGGGAATAACATCAGGCCCAGGTTTCTTACTTCCACATTGCCGACATATCTCAGAAGCAGCCCCCAGCCATAGGCGTAAGCGTCGTCCCCGATCCCTTCAATTGTAATATTCATTTCCGAATAATTACTTTTACCTTTGACCTGAAGATATCCGCTGCTGTTCAGCTGCCCGCTCAGATCTGAGGCCGTAACTTTGCCAATAATCCGGATGGCGAGCGGAGTGGTGTCGTAGCCTTTTTGTCTTAGGGTCAAAATCCCGCCCAAACCCACGCCGTTTTGTACAGCACCTGAGCTGCTGACTTTTACGGGAAGCGTTACGGTCTGTGCATTCTGGGAGGTGATATACAAAACCTGAGCGCCGCTTTTCAAGGTGCCATTCGCATTATATGCGCCTGAACCTGTGCCTAACGGAGAGTTTGCCGAAAAAGCAAATCCGGACCGGTCAAATGACGCTACAGATAACGTATCGGATACAGCACTTGCCGTCCCTCCTCCTGTCAGCGCAGCCTCGACCTTCATCACATAACTTCCGGCTGCCAGCCCTACTGCATCAGCTCTCCAATAGGAAGCATATTTGCGGATCAATTCATTATGGATCTGCTGATACTGCGAGTCCGCTGCGCTTGCCGGTTTAACATATACATTGTATCCTGAGGCATTACTAACCGGTGACCATTCTACATATGCGGCTTCGTTCCAGCCTCCGCTGCCGGTGATCGTAAGGCCCGCAGCATGTGCCACGGTATTCCCCCATCCGCCTGCTATTAAAGTTAGTGCAAGAGCAAACAGCATAACAATACTGGTTACCTTTGAAATTGTTTTCTTCATTTAACTGCCTCCCGTTTTGTATTTGTTGCAGATACACCTGTAACCGTTTGTAAAAGGTTGTGGGCTTCCTCGGTTTCCTCTTGTCACCTCCCTATTTATCCGCTAATCCGGGCATCCTGAGCATATCAGACCCCAAAACGGTTCCTAAACAATCATTTGCTCATATCGGAGTGCTTAATGCAGAATTCTGTGATAATGATTATATGACAGGGGAAAGATACTCTCCCGGAAAAAATAATTTCTCATCTCCATTACTTATCGTATAATTGTTATAACAGTTGAACAGGATGATAAGGAGGCAATACGATGGACAGGGGGATTGAAATGGAACGGAAGATTACCAAATTCGGGAATAGTCTGGGCATTACCATGACGGATGCTTTCAAACAAATTGGCCTGGAGTTAGGCGATACTGTTCAAATCGAGGTCCATCCCCACAGTGGAGAGATCGTTATCAAAAAGTCCGCCAAGGTCACATTGCCCGCAGGAATTAGTGAAGATTTCATGGATTGTCTGTCCGAGGTTATCAATGAATATGATGAGACCTTAAAAGGACTCAAAGACAGATGAGTGAAGTCCGTTATTTGACCACGCAGGAAGTTATAGCGATCAATGTTGCAATGATACAGAGATATAGTCCAGGAGAGCAGATTGGAGTGAAAAATCCCGGCCTGCTGGAATCTGCCGTTCTTCGCGCCGGGTCATCCGCATTTGGTGATGATGCTTATCCTACTATTTTTGGTAAAGCAGCTGCTCTCTTTGAATCCCTCGGTCAAAATCACCCGTTTCAAAACGGTAACAAACGCACAGCATTTACCGCACTTGTAATCTTTTTGCGTTATAATGGTTTGAGCTTTAAGATGGAGAGCAAGCTAGCGGAAGACTTTACTGTTGATATGGTGAATCATAAATATAGTTTTGATGAGCTGGCCGCAATGATCCAGCAGCATTGTGTGAAGCTAGTGTAGGCCCTTGTTTGATGAAACAAAAAAGACACCCCTAAAGGTGTCTTTTACTTTACTCCATATGGAGCCGAGCTTACACTTTTAAAAACCCTGTCTCTTACAATTGAAAGAACTATTCACCTGAAGCATACATCCAGCAATTTTGTTTCCGGTAGCTGGAGGGGGAGAGCGCGGTATGCTTTTTAAACATTCTCCAAAAATGCGTAGTGTTGTGGAAGCCGGCCCTCTCCATGATCTCCGCGACCGGAAGCAAGGTGTCTCTCAACAAAGTGGCGGCTATTTGCACGCGGTACTTGATCAAATAATCGATGACAGACAAATTGGTGAGCTGGGAGAACTGATGATTCAAGGTGGTCCGGTTAACATGAAACATTCGGCTTAATTCATTCAGCGTTATTTTGTTCGAATAGTTTGTATGTAAATAAATCAAAATATCGTTTACCCTATCACAAGGTTCAGTATCCTCTGCTTCTGATAGACTTTCCTCTTGATTGATCAGCTTTGAGAGGAGAATAAGCACTTCCAGTAAAAGCGAGCGGGAGCGACAGGGCCAATTGAAGTCACTTTGGGCCACAAGTGTCTGGTTCATCTGCAACAAGAGCTTAGAGATATGTTGAGCATTTGCAGTATCTATTGTAGAGATGCAGGGATATTCCAGACTTCTCCTAATGAATGGCTGAAGCAGATAAAGGTCCTGCTCTTCAGTGTCGGAGAAATCACCATGAGGATTATGGACATTTTCGAAATTGAATTTGCTATTCACAACTAATGGATCAAAATAAACGGACTTTATGGATATACCGGAGGATACGTTCAGTTCCACATGTTCATGTTCATTAATACACAGAATCACAGGTGAAGTAAAAGGCGTTTGCAAGCCTCCGTAAGATAGGATGCCTGACCCCTTCTCAATCAGCACCAGACTCCATCTGCCATAGCCCCGAGTATCTTTAATACATGATTCATGTTCAGCAAAGTATAACGGAAGCCGATACCCGGAATGCACTTCTCTACCGGTTGTTACAAAATCCACAGCGTTCACCTCAGTTATCCATTGTAAGTCGTTTACCCCATCCATTTTATAACACTTTTGGGTTAAGGGATAGATCTGCAGAATTTCAGAGTGTAGTGCAAAACTTGTTTATAAGCAAACAGCTATTGCGGATACACCATTCTCGCTGCAAAGGAGATTAGGTATGATTTCTCTGTATCATAAATCGTTTGAGGGGAGTCATACTATGAAATTTGAAAGAAGAAGTACCGGAGTGCTGGCTGTGTTACTTTTGATTCTTATCTGTTGTGCCATGTTGGGGGGTTGTTCGAAAACTGACGCAACAAGGGGTACGCCTAATACGGAAGCAGCCGCTGCAAAGGTATCATCTCCTGCACCCGCAAGCAGTGAACCTGGCACGGAAACCGCTGTCACCAGCGCACCGTCTTCTAAACCAACACAGAATGTTCCCTTGACCATTAAATACGTGGGGAATTCATGCTTTTATTTAACCTTTCCTGATGGAACAACATTCCTGACCGACCCCTACCCGGCCAAATTAAAAGCATTTTTTGGTCCAGCTCCTGATATGGAGGTGGATGCCTACACAGTGTCCCATTACCATGATGATCATGTTCCGGATTTGAAGCAGCTTAAGGGAGATCCCCAAAGACTTGTTCCTGCCCTGATGAAAGAACCCATTACAGTCGGTGAGGTAGAAGTAACCGGGTTCCCCTCCAAACATGTATCCAATTTAGGGGACAACGAAATATTCGTATTTCGTTTTGGTGATTTCAAGATCGTACACATGGGGGAGACGGATAAGATAGAGTTGCCAGAGGTACTTAAGGCCGTGAAAGGTGCGGACGTTGTTCTGACCTATGCGGGAGAATACGGCCCGGAAACATTGAAAAACACCGCTATTTTTCAATCGTTATACGATATGGATGTAAAGGTCATCATTCCACAACATTTCAGTAACAATCCAGAAGCGATATTCTATGGAGAGCCGACAATTGATCAGATTCTGAAAGAAGTGCCGCAAGGTGTCGAAACGATCAAGTTGGATGAACTGGTTGTGACGAAGGATATGAAAAAACAGTTTGTAGAGCTGTCCCAAATGAATGCTAAATAATTGATGCGAATTGGAGAAAGATGATTTTCCTGGATGAACTAAAGCTTCCCTCAATCTTTCCTTCAACAACTCTATAAAAGTAAAACAAAAGACACCCCTGAGGGTGTCTTTATTTGAAAACTGATTGTGCTTTTCCCGGCTCCATTAGTGCCAGCAAAAACCGTCATTACAGACTCCTAATCAGTCATGACTAACAAGCTCAGTGCGATTTCCGGCTACATCGTAAGTAATCTCGAATTTTTGCCCAGTGGCATCTTCACGTATCCGTTTGCCGTCTTTTATATAATAAATGGATGATCCAGCCTTTTTGGCCTCTGCGACTGCATGGAATATAAGGGGGCGGAGTTGTAGGAGCGTGCGTAAGAATAGAATGGGCGTGTTGAACCCCTTTCCCAAAAAATCCTTAAAGCCTTGATGGGAAAGGGATTCTGGAAACTGAAGCGCGACTGTGCAAAACCACACTTCGCCGCCGCGTGATGATTAGATTGTTTGGGGAGGTGGCCTATGCTTGCTTACTTATCAACTCTAGCCCTGATCCCTAGCCCTTTTTTTCCATAGTTGACATGTCCAAGAAACATGAAATTTCAGTTGCACTATCTTCTCACTTGCAACATACAAATTAGTACTGTATAGTTCTAGTTATGACAAAGGTAAAATTAATGAATCAAAAACGTGTGATTGAAGTAGCTGCAACATTATTTTTAGAAAAAGGATTTGCTTATACAAGCATGGATGAATTAGTACGTGTAAGCAAAGTATCAAAATCTAATGTGTATTATCACTTCTCTGATAAGGAAGAATTGTTAGCAGGGGTCGTTGATTATTGGATTGAAACGTATCAGCGTGCAATTGATCAAATACTTTCTCAGAACCAATTATCAGTTGAAGATCGTGTCCAGATGTTTTTAAAGCAGTTATCGCAGGGAGTTCAGTCAAGAGAGTATAAGGGTAGCTGTCCATTTATTACTCTTTATATTCAAAGTCCTGCACAAGCTACGCACATAAAAGAAAAAATAGGTCTCTTTTTTACAGGATTACAAATGAAAGTCTCTCTATTACTAAAACAAGGAGTAGAAAAAGGCGAGTTTAGTAATACGATTCATATTGACGAGGTAGCGGCACTTTTTATAACGAATCTTGAAGGAGCGCTGTTTCTTTCAGAAATATTGAAGGATGCAACTGTTATCACGAAAACAGCCAACCAATTTTTCAACTTGCTTCGATAAGAGAAGCATTTTTTTTACACGAAATTAGTACTATTCAGTACTAAAAAGGAGAGCGGATGATATGAGGACAATATTTTTAACAGGTGGAACAGGCTTTATTGGGAGGCAATTAGTGGAGGAGTTTCTTAAAGAGGATGTTATGATTTTTCTTTTAGTGAGGTCGAAAAGTAAAGCAACACGTGCTTTTCAAGAAAAAGGTATTTCAAACGAAGCGGCCCTGCACTTTATTGAAGGTGATTTGACAAAAACAGATTTAGGTTTAAGTGATGAAGATAAGGATAGGGTATCGAACACGGATGTTATTATTCACGCAGGTGGACAAATGGATATTCAAGCGACAAAGCAAGAGGCAACATCTGTATTTTTAAACGGTGCCAAGCATATCAGTGAATTCGCTAAAAGTATCCATCAATTGAAGGGCTTGCAGCAATTTATTCATGTAGTAGGATATATGACCCCCTTTGATGATAATAATAGCAAGGTTGCGATTGATGTATTTAAAGAAGGGCACGACTATTTGAAAATAAAAAATCCTTATGAAAGAACAAAATTTTTAGCAGATCTTTATATTCGCCAGCAGGCATCCGCAATAGGCTATCCGCTTTCTGTGATTAATCCACCAACTGTAGTCGGCAGTAGTAAAACAGGGAGTACGGAGCAAGTAGCAGGCTTAGGCTTACTTGTGGCGAGTATGCGAAGAGGGCTGATGCCAGTTATTCCTGGAGGCAAGGGGTATAAATTACCGCTTATTTCAAACGATGAGCTAACGAAGTTTATTGTTCAGGTTTTTAAGCTGGAGCAATCGTCTATTCAAACATATACACTTGTTCAAGACAATCAGCTTGATCCGGATATATCTGAATTATTAGAAGTTATGTCAGAAAGTATGAATATGGCAGCACCTAAAATCTCTGTGCCCATTCGCTTCATGAAGGCACTTATGAAAAGTGGGATAAGTAAAATAACACAAATTCCATCTGATGGACTGAACTTTATTACAAATAGAAAGTTTTCAAATGATTTATCGAAAAAAATCATGGGAGAAGATTGGTTTACTAAGACGAGTGTTATGAATTTTTTCCCGGTCGTAGTAGCAGATTTGGATTATCGCTTGATGTATCAAAATGACCGGCATAATCATGCATTTGAACGAACACTAATCGGAAACACTGTGATTTATCAAATACAAGGAGAGGGTAAGCCATTTATTTTATTACACGGTTTGTTGAGTGATGGAGAGGATTTATTTCCTTTAGGACTAGAGCTTCATGAAAAAACTGGTCAACCTGTATGGATTCCAGACCTTCCAGGTTTAGGGCGTTCCCCTTTTAAACGAGAGAAAAATCTTCTGGATCTCTATTTGAATGTAGTGAATGGGTTATTAGGAAAAGCTACTAATGGCGCACATTGGATTGGTCATTCCTTCGGAGCGGTCATTCTGCTGGAAGCGTTAGTGCGAGAGTACATAGATACGAAGAATACTATTACTTTACTTCAGCCGCCTGTTGCGAAAAAAAATTCCAAATCGTTTAATGCTCCTCAATTTATAAACAAATGGGCATTGAAGTTAGCAACCGCTAATTCAATAGAACGTTATTTAATTGGTAATGGTTTGTTTGAAAATACGAAGAGCATTCCGAAACATTATATTGCAAAAGTACGCAGCAGCTTTACTTCGCCTAGAATTTTAAATACAACTCTTCAGCTTAACCGTTTTCTATCGAAAGACTATCCAGGTGATTTCACCAAAGTACCAAGGTATAATCTTCATATTATTTGGGGAGATCAAGATAGACGCTATTCTGCTCCATTACATCTTGGTAAGGTTGATGTTGTTCCATATGGTCATCATTTTCCTCTTAACCATCCAAGGGAAACGGCTTCCTATATACTATGAAATTAATATGATATTTTCAAAATGGACCGGTTCCGGTTTTATATTGAATACAATGGAAGAAGGTTCTATATCGTTGGAGACTGTATTTATACCTATTTTGAATACAGGGGGATCCGTTATCACCATGGCACGTAAAGATATCGCTCGCATAGCCCGATTGTCACCGAGGAACAAGCTTCTGGCCGTACATCTGAGTACCATCAACCACTGTAAATTGAACCGAAACCAGCTTACCAAGTTTCTGAAGGAACGGATCATGTAGATGTAATAATATAGATTGAAACGGAAGAAATGCAAAATCCACAACCTCATGCGGTTGTGGATTTATATAGTGGAGGGGAGTCGAACCCCTGTCCGAAGATAACGGCACATAAGCTTCTACGAGTGTAGTCACAATTTTGATGTCACCCGAGTATCGCCCCGTAACCGGCTATACGTTGGGTCAGCCTGATTATCTTCTTCCGCTCGACCCCAGGCGGAGGTTTTATGCTAATCTCTCGTCCTTGCGCTGGGCGATGGCGATCATCGGGTATGCGAGTAAATTTTAATAAATGATCCGCTGCAAAGCTCATCAAAAAAGCGGTGAGGGTTGTTCTCACATCGCTTTTTTCCATTACTATAACCATGCTTTCTCTGTCAGAGGGTAGAGTTTATGCTTCACTCGCCCTTATAAGCCTTATGCAATGCTGCAAGGTCGAATTTCTTCATCTGCAAAAAAGCTTTCGTAACACGCGCAATTTGCTCAGGTGTTCCCTTCTCCAGCATCTCGTCCATCTCGGCCGGCACAATCTGCCACGACACGCCAAACCGGTCTTTCAGCCAGCCGCATTGTTCAGCCTCGGGAACTGCAGAAAGCTTCTCCCAGTAGTGATCAATCTCCTCTTGCGAATCACATTTTACCATAAAGGAGATGGCTTCGTTGAAATTGAATTGATGCTCATGCGCACTGTCCATGGCGGTGAACCACTGCTTCTCCAGCATGAAGTCAGAGAACATAATGGTTCCTTCCTGATCAGGCTCCATGCCCTTGGGATAGCGGGCAATCATTCCCTGCCGCGAGTTGCCAAATACAGATAAATAGAGAGACATAGCCTCTTCCGCCTTACCGCACTGATCACCCACAAACAAAAAAGACGGGATGATAGCCGGACGCTCCTCACCCTCAGGATTTGTAAGCATCAGTTGCCAGGACACGCCATATTTATCCTGAATCCAGCCATACCGCTCACTGAACGGATATTTATCTAGCGGCATTAGTGCCTGGCCGCCCTCAGATAACTTGTCCCAGACTTCATCTATTTTCTCAGCTGCGTCCTTATCACGTGACGGATCAAAATTAACGAAGAAAGACACTGACGGATTTAACTTAAAATAGGGCCCTGCACTGATGGCCATAAACTTCTGTCCCCATATTTCAAATGAAACTTGATCACAGTCACCTGACGGTGTGTCGTGAATTGTGGTAACACTCGTAACCTTGGATTCGGGGAAAACAGAAGCGTAAAAATTAGCTGCTTCTACCGCTTCTTTGTCATACCATATATGCGGCACGATTCTCTGATTAACGTTTGTCACAAGTCATTCCTCCTCGGCTGTCTGTCCATTCGGAGCGACATTCACTTGAAAAGTAACGCCGAACTTGTCCTTAACAATCCCATACAAAGGGCTCCAATCCGTCTTCTGCAGCGGCATGACCACTTGACCACCGTCTTCCAGTGCGGTGAAGATCTCCCGTGCAATTGACTCTTCTGTAGGATGAATAGCAATCTGAACCGTATCACCGTCCGCCTGATGCGACGTACCCGGAAAAGTATCGGAGAACATGAGATCTGCATCACCAACCTTCAAATGCGCATGCATCACAAGGGTTTTCATCTCATCAGTCAACGGATGATTCGGATCTTCCGGCAAATCCCCAAACGTCATGATCCCGACCACATTTCCGCGCAGCGCTTTTTCATAAAAGTACAGAGCTTCTCTTGTGTTTCCATTAAAAACAAAATACGGGTTCAAGCGGATTGACATCATTCTTCATCCCCTTTGGAACAAGTTGGACAATCAGCTTTATTATACACAAAATTTGAAGGAAATAAACGCTTTTTTACGAACATATGCACCCCTAAATCCAACCCGGACCGTTATCTCCTCAGAGTCAGTAACGTATATGGGTTCAACAATAGGATTTCGGTCAATAACTTTTTATAGTCGTAATAAAATCAGATTCATACGTTAAGATATTTGAAAAAACTCTCGTATCCGATTGGCTATAAGTCCGTTTAGTATGCTTTAATACAGTACTCTCTCCCGCATTTTGGTATAGTGGGGTTAAAAATTGCCAGCGGGGGGAGAACCTATGGATGAAGTCTTTCAGGTCATGTATTCGCCAAGCAAACTATATAAGGTAGAAATCATTAAGCGTAATCGAGACGGATTATTTACTTTCCTAATTCATAAGTGGATTGAGCATGATCCTGATATAAAAGAATATATGAGTGAAGAAGGGTTCTGGGGTCCCCTTTTCACTCAGAAATCCCTATCAGATACTGCTGAACGGGCTATTCAAATTGCTCTAGAGGATCTGCAGAATAAATCAAGCGAGAATATCATTCTTACCGTAGAGAAGGAAGTAAGCATGCATTCAAAACTCAGAGAGCCTTGGCACATACTAGAAGATCAATTTAAAGGAATGCTGGAGAAGGAGTTGGAAAGTGAACTGAGCGCAATTCATCGTTTGTATCATAAAGATCTAACAGCATTTGCTCGCAGTTATGCGTCCGATGATGTATTGTTCCATGAAATCAGCACAGGTCAATACTACCTTGTGCATCTGACTTGGGATCAGAACAAGAACGAAAGATTCCCGTCATTCAGTGTCTTTTTCTCGTTTGATGACTTTATTCAATACTGCGAAGATACCTTCCAGTTCAATGAGGATTAATATGCTTTCATCGTTGATATTCCTCCTGCTTCAAATCAACTCCAATTAACTGTTACTGAACTAGAATTTGAGGAGGTCAATGCCTACTTTGACTTTCAAAAAGTGGATCTGAAAAACATTCAGGGCAAAAAACTGCTCGGAATGGATTCTTTCCGAAGATGGAATACGTTATGAGCCTAACGCATCGGCTGTAATGAAAAAAGATACCTTCAAAGTATCCTTTACTTTACTCCATATAGCTCATGCCGCTTCCCGTTTGCATCATAAATAATTTCAAACTTGTGTTGCCTTTCGCTTCCCTAAACACATGCTTATCTTATTGGGGATTTTTTTGCCAGAATATCAAACTTGGGTATTGGATAATCAGGGTTTCATTCCACGTACCACAAACAGCATATAAATTTGATAATCCCATACTCTTTTCTGACCTATGACCAGGTCTCTACGCTTATCATAACGTTGGTGGATCAACAATCTGATCTCCCCAGCATGTTCATACTCTTCATCGAGTTGGTTTAAACCAATCTCCAATCCCTCTATGGCCTGCTGCCGATCCATCTCAACCATTCTTAGCTTTTGCTCGATTGGAGTACTCGAGTTATCCAGGACCACCGGCAACGTAATTGCGTCCACTTCAATATGAATAAAACCAAGTTCTTCAAACAGCATCGGTAACAATGAAGGTTCTATTGCGTAACTGCCGATTCCTCTTGAAGAATCCTTCTTGGACCAAATTTCATGAATCGGTTTCCATAACTCCTGTTCCCTGACTGACATCTGTGCATCTGGAGCAGATATCGGCGTGGATACAATGCTTTTCTCAGGCCGAGAACTCATCACTGAGACCGTACCTCCTGATTTACATATCCGCTGTTGTTCAAGCAAGAATTCCCGATTGGGAACATGTTCAATCACAGTATGCGATATGCACGCATCAACAGAATCAGAAGGGAGCGGAATTTTAAGTATATCTCCTTGGATGTATGTAATATTATTTATACCTTGCTTTTGAGCTTCTTTACTCGCGTACTCAATAAAAGCAGAATCACGATCAATACCCATGAGAGTAGCATCATGACTTAGCCATTTGGATATTTTTCTGGTCAATGTTCCAGGACCACATCCAAGATCAACAATACTCATTCCAGGCTGCAATCCCAATGCTTTGATAAAACAACCCCTTCGCTCATCGTTAAATCTAAGCTCCCTTGTATAGTCTAATGTCTTGGGACCTTGAACAAGGGTTGACCAATAATTATCCATACCTCACCTCTATCTCCGCATCTGGGAGTAAAATCCAACCATATTTGTATTTTATCATCAGCAAGTCCAAAAACAAGTGATAAATGCTCCATAGGCTCTAGCCCAAAGCTAATTGTATATTGTCGTAGAATAAAACTTATGAAAGATACCCATGATACCTTTGATTATATGAAAAAAGACACCCTTTAAGGTGTCTTCTACTTTACTCCATATGGAGCCGAGGGGATTCGAACCCCTGTCCGAAGATAACGGCACATAAGCTTCTACGAGTGTAGTCACAGTTTTGATGTCACCCGAGTATCGCCCCGTAACCGGCTATACGTTGGGTCAGCCTGATTATCTTCTTCCGTTGACCCCAGGCGGAGACCAAGCGGCGTATCCCACTACTAGTTAGCCCCTATCCCTGTCACATGGGCGATGCAGGGTAGAAGCACGCACACAGTTTCTTAGGCTGCGAAAGCGTAGTTTGTTTGTTGTTTGCCGTTTAATAGGCTTTAGCGTTGATGAAGCGGACGCGTCCCCACTACTCGCTACTCATGCTCGAACTACCCCCGTCGAATCCAAGAACGGCCCCTCATTAGAAAGGGCGCTTCGGATTAAGCGGACCAGCGAGCAAGAAATGATCCGGTCTACAGCTTTCTTGATCAAGAAGGCTGTTCAGAAGCAATAAGCTTTACTTACACAGTATAGCACATTTATCAACACTTTAACACGTGGGTTAAAGGAATTGCAGGAGCATTCTGGAACTTTGGGCTTCGGCTAACGCCGGCCCTGCTACCTGGCGATCTTCTGCTTATCGCGCAGCACACGCTGGATATCGCGCTGTGCATCGCGTTTGGCGGCCGAATCACGTTTGTCGTATTCTTTCTTCCCTTTACCGAGGCCGATCAGCAGCTTGGCGTAACCGTTGCGCACATAGACCTTGAGCGGCACGATCGTGAAGCCCTCGCGTTTGGACTGCCCCAGCAGCTTGTGGATCTGCTCCTTGTGCATCAGCAGCTTGCGGGTACGGGTCGGATCGGTAGGGTTGGCACGGTTTCCCTGTTCGAACGGACTAATATGCATGTTGTGCACAAAAATCTCCCCGTTACGAATGGTAGCAAAAGCGTCCCCGATATTAGCGCGTCCGTTACGCAGCGATTTGATCTCTGTGCCGGTCAGAACCAATCCCGCTTCATAAGTATCCTCAATGTAATAATCATGGGAAGCTTTTTTGTTCTGGGCGAGCACTTTCCCGTCTGCTTTTTTACCCATGAAAGTCACTCCTTCAATTCTATTCTCCGAACATCAGATCTTTATTGTATCAAAAGGAATCGGCTGAACGCAAGGAAGTAAGCCCCTAACGTTTGCTAAGCATTTTGACATACGTATGTCAGTAAGCATCGGGTTAGGGATAATAAAAATGTGTAATGGCATTTGAATGAATGTACTTCGTACAATAGAATGCTTACCAATTGGAGACAATTCGCATTCTGCAGTAGTTCGTGCAATAGAACCCACCTGATAACTTTAAAAGCGCTATTCCCCATGCAGGGAATAGCGCCCATATATCACCCTCAGCCTATTCCTGAGGCTTTTTCTTCTTTTTCTTCCGGCGGACAGCACTTTCGGCATTGCTGCCGTTGTCGCTGCGCTTAGCCGAAACGTTGTCTGACGTCTCCACATTGCCCGGCGTCACCGAAGTACCGATGAACACGCCGCCTTTGTTCTTCTTGCGGCGGCCCTTGTTCTTGCCCTCCGAGCCGCTGCCGCGGCTCTCGAACCCGCGGTCCTCCCGGCTGCTGAACCGGGTGTTCGCGTCAACGCCGCGCAGCTCGCCGCTGCCGGCATCGCCGCCTGTCGGCGCGCCGTAGCCGCCCTTGCCGGAGCCGAAGCCGAAGCTGATGCCGCGTCCCCCGGCACCGCCTCCGGCCTCTCCGCCGCGGCTGCGTCCGCCGCCGCTGCGCTCACGCGGCGCACTGCTGCCGCCCGCTTCGCCGTTCAGGGCGGCAAAGGCCCGGCGCGCAGCCTCAGCCGGACCGCCCCCGCGCTTGCCGCGCGCAGGCGCACCCGCTGGTGCGCCGCCACCGGCCGCCGCATCACTGCGCGGCGGCGTGGTCTCCCAGGCGCCAGTCGTTACCGCGCCGCCTTTGCGTTTGCCGGCGTTCACTGCGCCGCCGGCCTTGCCTTTGCCCGCGCCGCCAGCTGCGCCAGGCTTGCCTTTTCCGCCGCTGCGGCCCTTGCCGCCGCTGCCGCCTTTACCACCGGACGGCTTGCTGAAGCCACCGGCACCCGGACGGCCGCCTTTGCCGCCGCGGCCGCCATAGCTGCGGTGCTCGCCTGCCGCGCGCGGCTTCATGTCGACCAGCTCGAAGTCGATCGTGTGGTCGTCCATGTTCACCTTGGCGACGCGGATCTTCACCTCATCGCCGATGCGGAACACCTTGGAGGTGCGCTCACCGATAAGCGCCATATGGGCCTCGTCGAAGTGGTAGTAATCATCGCTCAGCGCGCTGAGACGGATGAGACCTTCGACGGTATTATCCAGCTCGATGAACATCCCGAAGCTGGTCACACTGCTGATCATGGCCTCGAATTCCTCGCCCACCTTATCCTGCATGAACTCGCACTTCTTCAGCTGCTCCGTATCGCGTTCCGCCTCAACCGCCACACGTTCGCGTTCTGAGGATTGCTGGGCGATATCCGGCATCCGCGTCGCAAGATATTCATGCCGCTTCTCGCTCAGCGCTCCGCCATTCTCAAGCACCTCACGCATGACACGGTGAATAACAAGGTCAGGATAACGGCGGATCGGCGAAGTGAAGTGGGAATAATATTCGGCAGCGAGGCCGAAGTGGCCTGTACTTTCCGCATCATATTTCGCCTGCTTCATCGACCGCAGCATCATCGTGCTGATAACCGTCTGCTCCTTCGTGCCCTCAATTTGCTCCAGCAGGTCCTGCAGCGCACGCGGATGAACCGAGTTGCCCCGGCCTTTGACATGATAGCCAAAGTTCGCGGCAAATGCCATGAAGTTCTGCAGCTTCTCCGGATCCGGATCTTCATGAATCCGGTACAGGAACGGAACCTTAAGCCAGTGGAAATGCTCAGCCACCGTCTCGTTGGCCGCCAGCATGAATTCCTCGATAATCTGTTCAGCTACAGAGCGCTCGCGTTTTACAATATCGATCGCCTTGCCGGTTTCATCGACAATAATCTTGCTCTCTTCAAAGTCAAAATCAACCGCCCCGCGCCGCATCCGCGCATCGCGCAGCTTCATCGCCAGCTCTTTCATCAGACGGAAATCCTCAATCAGCGGACTGTAGCGCTCCAGCAGCTCCGGATCTTCATCCTCCACGATTTTGCGGACATTGGCATAGGTCATTCTTTCCTTGGTGCGGATCACACTCGTAAAGACATCATGCTTCACGACCTTCATATGCTCATTGAATTCCATCTCACACGACATCGTGAGCCGGTCCACCTGCGGATTAAGACTGCATATCCCGTTCGACAGACGGTGCGGCAGCATCGGAATTACCCGGTCCACCAAGTACACGCTGCATCCCCGGTCATAAGCTTCCTTATCAAGCTCTGAGCCTTCACGCACATAATAGCCTACGTCGGCAATATGAACCCCCAGCTTATAGTGCCCGTTCTCCAGCCGCTCGACATTGACCGCATCATCGAGGTCCTTGGCATCTGCGCCGTCGATGGTAACAATGTTGAGACCGCGCAGATCACGGCGGCCCTGCTGAATTATCTCTTCTTCCGTAATGGAGTCCGGCGCTTGCTCTGCCTCTGCCATCACTTCAGCCGGAAAAGCCTCCGGCAGCTGATGCTTGCGAATGACCGACAAAATATCGACGCCCGGGTCATCCTTATGCCCCAGGATTTCAATAATCTCACCTTCAGCCGCAGAGCGGCCTTCCGGGTAATTGACGATACGGACGACAACCTTTTCACCGTCTACTGCCCCTTTGAAGGACTGTTTCGGGATAAAAATATCGCGGTTAATCCGCTTATCGTCAGGCAGCACAAAACCATAGGTCTCCAGGCTTTGGAATACACCGACGGTCTGGAGTACGCCTCTTTTGACGATACGCACGACTTCACCTTCCATGCGGCCGCCTGATGGACTCTTAGACGTGATCCGGATCAGGACGATATCTCCGTTCATAGCCCCTTTTAGGTCGTTGGCATGAATGTATACATCGGGATGGTCACGGTCATCGGGAATCAGAAAAGCAAAGCCCTTCGCATGAGCCTGCAGCCGTCCACGCAGCAAATCCATCCGCTCCGGTACGCCATAGCGGCTGTTCCGGGTCAGCACAATCCGGCCGTCCTGTTCAAGCAGGGCCAGCAAGTCCTCAAACGCCTTAAACGAAGCGCTGTCCTCTAATGCAAAGTGGCTTACCAATTCATCGTAAGTCAGCGGCTTATAAGCGGTTTCCCGCATGTAATCAAGTAATATTTCCTGTGTTATCAAGTACGTCACCTCGGCCCTCCGCAGCATTCGTATGCCGCTGGCATATATGTATGTCTTGTCCTTTACTGCCCGAAATCATTCAAGTAAATTTTACCTATATATACTTCATACCCTAGTATACACGAAATCAATCCCGACCATCCCTGTTATGATCATCCGAAGGTCAAAGCACGCATAAATTTTCATAACAAAAAAGCCCCCGCCCCATTCCATCCAGAACAGAGCGAAGGCTTAGTGTATGCAATTTAGTCAATGACGATAGCAACAATGATTGACATAATGAAGAATCCAGCCGCCAATCCAACTGTTACACGCTGCAGTACGAGTTCCATACCGCGTGCTTTAGTTTTACCAAAGAGATGCTCAGCACCGCCGGAGATGGCACCGGAAAGACCTGCGCTTTTCCCCTTTTGCAGAAGAACGACCGCAATCAGACCGACGGAAAAAATCAGGAGCAATACTTTCAAAAAGATATCCATTCACTTCCACCTCCTACGTCCAAGCATCACTATCTATGCTAATTTTAAATTTCACGATTTCATAAACAGCATTTTTATTTTATCATAGCGCTCCAGCGAATACAACCTTCTTGCTACGAATCTATCTGAGAGGACCACACTCTATGCCTTTTTTAAGAACGGGAGATTTATCCCCACAAAGTCAAAAATAAGAGCCCGCCGATAACCGGCAGGCTCTTATGAAGCTAATATCAGAAGATATTATCTTTTGAGGTTGTAGAAGGATTTCAGGCCGTTGTATTGAGCCAATTCACCCAGTTCGTCTTCGATGCGAAGCAATTGGTTGTATTTAGCAACACGGTCTGTACGGGAAGGAGCACCAGTTTTGATCTGGCCAGCATTGGTAGCTACAGCGATGTCAGCGATTGTGCTGTCTTCGGACTCACCGGAACGGTGGGAGATAACTGCTGTGTAACCAGCACGTTTAGCCATTTCGATAGCATCGAAAGTTTCAGTCAATGTACCAATTTGGTTAACCTTAACCAAGATGGAGTTACCGATACCTTTTTCGATACCTGTTGCAAGGCGCTCAGTGTTTGTAACGAACAAGTCGTCACCAACCAATTGAACTTTGTCGCCCAATTTTTCAGTAAGCAATTTCCAGCCATCCCAGTCGTCTTCGGACATACCGTCTTCGATAGTGATGATTGGGTACTTCTCAACCCATGAAGCAAGAAGGTCAACATACTCAGCGGAAGTGTAAGATTTACCTTCGCCAGCAAGTGTGTATTTACCGTCTTTGTAGAACTCGGTGGAAGCAACGTCCATACCCAGGAATACGTCAACACCTGGTTTGTAACCTGCTTTTTCGATAGCTTCGATGATTGTAGTGATTGCTTCTTCATTCGAACCAAGGTTCGGTGCGAAACCGCCTTCGTCACCTACAGCTGTGTTGAGGCCTTTGGATTGCAGTACGGATTTCAGGTTGTGGAAGATTTCTGCACCTGTACGAAGAGCTTCTTTGAAGCTTGAAGCGCCAACAGGAAGAACCATGAACTCTTGAACGTCGATGTTGTTGTCAGCATGCTCACCACCGTTGATGATGTTCATCATTGGTACTGGAAGAGTTTTAGCATTGAATCCGCCCAGGTATACGTACAAAGGAATATCCAGAGCTGCTGCAGCTGCACGAGCTACGGCCATGGATACAGCCAGGATTGCATTAGCGCCCAGCTTGCCTTTGTTAGGAGTTCCGTCCAAAGTGATCATCAATTTGTCGATGCCCACTTGGTCAAGAGCGTCCATACCGATTACTTCTGGAGCGATAATTTCGTTTACGTTCTCAACAGCTTTCAGAACGCCTTTGCCCAGGTAACGGGATTTGTCGCCATCACGAAGCTCTACAGCTTCATGAGCGCCTGTGGAAGCGCCGGAAGGAACGATAGCGCGGCCTTTAGCGCCGGATTCCAGATAAACATCAACCTCTACAGTAGGGTTACCGCGGGAGTCAAGGACTTCGCGTGCGTATACATCAGAAATAATAGTCATGTAAGTTAATCTCCTTTTAAATAGGGTTTTGGTATTCGTTAGCGTTGCTTAGGTTCTTGCTTATTTACGGCTGGCAATCATGGATTGTCCGGTCATTTCCGCAGGCTGCGGAAGTCCCATCAGGTCCAGGATCGTCGGTGCCACATCGGCAAGGATACCGGATTCGCGCAGAACAACATTCTCAGTCGTTACGATGAAAGGAACCGGATTCGTGGTATGAGCCGTGAACGGACGACCGTTCTCGTCAAAGACCATATCCGCATTACCATGGTCGGCAATGATGATCGCCACGCCGCCTTTGGCAACAACTGCATCCACAACTTTGCCTACACATTCATCCGTTACTTCAACGGCCTTGATGGTAGGTTCCAGCATACCGGAGTGTCCAACCATATCAGGGTTCGCAAAGTTAAGGATGATTGCATCTTGTCTGTCCGCTTCGATTTCCGCTACGCAGGCCGCCGCCACTTCGTATGCGCTCATCTCAGGCTGCAGATCATAGGTTGCTACTTTTGGCGAGTTGATCAGAATGCGGGTTTCGCCAGGAAGCTCTTCATCGCGTCCGCCGCTGAAGAAGAAGGTTACGTGCGGGTACTTTTCAGTTTCCGCGATACGCAGCTGCTTCTTGTTGTTCTGTACAAGCACTTCACCCAGGGTATTATCCAGGTTCTTTGGCGAGTACGCCACATAGCCTTGCACCGTTTCGCTGAACGTAGTCAGACAAACGAAGTGCAGACCCTGCGGGAACAAAGGACCACGGTCGAAACCGCGGAAATCGGAGTTGGTGAATACCTGCGACAGCTGAATCGCACGGTCAGGACGGAAGTTCAGGAACACGACGGAGTCGCCGCTTTCCACTACCGCTACCGGCTTATCATTGCTGTCCACGATAACACTAGGCTCAACGAATTCATCATATACCGAATTCTGGTAAGATCCAGTGATCGCCTGCAGAGCATCGGTATATTTAGGGCCTTCGCCATATACCATAGCACGGTAAGCCTTCTCTACACGTTCCCAGCGCTTGTCACGGTCCATCGCGAAGTAACGTCCGGATACTGTAGCAATTTTACCTACACCAACCTCTTCAATCTTCGCGATGAGATCCTGAACGAACTTTTGTCCGCTGTCAGGAGGTACGTCGCGTCCGTCCATGAAAGCATGGATATACACTTCGTGCATATCTTCTTTCTTAGCCAGATCCAGCATAGCAAACAGGTGATTAATATGACTGTGTACGCCTCCGTCGGAGACCAGTGCATACAGGTGAAGCTTTTTGCCGGTGGACTTAGCGCTTCTTACAGCAGCAACCAGCGTTTCGTTCTCGAAGAATTCCCCGTCACGGATCGACTTATCGATACGGGTCAGATCCTGGTATACGATCCGGCCTGCACCGATGTTAAGGTGACCCACTTCCGAGTTGCCCATTTGTCCTTCAGGCAGACCTACAGCTTCGCCGCAAGCGGTAAGTGTAGTGTTCGGATATTGTTTCAGGTAACGGTCATAGTTGGGCTTATTAGCCTGGGCAACCGCGTTGCCTTCAGCTGTATTCCGCAATCCGAAACCGTCCATGATGATTAATGCTACAGGTCTTGGAGCTGACATCCTTATTTCGCCCCCTCAACGAGTGAAACGAAGGAAGCAGGCTGCAGGCTGGCACCGCCGACAAGAGCGCCGTCGATGTCGCTTTGACTCATGTACTCCGTTACGTTCTCAGGCTTCACACTGCCGCCGTATTGAATGCGTACAGCTTCAGCTGTTGCTTCATCGTACAGGCCTTTTACAAGGGTACGGATGTAAGCAATAACTTCGTTGGCATCCTGGGAAGTAGAGGATTTACCTGTTCCGATAGCCCAGATAGGCTCATAAGCAATAACCACTTGAGCTGCTTGTTCAGCACTCAGACCGGCAAATGCCGCTTCGGTTTGAACTTTGCAAACATCCTTAGTCTGGTCAGCTTCACGCTCTTCGAGCTTTTCGCCGACACATACGATAGGAGTAATGCCGTGGCGGAAAGCCGCATGCATTTTTTTGTTCACAATTTCATCCGTTTCGCCGAAATAAGCACGACGCTCGGAGTGGCCGATGATCACGTAGTCTACACCAAGATCCTTCAGCATTACGCCGCTGATCTCGCCTGTATAAGCGCCGTTATCTTCGAAGTGCAGGTTCTGTGCACCGATTTTGATGCTTGTTCCTTTAACCGCTGCAACCAGAGCAGGCAGGTTAGTAAAAGGAGCGCAGATGACAGTTTCAACGCCTTCTACTTCTGCTTGGCCTTTAATTTCAGCGATGAAACCTTCGGCTTCCGGAACGGTTTTGAACATTTTCCAGTTGCCCGCAATAATAGGTGTTCTGCTCATAATCTTGAATTGCCTCCTTCTTCGCGTCTTACTTGTCGTTCAGTGCCTCTACGCCAGGAAGTGCCTTACCTTCCATGAACTCCAGGGATGCACCGCCGCCTGTGGAGATGTGATCCATTTGGTCAGCCAGGTGGAATTTCTCAGCTGCAGCTGCGGAATCTCCGCCGCCGATCACAGTATAACCCTCAGTTGTTGCGCAAGCCTTCGCTACGGCAATTGTACCTTCAGCAAAGATGTCGATTTCGAACACGCCCATAGGACCGTTCCAGACAACCAGCTTGGAGTTTTTGATAATATCAGCATAGATTTCACGAGTCTTAGGACCGATGTCCAGACCTTCCCAGCCTGCAGGAATTTCAGTTACATCTACAATTTTGGTGTTGGCATCAGCGCCGAACTTGTCAGCAACTACAACGTCAACCGGAAGCACGAAGTTTTTGCCCAATTTTTCAGCTTTCTCAATGAATCCGAGAGCAGCATCAATTTTGTCGTTGTCTACCAGCGAGTTGCCGATTTCATAACCTTGAGCTTTGGTGAATGTATAGGAAAGGCCGCCGCCGATCAGAACATTGTCAGCCAGGTTCAAGAGGTTGTCGATAACGTCGATTTTGTCCTTAACCTTGGAACCGCCGATGATGGCAGTGAAAGGACGCTCAGGGTTCGAAAGAGCTTTGCCCAGTACGGACAATTCTTTCTCCATCAGCAGACCGGATACAGCCGGCAGGAAGTGAGCGATACCTTCAGTCGAAGCATGTGCACGGTGTGCCGCGCCGAATGCATCGTTGACGAACAGGTCAGCCAGTTCTGCGAACTGCTTAGCCAGTTCAGGATCGTTCTTTTCTTCACCCGGATAGAAACGGACATTCTCAAGCACAAGCACATCGCCATTGTTCAGTTCAGCGATTTGCGCTTTCACTGCATCACCCACAGCTTCATCAGCTTTGGCTACCGGTTTGCCGAGCAGCTCGGACAAACGAACAGCAGCACCAGTAAGGCGCATGGAATCAACGAATTGACCCTTCGGACGGCCCATGTGGCTGGCCAGAATGACCTTTGCACCGTTCTCGATCAGGTATTTAATCGTTGGAAGTGTTTCGCGGATACGGGTATCATCAGTGATCTTACCGTCTTCCACTGGCACGTTGAAATCGACGCGTACGAATACGCGTTTGCCTGTTACTTCTACATCACGGACGCTTTTTTTGTTCATGATTAGTTTTCCTCCACACCCAAAATTGGTTCATGATAATCCATTTAGAAAGAGCGGAAACAAGGAAGTTCTGTTTCCGCTCTATAGATGCTGCTTATATTAAAACGATCTTATTGAGCAAGTTTAGCGAATTTTTCCAAAGTGCGAACGAGTTGTGCAGTGTAGGACATTTCATTGTCATACCAAGCAACGGTTTTAACCAGTTGTTTGTCGCCAACAGTCAGAACTTTAGTTTGAGTTGCATCAAACAGGGAACCGAAAGTCATACCCTTGATGTCGGAAGATACGATTTCATCTTCAGTGTAGCCGTAAGTTTCTGGATCGGAAGCTTCTTTCATAGCTGCGTTGATTTCTTCAACAGTAACGCTCTTATCCAGAACAGTTACCAGCTCAGTCAGGGAACCAGTCGCTACAGGCACACGTTGTGCTGCACCGTCAAGTTTACCTTTCAGTTCTGGGATAACCAGACCGATTGCTTTTGCAGCACCGGTAGTGTTAGGGATGATGTTCTCAGCAGCAGCGCGGGCACGTCTGAAGTCGCCTTTTGCGTGTGGAGCATCAAGAGTATTCTGGTCACCTGTGTAAGCGTGGATAGTAGTCATCAGGCCTTCAACGATACCGAACTTGTCGTTCAGGACTTTTGCCATTGGAGCCAGGCAGTTAGTTGTGCAAGATGCGCCGGAGATAACTGTTTCGGAACCATCAAGGATGTCATCGTTTACGTTGTAAACAACAGTTTTCATGTCGCCTGTAGCTGGAGCAGAGATAACTACTTTTTTAGCTCCGCCTTTAAGGTGTTTTTCAGCAGCTTCTTTAGTTGTGAAGAAACCTGTGCACTCCAGAACGATATCTACGCCAAGCTCTCCCCAAGGAAGTTCTTCAGGGTTGCGGTTAGCCAGAACCTTAACGTCTTTGCCGTTCACTTTGAAGAATCCGTCATGAACTTCAACTTCACCTTGGAATTTACCTTGAGTTGTATCATATTTAAGCAAATGAGCAAGCATCTTAGCGTCAGTCAGGTCGTTGATTGCTACCACTTCGATACCTTCTACATTTTGAATACGGCGGAATGCAAGGCGTCCAATACGTCCAAAACCGTTAATACCAACTTTTACACTCATTGAATAGTTCCTCCTAGATTTCGTTTTATTTATTCAAGACAAGCGGTTAAGCTCGTCAAGACAACAATGTTAAGTATAATGCAAAATAACTGCGGGCGCTCCCCATATCTTGGAAGCTATAGAACTTGCTGCAACTGTTTGTCGATTTCTTTGCCGATTTCGACGGCAGCAGCCTCATCTGTAACAAGAATGTCCTCTTGCCCGAATCGCAGCATTGCGTGGATTGCTTTGGCCTTGCGTTTGCCCCCTGCTATACCGACAACAACTTCCGTGCGGATGATATCCTCTAGACGGAGCCCCATCGTAAGCATGGTATGGACCACCTGGCCAGCTTCGTTAAAATAATAGCCGAACGATTCGGCAACCGCGCCTTCTGCCTGGATTTCTGAGACTGTCGTCTCATCCAGCTTGCGGCGGCGGGTCATTTCAATGGCATCGCCGATTCCATGAACAATAATACGCGATCTGCGGATGATTTGCACGATCTCCCCAATGTTCGAGTCATGCCCCAGAGACTGGTAAGCATCCTCACTGAGCAGATCCGGCACATGCAGCAGACGGTAATTCGCCCCGATCCGCTTAGCCATTGTTGAAGCAATCGTATTCGCCTGAATTTCCATGCTCTCTCCAAGTCCTCCGCGTGCAGGGACAACCCATGCATTCTTATAGGAAAGGGATAAGGGCAAGGTCAGCTGATCGGCCATCTCAGCCAAAGTGGAGCCGCCTGTTACGGCAATGGTATCGTCGCTGCGCAGCACTCCGAGAAATGCCTTCGCGCCTGCACGCCCCAGCTCACGCTTCGTGAACGGCGATGTCTCGCAATCACCGGGCACAATTATTACTTTATTAAGACCATACGTTGAGCGAATCTTCTCTTCCAGATCATCCAGGCCAAACAGACTCTTGGCGATCGGCTCCAGCAGGTCAAGCGTTCTGCGACCGGCATCGCTAATGCGCATGCCGACACTCTCGATCTCAATGAGCCCTTGCGATTTCAGAAGATCCGTCTCGGCACGCAGCACACGCTCGGTCATATCCAGCGAGGCAGCCAGCGTTCTGCGCCCAATAATATCGGACAGCATGATCTGATGTAGAATCGTGTAACGTCTCTTAAGGGTTTCCATGAGATCCGGCAGAAGCTGCTTTTGGATTTCCAATAAATTGCGCATGCTTTCACTCCTGCAACTTCGTCTTTCTCTATTCCCTTGTTCGTGGTCTCAAAACGTCCCGGGTTAACTTTTTAAGTCCCACTCATATTCTAACCAAATATTACGCGGAGTGCAAGTCATCCGAGAGTATAATTCTCAACCTCTGTTTATCTTATACATCTAACAAGGCATGGAAAGACCCGAAGGCAGGGCTGAAGGCACAGAAATGCCCGGTCTAGGCCTGTTTCTGGTAGGGCTATACTTTGTCCCTGTATGCCGGCAAAGATATTTTCTGAACAGTGACGCTGATCCATTGCATTTGTACAATAAATGTATTATAATAATTTCTGTTGCGCCCGTGGTCCAATGGATATGACGTAGGCCTCCGAAGCCTGAGATCCAAGTTCGATTCTTGGCGGGCGCGCCATTATTTACTTTTTTGTACATAATTTAGCAGTCGTCATACTGTTAATTAACCAAAGAGCCACTTGATGGCTCTTTTTTTTGAAACTAAGTTTGACTTTCTTTGACTTTTTGTTTGAATTTGTTTATCATGTGGTTAATACGGTAACAGTAAAAATGAACACATCCGAATAGCCAATTCAAGGAGGTTTTCCACGTGAGTTATATCCCTATGGTAGTAGAACAGAGCAATCGCGGCGAGCGCGCTTATGACATCTATTCCCGCCTGCTGAAGGACCGCATCATTTTCCTTGGAACAGAGGTCAATGACGTGGTTGCCAATTCCATCATCGCACAAATGCTATTCCTGGCTGCTGAAGATCCGGATAAGGATATTCACCTGTATGTGAACAGCCCCGGCGGTTCCATCACAGCAGGCATGGCTATATTTGATACAATGCAGTACATTAAACCGGATGTTTCCACTATCTGCGTGGGCATGGCCGCTTCCATGGGAGCTTTCCTGCTGAACGCCGGTGCCAAGGGCAAACGTTTTGCACTGCCAAACAGCGAAATTATGATTCACCAGCCTCTGGGCGGTGCTCAAGGCCAGGCTACGGATATCGAAATCCGTGCCCGCCGCATCCTCAAGCTGCGCGACAAGCTGAACCGCATCCTATCCGAACGTACCGGCCAGCCGCTGGAACGGATCGAGAAGGATACGGACCGCGATTACTTCATGACTGCTGCTGAAGCAGCTGAATATGGTATTGTCGATAAAGTTATCGAGAAGACATTGCCTACAGGCGTATAACAGAAGCAACAGCCAAAAGGCTGCCGGGACCCAAAGCGGTCCCGGCAGCCTTTTTTTGTGCGGTTCTATCGATTGATGCCTATGGATTAAGGAAATCTATTTAATACCCCAAACGGCCATACCCCAGGCCATCCAATTTGTCTGCAATAACCCGGTAGCCTCGCCCATTCGGATGAATATGGTCAATAAACAGCAGGCCGCGCTCGTTGCCGGCAAACTCACTATAGATGGAGGCAAATCCGCAGACCCGGCTGCTGTAGCCTGAAGTATACCGGTTGAATTGCCGGACCCAGTCCGTAGCTTCATCGACTTGCGGATAAGGATTGTAGAGTCCGACAATGCGGATGATATAGGGCCTCGGCATACCTGCCTTGAGCTGTGATAACGTGCCCATGATGTCGCTGATGTTCCGTTTGCAATTGCGCAGCGCTTTCTGGAGCAGTGGTGACAGATCACCAGGGCGGGTGCCTGCCGCCTTAGCGGCCTTGATCAGATCATTGCCACCGATTGATATCGTAATCAGATCAGCATCGCTGACCGCCAGCCGGAAGTTGTAATCCGCTTTAAGACGCTGCTCCAGCCCGTCTGTTGTCAGCCCATTTACGCCTAAATTGGTTAAGCGGATGGGCGTACGCAGGCGCGCCTCCGCCATTCTGCGGTAAACCGGAACAAATCCGTTACCGGGCAGCGCTCCGAACCCCGTCGTCAGGGAATCACCAATAGCGGTGTACTGATAGCTCATCCAATCTCCCTCCCATCCATTAAGCTGCTTTCTTTGTTTAGCTTATGAATGGAGCGGGCACCGGGGAACGGCGGGTACCCATAACCCGCATTGGCGGAGCTTCTGATACCGGTCATATTCAGAATCATCTAAAGTTTATATGGTAAGTACTTTAGGATTCGTATTTATACAGCTGCGGATTAATGAAATAATGATCCGGTAAAGGGAAGTTTTATATTCTCAGGACTGGGGGATTCTATGAAAAGATTCCTGCTCTTCATCTTAAGCGGACTTATCCTGCTGATGGTCTCAGGGTGCAGCGGAAAGGATCGCTCTGCTGCTGCAGATGATCAAAAAACAGCTGCAGATTTCGTGAGATCAATGGGATGCCATATCATTACTAACGAGGGGGAGACCTCAAGGTATACTTTAGACAGAGAGATGCTTAGGGAATACTACAATATGCAACTATGGGGAGTTCAAAAGGAAGAACCCGAATCCTATCTTGGAAAAGAGATCGTCACGTATGGATTCATTGTAAGCGGTCATCCGCTTGAGAAGAAATATGCTTCCATTTACAAGGAAAACAACTATGACACCTCTGTAATGGTTATGCTTGTGGACGGCAAGGTGATCGGGGGCGGTTCAACTCCTAAGAGCAAAAATAAGCTTCTGGTATTGGCGGGGGGATATTATGCACTAAATGGGGATGATCTGGGAACGGTCAAAGGATTGAGTTATGCGGAATGGCTGGAGGAGTGGACTAAGAAATACCGGCAATAACATGAATTCAAATATGCCCCTCCGGCTCCCTGGTACAGAGCGAAGGGGCATTTCTGATACGCCTAGGCTTACGCCATCGTTACGTCACTTCAGCGTGCAAACGGACTGCTTCCATCCGGCAGCATTTCCTTAAAGGTGAATGTGAACTGAGGGAACCCGGCAGCATAAGCTGTATACTCATATAACTGGAAGAATAACACTACCTTGCCTTCCTTCAAATAAAAATACTTCTCTGTATTCAGCCCGGTGAATCCGCCGAGATAGCCTCCATCCGCTTTGATAAGCTTGGTCAGCTTGGCGTTCAGCTCTTTTTTATAGTTAGGGTTGGCACCGAACAGGTCACCCAGCAGGAGACGTTTGCCATCCTTCATCGAGAAGGTGAAGGCATTGCGGTAGGTCATCCCATGCGCACCGCCGGTATAGCCGTATTGTTGTGTGACCAGGCTGAGTACACCGTTCTGATTATAGGTAACGACATAGCCGCCTTCAAATTCGTACGGACGGTCATCCTCCGATTTGTTCGCGATTTGGTTCTCGGCATCTGCCGCATACTTAAGGATCGTCTGTTTAATCATATCATTGATCTTTTTCTGGGCTTCCGCGTTTGCCAGACCGCTCACCTGGGGGTAATCCAGCTTGATCGGCGCATCTTCCCGTTCCTTAATGTAGCTCTCCGTCTTAATGGTGATCGCATTCTGTACCTGCTTCATCACATTGAGCCGTCCGGAAGACGCGTTCCAATCACCCTTATAACCGAGATAATCAGTTAGCAGATCGAATGGAACATACAGGCGGTTATTTATGTTTTTCCCTTCATAATCTCCAAGGAAATAGTTATTCACTGAAATGGAAATGCCGTAATCCGAGACCATCAGCTTGGTCAGTGTGTTACCTTTACCAATCGAGTAGATTTTGTCTGCCTTATCATACGACACTGGCATGTTCAGGCTATCACGCAGGAAGCTGACAGGTACCCATACCTTTCCGCCGCTATAAATCCCGGTCTGCTGTGTAATGCTTCCGTTCCACTTCAGGACAACCTGCGATTGCTCCGCCTTAGCTACCGTTTTTACCGCTGCAGCCTGACTAGTCCCAGCCGGCAATATTCCTCCGCCAAGCAGCAAACCTGCTGCCATCATTCCTGCACCCCATTTGCGGGCATGTTCCTTCGATATAAAATTCATGAATGATTTCCCCTTCCGCTGGTACGATGATTATCTTGGTTGTAATTCCATATGACCCGGAAGCTTAACATCCCGGTCCACTTTTACTATTATAGTGAAAACAGAAGCCGCTATTGTTACAATGACGCTTACAGTTTCTTAAGTTTTCCTGGCCATTTTAAAGGGTCTTGTTACATTTCTTTAAACAAAATGAGAGATTTCATATCTCCCCAGGATCTGATTCCGCTGAAAAAAAGGCCCTGCTGCGCCGTAACGGCAGTAGCAGAGCCTCCAATATTCTGTTTCTTATTTCAGTTCGTAAACAACGTTAAGCTGTGTGGAAACCTTAACTTCACCAGGTTCTACAGATGTCCCGCCGGCTGTATCCGCAGCTGCTTTACTCATGGCTGCATTCTCCATGTAAATGACCGGGTTGTTGCCGTCATCGTTCTGGATAACCGTAACAACCGAGCCGAGACTGCGCTTAGCTGCTTTTGCAATTGCTGCCGCTTTTGCATCGGCGTTAGCCATCGCTTTTTCAATGACCTGAGCTTCAAATGCCGAAGGATCTTCAATCGCAAACTGTGCATTACCGATGTTGTTGGCACCCGCTGTTGAAGCAGCATCCAGCAGTGCGCCGACTTTTGCCAGATCACGGTAAGCTACCTGCAGGGTATGCTGTGCGATATAACCTTTCACCTGCTGTCCGTCTTTTTCACTATACGTGTAGTTAGGCTGTACGCTGAATTGTGTGCTCTGGATATCCTTGTCGGCAATGCCCCAGGTTGTCTTGAGCAAAGAGGTCAGCTTGGCGATTTTGGCTCCGTTAGCCTTTTGCGCATCCTGTGCCGTTTCTGCAGACGAAGTCACACCGATCGACAGATATACGATATCCGGCTTGATGGCCAGTTCGCCTTTGCCTGTTACGCTGACAATATTTCTTTGGATATCCTCAGCCGCGTAAGCCTTTTCAGGACCTTTAAACACTCCGCTAAGCCCCATTCCCCCTACAATCAAACTTCCTGCCAGCAGCACCGCTCCGAATGATTTGCCCCATTTCTTCATGCTTGTTATCCCCTTTCAATTCTTATTAATGTTTGGTACCCTCTAGACGGGCCTGTTTGGTAAAAGTTGCATCTGTTGCAGCACTTCCGGAACTTAATTTTTTAATTATTATTCCCTTAAACCCGTTGTCCGGCATACCTGGGCAAATAAAAAAAGCCCCGAAGGGCTTTTTGTCATACGGAATAAGTAAGTCTGGCTAGAAATCTTATTGGTTCTCCAGTTCTTCCTTACTAACAAGACTTGTCAAAGCGGTTACAGCTTGATCCGCATCGGCGCCATCCGCGCTAATATAAATCTCCGTGCCGGAACTGATCGCCAGGCTCATAATGCCCATGATGCTTTTGGCGTTAACCTTTTTATCGTCTTTTTCCACGAAAATCTCCGACGAAAACTTGTTGGCTTCTTGCACGAACAATGCTGCCGGCCGAGCGTGGAGCCCCGTCTTCAACCGTACAACTACCGGGTGCTTTGTCATGAAACGCTTACCCCCTATTTGAGATCTGCCCAAAAATTTCACATTAATTTTATAATATTATATCATTATAACCGCATCCACACTAGAAAAAAAATAATCAGCCTCCGCGGACTTTATCCGCCAGCTCATCAATTTTGCGCAAACGGTGATTTACTCCCGATTTACTGACCGTTCCCTTGAGCATTTCGCCCACTTCCTTGAGATTAATGTCCGGATGCGCCAGTCTGATTTCCGCAACCTCGCGGAGCTTATCCGGCAGACTCTCCAGACCCACCTCGCGCTGCAGCAGCTTAATGTTCTCAATCTGCCGTACCGCAGCGCTGATCGTTTTGTTCAGGTTAGCCGTTTCGCAGTTGACGATCCGGTTCACGGAATTGCGCATATCGCGCATAATCCGCACATCCTCAAACTTGAACAGCGCTTGATGCGCACCGATCAGGCTCAGGAACTCGATGATCTTCTCGCCTTCCTTAATGTATAGAATAAAGCCTTTCTTGCGCTCTATGCAGCGGGCGTTCAGGTGAAATTCACCAGCCAGCTCCACCAGCGCTTTGCAGTGCTCTTCATACATGGAGGCGATTTCCAAATGGTAGGAGGAACCCTCGGGATTGTTCACCGATCCGCCGGCCATAAAAGCTCCGCGGAGGTACGCCCGTTTGCAGCAGTTCTTCCCTACGATCTCCTCATCGATCCCATCGGTAAAGATGAAGCCTTCGGAGACAATCCGCAGGTCCTTCAGGATTTCCTGCACGCGGTTTGGAATTCGGACAATATAGACGTTATTCTTCTTCAAACGCATTTTTTTACGCACGAGCAGCTCGATATGGACCTGGTAATATTTCTTAAGCAAAGAATATACCCGCCTTGCAATCGCGGCGTTCTCCGTCGAGATGTCAAGAACCACCTTTTTGCTCGAAAGCTGCACAGAACCGTTCATCCGGATCAGCGCTGACATCTCTGCCTTCTCGCAGCATGGCTGGCTCTCCACCATCGTCAGCTCTTTTTTGGTAAGGGCCGCAAAAGACAAGGGGCTCACCTCTTTCATGTTCATTAAACCTTGAATCTATCTGGATATCCAGTCCTCCACCAGCTGGTAGATGTGATGACTGAGCTTATCCGTATCATGCCTTAAATAGGTCTTGAATAGTACCAGCTTATCTGCAATAACCTTATAGCCGTTGCCGTCGAGCACGTCGCGGTCAAGCAGCACCGGTCGCGCACCCTTTTCGGCGTATTTGACCTGTACCTGCTCCGGAATCTCCCCGTCGTTGACAATAACATAATCGAACAAATGCAGGCCGATATGGTCGTACACGGCTTGAAGATGGTCGCTTACGGTGTAATTGTCGGTCTCTCCAGGCTGGGTCATCACATTGCAGACAAAGATTTTGATCGCTTTCGACTCCACAACGGCTTCCGCCAGCTTCGGTACGAGCAGATTGGGCAGAATACTCGTATACAAGCTGCCTGGCCCGCAAAGAATGGCGTCTGCATTCCGGATCGCCTCCAGCGCCTCCGGCAGCGGTTCCACATCAGCCGGCTCCAAAAAGACACGTTTGATCCGGCCTCCGGCTTCCGGTATTTTGGACTCTCCGGTAATAATGGTACCGTCAGCCATTTCAGCGTGCAGCACAACGGCATCACCCGCAGCGGGCAGTACCCGTCCGCGGACGGCGAATACCCGGCTAAGCTCACGGACAGCGGTGACAAAATCACCGGAGATGTCCGTAAGCGCCGCCAGAATCAGATTGCCGAGGCTATGCCCGGCCAGTCCTTCTCCGGTGCTGAAGCGGTATTTCATAATCTGTTCCATCAGCGGCTCTACATCGGCCATTGCTGTCAGGACGTTGCGGATATCACCTGGAGGCGGCATTTGCAGCTCGCTCCGCAGAATCCCGGAGCTGCCTCCGTCATCTGCCACAGTCACTATTGCTGTGATATCGAGCGGCTTTTCCTTCAACCCGCGAAGCATGACAGATAGTCCCGTACCTCCGCCCATAACGACGATACGCGGACGTTTGTCTTGTTCTTCAGCCACAATTGACCCCTTCTCTCGTTAATGCCGATCACGCTCGGAATCCCGATGGCTGACCGCTACCGTCTCCGTCTCACTGACTCCCAGCATCTTGCCCAGGTACTCTGCAATGGCTACCGAGCGGTGTTTGCCACCCGTGCACCCGATGCCGATAATAATCTGGGATTTGCCTTCCTTACGGTACTGGGGAATCAGGAAATGAAGCATATCCAGCAGCTTGGTCAGAAAAACTTGCGTTTCAGGCCATTTCATTACATATTCGTAAACATCGCTGTCTTGGCCAGTCTTGGGCCGCAGTTGATCCACATAATGCGGATTAGGCAAAAAGCGAACATCAAACACGAGGTCTGCATCAATCGGAATACCATACTTGAATCCGAACGAAGTAATGTTAACGGAGAGTGTACTTTTTCCAAGATGAGAAAATCTTGAAACGATCTTCTCCTTAAGCTGTACAGGCTTCATACTGCTTGTGTCCAGACAGAGAGTAGCCGAATTCTTCAGCTCCTCCAGCATTTGGCGCTCCAGGCGGATGCCGTCAAGCGGCATGCCCTTCGGAGCGAGCGGATGATGCCGCCGGCTTTCCTTGTAGCGCTGCACCAGCACGGAATCCGTGGCGTCCAGGAACAGAATTTCGCAGCCGATCGTTGACTCGTTCTTGATATAGGTTAGCGATTCTGATAAAGCTGTAAAAAACTCCCGCCCACGCAAATCAATTACAAGCGCTACCTTGGCGATCTTCCCCTTCGACTGCTCAATCAGCTCGGCGAACTTCGGAATCAGCACCGGCGGCAGATTATCGACACAGAAGAACCCCAGGTCCTCCAGACTTTGTACAGCAATGGTTTTGCCTGCACCCGACATGCCCGTAATAATGATCAGGGTGGCACCAGCCGCTCCGGATTGCTCCAATTCGGTCATGAAAGCGTCCCCTCCCTAAGAATAGTATATGAATAATTCCAGTCTATTAAGAACGCAGCAGCAGACCCGCCGCACCAATAATACCCGCATCGTTTCCAAGCTCGGCCGGCACAATGGTAACGCCTTTTTGCAGCGGCTCAGGAGCCAGCTTGGCGAACACACGGCGGACCTCATCAAACAGAATGTCGCCAGCCTTGGATACCCCGCCGCCAACGATAAACACTTCCGGATTAAGCACAGCCGCTACTGCAGCCATCGATTTACCCAGGTAGAATGCTGCACGGTTAACGATACGCAGAGCGACTTCGTCGCCGGCCTTGGCAGCATCAAATACTTCCTTCGCAGCAATCTTCTCCACCATGGAGAGCGAGGTGCGGTCTCCGCGGGCTACAGCATCATTAGCCATGCGGATAATGCCGGTAGCAGAGGATACAGTTTCCAGGCAGCCCATGTTGCCGCAGCCGCACTGAATGGCTTCCAGATCAGGCACAACGGAAATGTGGCCAAGCTCTCCGGCCAGACCGGCGAAGCCCTGGTATACCTTGCCGTTAATAATGATCCCGCCGCCGACACCGGTTCCCAGCGTATAGCAGACACAATTCTCGATGCCGCGTCCTGCGCCGCTCCAGGCCTCGCCCAGTGCAGCCACATTGGCGTCATTGTCTATTTTGACAGGCTTGTTAAGGCGTCCTTCCAGAATAGAACGGATCGGCACATCTCTAAATCCTATGTTAGGCGCAAGAATGATGATTCCTTCACGAATATTCGTAAATCCGGCCAGGCCTGCTCCTACACCGGCAAGCTGTTCCCAAGAGTACGGGGATTCCTCTACAATCTGGCGCACATACTTCTCGATATTATCGATAACGGCATCGACGCCATCTGCAGTCCCCGTAGGTCCCTCAAAAGTGTGAAGCAGGGTTCCCTCGGCATTGCAGATTCCAACTTTAATCGTGGTTCCACCTAAATCCACGCCAACGTAGATAAGTTCAGACATGTAACAAGCCACCTTTTTCTATGCTAAAATAGTTAATCCTACGTACCCACTATAATAGAAGCATACCCTGCGGTCAAGGAATGGTGACACACCCGGGTGTATCATTTTTCCTAAGCACAGAATAAACAAATCCGGACAGGCTTCAAAGAACACTTGCAGCGCCCTCCCCAGTCATATTAACGTTGTATGCGTTACCACCAAAATCTATGACTTGATCGTCCCGGCACGCTCTTAAACCCGAATGAACTCCTCCGGTTAGAAAGCGCACAAAAAGGCGCGATCTGTCTTGCATCGCACCTATTGCACTTCTGTAAAGTTGTGGCCTTATTCCGACAATATCCGTTTCTGGCCTTCCAGCGCGCGGATCGGGGCGATATTCTGGGTAAACTCCAGTGTGCCCATGTAGCGGCCCGCTTCATCGCGGACAGCGAAATAACGGATATAAATAAACTTATCCTTTATAGCAATCCAGAAATCCTCTGCATCCTTGCGTCCCGCCTTGAAGTCCTCCAGCAGCTTCTCCACCACATGTACGCTTTGCGGCGGATGACAGTTCTGAACCGTACGGCCGATAACGGCCTTGGTCCGGGCGAAGATCCGTTCTTTACCATGCGAGAAATAGCGGACAACGTCATTTTCGTCAATGAAGGTTAAATCCACCGGCAGATGGTTAAGCACAGTCTCCAGCTGATGGAGCGACAGCAGTCCTGTTTCAAAGCGGATAAAGCCCTGCGGGCTTTCGCCTGCGGATTCTTCCTGCACAGCGGCTCCTTCCGGTTCAGCAGCACGCTCGGGGATCCACTCCTGCTCCGGTGAGGTCAGGCAGAAGCCGATCTCGTCGCTTTCCCGGGCGATTTTGACCCATTCGTCTTCGGTCAACTTATCGAGCGCCATGGGCAGCAGAATATTCTCTTCCTTAAAGATCATCTCGTTTACTTCCTTGATGATTTCAGCTAACTGGGCACCGATCTCTTCCTTATTCCCGCTGTATTGGCTAAGCGCCGCTTTGGCTGCTTTGATCATGGCCCGGATGCCGTCATCGACTCCCCACATCACCTTGGTCGGACCGTAAATCCCATACTTCTCCAGATAAGGGAACAGCAGATTCTCCTTGCGGCTGTAATGCTTGTCGAGATCCAGCAGCAGGCTGAGATCCTCCAGCAGCTTAAAGATGATCTCTTCGCTGTCATTCTTCAGAAACTTGCCGGCATGCAGCTCCAGACGGAAATTCACCAGCCGCTCAATTTCGCGGTTCTCCAGCTTGAAGGTATGCACCGGATGGCCCGGCTGCTCCTCCGGCTTCGAGGAACGGTGGATCTGTTCGATCGAGCCCTTGAAGATGGCCGTATGCACCGAACACAGCCGCTGCACCTCTGCTACCGGAATGCCCTCCTCTGTCATCAGCGAGTGCTCCATTGCGGAAATCTCCGCCACCGTCACATCGCCCACTGCTTCTGCAAAACGCGCTTTGACTTCCTCTACACTTTTACCGGCATGCAGCTCTTTAATGATCTCCTTGAGCATCGCCTGGCGGCGGGTCTGTTCCGGTACGTCCACTTCACGGTTATTGATCAATTCACTCATTGGTATCGCTCCTTATTATCCGTATTAATTGCTCTATTCAAGAACCTCAAAACCATGGCGTTTAAACGTCTGCCGCACGGTATCCGGGTCCATTTTCCGAAGCTTAATTCCCTTCGACAGGGTCATGAACCGGCCTGCTGTCTGCAGCATCCCCGGCTTCGCAATATCCTGAAACCCCAGCTCCACCATAATGCCGGTAACCTCAGGGTGTCGGCTTACCAGCTCGAATATGGATTCATCCATTCTCAGCACTTTGTTCATGTGCACCATTCCTTTTTAATGAGAATCCTTCTCAACAACAGCTTAGCATAGGCCCTTAGAACGAATAGTGATTGCAATCACTAAGTTTTAAAAAGAAGCGGCTACGCCTCCGGACCCGATGACCAGATAAAAAAAGCCGTCTCCCACAGCCTTTACAGCCCGGGAGACAGCCTAGTATTTCACCTGTTAGGTGAGCTGGTTCATTGATTCTTGAATGCCGTGGGAAATCCGCATGCTGCAGAAGTTCGGACCGCACATCGAACAGAAATGCGCCGTCTTGGCTCCTTCTGCCGGAAGGGTCGCATCGTGATACTCCAGCGCCCGCTCCGGATCCAGCGCCAGATGGAACTGGTCGCGCCAGCGGAATTCAAACCGTGCTTTGGACAGCGCATTGTCACGGTCCTGGGCACCCGGATGACCTTTGGCCAGATCGGCAGCATGGGCAGCGATTTTGTAGGTAATCACGCCTTCGCGCACATCATTTTTATCTGGGAGCCCCAGATGCTCTTTGGGAGTCACATAACAGAGCATCGCCGTTCCGAACCAGCCGATCATTGCTGCACCAATTGCTGAGGTGATATGGTCATAACCAGGAGCAATATCCGTGGTTAACGGGCCCAGTGTATAAAAAGGGGCTTCCCGGCAGATGTCCAGCTGTTTATCCATGTTCTCCTTGATTTTATGCATCGGCACATGACCGGGACCCTCTACCATAACCTGAACATCATGCTTCCAGGCGATTTCCGTAAGCTCTCCCAGTGTTTCCAGCTCAGCGAACTGGGCTTCGTCATTGGCATCGGCAATGGAGCCCGGCCGCAGTCCGTCGCCCAGGGAAATGGCTATGTCGTAGGTCTTCATAATTTCGCAAATGTCCTCAAAATGCGTATATAAGAAGCTCTCCTGATGATGGGCAAGGCACCATGCAGCCATAATGGAGCCGCCCCGGGAGACAATACCGGTCATTCGTCCGGCCGTAAGCGGAATATAGCGCAGCAGAACACCCGCATGAATGGTAAAGTAGTCCACACCTTGCTCCGCTTGTTCAATGAGAGTGTCACGGTAAATCTCCCAGGTCAAGCTCTCAGCTTTGCCGTTTACCTTTTCAAGTGCCTGGTAAATCGGAACGGTGCCGATCGGTACCGGAGAATTGCGGATAATCCATTCGCGGGTGGCATGAATTTTTTTACCGGTGGAGAGATCCATTATGGTGTCTGCCCCCCAGCGGGTGGCCCATCTCATTTTCTCCACTTCCTCTTCGATGGAGGAGGAAACTGCGGAATTACCGATATTGGCGTTAATCTTCACCAGGAAATTACGGCCGATTATCATGGGCTCACTTTCCGGGTGGTTGAGATTAGCAGGTATGATTGCACGTCCGGAAGCTACCTCATCCCTCACAAATTCAGGATTCATGTTCTCGCGGATCGCAATATATTCCATCTCCGGGGTAATGATTCCCTTCCGCGCATAATGCAGCTGGGTCACATTGGTACCTGGACGCGCTCTTAAAGGCCGCCGCTGTAATCCCGGAAAGCTCTCTGTCACGCAGGCGGCTGTTTTCCCGTTTTCCTCCTCCTGCGGGGCTGCTCCCTCGTACTCCTCCGAATCCCCTCGTTCTGCAATCCAGGATAAACGGTGAGGCGGCAGCCCTTTTCGTATATCCGTTTGTTCAACTTTATCGGTATATAACCCGCTCGTGTCGTATACACGCACCGGCGCATTGATTTCTTCGCCTGCGCTTCCCCTGGTAGGGGTAAGACTAATCTCACGCATCGGGACTTGGATGTCCGGGCGTGAACCCTCTACATAGATTTTACGGCTTCCCGGAAATCCCGAGAGATTTACGTTTTCCTGCTTCACTGTTCCTGGCATTTTTTCTCCTCCTCAGATTGTTGGGTGAACAACATGGTCTTTGAATAAGAATATGCAGCAAAAAAGCCGCTCCACCTGGAGCGGCTTTATCTGGGAACAGCCAAAGAAGGCTATACGAAATAAAAGTCCGGCTCCACTTTCCTACGCTGGTATGATCCAGATCAGGTTCAAGGGTCCGGAAATTCACTTTTTCCGTCTCAGCCAATTCAGGCTCCCCTAGTGGGCATCTTATTAAATTACATTAAATCTACTCTACCGGGATATGCTCTGTCAACGGCCGGATATAAAGGCGAACCTTCATCCTCATTTATCCAGCGTTTCGCTCCAGTCATGCACCATGGTGCCTTCCAGGAACTTCTCGGCATCCATGGCCGCCATGCACCCGGTTCCGGCTGCCGAGATGGCCTGACGGTACCGGGTATCCTGCACGTCTCCGCAAGCAAAGACGCCGGGAATGTTCGTTTCGGTCGTGCCCGGGTTCACCACAATGTACCCGTTAGCATCGGTCGTAATCTGTCCGCCCAGGAAGGCCGTGTTCGGTGTGTGCCCGATGGCAACGAAGACACCGTCCGCTTCCAGCAGTTCTTCCAGACCTGTCTCATTGTTGCGCACAGTCAGCCCTTTGACTCCCGTATCGCTAACGGTCACTTCCAGCGGTGTACGGTTAAGCGCCCAGGCCACCTTGCTGTTCTCACGCGCACGGTCCTGCATAATCTTCGATGCGCGCAGCTCCTCGCGGCGGTGCACCAGGGTTACACTGGAGGCAAAGCGGGTCAGGAAGCTGGCTTCCTCCATTGCGGAGTCCCCGCCGCCAACAACAATAATCTTCTTGCCGCGGAAAAAGAAGCCGTCACAGGTAGCGCATGTGCTGACCCCGCGCCCCACATTCTCCTGCTCGCCGGGGATGCCCAGATATCTGGCGGAAGCACCGGTCGAAATAATGACCGACTCCGCTTCCAGTACACCAAGCCCATCCACGGTTACTTTGAAGGGCCGCTGCGAGAAATCGACGGAATCCACCCAGCCGTTCTTGAACTCTGCCCCGAAACGTTCAGCCTGCTTGCGCATGTTGTCCATCAGATCGGGTCCAAGAATGCCTTCAGGGAAGCCCGGAAAGTTCTCCACTTCTGTCGTCGTTGTCAGTTGTCCTCCCGGCTGCAAGCCTTCAATTACAAGCGGGCTAAGGTTGGCACGTGCCAAATAAATTGCGGCAGTCAGCCCTGCCGGGCCTGTTCCGATTACAATTGTTTTGTACATCACATTGGCCTCCTTACAAGTGGGTGATTATTTACTTCGAAGAAACGGCTGTGGGGGCTTCTAGGAAGCAGCCTGATCCGCGTTTCCGGTGAACAATATAAGGATGCAGAATCGGGCATCATTTATACCTGGTTGCTTATATTACTTGAGGGCGGCGGTTCATGCCCTTATATCTTCTCTGTGGAAGGGGACAAGTCTCCCGGCTCCGCGATCAGCTTCAAGGTGCCGCACGCGCTGTCGATCCGCCGTGCATACCGGCTGACCATCGAGGCAGAGACATCATAACGCTGGGCCACCTCACGGTAAGTCACCGGACGGCTGTGCAGCTTGGCTGTTAAGTATTCCAAGGCGGCACACCAGCCTTCTGTGTGACTAAAGCGTGGCACATCGGGATACAGGCTGCCGATGAACTGCTTCCAGAGATTCTCCGCATCCTTCTTCTGAAGGGCATCGTATCTCCGGTCCATCACGGCCAGCGTATGATCAACAATCCGCTGCCAGTCTTCTTTCCACTCCGGCAGACCCTTATGAGACTGAGTCGGTGCGGCCTCCCGGTCTTCCTTAAGAGCCACGTTCTCCTCCGGAGCGCTGCCGATTAGCCGCTGAAGGCTAAGCAGCGCTGCCTCCTGCAGCTTATCCTCCTGAAGCGGCTCCTGCTCCAGCAGTTCCCGCAGCACTTCGGACATCTCCTCATCCTCAATCCAGCGGAGCGCCTCTGTGACCTGCAGCTTGGTACCGGAATCACCGTAGCGCAGCGCCCAGAAGAACGACGCGCGCAGCAGCGGATTGCTCCGGACTTCTGCTGTGAAGCTGCTGGTATTGTCTTTCCATTGCTTAAGCTGCTCCTGAAAAGGCAGCTGGTAGTTATAGCTGACCGGCGACATCGCCCGGTCTTCGGCCAGTGCCTGCTGCAGCTGTGACAGGAAGAAGCCCGGCACCGCTGATTCCGGATCCAGCTTCGCAGCCTGTCTCCAGCAGCGAAGCGCCTCACCGTAGAGGCCGCTGTTGCTTGCGGCGGCGGCACAGTAATGATAGAGGCTGGCATCTCCGCCCACCTCTTCATCCTTCAGCAGACGGCGGAAATGGCCGTAGGCCGTTTTGTGTCTGCCCAGGATGCCCATCGTTGTAGCCATTTTGAAGACATGCTCCTGATGAAAAGGCACGGTCGCTTCCAGCATTCTAAGCAGAGCGGCAAGCTGGTCCTGATCACCGGCATACTGCAGGAAAATCGCCATATTGCAAAGGGCGTGCAGGTTGCCCGGGTCCTGTTCCAGCACCTCGCCCAGACACTCCTTGGCTTTGACGAAACGGCCCATATAGAAATAGGCCAACGCCAGGTTGTTGTGTGCTGCAAGAAAATCCGGCGTGTTCTTCACGATCTCTTCCAGCAGCTTGACTGCCTGCGGAAACTTTCCTTCCTCAAGCAGGCTCCGGGCACGGTCATGCTCCACGACCCCTTCCCGGCTGCGGATGCGGATCAGCGGCGCAGGACGGTCAAGCTCATATTGCAGCAGCTCCATCAATTCCTCAGACTCTGCCAGATACTCACCGGCTGCATCTTCTTGCAGATACGTGACCAGCGAGCGCTCTGCTTCTTCAAAGCTCTCCATATTGGCAAAATTGTTAGCCATATAGAAGTGGCATTCCGTCATTGCGGGATCAATCTTTTCCAGCACATGGGTCAAAATATCATTGGATGCTTGATAATTGCCCATCTCAGATAATATACCCGCCATGTTACAGTGATTCACCGGATTGTCCGGCTCATATTCAACGGCTTTGCGAAAATTCTTCAATGCCTTATCATATTGAAAGCGGTCCAGCGACCGTACGGCTCTTTCAAAGAAAAAATTGGCATCCAGAGTAACCGGAATTACATTGCAGGGCTCCGCGTCATCTGAAGTTCTCTCAATCATGGAAGCAAGGCACCTCCCTCATAAAGCTTCCTTATCCTCACAAAAATAGGAGAGCAGCGCCTAAGCGGCACCCGAGCTCCCACCTTAAGCATTCTATCGTTTCCATTTCTGGCCGTAGCTGCCTTCACACAGTATACCACATGTGGCAGGGGGATTCTCAAGCTAAGGGAAGGCGGCCGGCAGGAAAAAAGATGAAGCGGTCAGGAGTGCGGTTTCCATGCATTATTTCAGAAAAAAACACGGGAAATTAAATTCCCGCGTCTCTGAATAATTTATCGATTGAACCGCCTTCAATAATAATGCGCGTGGCTTCAGCCAGCATCGGTGCTACCGATAGCACCTTATACCGGGTAGAATGATCGTCCGGCAGTGCAATCGAATCCGTGACGACCACTTCGTCGATATTCTCATGGTCCATGCGGGCCAGTGCATCACCGGAGAAAAGACCATGTGTTGCACAGACGATGCTGTTCTTGGCTCCACGTTCCTTCAGGCCTTCCACCACGTTCACAATCGTCGTACCGGTGTCAATCAGATCCTCGATAATAACCGGAGTTCGTCCCTCGACATCGCCAATCACATGGGTGATCACCGATTCATTGTGCGCCGGACGCTTCTTGATCATAATGGCAAAGGGCGAATCAAGCCGGCTGGCGAGCTTCTCGGCCATGGAGGCGCGTCCCGCGTCGGGTGATACGACCACAGGATTGGAGATGCCCTTCATCTTCAGATAGCCGCTAATCAGATCGAGTGCGGTCAGATGATCCACCGGAATATTGAAGAAGCCCTGGATCGCCGCCGCATGCAGGTCGATTGTAATAACACGGGTAGCGCCTGCAGTGGTCAGTACATCGGCAACCATTTTGGCCGAGATCGGCTCGCGCGGTGCGGATTTGCGTTCCTGCCGGGCATAGCCGTAATAAGGGACAATAATATTCACCGTTCTGGCTGAGGCGCGTTTGGCCGCATCAATCATAACGAGCAGCTCTACGAACAGCTCATTAATAGGATGAGCGAGGGATTGCACCAAAAATACGTCGCAGTTCCGGATGCTCTCTTCATAATGCACATAAATCTCGCCGCTCTTGAAACGGGTCAGCTTAATTTGGCCGAGGGGTGCACCAAGACGCTCCGCAATGTCTGCGGCCAGCTTCGGATTCGACGAACCGGAAAAAATACGCAATTGATGATGCTGCATAGTACCCTCCTGGGGATCATAATTTATAGTTGGAACGGAACGGATGTCCGGCGCCGGCCTTCAAACACCGCCAGTTCACGGAAGCCAGTGCGCCACAGCAGGCTGCGCGCCTCCTGCAGCCCGTCTCCCAGCTTGGCCGGGTCATGGGCATCAGAGCCTAGGGTAAGCGGGATAGCTAGAGTATGTGCCTGCTGCAGCACATGCTCCGCCGGAAACATTTCAGCGCATGGCTTGGTCAGACCGGAAGCATTAAGCTCCATGGCAATTCCGCTGGCGGCTATCGCTTCCAGGGCACTCCGCTCCAGTTGTCTCGCTTCGGCTTTGTCCTCCTGGGTCTGCGGGCCGAAACCGAACCGTTTTATCACATCCATATGTCCTATAATATCATATAATCCCGATAACGCCGACTTCCTTACAGCATCATAATAACGGCGGTATACCTCCATTACATCCTTGCCTTCCCAGCCATGGGTCTGCCGGTGATCCGTGATATCCCACTCCCCGAGAAAATGCACAGAACCAATCAGATAATCCCACGGATAAGGCGATAAAAGCTCACGGATCTGCTCCTCATAGCCTTCGATATAATCCGCCTCCAGCCCGACCCGCAGCTCAATGATTCCGCGGTAGCGTTCCTTCAGTGTCAGGCACTCTTCTACATAACGCGGCAGCTCGGCGAGCGGCATAGCCATCTCCGGATAGTAGTTCTCCGGATCGACATGAATCAGCGGCAGATGATCGGACAAGCCCAGCTGCTGGAGCCCAAGCTCTATGCCGCGCTGCACATACTCCTCCAGCTTCCCGACGGCATGCCCGCAGCGCTCATGATGGGTATGGTAATCGATATGCATGCTGTAAAGGCTCCCTTCTAGTCGCGGCGCGGCCGTTCGTGACGGGCACTCAGCTCATCCATAATCTCATCCAGCGGAAGTTTGCGCTCCTGAAGCAGCACGAGCAGGTGATAGATCAGGTCACTGACCTCCAGGCGCAGCTCGGCGTTGTCTTTATTTTTGGCGGCGATAATCGTTTCGGATGCTTCTTCGCCCACCTTTTTCAGAATCTTGTCTACACCTTTATCAAACAGATAGGTTGTATAGGCGCCCTCAGGACGTTCGATTTCCCTCTCGGCAATGACCCGCTCCAGCTCGCCCAATACAGCGAATCGTCCTTCTTCAGCCAGTTCGGCTGCAGTCCAGCCCGGTTCCGCCCCTTGCGCCGCAACGGCCGGATGGCTAAGCGGAATCTCACGATAAAAGCATGTATTCTCCCCTGTATGACAGGCCGGACCCTCCGGCAGCACTTTCACAAGCAGGGTATCACTGTCGCAGTCATAATGGATAGAAGTAATTGCCTGGGTATTGCCGGAGGTTCCGCCTTTATGCCACAGCTCGCTGCGCGAACGGCTCCAGAACCACGTCTGGCCGCTCTCCAGCGAGAGACGCAGCGACTCTGGGTTCATATAGGCAACCATCAGCACCTCCAGGCTGTGCGCATCCTGCACCACGGCAGGCAGCAGTCCCGATTCATTCCAGCGGATACCTTGGATAATGTCTTCTTGTTCTTGGCTCATCGGATCTCTACCCCTTTGGACTTCAAATCTGCCTTCAGATCATGAATGGCAATCTCTTTATAATGAAAAATCGTAGCCGCCAGTCCGGCATCGGCTTTACCCCCGGTAAATACATCGTAGAAATGGTCAATATTCCCGGCACCGCCCGAAGCGATTACAGGAATACTCACTAGATCACTTACAGCAGATGTCAGCTTCAAGTCGAAGCCGTCCTTGGTCCCGTCGGCATCCATGCTGGTCAGCAGGATCTCACCGGCACCCATGGTTTCTGCTTCTTTGGCCCAGGCCAGCGCCCGGATCCCGGTCGGCTTGCGCCCTCCGTGCGTATACACTTCCCATTCGCCCCAAGCCTCATTATATTTGGCATCCATTGCTACCACAATACACTGGGAGCCAAAGCGACGCGCGCCTTCCAGAATAAGCTGCGGATTTTGGACTGCGGCCGTGTTGATGCCGATTTTATCCGCACCGGCGCGCAGAATCCGCTTCATATCATCCACGGTCGATATTCCGCCGCCAACTGTAAAAGGAATCGCGATCTCACCCGCAGTCTGCCGGACCACCTCAACCATCGTTGCCCGTCCTTCCACCGAAGCGGAAATATCCAGAAACACCAGTTCATCGGCACCTTCGCGGTCATACAGCGCCGCCAGCTCCACCGGGTCCCCGGCATCGCGCAGATTAACGAAATTCACGCCCTTGACTACCCGCCCGTCCTTCACATCAAGACAGGGAATGATGCGTTTGGCTAACATCTAGCAACACCTCCAGAGGCTTTTCAAATATAAAACCTTTTCATGTTCATGTAAAAAACTTTTTTCGATCCCCCTAAATCCCCCTTAGCCAAGGGGGACCCCAAGGGCCCCGGACCTCTGGACACCCGGAATGGGGCGTAAGAGCAGCAATCGCTGCATGGGTCTACCTGCATGAGCATGGAGCTCTTTCGTTCCCTACGGGAACACGCTGTACGGCGGCGCTCCTGCAGGAACCTTTCTCTGAATGTGAGAATGTCCGGTTGATTCCCCTATTTCTGCCCAAGCGCCGACAGCGCTTCGGTAAGCTTAATATTGCCGGTATACAGCGCCTTGCCGACAATCGCTCCGCCAATACCGCTGCCGCTATGTACGTTAAGCCGCAGCAGATCATCCAGGCTGGTCACACCGCCGGAGGCGATAACCGTCCGTCCGCTCGCAGCGGCCATCGAGAGAATTCCCTCTATGTTCGGACCCTGCATCATGCCGTCGCGGGAGATATCTGTATAGATGAACGTTTCTGCACCCTTGGCCGCGAGCTCCTTCGCTAAATCCTCCGCGCGCACTTCAGAGGTATTCAGCCAGCCGTGCGTAGCCACATAGCCGTTCCGGGCATCAATGCCGATAGCCACTTTATCGCCGTATTTGGCCAGCACGGCCTCCGTAAAGGCATGGTCATTGATAGCCGCTGTCCCGATAATCACCCGGCTGACGCCAAGGCCCAGCAGCTTCTCCACATCAGCAAGCGTACGCAGTCCGCCGCCGACCTGCACGGGAACACCCGCGTTACGGGCGATGGCGCCGATGATGGCATCATTGACCGGATGTCCGGCCTTCGCACCGTCCAAATCAACAAGATGGATGAACTGGCCGCCTTGCTCTTCCCACGATTTTGCCACCTGCACCGGGCTGTCGTTGTATATGGTCTCCTGGGCGTAATCGCCCTGCTGCAGTCTTACACATTTTCCATCCCGGATATCAATCGCCGGATAAACGATAAATGAAGACATCTGATGATCCCCGCTTTCCCTACAATATATTTATAGCGGGCTTACGCCCGCTCTCGCTTCAGCTGCAAAAAATTGCCCAGCAGTTTCATGCCTAGTTCCCCGCTCTTCTCCGGATGAAACTGCATTCCGAAGACATTATCCCGTCCGACCACCGCCGTTACCGGATGCCCGTAATCTGTAACAGCGAGCAAATCACTTGCTTGCTCCATCTGCACGTGATAAGAGTGGACGAAATACACATGTCCCTCTGTAAGATTGCTAAGCAGCGGACTCTGCGGCTGCAGGAAGCTCAGCTTGTTCCAGCCCATATGCGGCACCTTGTAGCCGTCCCGGGGGGCAAACCGCACGACCGACCCGGGCAGGATGTCCAGTCCGGTGTGCTCGCCGTGCTCCTCACTGCTGCTGAACAGCAGCTGCATCCCGAGGCAGATACCCAGCAATGGCTGGCCGCCGGCAGCAGCCTCCTTGACTATAACATCGAGACCGCTGCTGCGCAGCTGATCCATTGCATCCCCAAACGCGCCGACTCCGGGCAGAATGACACTGTCAGCTGCAAAAATCTCCTCCGGCTCGCCCGTCACCAGGCTCTTATAACCGAGCCGCTCCACCGCTTTACTGACACTATGCAGGTTGCCCATGCCGTAATCGACGATTGCAACGGTCATGCTACAGCACTCCCTTCGTAGAAGGCACACCCTTTACACGCGGATCAATCAGTGTCGCTTCATCCAGCGCCCGGCCTAGCGCCTTGAATACCGCTTCAATCATATGGTGGGTATTGGAGCCGTAGTGCACAATGACATGCAGCGTAATCCGCGCCTCCAGCGCGAACTTCCACAGGAACTCGTGAACCAGCTCTGTGGAGAAGCTACCTACCTGTTGAGACGGATACTCAGCCCGGTATTCAAAATGCGGCCGGTTGCTGATGTCGATAACCACCTGAGCCAGCGCCTCATCCATCGGGATGAACACACTCGCGTAACGCTTGATGCCTTTTTTGTCACCCAACGCTTCACGCAGCGCTTGTCCAAGACAGATTCCGATATCTTCTACGGTGTGGTGATCATCAATATCTATATCGCCGCGCGCCTGTACTGAAAGGTCGAATTGGCCGTGCTTTGCGAACAAATCCAGCATATGGTTCAGAAAGGGTACATCCGTCTCCAGCTCTGAAATGCCGCTTCCATCTACGCCGAGAGAGAGGGTAATATCCGTTTCATTGGTTTTGCGGCTAAGACCGGCTTTGCGCTCTGCCAGCTCGTTGTTGTTATTCTCCATCTTCTTCTGCTCCACCCTTCGTTTCGTTCTCCAGTCTGATTTGAATCGCCCGGGCATGGCCCTCAAGGCCCTCACGTCTGGCCAGCTCCATAATCGTCTCCCCGTCGCGCAGGAGCGCTTCCTTGCTGTAATAGATCAGGCTTGATTTCTTAATAAAATCATCCACATCGACCGGTGACGAGAAACGTGCCGTGCCGTTGGTTGGTATAATATGATTCGGTCCGGCAAAATAATCGCCGACCGGCTCCGAGCTGTAGGGACCGAGGAAGATGGCTCCGGCATTCTCGATGCTGCCGAGCAGTCCCATCGGATCCTCCGCTACAATCTCCAGATGCTCCGGCGCCAGCCGGTTGACTACGGCGATACCCTCCTGCAGCGATTCCACGACGATAATCGCGCCGTGGTTCTCGACGGAGGCGCGTGCTACCGCTTCGCGCGGAAGTTCCTGCAGCTGCCGTTCTACTTCGGCAGCTACCGTATCCGCCAGGCTCTGCGATGGCGTCACCAGGATGGCCGAGGCCATGATATCATGCTCGGCCTGGGAGAGCAGATCGGCCGCGATGTAGGCCGGCTCGGCGGTATCGTCGGCGAGCACGACGATCTCGCTCGGTCCGGCGATGCTGTCGATATCGACAGCGCCGTAGACCTCGCGTTTGGCCAGGGCCACGTAGATGTTGCCCGGCCCGCAGATTTTATCCACCGGCGCGATGGATTCCGTGCCGAAGGCGAGTGCGGCGACCGCCTGAGCGCCGCCCACCCGGTAAATCTCGCTCACGCCTGCCTCCGCGGCGGCGACGAGGATGTAAGGATCGATGCCCACCTTGCCGCCGGTAGCCGGCGGGGTGACCATTACGATCTCCGGTACGCCGGCAATCTGCGCCGGGATGACGTTCATCAGCACGGAGGACGGGTAAGCCGCCGTGCCGCCCGGAACATAGACGCCCACACGCTTAAGCGGGCGGATGATCTGTCCGAGGATCGTGCCGTCCGGCTGCAGATCCATCCAGGAGCTGCGTTTCTGCCGGGCATGAAACGCCCGGATATTGGCTGCGGCAGCGCGGATTGCAGTGACGAACGAATCCTCCACCCGGCTGTAAGCAGCCTGGAGTTCTTCTTCGGTCACCCGCAGTTCCGATGCTGTAAGCGTCGTGCGGTCAAATCGCTCCGTATAACGGAGCAGCGCAGCGTCGCCTTCTATTTTGATATCAGCTACGATTTGTCTTACCGTTTCATTCTGCTCCGGCGTTCCGTATTCCACTTCGCGCTGCAGCTTGAATTCCTTGCTCGATTGTACCTTCACCGCTGCTTCCCCCTTCTACACGTTAGAGCACCCTTTTTCCCGTGCACCCTTCGCCTGCCGCATACGTCTTCTTGGCGGCTGCTTAACTTACAATCCTATCTCAACTGCAATCCCGGCTCGCCGATAACCGCCTGCAGACGGTCGCACAGCTGCTGGATTTCTGCATTCTTCATCCGGTAGCTTACACGGTTGGCCACCAGCCGGCTAGTGATCTCAAAGATGCTCTCCATCTCCACCAGACCGTTATCCTTCAGTGTCTGTCCGGTCTCTACCATGTCCACAATGCGGTCAGCCAGACCGATCAGCGGTGCAAGCTCGATCGAACCGTTGAGCTTCACGACCTCCACCTGCTGGCCCTGCTCACGGAAATACCGTGAGGCGACATTCGGATATTTGGTAGCCACCCGCTGCTGAATGCCCGGCTGCCAGTTGGGCAGGCCGATTATGGACATCCGGCAGCGCGCGATGCCTAGATCAAGCAGCTCATACACATCACGGTCCTCTTCCAGCAGTACATCCTTGCCGACAATCCCGATATCCGCTACACCATATTCCACATATGTAGGCACATCAACCGGCTTAGCCAGAATAAATTCCATACCTGCCTCAGGCAGTGAAATTACCAGCTTTCGCGATTCTTCCCCATCCGCAGGAATCGATAATCCCGCCTGGCGGAACAGATCTGCCGCTTTATTGTATATCCGGCCTTTTGGCATCGCTACCTTGAGTATTTGCGCCATTGTAGTTAACCTCCGTTTCATATCCGTCCTGCAGAGATGAACTCATCTTCTCCGCGGCTTCCATTTATCACACTTTATTATCAATCATTCTTAACCTATCCTCATCCATGCTCACTGACAAAAGATACGAATGTATAGATTTCTCCGTACGCTTCGCCATCTGCTTCCACGGTCTCGGGGTCCAGCCGCTTCACGGTCTTAAGGTCTTCCGGTCCCGCCGCCAGTCTCGTAACGACAATCTGGCCTTCCGACCGCAGCCGTGCCGCTTCCTCCAGCCCTTCAGTCCGCCGCAGCGCATCGTATTGAATCAGGACCGGTAGCTCCTCCTCTTCCGGCATTCCGGACACTCCGTCCAGAATCCGGTTGGTCTTGAGGGAGAAGCCGGTTGAAGGCGTCGGCCGCCCGAATTGCTGCAGCAGATTGTCGTACCGGCCTCCGCTGCATACCGGAAAGCCAAGCTCGGAGGCATAGCCCTCAAAAGTCATACCTGTATAATAGGAAAAGTCTCCGACCATCGTCAGGTCAATCAGCACATGCTGGGATACCCCGTAGGATACCAGCACCTCCCATACCTTGCACAGATGCTCAATGGAAGTGCGGGCCAGCGGATGGCTGCTGAGCTCCAGGGCCTGTCCGCAGATTTCCTTGCCGCCGCGCAGGCGAAGCAGCCCGTACAGTTCACTCTTCTGTGCTTCCGGCAGCTCAAGCCGCCGCAGCGTATCGCGGAAGGCAACATAATCCCGGCCCAGCAGATGGTTCTTCAATTCCTCCTGAACCTCCGGCAGACCGGGAACCGCCTCCTGGAACAATCCGTCGAGGAAGCCCACATGGCCCATGGCAATCTTGAAAGACTTCACACCGGCTGCCTGCAGCGAGGCGATAGCCAGCGCTACGACCTCGGCATCGGCCTCGGGAGAGTCGTCGCCGACAAGCTCCACTCCAGTCTGGAAGAATTCTGCTTCCCGTCCCGCTTCCTCCTCAATCGCCCGGAAAACATTGGCATGGTAAGACAGGCGCAGCGGCAGCGGTTCATCCTTCAACAAAGAGGATACTACCCGGGCCACCGGAGCAGTCATTTCAGAACGCAGCACCAAGGCCTGACCCCGGTTGTTGAGCAGTTTATAAAGTTTTTGGTCGGATGTGGAGCTGGCCACACCAACCGTATCGTAATATTCCAGTGTAGGGGTAATCACCTGTTTATATCCCCAGCGGCTCATACAGTGCAGGACATCATTCTCAATCTTGCGCAGCTTCGTCACTGCGCGCGGGAGATAGTCGCGCACACCGGCCGGCTTTTCAAATCCCTTCGGCTTGGACATCTTCATTAGTCACCTCGTCAGATAGCATAAGAACAAATATATATCACACTTTACTATGGTAAAGTGGTAGTAAAGTAAAGCAGTGGCAATATCGTATCACGGACGGTCCTTTTACGTCAATAATCCCCCCTACAACAGCATAGCATTTATTGCCATATAAGATGAACGTTCTACATTGATAATAAAGTTCACTGCTCTTCACCCTTATGGTACACCAGACCCCCGCTAAAATAAAATCGCTTACAAATTACTCTTTACAAATGAATAGGAACCGGAGTAAGATACAAGAAAAGTTGTATACAAGTATACAACCAACGCCATCCATATTCTGATTGAGGAGTGAAGAAGCTATGAAATTAGGAATGATCGGACTTGGCAAGATGGGTTTCAACCTTGCTTTGAACCTGCTGGGCCATGGACATGAGGTAGTTGTAAGCGATATCAATCCGCAGAGGGGCGAACAATTAGCCGGGCTGGGTGCACAGCCTGCGTCTTCCATTGAAGAACTGGTCCTTAATCTGGAGCACCCCCGGGTCATCTGGATTATGGTTCCCGCGGGCGCTGTTGTTGAAAGCGTAATCGATAAGCTTTCCGGTCTGCTGGCGGCGGGGGATATTATCATAGAAGGCGGAAACTCCCATTATAAGGACTCTGCGGAGCGTGCAGAGAAGCTGAAGGAACGCGGTATTCACTTTTTCGATGCCGGCACCTCCGGCGGAACCAGCGGGGCTGAGCACGGAGCCTGCTTTATGATTGGCGGTAATCAGGAGGTCTTTGCGACAATTGAGCCTTTATTCCGCGATCTAGCTGTGGATCAGGGCTATCTGTATGCCGGGCAATCCGGGAGCGGACATTTCCTCAAGATGATTCATAACGGCATCGAATACGGCATGATGCAGTCCATTGCCGAAGGTTTCGAGCTGCTTGAGAAAAGCAGCTTTGACTTCAACTATGAGGACGTTGCCCGCCTGTGGTCTAACGGCTCTGTTATCCGCGGCTGGCTCATGGAGCTTGCACAAAATGCTTTTGCCAAAGATCCGCAACTGGCTGGAATCCGCGGGGTGATGCAGAGCTCAGGGGAAGGTAAATGGACCGTTCAGACCGCGCTTGACCTGCAGGCCAGTACCCCGGTTATCGCCCTGTCTCTTCTGATGCGTTACCGGTCGCTTGAGGAGGATACTTTTCACGGCAAGGTTGTTGCCGCACTCCGCAGTGAGTTTGGCGGACATGCCGTTGTGCAGGAAGGCTGAGCAGTACTGCGCATAGTCCCGGCCCCAGGCACCGGCGACAACGTATTTTAAAGCGATGACCCTGCAGGAATTGTATGCTAAAATCGTTAAGGTACCACAACTAGCGTACTATTCAATCCTGCATAGAGGAGTCGTTTATAATGCAATACCCTTCCGCCTGGCTGCAAGGAGCTTCTCTCGGAGAAGCCATTGCCTGTGAACTTCGGCTGCAAATTATAGATGAGAAAATCAAGCCTGGTGAGGTGCTCTCCGAGAACCGGATCGCCGCGGACTTTGGTACCAGCCGCTCCCCCGTCCGGGAAGCGCTTAAATCGTTATCCAGTGAAGGGTTAATCCGTCTTGAACGGATGGGTGCCGTTGTTGTCGGCCTGAATCTGAAGGATGTTGAGGAACTGTATGATGTACGGTATCTTATCGAGAGCTTTGCCCAGCAGAGACTGGCCGAGGGGAATCACGAAGCGCTGATCCAACAGCTGGAACAAATCATCGATAAGATGAAGCTGGCTGTCAAACACAATGATTTTGTCGAGTTTGCGTACCAGGATTTTTCTTTCCACGAAGCTATTGTCACTGAAGCCAAACACACCCGGATACTGCATTTGTGGAAGAGTATTCGTCATATCGTCATGACCGTCATCCTAATTACCACCGAAAAAGGCTTCGACAACGGGGAAGAACGGATGAATTGGGTAGCTGATAAACACCGGACGGTAGTGGAAGCCCTGCGTTCCGGAAATGCGGAGACCATCCGCAAGGTCGTTCAGGCCTATTTTGCCGACTCTGGAGAAACGCTGATCCGCAGCCTGCCCTAAGCAGACTAATGACCACGAGGGTGAGCTGTGCTGCTCCCTTTTCCGCCGTAACTTGTCGACAAGTATACCGGACTTTCGTTTATTGAAAACGCTCTTGCAGGTTATGTTATAAGCAGTATCTATTTCCGTGAATCCACCTATAATGGAGGCATCGATTACTATGCAAAATTTGCTTGGACTTAGCCATAACGCAACATTGCTCTTTTGGACATTGCTTGTCATTGTTTTTCTGGTTATGCTTATCGCCAGATACAAATGGAATCCTTTTGTCACGCTGCTTCTCTCTGCACTAGTTCTTGGCCTGCTGGCAGGAATGGAATATCAGACACTGATCAAATCCGTCACGGGCGGCTTAGGCGGCACTCTTGGAACGATAGCCATAGTAATCGGCCTCGGGACGATGCTGGGAAAAATGATGGCCGAATCCGGCGGCGCAGAACGTATCGCGAACACACTTGTGGATCGTTTCGGGGAGAAGAACGTTCACTGGGCGATGATGCTGGTTGGTTTCGTTGTCGGGATTCCTGTATTTTTTGAAGTTGGCGTCATTCTGCTTATTCCTGTGGTATTCATGGTGGCCCGCAAAACCAAGATGCCGCTCCTGCAGATCGGAATTCCGATTCTCGCCGGTCTGTCGACCGTCCACGGGCTCGTTCCGCCGCATCCGGCGCCCATGATCGCCATAGGTGCCTATAATGCAAATTTGGGTAAAACGATTCTATATTCTATCCTTGTTGGTTTGCCTACGGCAATTATCGCAGGACCGCTGTTCGGCAAATTTATCGGGAAACGCATCCAGGTAACACCTCCCGCAGAGCTGGCTGAACAATTCGCGGCCAAAAGTGTCCGGGAACTGCCCGGCTTCGCCATTACGCTGCTGACCATCCTGTTGCCTGTTATTCTTATGCTGATGGGTTCAGTTGCAGATATCCTTGATCCGTCCGGCGTTAATGCCTTTACACCCTTTGCCAAGTTTATTGGTCATGAGGTTATCGCCCTGCTCATCGCGGCGGTCTTTTCCTTCTTTTCGCTGGGGTTTGCCCGCGGCTTCAAGAAAGAAGATATCTCACGGTTTACCAGCGAATGCCTCGCGCCGACAGCGTCAATCATCCTCATCATCGGAGGTGGGGGTGCCTTTAAGCAGGTGCTGATCGACAGCGGAGTCGGCGGTGCGATTGCTGCTGTTGCTACACAATCCCATGTGAATATTATATTCTTTGCCTGGCTCGTAGCTGCACTGATCCGCGTGGCTACAGGTTCCGCTACAGTAGCCATGACAACGGCTGCAGGCATTGTTGCACCGGTACTGGCCGTAAGCACTGGCGTAAATATCGAGCTCGTAGTGCTGGCTACAGGTGCCGGTTCACTGGTACTTTCACATGTCAATGATGCCGGCTTCTGGATGATTAAGGAGTTCTTTGGAATGTCCGTAGTACAGACGCTGAAGACGTGGACAGTTATGGAGACTCTTTTATCCGTAGTAGGCCTGGCTTTCATTATGATATTAAGTGTCATTGTCTAATTACCACTGAAAGAAGGGCTGCATGTTGAGTACATCCTATATGATCGGCGTTGATATTGGAACTACAAGCACCAAGGCCGTTCTCTTCAAAGAGAATGGAAGCATCGTCACTCAGGCAAATGTAGGATATCCCCTGCATCAGCCTTCGCCTTCAGTCGCTGAGCAAGACCCTGAACAGATTCTGAACGCAGTTATCCATACAATAGCAACGGTGATGCAAACAAGCGGCATCCAGCCGGCTGAGCTGCTGTTCCTCTCGTTCAGCTCAGCCATGCACAGCGTAATTGCTGTTGATGCTGAAGGCAAGCCCCTTACCGCCTGTATCACATGGGCCGACAACCGGAGCAGTGCCTCAGCTGCCCGCCTGAAAAATGAACTGGGCGGACATGAACTGTACCTGCGCACGGGAACCCCGATTCATCCCATGTCACCTATCACCAAGCTGATGTGGCTGGGCGAGGAACAGCCGGACCTGTTCCGGCAGACCTATAAATTTATTTCCATCAAGGAATACGTCTTTGCCCGTCTGTTTGGTGAATACATCATTGACCATTCGATCGCTTCTTCCACAGGCATGTTCAATTTGGAGAAGCTGGCCTGGGATGATGAAGCCCTGCGCATTGCCGGGATTACGGCTGAACACCTCTCGAAGCCTGTCCCTACTACTCAGGTTGTCCAAGGGCTGCTGCCGGGCTTTGCAGAGCAGCTTGGACTGCTGGCCTCAACGCCCTTCGTTGTGGGAGCCAGTGACGGCGTGCTCTCCAATCTCGGCGTAGGCGCCATACAGCCGGGTGTCGTGGCGGCCACCATCGGCACAAGCGGTGCAATCCGCACCGTGGTCGACCGCCCGCTGACCGACCCGAAGGGCCGGATCTTCTGCTACGCCCTGACCGAGAAGCACTGGGTCATCGGCGGACCGGTGAACAATGGCGGTATGCTGTTCCGCTGGGTGCGCGATGAATTCGCCGCCTCTGAGGTGGAGACCGCGAAGCGCCTCGGGATCGATCCCTATGAAGTCCTGACGCGTATTGCCGAACAGGTGCCTCCGGGGAGCAACGGCCTGCTGTTTCATCCATATCTGACCGGTGAGCGTGCTCCGCTGTGGAATCCGGATGCCCGCGGCTCCTTCTTTGGACTGAGCATGACCCACCGGAAGGAGCATATGATCCGCTCTGTGCTGGAAGGTGTTATCTTCAATATGTACACCGTGCTGCTGGCCATGGAAGAGCGGATCGGGCGTCCGGGCAAAATACTGGCCACCGGCGGTTTTGCCCGTTCGTCCCTATGGCGGCAGATGATGGCTGATATTTTTGATCAGGAGGTTATCATCCCGGAGAGCATTGAGAGCTCCTGCCTCGGAGCAGTCGTGCTTGGTCTATACGCAACCGGACGGGCCAGCTCCCTCGATATCGTTTTTGAGATGATCGGCTCGACCCACCGGCATCAGCCAATTGAAGCACACGCCAAGGTCTACAAACAGCTGCTGCCCATCTTTATTTCCGTATTCCGCAGTCTGGAGAGCCAGTATGAAGCTATTGCAGCGTTCCAGCGCGAGCAAGCCGGAGAATAGGCTGCAGTGCTGTACCTGAACCCCATATACAAAAAGCGCCGAAGAACCCGCATTTGCAGGCTCCCGGCGCTTTTATATTTAACTCATTATACCATCGCTTTGGTTTTTGGCTTCTGCGGGGCAGAACCGAACAGCACCCAGGCCGGCTTCACATAACGGAAGACCAGCGCCACGACCAGCCACGATCCCAGCAGTGCAACCAGCCAGCCTCCGGCAATGGCTGCCGTATAGGCCAGCGAACCGCCGTGAAACGGCAGCTTTCTGTATATGAACAGCAGGGCTGGATGCAGCAGATAAATGCCGAACGAGCAGGCGCCTATCGAGATTAACATCCGCGTCAGCAGGCTGCGTCCGGCTCCATACAGCAGGAAGGACAGCTGCAGGAGCACCACACAGGAGAGCAAGGCATGAAGATTGGAGAACCCCTCATACCAGAGGCTGTTAATGACTGTTTTCTTCGTATAGTTGTTGAACCACAGCTCTACATGAATAATCCCTGCAGCTGCCCATAGCAGCCATAGCAGGATCCAGACTCCGCCTTTACCGGATCTCCAGCCCTCGCGCGACGGGATGAGCCACTTTTTGAGAGGTCCGTAATAGACGGCAATTGCCGCTCCCAGCAGGAAATAGGAGAAATAGGTAATCGCAAGGCTGCCTTTAGACAACTGCCAGTACCCGTGGTTCGTCATATACTTGTTCAGCAGGACAAAACCCCACTGCAGCGCAAGCCCAATGACCGGGGCCCAGGCAGCGAGCCGGCGGACCTTTTGCAGGCACCACAGCATGAGAGGGAACAGCAGATAGAACTGAATGATTATAATGATGTAGTAAAGATGTGTATACGCCGTACCGGTCCAGAGATACTTCCACATCTTGGCCGTCATATCGCCCAGCGGCATGTCCCACGTATGACCGGACGTCATTTTTAATATAAAGTACAGGAACGAAAATACCACATAAGGCACAATAATATAGACCAGCCTTCGGCTATAAAACTTGCCCAGCGTTTTCCCGCTCAGCGGGCGGTCGATGTAGTTATAGAACAGTACAAACCCGCTTAAGAATACAAAAGACGGAACCGCAAACTGGCTGAATTTGTTGATGAACAAAAAAGGATGAAACATGGATGTGTCCAGTGTCTCCGCCAGGGTGCGTGAAGTAGCATGAATGGCCAGTACCGCAAAAATTGCAATCGCCCGAAAAATATCCAGCTGTGGAATTCTTTCTTTATTTCCCATGAATGTTCCTCCTGTTAAGCTCCATATCCTAGAGTACCAATAATCTATTTAATAATAATTTCCTGCATTACTCCGTAGACCGTGCTGTTGCTTCAAACTCCATGCTTTTCGTTCATCCCGCCCTGGGCCTGACCCGTTCCCGCAAGGTAGCCTGGCTTCGTCTTAGTCTGAGGGGCGAGCGAACGCGGCACACTTCCCAACATAATCCATGATTTATGAAATCTGCGAAAGATGAACTGCACAATCAACCAGCTGCCGGCCCCCGCCACAAGAAGTCCCCCATATATAAACACCACATAGGCAAACGAATCCGGAGAGATGCTGTGGGGTAATTTTCTGTAAACCGCCAGGAGCAGCGGATGAATCAAATAGATTGCAAACGACAGCTCACCCATCCGTGTCAAAGCAGTAACCAGCCCGCGCGGAGCCTTCCGGTAGATAAAGAAAGCTGCATACAGCAGGACAAGCGCCGACAGCATCGTATGCACATTCCACAGCAGCTCGTACCACAGCGAATCCGTCCATCTCCCGAAATGGCGGGCTTCATACCATAGCTGAACATGTATAAAGGCAGCCGCCAACCATGCAGTAAACAGTAGAACAGTCAGCCTTTTATGGGTAGCCCCCAGACCATTCCAGGGCTTCGTCAGCCACGGCTTAATCTCATCAAAATGAACCGCAATATAAGCCCCCATCATATAATACGCCAGGTAAGAAATCGACAGACTGCCCTTCTCCACAATATGCAGCTGAACTTTATTCCATAGGATAAACCCCCACTGCAGCGCCAGTCCGAGCGGAAAAGCCCACTTCACCCAAAACCTTGAACTCTGCAGCAGCTTCAGCAATAACGGAAACAGCAGATAAAACTGAATGCTGATAAATACAAAATACAAATGTGCATACGCCGAGCCCGAAAACAGCGCTTCCGTAAAGCTGGACAGATTCTCCAGCGGTTGCTGCGTCAATTCCCCGTTTACATACAAAGTCAGTGCATAGTACCCGAGCGATGCCAGCAGATAAGGCAGCAGAATGTACTTCAGCCTACGCCGGTAAAAGTTTCCGATCAGACTCCGGGTAACCGGACGCCCGTAATAATTGTAAAACAGCACAAAGCTGCTAAGAAAGATAAAGGATGGCGTTCCAAATTTAAAAAAGATGTTGATCCAGTTAAGCCAGTAATAGTACGGAGAGTTCAGGGCCTGCTCCCCTGCCGCAAACGATGTAGAATGCACATGCAGAACACCCATAATCGCCAAGGCACGGTAAATATCGAGCTGTGGCAGTCGTTCCTGTCGGGCTGCTTTCACGATAAAATTCCTCTTCTCTGCTATGATGTGTTCATAGAGATCCATATTGAGCGGAATGCATGAAACTGAACCTATCAGGAAGCCTGCACCGGGCTGATTATTCATTCTGATAATTACTGCAGCGTTTGCGCAGATGATGCGCCTATTCTAATTACAAGTATAGCGCTTCTCTGGTTCCGGCGGCACTGAAAGTTTTCTTAATAATTTATAAGAATACCTAAGAACAATTCTTCTTTATCCCCTTTACGCAAAAAGACCCCGCAGCTTCTGCGCCGATACACGCAACCTGAAACTGCAGGGTATTACAATAGCCGCCTCTCATTCATCTGCTTGCAGCGCATCTTCCGGGGAACCCGGACGTAATTCCCTAAGCGGATTTCCGCCAACGAACGAACCGGCTGCCACATCCTTATGCACTACTGAGCCTGCGGCCACAACTGCCCAGTCTCCTATTGTTACACCGGGAAGAATTGTCGTATTGGCCCCGATCAACACATTTTCACCGATAATGACCTCACCGAGACGGTATTCTTTAATGAGGTATTCATGAGCGAGAATAGTTGTATTGTAGCCGATCACAGAATTTTCACCGACCGTTATCAATTCCGGAAAAAAAACATCGACCATCGCCATCAGCCCAAAGGCCGTATGCTTGCCCACCTTCATGCCGAGCAACCTGCGGTAAATCCAGTTCTTGAGCGGCAGGATCGGACAATAGCGGGCAATCTGGATAAAAATAAAATTGCGCACGCCCTTCCAGGGACTAACCGTACGATAAATGTACCAGAGCGAATTATGCCCCTCCACCGGATAACGGGTTACTTTTCTCACGATTCATTCGTCCCTTGCTCCACAATAGTCAATAAATCGGTCATGTCATGAATGATGTATTCCGGATCATATTTGCGCAGCGTTTCTTCCCCTTTAAGTGACCAGGAGACTGCCGCCACACGTACACCGGCTGCTTTGGCGGATTGAATATCAACCACGCTGTCACCAACCATAAGGGTTTTGCGCGGATCAACATCCAAGTTGCGGATAGCGGTTAGCACAGGCTCCGCATGAGGCTTCGGATGAACAACATCGGTCACGGTGACAATGGTCTCCATATACTTCAGCAGATCGAACCTCTCCAGCGTCTTAAGCGTTGTGGGACGAATCTTTGTAGTGACAATCCCCAGCTTAATCCCGCGCCGCGACAGCTCATCCATCGTTTCATTCACCCGCGGAAAAGAATCAACCATTTCATCATGATGCGCATTATTATATGCACGGTAAGACCGCTCAAGGACGCTGACATCCTCCAGAATACCTGAGAATGCGCTCAGCTGCTGCTGGAGTGTTGTGCCCATATGAGGAATAATCTGCTCCCGGGTCAGCGGAGGCAGATTATTCTCCTTCAAGGCATGCATGAACGAGCCTATGATCAGCTCGTTCGTATTTACAATTGTTCCATCCAAATCAAAAAGAACACATTCAATCATTTCAATATTACTCCTTTGGTTCTCCATTCTCCGCCTTCTCCTCTTTAGGCTGTACCGCCTGTGGAGTACTCTGCGGAGTATTAACAGCATGATCCGGCACAACCGAGTCGGCGGCAGCAGCTTTAGTGCTGACAATTGGATCAGAGTAATGTGCGCTGGACTGGCCAGTCACCCTGCGTACGACAATCAGCACAATCGCCACAAGGATAATTAGCAGCGCCAGAAGCTGGGAAATTCGGATATTGCCATAGGCGGGATCAAGATAACCCTGCTCAAAGCCCATCCACTTCATCGGACTCCACAGTCCGTTTATGAGCGATGCTACACCACTGCTTCCGTTGAAGCCCAGACTGTCCGTACGCAGCGCTTCAATGAAGAAACGCCCGATGGAATACCAGATGAAATAAGACAGGAAGATTTCACCCGCACGCACAAAATTCTGGCGGCGCAGCACCATCAGCAGCAGAATGCCAAGCAGGCTCCAGAGTGATTCGTACAGGAATGTCGGATGATGAAAGGCATCCCCTATGTACATTTGATTGACAATAAAGTCGGGCAAGTGCAGTTTGTCGCGCAGGAACGATTCCTCCACAACACCACCGTAGGCTTCCTGATTAATAAAGTTGCCCCAGCGGCCGATCATTTGTCCTGCGAGCAGGCCAGGTGCACAAATATCCACGATACGCCAGAACGGGTATCCTTTATAACGGAAGTAGATAATCCCGCAAATAATCGCGCCAATTAATGCGCCATAAATGGCAATTCCGCCATTCCAAATTTTAAAGACATCAATAAAGTTATCCTTATAATCTTCCCACTTAAAAGCTACAAAATATATCCGGGCGCCAATGATAGCAGAGGGCACTCCAAGCAGCAGGAGATCCATAAAGAATTCCTGTGGAATATTAAATCGCTTTCCTTCCTGGATGGCGAGAAATAATCCTGCGAGTGCCCCGACACCTAGGATCAGCCCATACCAGTGCACTGGCAGCGATCCAATGGAGAATACAATGGGATTAATCGCTAAAGAAAAAAACATAGTCTCACGCTCCTAGTCCAGATCATCCATATCTTCAGAGATGGTAGCTGTAAGTTTATTAGTAAACTGTAGAGCTGCGTTAAAGCCCATTTGCTTCAGGCGGTAGTTCATTGCCGCAACTTCAATAATAACAGCAAGGTTTCGGCCCGGACGAACGGGAATCGTTACAAGAGGAACATCTGTATCGATAATCCGGGTGGTTTCCTCATCAAGACCCAGCCGGTCGTATTGTTTGTCCTGCTGCCATGCTTCGAGACGTACAACAAGCGTAATACGCTTATGGTTACGGATGGCTCCTGCGCCAAAGAGCGTCATTACATTAATAATCCCTACCCCGCGGATTTCCAGCAGGTGGCGGATCAATTCCGGTGCTGTACCATGAAGCTGATTGTCGGAGGTCTGGCGAATCTCCACGGCATCATCGGCGATCAGGCGGTGTCCGCGCTTAACGAGCTCAAGGGCTGTTTCGCTCTTACCAATCCCGCTGCTGCCTGTAATCAGCATCCCCACACCGTATACATCACAGAGCACTCCATGAATCGTGGCTGTAGGAGCGAGTCTGCCTTCAAGGAAGCTGGTTAATCTACTGGAAAAAATGGTTGTAGCCATCGAGCTGCGCAGTACCGGAAGTCCCTTCTCGTTGCTGATATCAATCAGCTCCTGCGGCACCTCCAAAGCTCTAGTAATCACAATACACGGGGTATTATCATTACAAATCCCGCGGATCCGGCTTTTACGCTCTTCCTCAGGAAGCATAGAAAAGAACGCCAACTCTGTCTTACCGAGCAGCTGCACACGTTCTTCGGGATAATATTCGAAATAACCGGCCATTTCCAGCCCGGGACGATTCAGGTCATCTACTGTAATTGGTCTTTTTAGACCTTCATGCCCGGAAACCACTTCTAATTGAAAATGCTGTACCAATTCAGATACTTTTACCTTCTTAGCCATGTATGTTCTTCCTTTCGTCACCTGCGGTTTAGTCCGCCTTCCCGCGTCTGGTCAGCAACTCTTCCCTATCCCATCCGTAGGTAATTCTCCTGCTATCTTAATTGATAACGTCTATGAATGCAATCTTAATACCTGTTAGTCCGTGGCATCGGGAAGATGTAAGCAAACAAAAAAGCCGCCCTTTCAGGCGGCTTCTCTAAACGGGAAAGCTGTATATCTTATCCCAGCAAAATGTTCAGTTCAGACTCTTTATCAAAGAGGTGAATTTTGTTCATGTCGATAGCCAATTTAGGCTTGCTGCCTTCACGGGTAGTGGAACGTCCATCTACACGGGCAATTACAGTGCTTGCGCCAAGGCCGCTCAAGTAGAGGAGCATTTCATGACCAAGGTTTTCTGTAACATCAACCAGCGAAGTGAAGATTGTGTTCGGGGAAGCTTCTAGGAATACTGGCTCTTCATGGATATCTTCTGGACGAACGCCCATGATCACATCTTTACCGATATATCCTTTGCTGCGCAGCAGTGTTGCTTTGCCGCCTGGAACTTCAACATCAAGGTTCTCAGCGCGGAAACGTACAGAACCGTTCACCTCGGACAAAGTACCATTGATAAAGTTCATTGTAGGGGAACCGATAAATCCGGCTACGAACAGGTTCGTAGGCTCATTGTACAGTTCTTCAGGGGAAGCAGCCTGTTGAATGATACCGTCATACATAACTACGATACGGTCACCCATCGTCATAGCTTCTGTCTGGTCATGCGTTACATAGATACAAGTGGTTTCAAGGCGTTTAACCAGTTTAGTGATTTCTGCGCGCATTTGACCACGAAGTTTAGCATCCAAGTTGGAAAGAGGCTCATCCATCAGGAAGACTTGTGGATCGCGGACGATCGCACGGCCCAAAGCGACACGTTGACGTTGACCACCGGACAGAGCCTTAGGTTTACGTTCCAGCAAGTGCTCGATATCGAGGATCTTAGCTGCTTCGCGCACTTTCTTGTCGATTTCTTCTTTCTTCACTTTACGCAGTTTCAAACCGAATGCCATGTTTTGGTACACGCTCATGTGCGGGTACAGGGCGTAGGATTGGAATACCATCGCGATATCGCGGTCTTTAGGAGCAACGTCATTGACTACACGATCGCCAATGTACATTTTACCTTCGGAGATTTCTTCCAAGCCTGCGATCATACGCAGTGTTGTGGATTTACCGCAACCGGAAGGTCCAACCAATACGAGAAATTCCTTATCTTTAATATCAAGATTGATATCCATTACTGTTGCTTTATCTGAACCCGGGTATTTTTTGAAAATATGCTCTAAACGTACGCCTGCCATTGTATTTCCCCCTCGAGTTTATTATTAGAATAAAAAATAAATCGCTTTCTTGTACGTTTATCTTACCCCAGACGTGCCCTGCTGGCTATTTGTAACGTTCACAAAAAACCTATTTTCTTTTCGTCACTTTATACAATAACATTGCTAATTTCACAATCGCCGCATCGCCAAAGCTCCGCACATCGGCCCCGGTCTCCTGTTTGATCTTATCCAGCCGGTACAGCAATGTATTACGGTGGATGTAGAGCTTCTTCGCCGTCTCACTCACATTACAGTCCATTTCGAAAAAAGTCTCCAGTGTAAGCAGCATTTCTTTATCGGCCAATACAGAAGAATAGTCGCCGATCTGTCCCAGCAGCTGTCTGCGCCGTTCATCTGGAATACTGTTTATCAGACGCTCCATATGCAGCTCCCATGGAAGGTGGATATACTCGCCAACCTGAAAAATCCGTCCGAGTACAATCGTCTCCCGCAGCAATGCGACCGAACCGGTCAAACCTTTTACGGGAATGATGGCAGGTGCCACAGCCAGATGAAATACACCGACCCACTCGCTGGCGATCAGTTCGTGCAGCCCCATACTGGTCTGAGCCAGGAGGTCATCTTCACTTTCTTCCTCATCTTCCTTATCATCCCCGCCGGTGAGCAGTTCCTTACGGGCTAAAATTAACCATTCTTTCTCCTGCAGGGGGATAAGTAAAATATCATTCTCGAAATAATTGCGCAACAGCTTCATCAGCGACCGGTAGGTCAGCTGCGGATTATGCACATTCTCACTGACCAGCAGAAAGGGGACCATATCTCCGAATAGGCGGCCCTTAAGCGTCATATCATCAGGAATTTCAGCATCATTCTTCTCTTGCTCCAGCTGTGAGTTAAGCCAGCCGCTTAGCTGCCGGGCTTCGACCTCACCCTCTTCTTTTAGTCCGGTAGCCTTAAGGGCAATGGCATAATTACGCGCCGCATAATTAACCAATTGCAGTTCCAGACCCGTAAGACCCTCCATCTCCACCCATACCGCAGTGATCCGGCCTTCATTCTCATATAAAGGAACCCATAGATAACCATCGTGCGTAACAGGCTGCTCCTGCTCTTCCGTACCCACGCCAAATAGGGAAGCTGAATGCTGCCGTCCGAGCTGTTTGATTCCGGCTCTCTTTCCGGTGAGCTGCTCCAATTTTTGACGCAATGCCTCACTATCCATCGTCACCATTCTCCACCACTTTTGCTCTTTTCGCCTATTTTATCATATTCTGCAACATTATGCGGCCAGGCCTATCTGAATGATAAGTGAACTTGACCCTCCACTGGAAAATCAGCGTTTCTCCGTACTCAAAGCTGCGGACTTGGATAATGGCAATACAATGGGATTTATCTTTTTCAGTGCCTTATGCATCCAGATCCCAGCTATCGCCCCTTCACCCATAGCCACTGTGGCTTGCTCCGCATGAACGGCAACGTCGCCGGCTACCCACAAATGCTCCACATTCGTCATTAAGGAACGTCTATTTACCTCAATATGCCTGTTTTTATGCAGCGTGACCCCCAGCTGGGCGGCAAGCTCGGAATGCACCGCATTTCTCCCAAAGGCAATAAACCCGCGCTCTGCCGCAAGGTGAGTGCCATCCTGTAAAGCAACTCCTTTAATCATCCCGTCATTCTCTTGTACTATGTGGGTAGCTGCTTGTTCAATATAGATAATTCCCTCTGCCTGGAGGCGTGTGAGATTCTCCTCAGACACGGGTTCATGTTCATGATTAATGTAGGTCAGATCTCCCGTACGTTCCCGCAAAATAAAAGCCATATGCGCGCCAGCATCACCAGAACCCAGCAGCACCGTCTGACGGTCCTGAATCTCAAAGCCGTCACAGTCAGGACAGACATACACAGATTTGCCAAGTGTCGGTACAAGTCCCGGCAGTTCCGGAAAGCGATCCATTACCCCTGTAGCCAGCAGCAAGGTTTTGCTTTCGTATTGGCGGCCTCGCTCTCCGGTTAAGAGGAAGAGCTGTTCATACTTATCCGCTTTAACGACTTTGTCTGAGATGAATTCCACACCAGCCACTTCAGCCTGCCGTCGGCCTCTTGCACGTATTTCGTCACCCGATACTCCATCCGGCCAGCCCAGGATATTATGATAGGTCCGGCAAAGATGAGATCTCCCGCCTCCTGCATCAATTACCAGCACCCGATGTGCAGAGTACCGTCCTAATTGAATCGCCGCCTGAAGCCCGGCAAATCCGCCGCCAACAATAATTGCATCATATATCATAGAAATCACTCATTTCTGCTCAGCATTATAAACTTATAATTAAACGAAGCAAGAAATTTTAAACTTGAAGACTATAAAAAGGCTGAATTGAGTTCTGAAAACACAAAAAAGCCACCATCCGAAGATGATGACTTTCTGTTTGGAATGAGCCATGAAGGACTCGAACCTTCGACACCCTGATTAAAAGTCAGGTGCTCTACCAACTGAGCTAATGGCTCATAAAACTGGTGGAGGCTGATGGATTCGAACCACCGAACACGTACGTGAGCAGATTTACAGTCTGATGCGTTTGGCCACTTCGCTAAGCCTCCGTAATATGGTGGCGCGGGAGGGAATCGAACCCCCGACACAAGGATTTTCAGTCCTTTGCTCTACCGACTGAGCTACCGAGCCAAAAACAAGCCTTAAAACATAAAATGGCGGAACCGACGGGATTCGAACCCGCGATCTCCTGCGTGACAGGCAGGCATGTTAGGCCAACTACACCACGGTTCCGCATTTGTAAAAATAATGGTGCCGGCGAGAGGACTTGAACCCCCAACCTACTGATTACAAGTCAGTTGCTCTACCAATTGAGCTACACCGGCACAGTGTGAAAATATTCTTAAAGTGAAAATGGTGGAGGCTGAGGGGTTCGAACCCCCGACCCTCTGCTTGTAAGGCAGATGCTCTCCCAGCTGAGCTAAGCCTCCGGGAAATATGGTAGCGGCAGAGGGGATCGAACCCCCGACCTCACGGGTATGAACCGTACGCTCTAGCCAGCTGAGCTACGCCGCCACAATAATTAGGTTTTGGATTTATAATGGCGGAGAGAGAGGGATTCGAACCCTCGCACCGCTTACGCAGTCTAACCCCTTAGCAGAGGGTCCCCTTATAGCCACTTGGGTATCTCTCCAAACGATATGGTGCCATGTAAATCCATTCAGGAACCTTAATTCCTGAAAACTGAATCCGAAACAAATCTGCGTTCTTCGAAATTTGGATAAGCCCTCGACCGATTAGTATTGGTCAGCTCCATGCATTACTGCACTTCCACCTCCAACCTATCTACCTCGTCGTCTTCAAGGGGTCTTACTAATTGGGAAATCTCATCTTGAGGGGGGCTTCACGCTTAGATGCTTTCAGCGCTTATCCCGTCCGTACGTAGCTACCCAGCCATGCTTCTGGCGAAACAACTGGTGCACCAGCGGTACGTCCATCCCGGTCCTCTCGTACTAAGGACAGCTCCTCTCAAATTTCCTGCGCCCACGACAGATAGGGACCGAACTGTCTCACGACGTTCTGAACCCAGCTCGCGTACCGCTTTAATGGGCGAACAGCCCAACCCTTGGGACCTACTTCAGCCCCAGGATGCGATGAGCCGACATCGAGGTGCCAAACCTCCCCGTCGATGTGGACTCTTGGGGGAGATAAGCCTGTTATCCCCAGGGTAGCTTTTATCCGTTGAGCGATGGCCCTTCCATGCGGTACCACCGGATCACTAAGTCCGACTTTCGTCCCTGCTCGACTTGTAGGTCTCGCAGTCAAGCTCCCTTATGCCTTTGCACTCTTCGAATGATTTCCAACCATTCTGAGGGAACCTTTGAACGCCTCCGTTACTCTTTAGGAGGCGACCGCCCCAGTCAAACTGCCCGCCTGACACGGTCCCCGTACCCGCTTAGGGTACCAGGTTAGAACCTAGATACGATCAGGGTGGTATCCCAACGGCGCCTCCGCAGAAGCTTGCGCTCCTGCCTCTACGGCTCCCACCTATCCTGTACAGATCGTACCCAAATTCAATATCAAGCTGCAGTAAAGCTCCATGGGGTCTTTCCGTCTTGTCGCGGGTAACCTGCATCTTCACAGGTATTAAAATTTCACCGGATCTCTCGTTGAGACAGCGCCCAAGTCGTTACGCCATTCGTGCGGGTCAGAATTTACCTGACAAGGAATTTCGCTACCTTAGGACCGTTATAGTTACGGCCGCCGTTTACTGGGGCTTCGGTTCATAGCTTCGGGTTGCCCCTAACCACTCCCCTTAACCTTCCAGCACCGGGCAGGCGTCAGCCCGTATACTTCGCCTTGCGGCTTCGCACAGACCTGTGTTTTTGCTAAACAGTCGCTTGGGCCTTTTCACTGCGGCCCCCTCGGGCTATTCACCCTACCGAGGCACCCCTTCTCCCGAAGTTACGGGGTCATTTTGCCGAGTTCCTTAACGAGAGTTCTTCCGCGCGCCTTAGAATTCTCTTCTCGCCTACCTGTGTCGGTTTGCGGTACGGGCACCTTCTCCTGGCTAGAGGCTTTTCTTGGCAGTGTGAGATCATGACCTTCGCTACTATAATTTTCGCTCCCCATCACAGCCCAGCCTTACGATGTGCGGATTTGCCTACACACCAGCCTCACTGCTTAGACGGACATCCATCAGTCCGCGTCACTACCCTCCTGCGTCACCCCATCGCTCATAGCGGATTACGGTGGTACAGTAATTTCAAACTGTTGTCCTTCGACTACGCCTTTCGGCCTCGCCTTAGGTCCCGACTTACCCTGAGCGGACGAGCCTTCCTCAGGAAACCTTGGGCTTTCGGCGGATCAGATTCTCACTGATCTTTTCGTTACTCATACCGGCATTCTCACTTGTATGCTGTCCAGCGCTCCTTACGGTACACCTTCAACCCACATACAACGCTCCCCTACCCCAGATACATACGTATCTAGCCATAGCTTCGGTGGTGTGTTTAGCCCCGTTACATTTTCGGCGCAGAGTCACTCGACCAGTGAGCTATTACGCACTCTTTCAATGGTGGCTGCTTCTAAGCCAACATCCTGGTTGTCTGTGCAACTCCACATCCTTTCCCACTTAACACACACTTGGGGACCTTAGCTGATGGTCTGGGCTGTTTCCCTTTTGACAATGGATCTTAGCACTCACTGTCTGACTCCCGGCAAGAAGTAAATGGCATTCGGAGTTTGACTGAGCTTGGTAACCCTTGCGGGCCCCGCACCCAATCAGTGCTCTACCTCCACCACTCCATTCACCGAGGCTAGCCCTAAAGCTATTTCGGGGAGAACCAGCTATCTCCGAGTTCGATTGGAATTTCTCCGCTACCCCCACCTCATCCCCGTATTTTTCAACATACGTGGGTTCGGGCCTCCAGTGCGTGTTACCGCACCTTCACCCTGGACAGGGGTAGATCACACGGTTTCGGGTCTACGTCCACATACTAAATCGCCCTATTCAGACTCGCTTTCGCTGCGGCTCCGGCTTCTCACCTTAACCTTGCATGTTAAACGTAACTCGCCGGTTCATTCTACAAAAGGCACGCCATCACCCCTAAAACGGGCTCTGACTTTTTGTAAGCACACGGTTTCAGGTTCTATTTCACTCCCCTTCCGGGGTGCTTTTCACCTTTCCCTCACGGTACTGTTTCACTATCGGTCGCCAGGTAGTATTTAGCCTTAGCAGATGGTCCTGCTGGATTCATACGGGGTTTCACGTACCCCGCACTACTCGGGATCCGTCTCGGAGAGAATACAGTTTAGGTTACAGGGCTTTTACCTCTATCGCGGGCCTTTCCAGACCTCTTCACCTATCATATTCCTTTGTAACTCCATGTGAGACGTCCCACAACCCCAAGGGGCAAGCCCCTTGGTTTAGGCTGTTCCGCGTTCGCTCGCCGCTACTGACGGAATCACTATTGTTTTCTCTTCCTCAGGGTACTTAGATGTTTCAGTTCCCCTGGTCTGCCTCTACACACCCTATGTATTCAGGTGTGAGTAACTGCGAATTACCACAGCTGGGTTTCCCCATTCGGACACCCCCGGATCAAAGCTTGCTTACAGCTCCCCGAGGCAGTTTCGTTGTTCGCCACGTCCTTCGTCGGCTCCTGGCGCCTAGGCATCCTCCGTGTGCTCTTATTAGCTTAACCAATGCGTTTTCCCAAAGGAAACCGCCAGCATCGCTATAATTGAAACTTGTTTACACAAGTTCAGCTTAAAGGAATATTCTAAAACGCAAATTCGTTTCGGTATCCAGTTTTCAAGGATCAAGGTAATGCAAGTAATGAAGTTATTGGTGGAGCCAAGCGGGATCGAACCGCTGACCTCCTGCTTGCAAGGCAGGCGCTCTCCCAGCTGAGCTATGGCCCCATAAAAGGTATGAAGTTATAATTGTTATATGGTGGGCCTTGGTGGACTCGAACCACCGACCTCACCCTTATCAGAGGTGCGCTCTAACCAACTGAGCTAAAAGCCCATATAACATATATAACATTTGAACCAACCAATGGAATGGTTGTCCGCTTGGCAGCGTCCTACTCTCCCAGGACCCTTCGGTCCAAGTACCATCGGCGCTGGAGGACTTAACGGTCGTGTTCGGGATGGGTACGTGTGGAACCCCTCCGCTATCGCCACCAAACGCATACGAAAGAGACTTGCTCTTTCAAAACTGAACACGAGTGAGTGTTTGAATCTTTTTGGAAGTTATACTTCCGATTTGAATGTCACCGTTGCAGGTGACGATTCTCCATAGAAAGGAGGTGATCCAGCCGCACCTTCCGATACGGCTACCTTGTTACGACTTCACCCCAATCATCTACCCCACCTTCGGCGGCTGGCTCCCTTGCGGGTTACCCCACCGACTTCGGGTGTTGTAAACTCTCGTGGTGTGACGGGCGGTGTGTACAAGACCCGGGAACGTATTCACCGCGGCATGCTGATCCGCGATTACTAGCAATTCCGACTTCATGCAGGCGAGTTGCAGCCTGCAATCCGAACTGAGACCGGCTTTGCTGGGATTGGCTCCACCTCGCGGCTTCGCTTCCCGTTGTACCGGCCATTGTAGTACGTGTGTAGCCCAGGTCATAAGGGGCATGATGATTTGACGTCATCCCCACCTTCCTCCGGTTTGTCACCGGCAGTCACTCTAGAGTGCCCAGCACTACCTGCTGGCAACTAAAGTCAAGGGTTGCGCTCGTTGCGGGACTTAACCCAACATCTCACGACACGAGCTGACGACAACCATGCACCACCTGTCTCCTCTGTCCCGAAGGCCGCCTCTATCTCTAGAGGATTCAGAGGGATGTCAAGACCTGGTAAGGTTCTTCGCGTTGCTTCGAATTAAACCACATACTCCACTGCTTGTGCGGGTCCCCGTCAATTCCTTTGAGTTTCAGTCTTGCGACCGTACTCCCCAGGCGGAGTGCTTACTGTGTTAACTTCGGCACCAAGGGTATCGAAACCCCTAACACCTAGCACTCATCGTTTACGGCGTGGACTACCAGGGTATCTAATCCTGTTTGCTCCCCACGCTTTCGCGCCTCAGCGTCAGTTACAGCCCAGAAAGTCGCCTTCGCCACTGGTGTTCCTCCACATATCTACGCATTTCACCGCTACACGTGGAATTCCACTTTCCTCTTCTGTACTCAAGCCATCCAGTTTCCAGTGCGACCCCAGGTTGAGCCCAAGGTTTAAACACCAGACTTAAATAGCCGCCTGCGCGCGCTTTACGCCCAATAATTCCGGACAACGCTTGCCCCCTACGTATTACCGCGGCTGCTGGCACGTAGTTAGCCGGGGCTTTCTTCTCAGGTACCGTCACTCCGGTAGCAGTTACTCTACCGGACGTTCTTCCCTGGCAACAGAGCTTTACGATCCGAAAACCTTCATCACTCACGCGGCGTTGCTCCGTCAGGCTTTCGCCCATTGCGGAAGATTCCCTACTGCTGCCTCCCGTAGGAGTCTGGGCCGTGTCTCAGTCCCAGTGTGGCCGTTCACCCTCTCAGGTCGGCTACGCATCGTCGCCTTGGTGAGCCGTTACCTCACCAACTAGCTAATGCGCCGCAGGCCCATCCCTTAGTAGCAGATTGCTCCGCCTTTCATCCTTTCCTCATGAGAGAAAAGGAATTATCCGGTATTAGCTACCGTTTCCGGTAGTTATCCCAGTCTGAGGGGTAGGTTGCCTACGTGTTACTCACCCGTCCGCCGCTAAGCTTACCCCGAAGGATAAGCTCCGCTCGACTTGCATGTATTAGGCACGCCGCCAGCGTTCGTCCTGAGCCAGGATCAAACTCTCCAAATTGGTATTTAGAAAGAGCGATTGCTCATTTTGAAACATCTGACGAGAATTTGCATTCTCTATTTTGGATCTCACTTTCGTGATCTCCCACTCACTCGTTGTTCAGTTTTCAAAGATCAATGTCTCTTTTTTCGTCGTCGTTGCTTGTCAGCAGCGACCTTTATAATATATCATAGCACCTTCGTTTAAGTCAAGCGTTTTTTTAATTTCTTTTTTCGCTCGTCTTCCGAACAAGTTATTAATGAATAGCTTGTCCAAAGGGCCGAGACTTAATGTATCATAAATCTCCAAGCCCCGTCAACTATTAAAACAAAGTTATTTTTAAACCGAGCAGCATAATAACTCCCGGAAGCCCCAAAACCGTTACTGCGCCTATGGTTGCAGGATTCAGGGGAATGTATATTTCGGTGAGCAGTCCGGAGAAATTGACTATATAAATGCCGAGTGCAGCGAGAATTAGATGAGTGCCAAACAAACTGAGCCAGGCCCAGCCTAACTTTTTCCGGAATACAATCAGGGTGAGCAGAATTGCCGATCCAATCAGAACACCTATTGCAATCGTTCTTAGCATACCGATCCTCCTTCGCTTTTACCAAAACAGGCTTACATCTGACTGCGGTTGATTCCCAAACTCTTCGCATGCTTAAGATGAATCTGATATTTGCGCTCAGCCGCTTCTAGAATATAAATGGCGTAATCAATCTGGTCCTGTCCCAGAGCCTCATCGAACATCAGATACGCTCTTTCCCATTCCGCCTGCGCCTTACGTACGTCCAGGAACACATGCCAATCCTCATCCAACTTAGACTCTCTGAGGCTTTTCTCGCTGCCCCATTGCCATTTGCTACTCCACCATCCCATAAAGACTCCCCCTTAAGAACTTCATTACTATGCGCTGCTTATTCTCATTCATATCGAGGCAGGGACAAACTTAGAACTAAAATCAGCGTCATCCCGAGGCACAGGTGATGGGAAAAGGATCGGACAAAAAAAAGAAGCCCTACTGGGCCTCTTTTAGCATAGATGGTTATGGCATATCCGTTTCAAGACAGCTCACAGCTCACGACGGCCTTCCAGCGCTTTGGAGAGAGTTACTTCATCCGCATACTCTAAATCGCCGCCTACGGGCAAGCCATGGGCTATTCTAGTGATTTTAATATCGAAGGGCCGGACAAGGCGGGAAATATACATGGCGGTAGCTTCACCCTCAATATTCGGGTTAGTCGCCATTATAAGTTCCTTCACTCTCTCGTCGCTCAGGCGGGTCAACAGCTCCTTAAGACGGATATCGTCCGGACCTATACCCTCCATCGGCGAGATCGCTCCCTGCAGGACATGATAATAACCGTCAAATTCCTTAGTGCGTTCTATGGCAACAAGATCCTTGGAATCCTGGACCACACAAATCACCGAGGTATCACGGGTTTTGTCCTGGCAGATCCGGCACGGATCAGTATCAGTGATATTACAGCAGACAGAGCAATAATGAAGATTTCGTTTGACGCTGACCAGCGCCTTGGCAAAATCAATAACTTCGTCCTCTTTCATGTTGAGCACATGAAAAGCCAGCCGGGCTGCTGTTTTCGGCCCTATTCCGGGCAAACGCGTAAAAGCATCAATCAGCTTGGCTAGCGGTTCTGGATAATACAAAGTGATGATTCTCCTTTGGGCTAGAGTGTTGCCGGCCTAGAATAAGCCCGGGATCTTCATTCCGCCAGTGAATTTCCCCATATCATTGTTAGCCAGCTCTTCTGCTTGTGTAAGCGCATCGTTCACTGCTGTGATCACGAGGTCCTGCAGCATTTCAATATCTTCCGGGTCAACGGCCTCAGGCTTAATCTGAATGGACAACAATTTCTTGTGGCCATTAACCTGCACTGTAACTACACCGCCGCCGGATGATCCTTCAATGGTCTTGCTGCCCAGCTCTTCCTGTGCCTTGAGCATTTGTTCCTGCATTTTTTTAACCTGTTTCATCATTTGATTCATATTATTCATAGATACTCTCTCCTTTGAAATGCGCTGTATGCGCTAATAGACTAAAAGCATTACTCTTTTATGACAACAAGGTCTTCTCCAAAGAGCTGGATAGCCTCGTCAATCCATGGTTCGGTCTTCGCCCCTGCTTCTTCATGCTCATGCTCCAGGCGTAATTCCTCTGTGCCCGGTTGGGCTGCAGACTTCTGGGCGGCCTCATTCCAGTCGCGCTGCATGATTGTCACCAGCCGGTAGGGCTTGCCGAGGCGTGCAGCAAACACATTCTCGATCACTTGCCTGTTAGCCGGTTTCTCAGTCGTGTCGCGGTGAATAGTGTTCTTAAAAGCTACAAGCACCGCATCCTCCATAACGGATACCGGCTCACCGTCAACAAACCAGGCATGTACTGTTACCTTCTCCTCTTTCACTCCCTGCAGCACAGAACTCCACTGCTTATAAACCGCCGCAAAATCAGGATTATCCTTGCCCGCGATGAATTTATCAAGCTGCGGAGGCAGCTTGGAAGGAGAGGAGATACGCGGAGCGGAGCTCGCTGCTGATGCCCGCGGTGCAGGTGCCGCATCGCGTCCACCGCCCGAGACTCCCCCCGACTGTATAGCCTGTTCCAATTTCTTCTCTAAAGCAGCAATCTGCCGCTTCAAAGCCTCTAATTCTCCCGCATCAGCGGCCTGACCGCCGGTTGACGGTTCAGCCCGCATAGCACCGGCTGCCGGCGCAGCCGCATGCAGGGATGGCGCGGCTTCCTGCTGCATGCTGCACAGCTTCATAAGTGCTACTTCAAACAATGTCTGCGGATGGGTCGCATATTTCATTTCACCAAGATAGCGGTTTAAGGTTTCTACAATCTGAAACAGCCGCTCCCGTGAGAATGCAGCCGCCATGTCCCGGAACTCAGCCGGATTCAGTACCCGGTCTGTTAATTGATCAGCCCCCGGGACCATTTTGATCATCAGCAAATCCCTGAAGTAATAAAGCAGGTTCTCCATGCATTTGTCCGCACTCTTGCCTTCCTGCATCAGCTGCTCTACCAGTTCCAGCAGCCGGCCCATATCACCTTCCAGAATGGCTGTTGCAAGCCGGGCAAACTGTTCGGAAGGGATCCCCCCAGTCATTCCCAGCACCTGCTGATAAGTTACATTACCGTCTGTAAAAGAGGAGATCTGGTCCAGTATACTCAGCGCATCACGCATTCCTCCGTCAGAGAGACGGGCGATATACTGCAGGGCATCTGCATCCGCAGTAATGCCCTCCTTCTGACAGATCTCAGCGAGCCGACCACTCTGCTCCTCCAAAGATACACGGCGGAAGTCAAAGCGCTGGCAGCGCGAAATAATCGTAGCCGGCAATTTATGAGGTTCTGTCGTCGCCAGTATAAACATTACATGCGGCGGCGGTTCCTCCAGCGTCTTAAGCAGTGCGTTAAACGCTTCTGTTGTCAGCATATGCACTTCATCAATAATATACACTTTACGGCGTACTTCGGTAGGTGCATATTTCACCTTATCCCGCAGGTCGCGTATTTCTTCCACTCCGCGGTTCGACGCCGCATCAATCTCCTGCACATCCATAACGTTGCCCGCGGTAATCCTCAGGCAGGAAGGACATTCGTTGCATGGCTCCGGGCCGGGTCCCCGTTCACAATTGACTGCTTTGGCCAAAACTTTGGCAGCACTCGTCTTACCGGTCCCGCGCGGGCCGCTGAACAGGTAGGCATGCGAAACCCGCTGTTCACGAATTGCATTCTGCAGCGTCTGGATAATGTGCTGTTGCCCTACCATGTCCTGAAACGACTGCGGCCGCCAAGCACGGTACAGCGCGATATGTTCCACTATGCATTACCCTCTCTTAGGCTGCCGCTTTCCGGCATTTGTCGCTAATTTATTATACTATATTCCCCAGGCTTTGACCAAAAACAAAAAGCATCTTCGCTTGTGGCAAAGATGCTATCATTATCCGAATATAAACCGTGCACCTGTTATTGATGGCTGCGATCCAAGCGGCAACCCTACGAGACTGCTCGGGCTAGGCCACCCTCCGGCACAAGAGTAAACTTGCTTATGGCTGCTTCCTTCCGGACCTGACCAGGTTCACAAGCACTCATTGCGGAGGACCCAACCGTCAACACAGCCCATAGGGACCAAGGCCTCACATCGACAGCACCTCTAACAGGAATTCAACCTCGCTACAGCGGATTGCGAGTTACAGGGCACCGCTACCTCCCCGTCTAGCACGGCGAAGATAAGTATAGCTCACACCCCATTAAAAATCAACCCGTCCACAAGAAACCGCCTTGGATTTTGGGAATATATGGGTCACCCAATATCTCCCCTGATTGAGAACATGCCGGAGAGACGCGCATTCTGCATATTCAGGTAAATAAAAACTCCCCGGATATACCATCCGGGGAGCAGTCCAATCCTTAAGCCGCAAAGCGGCAGGGGCGATTAGATACCGTATTTCTTCTTGAATTTATCAACGCGACCACCGGCATCAAGGAACTTCTGCTTGCCAGTGAAGAATGGATGGCAGTTAGAGCAAATTTCGACGCGCAGCTCTTGTTTAACAGAACCGGATTCGAAAGTGTTGCCACATGCGCAGGTTACCTTAGTGATATTATACTTTGGTTGAATGGCTTCTTGCATTTGAATTTCACCTCTCATGCCCTAGGACTCATGCGGACCCAGAGTTATTAAACATACAACGACATTCTAGCACGAAATAATAGTCTCTGCAATAAATTTAAATCGGGTAACGGCTAGAGCCGTACACGACGCTCTTTGGCCCGTGCTAAATCGGCAGGGGGTACATGTGTATACGAACCAATAACTACCTCCGGCAGCTCCTCGCGGAAGATATCAAGCATGGTCTTCATCCCCAGGATTTCTCCCCGGGCCGGAGGGATTAGTTCCAGATAGCTCTCGGGGTCAATGTTAAGGTTACGCATCTGTATCAGCTTCAGATCCGTGCGTCTTACAAATTCGACCATGGCTTCAATCTCCTCCTCCCGGTCTGTTACTCCAGGGAAGATAAGATAGTTAATGGAGGTATACACCCCCTGCGAAGCAGCATATTTCAGCGACTTCTCCACATTGGCGAGGGTATAGCCCCGCGGCTTGTAATAGGCATTATAATGATCATCTAGCGCACTGATTGTGCTGACCCGCATCAGATCAAGTCCTGCATCCACGATCCCGCGGATATGATCACTCAGTCCCGCATTGGTATTGATATTGATATAGCCCATATCGGTAATTGAGCGCACTTCACGGATCGATTCAATAATCAACTTAGCCTGGGTAGAAGGCTCGCCTTCGCATCCCTGTCCGAAGCTGATTATCGACTGCGGTGTCTTCAGATGCTCCAGCATCACCTCTGTGATCTCGCTGACTGTAGGACGGAAGTTCATCCGTGTCTGGGGAGAGACAAATCCGCTATCGTCAGGCTGTTCTGATATACAGCCGAAGCACCCGGCATTACACGAATAAGAAACAGGAACGGCGCCCTCCCACCGTCCAAGAAACGTATTGGAGGACGTAAGGCATTCATAACCCAGCGCACAGTTAGAAAGGTGGTCGTATAGTCTGTTTTCCGGATACTTAGCCGTTAAGGCACCGACTCCTACTTCTACATCCTCGCGGTCACAGTTGAGAGGATTCCACTGCTCCGGATCATCCGTCAGATCTGCAGCGACGTAGAATCCGCCATCCTTCCACACTACAGCGGAATAGCCAAAGAGCGGGAGCTTATACGACTTGTCTGTCTTGACATAGCCTGGAAGGCATAATCTAGTAAAGCCTTGAGGCAGCAGTGCCCCAACAGCCTGGGACCCTTCCGGCAGCGGCAGCATTTCACCTGTCTCGGGATTCATACCCACTGCCCGCGTACTTGGTAGGCCAACTAGGGTAGCCCCTTCCGGCAGCGGGATTAATTCTTCTTCCAGCATCTCAACAATCATATCCCCGCTGCGGGCCAGGCCATACAGCTCAGGATGATCATATACGTTACCTTGTTCATCGGCATATACCAAATACATGTTATTCTCCTCTTGTTATCTATTCTCAGGTTGTAGGGACAGTAGGTGTCTTGGGACGCGGTGTCCGGCGCGCGGAAGAGCCGCTGTTGGAAGTCCCTCCACTGCTGGCAGTTCCGCTCGGTGATGAGGAATCCTTACTTCCAGCCACATCAAATGAGGCGAGGAACTCTGCGTTAGTCTTGCTGTCACGGAGCTTCTTAAGGAAACCTTCAACGAAGTCATACGATTCGTTCATATTCTTGCGGATAGACCAAATCGTATCCAGCTCTTCCTTGCTCAGCAGCACTTCTTCGCGGCGTGTTCCCGAACGGCGGATATCGATAGCCGGGAAAATCCGGCGTTCCGCCAGCTTACGGTCCAAATGAAGCTCCATATTGCCCGTACCTTTAAATTCTTCATAAATAATATCATCCATACGTGACCCGGTGTCGATCAGCGCTGTAGCAAGTATCGTCAGGCTGCCGCCCTCTTCCACATTCCGTGCAGATCCAAAAAACCGTTTCGGCCGATGGAATGCTGCAGGATCAATCCCTCCGCTAAGCGTACGTCCGGATGGAGGAACTACAAGGTTATAAGCGCGTGCCAGCCGGGTAATGCTGTCCAGCAGAATGACAACGTCTTTTTTATGTTCAACTAAACGGAGTGCCCGCTGCAATACAAGCTCTGCAACTTTGATATGGTTCTCGGGGAGCTCATCAAAAGTCGATGCAACCACTTCGCCTTTTACCGAACGCTGCATATCCGTTACTTCCTCAGGACGTTCATCAATTAATAATACAAACAGTGCAATCTCGGGATTGTTGGTAGAGATACTGTTGGCAATTTCTTTTAGGAGGAGCGTTTTCCCTGCTTTGGGAGGTGCTACAATCAAACCGCGCTGCCCCAAGCCTACAGGAGCGAGCAAATCCATTATTCGGGTAGACAAATGAGTAGGGGATGTTTCGAGCGGCAGCTTGTCTTGCGGATAAAGAGGCGTTAGTGCCGGGAAATGCAAGCGCTCCGCTGCGCTGGCAGGATTCTCGCCGTTGACGGCGTTAACTTGAAGCAAACCGAAGTAACGTTCATTTTCTTTGGGTGTGCGGCACTTTCCTGATACAAGATCGCCGCTTCTAAGATCAAATTTACGAATTTGAGAAGCTGAAATATAAATGTCTTCCGCACTGGGCAAATAGTTAATCGGCCTTAGGAAACCGTAGCCTTCAGGCAAAATTTCGAGCACGCCTTCCATAAACATGAGCCCGCTCTGCTCCGCCTGCGCCCGCAGGATGGCGAAGATCAACTCCCGTTTCTTCAGCTGTCCGTAGTATGGAATCTGGTATTTCTTGGCCAGCTTATACAGATCGGTCAGCTTCATTTCTTCCAGATCGGAAATTTGAAGATCCATGTAATAACCACCTATTCAATTTTATATAAGTATAAGTCTATTAAAATGCTCATTAGGATAGGATTACCCAATTTGGAAGGAGATATGCAGTTCGCAGGCAAATTCGCTCCTTCCAAATAGCAGATAATCTGAATCCTATTCCTCTTCGCGCCAAATTTCAGCGCCCAGATCGCGCATGTTAGTTACTAAGTTATCATAGCCGCGGTCGATATACTCCACACCCGTGACCTCAGTAATTCCGTCTCCGACAGTCAGTCCGGCAATGACCAGCGCCGCACCGGCCCGCAGATCGGCAGCTTTAACCTTGGCAGCATTAAGCCGGCTGCCTTCAATGATTGCCGAGCGTCCTTCAACACGGATCTTCGCGCCCATCCGCACCAGTTCCGGCACATGCTTGAACCGGTTGCTGTACACAAAATCACTTAATACACTGACCCCTTCAGCCTGGGTCAGCATGCTTGTCATCGGGGATTGCAGATCGGTGGCAAAGCCCGGGTATACCAGCGCTTTTACATCGGCATGCTCGTATCTGGCTCTGCCGATGACCCGGATGCTCTCATCCAGTTCTTCGATTTCAACGCCCATTTCCAGCAGCTTGGCGGTCAGGGCCTCCAAGTGTTTGGGGATAACGTTATCTATCAATACATTGCCGCGCGTTGCTGCAGCAGCAATCATATATGTTCCTGCTTGAATCCGGTCAGGAATGATGGAATGGCGGCAGCCATGCATCTCTGTAACGCCTTCGATCCGGATCGTTTCTGTGCCGGCGCCTTTAATAACAGCGCCCATAGAGTTCAAAAGGGTAGCTACATCTATAATCTCAGGCTCTTTAGCCGCGTTTTCGATAATTGTAGAGCCTTTGGCCCGTGAAGCCGCCAGCATGATGTTAATAGTGGCACCTACGCTGGATACGTCTAAATAAATCTTCGCACCGCGCAGTTCCTTGGCATACAGGTGAATAGAACCGTGATCATTGGTCACAGTTGCTCCCAGTGCTTCAAAACCCTTGATATGCTGATCAATCGGACGGGGCTCAAAATTGCAGCCGCCGGGAAGGCCTATCGTCGCTTCTTTGAATCTCCCAAGAAGCGCTCCCATCATATAATAAGAAGCACGAAGTTTCTTGACTGGTCCGTTAGGCATAGGGATGGATACGATACGGGAGGGGTTAATTCTCATCTGGTTGCCTGACCATGAGACAGTTGCGCCAAGCTCTTCGAGAATTTCGGAGTAAACGGCTACATCACTAAGGGACGGCAAATTATCCAGAACAACTTCAGATTCAGCTAAAATAGCCGCAGGAATAAGCGCGATCGCGCTATTCTTCGCTCCGCTGATGGTCACAACGCCCTTTAGCGGACGTCCACCGCCAATCATTAATTTTTCCATAGATTTATCTGGTTCCCCCTACGTGTATTGCAGCTTGCCCTGGCAATACCTGCTGTGGCTTTTTTTAGTGTTTAAAGGTTTAAGAAGAAGAAACGGCTGCGCCGCCCTTGGAATAAGGACGGCACACGTTTCAAGAAGAATATATCCATATCAAACTATGCAGCCGGACAGCCTGAAATAACCTGTCCAACTGCAGCAGCGTTAAATTTACGCTTTGTTGCTGGAACCGAACTCGCGGATTTTGCCGATAACGGTTTGTTTGATGGCTTCGCGGCCTGGTGCGATGAATGTACGAGGATCGTAAGCATCCGGTTTAGCAGCCAAAACTTCACGTACCACTTTAGCAAATGCGATTTGGTTCTCAGTGTTTACGTTAATTTTGGAAGTTCCCAGGGAGATGGACTTCTGGATATCATGCAACGGAATGCCTGTACCGCCGTGAAGCACGAGCGGAAGCTTAACTGCATCGCGGATTTCTTCCATTTCTTTGAATCCGAGGTTTGGCTCGCCCAGGTAAGGACCGTGTACGGAACCAAGTGCTGGAGCCAAAGTGTCGATGCCAGTTTCTTTAACGATGCTTACACATTCGTTAAGATCTGCATATTGGATGCCGCCGATAACGTCATCTTCTTGTCCGCCTACAGTACCAACTTCTGCTTCAACAGAAACGCCTTTGGCATGTGCATATTCAACAACTTTTTTAGTCATTTCAATGTTTTCGGCGATTGGGTGGTGGGAACCGTCGATCATTACGGATGTAAAGCCGGCATCAATAGCTTCTTTACATTTGTCAAAGCTGGAACCGTGGTCCAGGTGAATCGCTACAGGAACGGTGATTTTCATGTCGTGAATAAGTCCTTCAACCATCTTCACTACAGTATAAAATCCGCCCATGTGACGGGCTGCGCCTTCGGAAACACCAAGGATTACTGGTGACTTTTCTTCTTCTGCTGCACCAAGAATCGCCTGAGTCCACTCAAGGTTGTTGATGTTGAACTGGCCAACTGCATATTTTCCTTCAAGTGCTTTGTTTAACATGTCTGTCATAGATACTAATGGCATGGTTTCAATCCTCCTAAGAATGTTGGGTTGCTTATATTTAAACCGACATCACATACAGGCTTATTATAGCACATCCTGTGTCAAATACTAAATAGGATACACAAAAAAATGTCCCGGTGGGACGATATTCAGCCAGCCTATGCTGCGGGCAAACTCAACCTTCTTATATTATCCATAACAGGACTTTGTCAAACCATAAATTTCAGGTTAGCCGAAGTGGTCCACTGGCTTGTCCTGAAGATGCATATTCACTGCCACCCGCATCTCATCAATGTCAAACGGCTTGGTAAAGTGCATAAGCGCTCCCAGTTTTGTCGCTTCCTTAATCATGTCCAGTTCTCCGTATGCCGTCATCATAATCACCTTAATAGCCGGATTAATCTCCTTCAAATGCTTAAGGATTTCCAGCCCATCCATTCCCGGAATTTTCATATCGAGCAGAACCAAGTCTGGGGATTCTTTCTGGACAATTTCGATTGCTGTTTTACCGTTAGCAGCTTGATAGGTGGTATACCCTTCGCTATTAAACACTTCCATGAGGAGAATTCGGATTCCGTTCTGATCATCGACAATTAAAACTTTCCCTTTTTCCATATCGTACCCTCCCAGATTTAAGGCAGATTGTCTATACCGCGCCCTCTCACAGCTAACGGCTCACAATAATTTATTCTATACGAAACCTATTATTCGTGCTTTATAGTCAAAATCCTGCTAATTGGATAAAAAGGGTAAATACATTCCAGATAATGGTGGACAGCAGGTACGGTTATTCCATGGAATTAGCTGAATATCCATATTTAAAAGAAAGCCTCCAGCTGGAGGCTTTCTAAAGATCCTTACCGGATCTGTTTATTTTATTGGTTACAGCTGCTCGGAATGGGTCAGTGAAGCTTTGACAAATTCACGGAAGAGCGGCTGCGGGCGATTCGGACGGGAAGTAAATTCCGGATGGAATTGTACCGACAGGAACCACGGGTGTCCAGGAAGTTCCACGATCTCTACCAAACGTCCGTCCGGCGATGTTCCAGAAAACACAAGGCCTGCTTTTTCCATCTCATCCCGGTAAGCATTGTTGAATTCATACCGGTGACGGTGACGCTCATAGACCAGTTCATCATCATAGCAGGACATTGCCAGGGAATCAGGCAAAAGCTTGCAAGGATACAGGCCAAGACGCATCGTGCCGCCCATATCTTCGATGTCCTTCTGCTCAGGCAGCAGATCAATTAGCGGATGCGGTGTAGCCGGATCAATCTCCGAGCTGTTCGCCCCAGCCAATCCCAGTATGGAACGGCCGTACTCGATTACGGATACCTGCATTCCCAGGCAGATACCGAAGAAAGGAATGGACTGCTCACGGGCATAACGGATTGCGGAAATTTTCCCTTCAATCCCCCGGTCTCCGAAGCCGCCGGGAACAAGAATCCCGCCGATTCCGCCAAGCAGTTCGCCCACATTCTCATCTGTAACCTGTTCCGCATCGACCCAGCGGATCTTCACTTCCGCATTGGCTGCAAAACCTGCATGCGAGAGGGACTCTACTACGCTTAAGTAAGCATCATGCAAAGCTACATACTTGCCGACAATGGCGATTTCAACCGTGCGTTCCAGCTTCTGGATCCGCTCCAGCATACTCTCCCATTCACGCATATCCGGTGCAGGTGTGGTCAGCTTCAGGTGATTGACTACAATCTCATCCAATCCTTCATCACGAAGGTTAAGCGGAACCTCATACAGCGTTGAGGCATCGCGGCATTCCACTACCGCATTCGCATCGATATCGCAGAACAACGCAAGCTTGGCCTTCATATCTTCGGTCAGAGGATACTCCGTACGGCATACGATCACATTAGGCTGAATCCCAATGCTGCGCAGCTCCTTCACGCTGTGCTGCGTCGGCTTAGTCTTCACTTCTCCCGCAGCCTTGATATATGGAATCAGGGTTACGTGAATGTACATTACATTTTCCCGGCCGATGTCGCTTTTGATCTGACGGATAGCTTCCATGAACGGCAGACTCTCGATATCGCCTACAGTACCGCCGATTTCCGTAATCACTACATCCGAACCTGTCTCGCGGCCCGCACGGAATACGCGTTCTTTGATCTCATTCGTGATATGCGGGATAACCTGAACCGTTCCGCCCAAGTATTCGCCGCGCCGTTCCTTGCTGATAACAGAGGAATAAATCTTCCCTGTCGTTACATTACTGTTCTTGGACAGATTAATGTCAATAAACCGCTCATAGTGTCCAAGGTCAAGGTCAGTCTCCGCACCATCGTCGGTCACAAATACTTCCCCATGCTGATAAGGACTCATTGTTCCAGGGTCTACGTTAATGTAAGGATCAAATTTCTGGATCGTCACCTTCAGACCTCTGTTTTTGAGCAGCCTGCCCAGCGAAGCAGCGGTAATGCCTTTGCCAAGGGAAGACACAACGCCACCCGTTACAAAAATATACTTTGTCACTGTAAAACCCTCCTAAATAAAGTCCAGAAATTCAGGCGACGCTTTTGTTTATCGTAACCCTTTTTTCCATCATCAAACCGGGGGAAACCAAAAGTTACTTCCGCCGCCCAAAATGAAAGGCGAGATCTTCGCAATCACGGAAAAACCATCTAAAAAAACAAAAAAGTGACACCCGTAGAGCCGGGGCACTTTTTATTTTAGAAAACATATTAACTTTCATTATAAGCCCATGCAATAGTTTACTCTGACGATCCCACCCATGTCAAGGGAGGAATTACGCCCGGCTTATGATTCTAATAATCGTCGTCTTCGTCCTCGTCGGCATCCTCATTATCGCCGTCTTCGGAGTCTTCATCAGCGTCGTCTTCGTCAATGTCGTCGTCTTCATCAATGACAACATCTTCGTCCACTTCTTCTTCGCTGTCGTCGTCAGAATAGAGGTCATCGCGATCTTCGTCGATAGCGTCGAAATCCTCTTCCTCAGCAGCATAATTCTCTTCTTCTTCCGTGAAGTCGTCGTCTTCCAGATCGTCGTCCTCATCGTTAATGATGCGCACGCGTTTGGTATTGCCAACAGGATCATCAGAGCGTTCCAGCGGATACCAGCGTTTCAGTCCCCACAGGTTGGTCCCGACACAGGCAAACCGTCCGTCGATGTTAATCTCGGTATATAACTGAGCGATAGTATCTTGGCTTTCTTGATCGGTCATACCGCGCAGCTTGGCCACTTCGACCATCAGATCACGATAATAATAAGGTGTATTGGCTGCTTTGAGCACCAGGAAAGCCAGGTCCACCATCGGCATTTCTTTAACTTTCTCAGGGTCCAGCTTTAAATTGAGTGGCGTACTCACTAAAGGACACTTCCTCTCACGCATTGTTCACATTACCGTTAATTTCTATTTCATAATATCCATTAACAAAACTAAGTAAAACCTATTTGAGGGCAAAATGCAAGTCAAATGCAGCAAGACGCAGGAAGATTCCCGCGGTGCAACAGGTAAAGGGGGGACAGAGCCCGGCAGAGTCAGCTTCGCCTCCCTCAACAGGATAGCTCCGTCCGGAGAGAATGGGAACGATCATTTATTATGTAAAACATACGAATGCTTATTCATATTAAAAAAGGCGGAGGAAATCCCTCCGCGCATGACTGTATCCACGCCAAGGATCGGCTCCTTACGGGATGTTGCAAAGAGAGCTAAAGTCTCTTCTGTTTATTTTATGTGAAGCTCCGCCTTTTGACACGATGGGCAGCCCATTTCGCTAAAAAAGGGCAAGTTCCCATTCGGACGCCCGCCTCCTCTCATACAATATGGCAGCACGGCAGCAAGGAGGGGGACGGCGTAACCTATGGATTATTACGGATTTTGGCAGTTGCTGCTTGAGGAGATATCGGCTGCCCCCAAAAATACGGAGCGGCGTATTGTAACCTTCAATGATGACCGTCAGTATGCCGGAGCGCTGTCACAGTGGAAGTCGCTGAAAGCGAAGCGGCCGGGGCTTCGGCAGGTTCAGGTTTCTAATCTGATCAAGGCTTTTTTTGTACCCGCCGCAGGGGCGGAAAGGCTGATGGACAAATTCGCCTCCTCTTTAAGAATAGAAGAAGACCTGCGGATAAAGGTTCACTCTGTCCCAGGGGAAAAAACCGGCACCGCCATGCTGCCATGGGGCGTGAAAGCGATTCATGCCCCGCAGGCCTGGTCCAAATCCACCGGCGTCCAAGTGAAGATCGGTGTCATCGACACAGGCGCCGATTACCGGCATCCCGATTTAAAGCATTCTCTCGCCTCGGGTGTAAATCTGCTTCACCGCGGCATGCTGCCGCTCGATGATAATGGACACGGCACACATATTGCCGGTACGCTGGCGGCAGCCGGCGGTACACGCGGCATGATGGGCGTAGCTCCGCGGGCCTTGCTCTATCCGGTCAAGGCCTTTGACCACAGCGGCTCCGCCTATGTCTCCGATATTGTACTCGGCATCGACTGGTGCGTGCAGAACAAGATCGACATCATTAATATGAGCTTCGGCATGAAGACCCGGAGCAAAGCGCTTCATGATGTGGTGATCAAGGCCTACCGGGCCGGGATCGCCATCATCGCCTCCTCCGGCAACGACGGCAAACGCGGCGGGGATTACCCCGCCCGCTATCCCGAGACGATTGCCGTCGGTGCTCTGGACCGGAGGCACCGCGTAGCGGCCTTCAGCAACCGCGGGCCGTATATCGATGTATACGGTCCGGGCGAAAGCGTGCCCTCCTGCTGGCTGCGGGAGGGCTATAAAGAAATGAGCGGCACCTCCATGGCGACCTCGCATGTCACCGGTGCCGCGGCCCTGCTGCTCGCGCTGCGCCCGGCGCTGACGCCGCGCGAGCTGAAGCTGCTCTTGCGCCGCACGGCCATCCCGGTGCGGCTGCGCAAGGGCCAGCGCCGCGCCGCCCTCGGCGGCGGCGCAGCCGATGCCCTGCGCCTGCTGCGTGCAGGCGCGCGGGCCAAGCGGGCCGCCGCCGCTGCCGCGAAGGCGTAGGCCCGCCTCTTGCCGCCGGGGCGGTGCGCAGCACGCCCTGCGGCAAGGGCTTCGGCCCGGCCGCAGGCGGGCCGGGCCGGCATGGCGGCGGGCGGCAGCGCCCGCTGCGCCGCTACAGGCCCTGCCCCGTGCCCGCCGCGCCGCCGGCACAAAAAAGCTCCGCCTCCCTGTCATGGGGGGGGCGGAGCTTCTGTTTGAGTAAGTTACATCCGGTCAGGTGCGGTAACACCGACCAGACGCAGTACGTTAGCAATAGTTGTACGCGCTGCACCCAGCAGGGCGAGACGGGCAACGGTCTGAGCGGCATCCTCGGTGATGACGCGCTCCGCTTTGTAGTAGCTGTGGAACAGCGCAGCGAGATCGTATACATAGCGGATCAGGCGATGCGGTGCATAGCTCTCAGCCGCAACGGTGATCTCGGCAGGCAATTCGCCGATTTTGCGCAGCAGGTCGTATTCATGAACAGCTGTCAGCTTGGTAAAGTCAATCTCGGCTACAGCGGGAAGCGTAATCCCCTGTTCCTCCGCCTGGCGGAAGATGCTGCAGATCCGGGCATGCGCATATTGAACGTAGAACACCGGATTCTCATTGGACGTGGAAATCGCCAGATCCATGTCGAAATCAAGATGGGAATCCATGCTGCGCATCGTGAAGAAGTAGCGGATGGCATCCAGGCCGACTTCTTCCATCAGGTCTTCCATCGTCACGGCTTTGCCGGTACGCTTGGACATTTTGACCTTCTCGCCGTTCTGGAACAGGCTGACCATCTGAGCAATCAGCACGACCAGCTTCTCGGAATCATTGCCAAGCGCAGACATGGCCGCTTTCATCCGGGGGATGTAGCCATGGTGGTCGGCACCCCAGATATTGATCATTTTATCGTAGCCCCGGCTGTACTTATCACTGTGATAGGCAATATCCGGTGTAAGGTAGGTATAGGTTCCGTCATTCTTGATCAGTACGCGGTCCTTGTCGTCGCCGTATTTGGTCGTCTGCAGCCAGGTTGCCCCGTCCAGCTCGTACACTTCTCCGCGGTCGCGCAGCTCATCCAGTGAGCGCAGCACCTGGCCGTTCTCATACAGCGAGGTCTCGCTAAACCAGATGTCGAAGTTTACGCGGAAGCGTCCAAGATCGCGTTTGATTTTGTCCAGTTCCTTCGTAAGACCGTAAGTGCGGAAGAAGGCGGCGCGGTCTCCCGGCGTCATCTCCAGCAGCGCATCGCCTTTCTCGGCTACAAGCTCCTTGGCAAATCCCTTAATATCCTCGCCATGGTACCCGTCCTCCGGCATTTCCGCCGGCTGGCCCAGCTCCTGCAGATAACGGGTCTCAATCGATTTGCACAGATTGTTCACCTGATTACCGGCATCATTAATGTAATACTCCCGGGTCACCTGATAGCCGGCAAAATCCAGCACATTACACAGGGCGTCACCGACCGCTGCGCCGCGGGCATGTCCAAGGTGCAGGCTGCCGGTAGGATTAGCGCTGACAAATTCCACTTCAACCTTCTGCCCCTTACCGGCTTCGATACGGCCGTAATTGTCGCCCTGCTCGGCAACCAGCGCAATCACCGGATAAAGATAGCTCTTAGAGAGGGTAAAGTTGATAAAGCCGGGTCCGGCGATTTCCGCTTTTTCAATCATTGCTGCGGCCGTGTCCAGATGTTCAATAATCGCCTCGGCGATTTGACGCGGATTGCGCTTGGCAATTTTGGTCAGCTGCATGGCGGCATTTGTGGCAAGATCGCCATGGGCCTTGTCTTTCGGCACTTCCAGCACAATGGCCGGAAGCTCTTCTTGCGTTACCAGGCCGGCGGATAGAATAGCACCTGCGATGGCCTCTTTCACCCGTTCATTGGCAAGCTGAAGCGGATTTTGACTTTGTGTCATGATTGTGGTTCCTCCTGTATATACAAACTGATAGCGAACTGTCCCGATAGCTCCCCGTAAACGTACAAGTCGTATTCCCACGAGACCTTCAGCGAGCGTCCCTCGCGCGTAATATCCAGCTTCCGCGTATCGGTGGAGAGATTAAACTGTGTGTACGGCGAGCGGTAGAATCCCGGCAGGCGGCGCCCAAGGACAAAAGACTGCTCGGACTCAATGCTGCCGTGCCGGATCAGCTTCAGCTCACTGCCTGAAATCTTTATAGTCGTGCGGACGGAAACCGATTCTCCCCGCGGGCCCTGCTCTGCTTCTTCATAGCGGATATAAAGCTGCGCCCCTCTGGCAATAACTTCTCCGGCTGCTTTCATCACATTCCTCTGTCCGTCCTGCAGGCTCTCCAGCGTAACGGAAGCACCGTATTTGTCGGACTGTATTTCAGACATCACATGTTCCTCGCTTACTCTTTCTATTCATAAATCAAAGGCATATTCGCTTACCCATTGTACACTATATCCAGTTCCGGAGAGCAATTCAATGGAGAATTCACCTATTGTATCTTTTAAGTTCATTCTATATAGCAGATAATTACAGCGGCAACAGCCGCAATGTATCTCTCTGGCGCAGCTGATCGACCATGGAGTGCCAGGCTTCCGGCTTATCTTCCAGCACCGCATAATAACGGGTCAGAAAGTCAGCAACCAAAGAGGCCTCTACCGCCTCCAGCCCCTCCTGCCCCGGCATAAAGCATAGATCCAGTCCGGTTACCGCCTTCCCGTCGCCTTTCCAGGAAGGGTGTACATAAGGAAAATTAAGCCGTTCATAACCGAGATGAGACAGCACCTCACGCCGGACAAACGGGTCCATCGGCTTGACTCCGCCGAAAGCGAAATCCGGTACCCGGTAAGGGTCGTATATTTCTGCAAACATGCCGAACAGCTCTTTACCCCCGTTATCCGCAGCAAGGCTTCTGAGGTCTTTTAGACGGCTCTGGGCCAAAAAACGCCCGATTCCCAAGCCTTCGCGGCCAATGATGGTGAAGTCGGTCATCGCCACATTCCAGTCCGGATAATAGCGGTATTCCGTGGTGCCGACAACCTCCCCCTGATGAACAGCTGCAAATACACGGATACCCGGATCTTCCAGCGGCTCCTGCCACAGGCTGAATTCCAGCACTTCCTCCGGCGGGAATACTTCACTCAGCAGATTATGTACTTGTCTGAACAAAGGATCGGAAATGTCAGTAATTCTTATATACTCCATCTTCATGTCTCCTCCAGTACTGTCTTCTATTGAAAAGGGTTGCGCCACTCCATCAGTGCAGCATAATTGCAGGATTCCTCGTCTTCCAGATATCCCTCCACTACACCGAGCGGAGTCCGCCCGCAGCGCAGCAAAAAGGTGATTACCGGGTCAGTCAGCCTGCCGGCAGTAACCTCTGCAAGATACGTCTCCGCAGAGATCCGGGACGCTTCTGTATGGTAGCCCGGCATCCGTCCTGCACCAAGCAGCCGTTCCAGTCCCTGCTCTACCACCACATGATACAGCGACTGCACCAGCTCTTTACCGAGCCCAAGCTTACGGTATTTGGGACGCACACAAAGATCGGCGATATACAGCGTGTCTCCGTCAGGCTGGTGCGTAGTAATGTACCCGTCCGCTGTAACCTCGGACCAGGTATGATGAACTTGCGGTGTTTCCGGATCAAAATGAATCTTCAGGCCCGTAACCGAGCCGGCCAGTTCTCCGTTCACTTCAACACATAACGCGCCCTCCTGAAAAAACTCCACATGATTCCGGAGCTGCTCCCGGTTCCACCATAACTCGGCAGGATAGGGGGGTGGAAAGGCCTCGGACTGAATGGTGATCAGGTCATCAAAATCCGCTGCCGTATAATTACGTATAACCGCCGGGACCGGCACTTTGCCGTCAAAGGCATAAAAGGTCTTATAGTACATCTCTTCCCCTGCCCCCTTTACGTCCAGTCCGTATAAAGATCTGTTCTCCGGTCGCGCCAGGTAGTCACGGACCCGCGTTCCCGGACACGGTAGAGCAGCTCCAGATCCAGATCGGCTGTAATGATCATATCATCATTAATTTCGCCTTCGGCCAGCAGCCCTTTTGGCGGGAAGGGAATATCATTCGGTGTAATTACCGCAGCCTGGCCGAAGTTGGCGCGCATCAGATCCACGGTAGGGAGTGATCCCACAGTTCCTGTCAGCACAACGTAAATCTGGTTCTCAATGGCACGGGCATGGCTGGTATAGCGGACCCGGTGAAATCCGTGGCGGTCATCTGTGCAGGACGGGCAAAAGATTACATCAGCGCCCTTGGCTCTGGCCATGCGGACAATTTCCGGGAACTCGATGTCGTAGCAGGTCAGCATGGCGATAGTCCCTTTATCCGTCTGGAAAACCTCAAGCTCTTCTCCTGCACCCATATTCCAGCCCTCTACCTCAGCGGGTGTAATATGAAGCTTGGCCTGCTCGGCAATTCTTCCGTCAGGATAAAAGAGATGTGCTACATTATAGAGCTTATCATTCCGGCGCAGCACATGGGTTCCCCCAATTATATGGACGTTGTACTTCCGGGCATACCCCGAGAACATGTCCCGGTATTGTTCAGTAAACTGCGGGAGGTCTTCAATGCCTGAGGCCTTTCCCCGGCTGTCTCCGATAGACATCAGTTGGGTCGTAAGAAACTCCGGAAACAGAATGAAGTCCGTGCCGTATTCTTCGGCTGTCTTTATATAGTGCTCGCACTGGGCGGCAAATTCCTCAAACGAGGAGATCGTATGTAAATGATATTGAACGGCGGATACGCGGAAAGCCATTCTCCAGTCCTCCTAAGGTTCGTCTGCAGGTTCTGCGTTTACACACGACAGTCCTGATAAAGTAACTAAAATTTTACCATACTGAAGGCCAAAATCACACTCAGCCGGGATTATAGTGACAAAGTGCAGGGTGCTGTCATTTTACAGAAAAAAGCGGCCCCTAAAGGAGCCGCCTTCCTTAGCCCATGCCGATTTAGTTTAGTTAATATCCTACTGTTCTGTTCCCTTAAAAGTAAACTTAACCTTCCAGGTCGCGCCGCCGTCTTTGGTGGCGTACAGGGAAGAGCTGTTCTGGCCCCGTACAGCCATCCAGCCGTCCTTGCTGTCCGGGAAGGAAATAATCCCGTCAAAACCGGCAATAGGCGGAAGATTAGCCCACTGTCTGCCCCCCGTAAAGGTGCGGCCGACGGCAACCTTTTCGCCTGCGGGAGAGTAACCGACCAGAAAGGCTGTGCTGTTGCCGACCAGCTGCATATTGCCAGGCTTGCCTGAAGCAGGACCTTTCTTAAGCAATGCTGTGCCGCTGCCCGGTGCCGGTCCGCCGCCTGCAGTATCCTCAGCAATCACACGGTTCCACTTTCCCCCTTGATTGCTGCTGGCGTACAGCGAATAAGAGGTCTGGGACATCCCTGTTCCGCCATACAGAAACGCGTACACCTGATCACCTTTGGCATATACTCTTCCATACTCCGGGTAGGCAAAGGCTGATTTCAGGGAAAGCTTCCATGATGCCCCGCCATCCGTGGTTTTCATGATCCGGTAGCCTTCTCCAGGCGCTACCACCACCGCCCAGCCGTTACTCCGGCTGCTGAACTCTGCGCCGCGTGTATTCGCCGGGGTCTTGATCTGGCTCCAGCTGAGTCCTCCGTCTTCTGTGTAATACGTAAAGGCACGCACGTAACCAAAGCCGTGCTTACTATCCGTGAATGCAATTCTTTCAAACCCCACTGCCGTTTCCGAGATTCTCTTCCAGGTTGAACCTCCGTCAGCCGTAGCGATGAGATAGGCATCCGTACCCTCCTTAACGGAAGCTAGAGCCCAGCCATGCACATTATCCGGGAAAGAGATTTGCCGGAAATTCCATTGGCCTTCATAGATTTTTTGGAAATGGCAGCCGCCATCTGATGTACCGATCATAAAGCCGCTGCCTGCAGCCCGTCCTGTATCTCCGCTGAGAAATTGGATATCCGTGAAGCTGAGCGGCGTTTCCTCTGCAGCGGAATGCTTGGCCTGCAGCTGCTGCAGCAAACCATGATCCCCGCTGCCGCAGGCCGGTGCCGCTGCTGCCTGGGCCGGCGCCGCTGTTCCCCAGACTGAGGCAGCCAGAAGCCCGCATGAGAGAAGAGTTAGCACTCTTAAGCGTATATTCAGGGTCCAATTCATGATAACACCTCCTGTGGTATATATACCCTTTAGAACTGACACTACTCTGTTATACTCCCCGCCCGCTCCTCTATCTACCCGGAGAAGATCACAAAAAGAAAACAATTTGGTTACCGTTTTGCCAGGTCCGCTTGATAGGCTTCCTTTTTGCATAAAGTATCGCTGCCTTGAATATCTGAGCCCCACCTTCCCCATAATGAAAACTAACTAGCCAAATCTTTGCCAAGATACCCATGGCCGTTTCGTAATTTTGAAGGACAAGGAGCCTGAAGCCATGCCGCGTGATACCGCTAAACCCAAAGTCAAGAGACACCGCCTCCGCCGGCTGGTCCGGCTGCTGGCCGCCACGGCCGTGCTGTTCCTGCTGGCTGCCGGAGCACTACTAGGCTATCTATACAACAAACCGCTTCCGCCGATCGGCGATGATATCCGCTCCAAGCTGCTCGATTCCCGGGGCAATGTACTGACCACCTTTACTACGGACGGACGCAGCCGGGACCCTGTTACACTGAGCCAGATAGCCCCGCAGCTTATCCAGGCTACCCTGGCCGTGGAGGACCGCAAATTTTATGATCATTCCGGTTTTGACCTGAAAGGAATGGCACGGGCTGTGCTTGCCAATGTGGAGGCGGGAAAACGCACGCAGGGAGCCAGCACCCTGACCCAGCAGCTCGCTCGCAATCTTTATCTTACCCACGAAAAGACGTGGACCCGCAAATCCAAGGAAGCCCTTTACACGATGCAGCTTGAGATGAAGTACAGCAAAAACGAAATTCTGAACATGTATTTAAATGAAATCTATTACGGTCATGGCGCATATGGAATTGAAGCAGCGGCCCGGATGTATTTTGGCAAAGCAGCTGCAGATCTTAATCTGGCAGAGAGTGCAATGCTTGCCGGAATTCCTAAAGGGCCCACCTATTATTCACCGTATACCCATCTGGAGAATGCCAAGAAACGGCAAGGCATCATCTTGTCAGCCATGGTAGAGGTAGGTGACATCACAGCGGTACAAGCCCGGGCGGCGGCACAGGAGACCTTAAGCTTCAAACCACAGGGCCAGAAGAATACTACCGTTCTCGCCCCTTATTTCCGTGATTATGTGCGCGGGCTTGTCCTGGACACACTCCATATCAGCAGTGATGAACTGGAGCTTGGCGGACTGAATGTCTTTACCACCCTTGATCCCGATATGCAGCAGGCTGCTGAGGAGGCCGTTGATAAAGAAATGGATGCCGCCAGTGAACTGGAGACAGCGCTGGTATCCATCGATCCGCGCACCGGCTATATCAAGGCAATGGTGGGCGGGAAAAATTATCGTACCAACCAGTTCAATCATGCTCTGGCGACGACCCGCCAGCCGGGGTCATCCTTTAAACCAATCATGTATCTAACGGCCCTCTCTTCAAAGACGATGACCGGCCTGTCGGTATTCAACAGCCAGCCGACGCTGTTCCATTACGACAACAACCGCAAAACCTACCAGCCCAAAAACTTCGGCGACAAATACCTCGGGGAGATCAATATGCGCCAGGCTATCGCCGCTTCCGACAATATCTATGCGGTAAATACGATTATGAAAATAGGCGCAGATAAAGTCGCAGAAATGGCGGCCAAGATGGGAATCGGCAGCCCGCTGCAAAGCGTGCCTTCCCTCGCGCTCGGCACCTCTCCTGTCAGTCCGCTGGAGATGGCCTCTGCCTTTGCTGTGATCGGCGGCGGAGGCATCAGGCAGCCGGCGACCGCCATTCTGAAAATTACCGATTCCAAAGGTAATCTGATCTACGAGGCTCCTCAGGATCAGGGAGAAAAGGTTGTGGAGCCGGCAGCAGCCTATGTCCTGACCCGGCTGATGGAAGGCGTCTTTGAGAGCGGCGGCACGGGCAACCGCGTAGCAGCAATTATCAAGCGTCCTGTGGCCGGCAAGACAGGAACGACTGATACCGACGGCTGGATGGTCGGATTTACGCCGGAGCTGTCCACCGCGGTCTGGGTAGGATATGACAAGGGCCGCGATATCGCTACGTCCGATGGGCGGCGGGCCGCCCCGATCTTTGCCGAATTCACAGAAAAAGCACTGGCCAACGTGCCTCCGAAAATTTTCCCCATTCCCGACGGGGTGGTCAGCGTCTACATCAATCCGCAATCCGGCAAGCTCGCCACAGCCGCTTGTCCAGAGAAAGAGCTGGAGACCTTCATCAGCGGCACAGAGCCCACGGAGTACTGTGACCAGCACGGCACCGGCGGGGAAACTGCTCCGGCAGAAGGCTCCCCAGGTACAGCTGACCCGGGCAAGGAAGAGCATTCTCTGTGGAATGATATCAAACGGTGGTGGATGAACTAGCCCTGTTGCAGCCCCAATGATTCTGGGTATACGATGGGAACATCACCGGCATGGCGTAATGCCTTAGCGCCCGCTTTGCCAGGAAAGGGGCTTTCCAACTATGGACTGCAATGAACACGAGGACGGATCGAGCCGGGAAACCGTCCGCCCTCGGCGTCTGCTGTCACCCGATTTATACAGGCTACCGGCACTGCAGGCTGCACCTCTTCTCCTGGGCCAGCATTTGGTCCGGCGCACAGAGGACGGGGAGATCCGCTGCCGTATCGTAGAGACAGAAAGCTACGGAGGGATAGAAGACAAGGGCAGCCATGCCTTTGGCGGCCGCCGAACCGCACGGACGGAGGTGATGTTCAGCTCCGGCGGAACAATCTACATCTACCTTATATACGGCATGTACCATTGCCTCAATGTGGTTACTTCCGGCGAAGGCGACCCGCACGCCGTGCTGATCCGGGCGGTAGAGCCGCTAACACCCGGTGATGCTGCGCAGATGTCGGCCTACCGCGGCATTGCTTACAGGAACCCTTCCGGGCTCTCAGGAGGCCCGGGCAAGCTATGCCGTGCTCTCCGGATCGACAAAAGCCTTAACGGCCGCCGGCTGGATGTACAAGGCAGCCCCCTCTGGCTGGAACAGGGGAACCCGGCGGAGAGCCTGGATATTGTCCAGGCCCCGCGCATTAATATTCCTTACGCAGAAGAATACGCACAGCTTCCCTGGCGCTTCTATCTCAGGAATAACCCTTACGTTTCAGTAAAGGATAAGCTGGAGCAGCCCTTCAACCTGAGGTAAACAAGATCAGGATGTATTCTATGGTTTCTGCATCGATTTATTGGGTAAAAAGAAGAGAACCCTAATCGGCCTCCCGCCTTGGCATTCCAAAACGGGAGGCCTTTCCTGTATTTCTCCAAGGTTATAAATGAATGCGCTTTCCCCGTTCTCTAAACTTACAATAACTGCTATAATCGTATATATCCGCAAAAAAATATATTGATGTAAATGAGGGACATGAGATGAAGGATACAGGCATGATCCGGAGTTTAGACAGTCTTGGCAGAATTGTGGTTCCCGTAGAAATCCGTATGACACGAAATATCGACATTGGGGACCCTATCGAATTTTTTATCCTGAATGAGGAGATCATCGTTCTCCGAAAGTACACATCAACGGAATGCACTTTTTGCCGGAGCCTCGACCACGTGACCTACTACAAGGATCAGTTTATTTGCAACAATTGCCTCAAGGAGCTGGGAGATCCGGTGCGCCTCTCTGCGGAAGCCGAACCGCTTGAAGGCCCTGCTGAAGATGAAACTATCCGTAACGGCCGGAGAACGAAAACCGAAGAAATGAGCCAGCGTCTGGAGAAGGCTATGGCGGAGCACCCGTACGCCAACCAGAAGGAGCTCGCCGGGGTGCTTGGCATCAGCCAGGCCAGAGTAAGCCAGCTCAAGCGTAAGATCAGTGCACCGGGCAAATAGCATTCTGTTACAACATCCTTGATCCCTCATCCAATATAACAAAGGCTTGGACCTTCTGATCACGAAGGTCCAAGCCTTTTCATGTTAACCTTGCAGGGTATTACCTGCTGCTATTCAGCCAGTGCAGACTTCAGCTCATCGGAGGTGGCTGCCCACCATTCCTCATTGTGGGAGATCAGCAGTGATTTCAGCGCTGCCTTTTCCGCTGCACCCAGTCCATCCAGAATAATCTTCCGCTTCAGGGCGGCGTCCAGCTTATTCACATGATCGGCAAGGATCTTCCAGCCGCGGCGCGCCTCAGAGTCAATCCACATCTCGCAGGCGGTAATGCCTCCGTAGAGCTGACCCTCCGGCGTACGGTCCACTGCTACCCACACCACCCAAACCTGTCTTCCAGCCGGAACATCCTCACGGTTCGTAGAGAATTTAATTCCCTTCTCCACTTTGCTCTTGGCATGCATGGCACCGATATCGATAACTGCTTCACCGCCGTCAATGATGACTGGCGATACGTTGTTCAGATCAATGGATCCGGCGCCGAAGCCTTTATGCTTGCTCTTCGCGTTCACAATATTCAAAGCAATCTGCTTCTTCCCCTCCGGTTGTACGTTATCCACAAGTGCACATCCTTCCCTTTCACTAATAATTTAATTTTAGCTAATAATGCGGCGAATGCAAACATATACATCCCGTAGATGCTTGTCACGGGAGGAATCACAGTTATGAAGCCACTGTCATTAAGGTACATAATCATCTCTGCGACCCTGGCCGCCCTCGCCCTGCTGGGAGGCGCCATATGGGTTCTTTCAGGGCACAGCCCCGCCGTTCTGTCCGCTGCTGCGCCAAAAGCGGCCAAGTCCCCTGCTGCCGTGCCTCAGTCCAAAGCTGCGCAGCCAAAACTTCCCGAGAGTAAGCCGATTCCGGTTTCTGAGGCATTAAGCCAGCGTGTTGCCGAGTACCATATCGATGTACGGCTGATCCCGGATACAGGCCTACTTGAGGCCTCCGAGACGGTAACCTGGATCCATCCTGGTCAAAAGCCCGTACAAGAGCTCTACTTTCATCTCTATCCAAACGCCTTTGCTTCTGAAAAAACTACGTTTATGAAGGAATCCGGAGGCGAGCTGCGCGGGGACACGATGCCGGCGGACGGATTCGGCAGCATGACCATTACCGACCTGCGGACCACCGAAGGAGTCTCACTTATGCAGCGTCTGCAGTATGTGCAGCCCGATGACGGAAATGTAAACGACAAGACGCTTGTAAAGGTCCATCTTCCGCAGCCGGTGAACGGCGGAGAAAGTGTAACCCTCAAAATCCGGTTTGAGGTCAAGCTTCCGAAAATATTCGCCCGCATGGGAACTGCAGGAAACTTCGTAATGGCAGGACAGTGGTTTCCCAAGCTCAGCGTCTACGAGCCTAAAGGAACTAGGGGAGTAAAGGCGGAAGGCTGGGATTTACACCAGTACCATGGCACTTCCGAATTTTACAGCGACTTCGGTATTTACAACGTTACCATTTCAGTCCCCGCAAACTACACGGTTGGGGCAACCGGCTTTCCGGTAAAGGGCGCCCAGATCAAGCAGGACCGGAAGATCTATCAATTTTATGCAGATGATGTTCACGACTTCGCCTGGGCCGCTTCCCCCGATTTCGTAGTTGCTGAGGAAGCCTTCTCTGCCCCGAATGTGCCGGGTGTACGAATCAAGCTATATCTGGACCCGTTGCATAAGGATCTGCAGGAGCGTTATTTCCAGGCGGCCAAGGCGGCTCTAACCGCTTTCAGCAAATGGTATGGACCTTACCCTTATTCCACCTTATCGATTATCGTACCCCCAAAAGAGGGAAATGGCGCAGGCGGAATGGAGTATCCGACGCTGGTTACCGCCTTCGGCGCTGCCGAAAGCTCCCCCGGCACCTCGCTGGAGCGCACCGTCATCCATGAGATTGGCCATCAGTACTTTTACGGCATGGTGGCGAATAACGAATTTGAAGAGGCCTGGCTGGATGAAAGCTTCACCTCCTATGCGGAAGACCGTCTGATGGAGCAGGAATACGGTGTCTCCTCCAACATTGCCCTGCAGGCCAGTCTCGTTTCCACCTCGCAGCCGCTTAATCTGGAAACCTGGAAATACACTACCGCTGACGGTTATACCCGCAATGTGTACATCCGCGGCAAGCTGGTGCTTAAGGATATCGAACGGCAGACCGGAACCAAAACCATGGACGCTATTATGCTGGCGTATGCCCGCAAGTACAGGTTTCATCACCCTTCTACAGAGGATTTCCAAAAGATCGTAGAAAAGGTAACCCAAAAATCATGGCAGGCTTATTTCGACCAATATATATACAGCGGCGGGTCGCCCGATTTCTCAGTAGACAATATAAAGACCAGCATCGCCAAGAGTAGCGCAGAGGGAGAGAACGGCCGCTATAAATTTATGGTAAAGGTGAGCAACAAAGGCAGCCAGTATGCTGATGTACCCATAAAATTCACCTTTTCGGACGGATACACGGTACGGAAAATTTGGAATGGCGGGCAGAAGGCGGCCAATTTTCAGCTAACCTACAAAGCGCCTCTTATGTCCGTAGAGATTGATCCTGACCACTCCATTCTGCTGGAGAGCAAGCACCTTAATAATTTCATGCTGGCGGAGCTTGCGCCGAAGACACTCTCCCGCTGGACGCTAGTATCAACCAAACTGCTTGAAACTCTGCTCGGAACTCTTGTCTGGTGAGGTGAAGGATTGTGAAAAGAGCGATATCCCGCGGCTGGATCAGCATGAAGGAGCAATTTTATATTCTGATTCTGCTATTTATCTACCGGCTGCTCTGGGGCTATTTTTTGTACAGGTTCATCAGGTCAGCTATCATCCCGGTGCTTCTGCGTTATCCTGACATCCACGCCGGAGGCAGCGGTATCGGGAGGCTGCTGTACTACATCGAGGGGCAGTTCGCGCTCAGCGGCGATCCCGGTGTCCAGCGCTGGCTCTGGATGCTATTGGCATTATCCGCGCTGCGGCTGCTGCTCTCCCCGTTCATCCGTGCCGGGCTGCTGCATGAGCTGCATCAGGAGCGTAAAGGAGAACGAGGACTGTTCTTTTTCCCCGGTATGAAGCTTTACGGGCTGCCGGTTCTGGTGTTCAGCCTGGCCGAATGGTTTCTCTCAGCGCTCCCGCTCTATTGGCTGTTGCCCAAAATGTACACGCTGCTGTTAAGCGGTATTTTTGACTACAAGCTGCTGCTGAGGCTGGTTCCATACCTGCTTGCCTGGCTGATCTATCTGTACTGCATCCGCATAGTGCTGTTGTACATGCAGTTCGGTTACACCGCCGGAACCGGCATGTTCTCCGCCGTGCTGGCTTGTCTGAAAGTGCTGCTCCCCTCTACCGGCGCTTCCCTCCTGCTTGGTTCCGGCGGACTGGTTACCCTTTTGCTGGGTTTTGGAACTTCACTGCTGTGCCCCGGTATGTCAGCCCTGCTGTTCCGGCAATTCTCGCCGCTCCCCTCTACGCTGTTCAAAATGTGGGGAATTGCCGCACAATATCACCTCTGGAGCAGTAAAACATTTCCACAATAATTCAGCTGTTTAAACGGCATATTAAAAGAGTCACTATCCCTGACACAGGGATGTGACTCTTTTGCCCGTTATTGGAGATTCCAGTGAAGGTTTCGGGGGATTTGCAAAACTATAAAACCTTTGATACAATGATGCCTGTACCACTGGTAACAACTTTGTAATCTTTTGAAACTATTTTGACAAAATGTATGTACCTTAATCACTTCAACATTGTCGATACGCAGTCACTGTTCTGGTGCATAAATCGCCAAATTCCCAGCACCGGGAAGTGGGGGAACCATATTTTGGGTGAATTGATCTCGCTTTAGAGGGGTCATAGGGGAACCTTCTACCGAATCCTTAAGCTAACCTCGCAGGCCTTGGAAGGAGTACATCTTTTGAAAAGTCACAATATTTTCCGCACCAATCTTAAGAAGAAATGCACCGCAGCAGCGCTAGGTCTTGTGATGGTATTCACACTGGGGGCAGGAAGCGCATTTGCCGACTCCAAAATGGATACCGTGATTACAAAAACGCTGGGAACGTCGTATAAAACCGGGGGCACAAGCACTGCCGGCTTCGATTGTTCTGGATTTACCAAATACGTATTTAAGAGCGTCGGCCTTACCTTGCCGCGCACTTCTAAAGCGCAATTCAGCGTAGGAACCGCCGTCTCCAAGAGTAATCTCCGTCCCGGCGACCTTGTATTCTTCAATACCTTGGGCAGTGGGGTATCCCATGTCGGCATTTATGTCGGAAACGGGAAGTTTGCACAATCATCCAGTTCCCGCGGCGTTACTATCACTTCAATGAGCAATTCTTACTGGGCCAACCGCTACGTTGGCGCCAAACGTGTAATGAGCACAACAGCTTACCAGGCTGTCGCTTACGATTGATTCTTCTCCTCAATTTCGCCTCTAACAACTAAATGTAACTTATACAGGCCCGGAAGCTGATTATTGCCGTAATCATTTCCGGGTCTTTCCTTTTTATTTCCTTATTCTACCTTTTACACAGATTCAGGGCCCATGAAACACCTTTTTACTAAAAATTCCAACCTGTTCAGAGAAATAGCTTACGCCGGGCGTAAATATGCGCCTTTTTTAGCAGATATGACTCTTAAAAAGTGCAAATAATATGCATTAATATGTTTTAAGTGATTGCCAACTGGCTCTGTCTTTGTTACAATTATCGCAGTGAACTTATAGTAACATTTTTGTAATTATTCAAATGGGTTTTACAAAAGTTTTGTCATATTGATTGATCAGCTAATCCTAATCAACAGTCGTGCCGAGTTCCCTTATTCATAAGGGGAACGGGGGAACCAATTTTTGGGTGAATTGACCTCCTATTCACAGAGGGGTCATAGGGGACCTTCAACCGAACCCTTAAGCTAACCTCGTAGGCATTTGGAAGGGGTATTTACTTTTGAAGAAGAAGTTAGCAGCCGCATTATTAAGTTTTTCTATCATCCTTACCATTGGAGCAGGAAGCGCTTTCGCCGATTCCAAAATGGATAAAGTCATCGACAAAGCCATCGGAACTAAATACGTATCCGGCGGTGTATCGACAAACGGCTTTGATTGCTCCGGATTTACCATGTACGTATTTGACAAGATCGGCATTAACCTGCCGCATCAATCCGGCTCCCAATACCAGATGGGCACTGCCATCTCCCGTGACAATCTGCGGGAAGGCGATCTTGTATTCTTTAATACAAGCGGCCGTGGCGTATCCCATGTAGGCATTTATGTCGGTGATGGCAAATTCGCACACGCTTCATCCTCTCGCGGCGTAACCATCAGCTCGCTGAGTGACAGCTACTACGTCAACCGCTACGTTGGCGCCAAACGCATCATGAGCACGGATGCTTATCAGACTGTAGCAACAGATTCACAAGATAATGATGATGTGCAATAAAAGGTTATGAGAGAGGCGCTTTTCCAGGATTTTTGCCGAAATCTTGGGGAAGGCCTTTTTTTTTGTCTATAAAAATACTTACCCCTCCCCTCATCTGTAAAACACCTATTCCCCTCAATTTTCGCCATTTCATAAAATATTTTTTTGGGTTTGTCAAGTTTCTCCTGTTTTTGAAAAATAGCTGAGTTGACTGGGGCCTGTTTTGTATATAATTAAGTATATGGATAGAGTATTGTCCTCTTGAAAGGAGGCCTGTGCCATTATGATCAGTTCCCCTGTTACCTTTCATGTTGTTCCTATGGAACCCAGCCATGCCGAGAATATCTGTGAGTGGATTTATAAGCCGCCCTATAATATCTACGGATGGATGCCCTGGGAGCAAATGCAGGCGCTCGGTATTGAATTCGGAGATCCGGTTTTGCGCAGTCAACAGTATGTATCCGTAGTGAACGAGCAAGGAGATCTTTGCGGCTTCGCACAGCTGTTCCCGATGGAGGGTGTGGTCAGGCTCGGCATCGGCATGCGGCCGGACTTGTGCGGTCGCGGAATGGGCCATTTGTTCATGGGAGCCATTGTGCAGGCTGCCCTGAAGCGTTACCCGGAACGGGAAATCGATCTGGAGGTGTTGACCTGGAACCAACGGGCTATTCGAACATACCAGAAATGCGGCTTCACCATCACCGACACGTATGAACGCCGCACTCCAAGTGGCGATAGGCCTTTTTATTGCATGGTCTATGATAAATAACACTAAATACAGGTAACTTTTAAATTATGCAACGAAAATCGTTCCTTTTTTTGACACAAACTCTATGACAACGCTTTACCATTCGGTATAATGAAGAAAGCAGCTTACATGGAGGGGACGGATGGAGATGCAGAAATGGATCATGAGCGGTTTGTTTTTCGCCGCCTGCGCCTTTGCGGTAGTGCTCTTGTTCACACTGCCAGGCAAAGCAGAGGTCGCAGAAGAAAGTAAGCCGACGATGCCGCAAGTCACACTGGATGCCGCAAGTGCAGAAGCAATCGTTACAGCCAATTGTATTTCTTGCCATGGCGATCAGCTTCAGGGTAATGTAGGACCGAGTCTGCAGCATGAGGGCAGCGAACACGATGCTGAAGGCATCTACAGTATCGTCTCCAAGGGACGCGGGCAAATGCCTTCCTTTAAGGATAAGCTGGCTCCTGAGGAAATCGCAAACGTCGCCCTATGGCTTGCAGAGAAGAAGTAACTGGCCCACTATACAAAATGCCCGTGTGAGGATAAACGGATTATCCTGAACACGGGCATTTTTATATGCAATATATTGAACAGTGTCCTAGCGGTTTTTCTCAAAGGCTTCATTAAATTCATGGGCCTGGCGGAAATCAAGCGCTCCGAGGCCGCTCTCTTCTTTTGCCGATAAGCGCAGGATCACAGTCTTGTAGTCAATGGTAATATGCGGATGATGATCGAAGGCCTCAGATATGGCGGCTACTTCATCCACAAAGGCAATGCCCTTCATATATTCGTTGAACATATATTTGCGCACCACACCCCCCTGGTCCAGCTTCCACCCCTCCAGCTTACTTATCTGCTCACGCAGTTCTTCCTCTGTAAATTGCAATTTGCTTCCTCCCTTACTAAATTAGCAGTAAAGTCCGTACAACCCAGTTCTTTACCTACTCTATAAAGCCTTAAACAAAACATCCCTTAGCTTCTAAAAGACCAAGGGATGCGCCAGGATGAAGGCTTTTTTTCGGTTTAATGTATTCTCAATTCCCGGCAAATAGCACTCGTCAGCCTCAATTTTACCACGTGCCGCAGCCGCCGGGCAAACTTGCCGCCTGCCGCTGCATCCGCTCTAGACAAGAACCACCGATGCCAAATCTTCCTCACCAAGCAAAATGTTGATCCGGTGCGTCTCCTTATCATAGATCACAACACCGCTGCCCACCTGAATCATAGGCTCATTGCCAAGCGCATAAAACAGATCCTCTGCCAGCGCTTCCCATACTTCCATCTTCGATTCCTGCGGCAGCTCCTGCCATTCGTCCGGCTCCATTTCAAAGAATAGATACCCGTCCGAAATACGCCCAACGGCTTCCGTCAGTTCATTTAAGATCTCGCTGTAATCTCTTCCGTGCTTAACACCCACGTCTATCACTCCGTTTTCTCCACAGATGAATAATAACTTACCTTACCCATTATAGCCGAAAAAATGACTTCACAAAAAAGGGAATGCTGACGATAAATAAGAATATACGTGATTTTATTACACACAGGGTGTCCCGCCGCTGTTCAAGGATGATATATGCGGTTATAACGGATCACTTCTTAATTCTCATGGACGAGGTGCATAAATGGAAATTTCAACAATACTTGGTTTGGTCTTTGGTCTGATTGCAGTCCTTTATGGGATGGTGCTCAAGCATGCTCCGCTTACCAGCTTGAACACTCCCGCAGCTTATCTCATCATTTTTCTCGGTACAACAGCCTCCATTTTCATGGCCTTTCCGATGTCGGAAATCAAAAGTATTCCCAAATTGTTCAAGCTGCTCTTTATTCAGCAGAAAATGGTGCAAAAGTCTGATCTGATCACTTTGTTTATGGAATGGGCATCCATTACCCGGCGTGAAGGATTGCTGGCGCTTGAATCCAAAGTAGACGAAATCGAGGACGATTTTCTGAGAAACGGGATGCGCATGATTATCGACGGCAACGATCAGGAATTTGTCCGTGATGTTTTGATGGAAGATATCCATGCTACAGAAGATAGACATAAAGCCGGAGCGCTGATTTTCTCCCAGGCGGGTATGTATGCTCCAACACTTGGTGTACTCGGGGCCGTTATCGGCTTGATTGCCGCACTTGCGGATATGAGTGATATGGAAATTCTGGCCCACGCGATCGCCGGCGCATTTATAGCTACTCTGCTCGGTATATTCACCGGTTATGTATTGTGGCACCCGATGTCTAACAAGCTCAAACGAATCTCCAAAAAAGAAATACAAATCAGACTGATGATGGTGGAGGGGCTGCTGTCCATCCAATCAGGGGTTTCAACCATCGCTATTAACCAGAAACTGTCTGTCTTCCTGACTCCTTCGGAGCGTGCCAAGCTAAGCAGTAAGGAGGGCGGCTCGAGTGAGCAAAAAGACTAGACATGAAGAACACGAAGAGCATGCCGACGAATCCTGGCTATTGCCCTATTCTGACTTAATGACACTGCTGGTCGCCCTGTTCCTCGTTATGTACGCCATGAGTGCTACAGACGCCAAGAAATTTGAAGAAATGAGCCAGGCCTTCAGCAACGCGCTGAACGGCGGAACAGGCATTCTCGACCAACGGTCAGCGACTCCTACTAAGTCCCAGCTCGATCAGGGCAAGAATGATAAGATGGACAGTGTCGTTGCCGAAAATACGGGAGAATCCGATCTTGCCAAGCTGCGTAAACAGGAACAAGAGGATCTCGAGAAGCTGAAGAAGCAGTTCGATCAGTATATTGATAAAAACGGGCTTAGCGATCTGCTCAGCACCAAGCTGAATCAGTCGCAGCTGATGATTACGATCAGCGACAACGCCCTGTTCGCGTCCGGACAGGCAGAGGTAAAAGATGAGTCGCGCCAGCTGGCTAAGTCGATATCAAGCATGCTGCAGCAATTTCCCGATTACGATGTGCTGGTGCAGGGACATACGGATAACATTCCGATTTCCAACAGCAGCTACTCGTCCAACTGGGACCTCAGCGTAGACCGTGCACTTCATTTCATGAAAATTCTGCTGCTGAACCCGAACCTGAATCCCGTCAAGTTCAGTCCGATCGGATACGGGGAATATCATCCGATTGCCCCCAATACTACTGCGGCCGGACGGGCCAAGAACCGCCGTGTAGAAGTCTCCATCCTTCGTAAATACCAGGAGGCAGCGAATACTACAACCGTTGTTCCTTCCGGCAAATAAGTGCCAGTGTGCAAATAAAGAGCTGTTCTCCGGGTCTCCCCGCCGAACAGCTCTTTACTTTTGGCTATTGCCCCGTTTTTTGGCCGCTACTGTAGTTCATAATTCAGCATGGCTCCCAGCTCCTGCTTCTCCTGTGCCGATAACTCGCGCCATTGACCGGTTTGTAAGGTTCCCAGGCGAATGTTCATAACACGGATACGCTGGAGGCGTCTAACCTCATAACCAAAAGCACTGCACATACGGCGGATCTGCCGGTTCTTTCCTTCGGTCAGAATGATGCGAAATACCCGCTCACTTATCCGTGTCACTTCACAGGGAAGCGTCTTGCCGCCAAGGATCTTGACTCCACTCGACATCCCTGTGATAAAGGACGGTGTAACTGGTCTGTCTACCGTTACAACATATTCCTTCTCGTGTTTACCTTCAGCACGCAATATTTTATTGACGATATCGCCGTCATTAGTAAGCAGGATTAGGCCTTCTGAATCTTTATCGAGCCGGCCTATCGGGAAAATACGTTCATGATGGCCCACAAAATCAACGATATTGCCCTGAATATGGGCTTCTGTGGTGGAGGTGATGCCCACCGGTTTATTTAGAGCGATATAAACGACCTTGCTGCCCGTTTCAAGCTCTTTTCCATCGATCAGCACCTTATCACCCGTAGAGGCCTGGCTGCCAAGCACAGCACGCTCTCCGTTGATGGTCACCCTTCCGCTCTCAACCAGCTTGTCTGCTTCACGGCGTGAACAGTATCCTGTCTCACTGATGAATTTATTAATTCTCACTTCTGTCTTCACTCCGTTCTTTAATCAATCCTTGACTGGGGTCCCGGCTCACGTGCTGCAGGCAGTATAATTGTAATTTCAGCCCCGCTGCCGTATTCACTGCGAATTTCCATACTGCCTTTATGGGCCTGGATAATCCGCTGGCTGACCATCAGCCCAAGACCTGTTCCTGTTTCCTTATTCGTAAAGAAAGGCTCACCCAGCTTCGGCAGCATATCCTCAGGGATTCCCTCGCCTTCGTCCGAGAGTACAATGATAACAGAATTCTCCTTCGTCTGCTGCTTAACGGTGATGGTGCCGCCTTCAGGCATAGCTTCAATTGCATTTTTAACGATATTTATAAATACCTGCTTCAACTGGTTCTCCTCACAATGTACCATTGCAGGCTGCTCAGAGAACTGCGACTCAAATTCAATGCCGAAGAGATGGGCTTGGCTGCCCAGCAGGGAAATGACATCATTCAGAATGTGCCGCACATCCTTCTCCTGGAAGTGGACAGCCTGCGGCTTGGCCAGAATCAGAAATTCACTCACAATCATATTGATCCGTTCCAGTTCTGAGAGCATCAGATCAATATGGAGCGGTATGAGAAGACCCTTCTCTTTCTGGAGCTGCAGGAATCCGCGGAGTGTCGTAAGCGGATTACGGATTTCATGGGCTACCCCAGCCGCAAGCTGGCCAACAGTAGTCAGTTTTTCAGATCGTCTCAGCAGTTCTTCAATCCGGTTACGTTCGGTCATATCCCTGGAGACATGTACAAACGATTGCGGGCGGCCATCTTCATCACGGATGATCGAGGTACTGACGCTGACCTCCACAATCGATCCGTCACGCTTGAGTCTGAACGTCTCTATCGGCGGCAGAACAGCTCCATTCTTCAGCTCCTGCAGCCTCGCTTCTTCCTGCTTCTGCGCCGTAGCCGGCACCAGATAAGGCATCTTAATTTGTGCATCAGCCGCATTCCAGCCGTACAGCTCTTCAAAAGCCCTGTTGGTGCTGGTGATCCGGCCCTCCATGTCTACGGTGTGGATCGCATCCGAGGTGCCGTTGATGACGGACTCCAGATGCTCTTTAACCGCCCTGTTCTCTTCGAGCGTCTTGCCCAGCTGATTCGTGTGCTGAAGCAGGTGTGAGGTCATGGCATTGATCCGGCTGGCCAGCTGCCCCAGCTCGTCACGGCTGTCCACATTCAGCGGGGACTCAAACTTGCCAACAGCAACATCACTGACCTTTCGCAGAATATCCTGAATAGGACGGGTAACAACACCAGCCAGTGCATAGCTGCATACGAAAAAGATGACTAACAGCAGCACCGATGTCGTAATATTATTAACCAGCTCCTTCTTGATTACCGAAGAGATTACCGAATAATCCATTACCACACATATCACATAGTCATCGATGCCCGGTTGGCTAATCGGGATAAAGCTTTTGAGCACTCTTTTGCCCAGCGCTTCTGTTTCCAGTGTAACTGGGGCATCCTTGCTCAGCGCCGCCATGATCGCCACCCTGTCTTCTTCAACGTTACCATAAATATAGGTTCCATACTGAATCGGTCGGTTTTGCAGCTTATAATTGACACTGTCGGAGCCATCAGGCTGCATGCTCTCCGAACCAAAGCTTTTGGGGTTAATTCCTGTGATCTCTAATAGTCCCGAGTTGACTTCCTTAGATCGCTGGATCAGTTCCTCGGGCTCCATAATTCTCACATAGTCACTTACTGCCGTACTGCGGATATAAGGATCGATAATATAGTTTCTCGACGGATCGCGGTAATATCCCCATTTCTCGATGTACTTGGGAGTGGAGGTAGAGAATTCAAAGGGCCCTGACCAGAAATTCTCAAGGGTCTGGCCTTGCCTAACCGATACTCTTTGACCTGCAAACAGCTCAAGTAAAGCTACATACCAATAATCCATGCCCCTGGTAGACAGCCCAAGCTCGGCAGGATCGGAGGATTTAGCCACTACAATGTCATCATCAGTTTTGACAAGAAGTGAAATATTAGACACACCAAGCTTTTTTGCCAGCTTCTTCAGCTGGTTGTTATTCACATTCTTAATATCCGGATCAAGCTCCTCAGCGGCAAGTATGGCAGCCAGCCGAAGATTCTGGGCCATTTGTTGCTGTACATAATTGGAGCTGTAGTTGCTTTGCTCGAAGGAGACCGCAATCTGCATAGCCGTCATCCTCATATTATTTTCGCTTTCACTGCGCAGGTTATTGCGGGCTGTATAAAGGTTCAGCGTTAAATTGAGTGCCAGGATTAACAATACCGAACCAAAAATAATAGCTGATAATTTAGTTTTTATGGACAAGCTGCTTTTTCACCTCTTATCCGCTGGTAAAAAAATCAAGCGGAGTGTTCATGAATATCATACCTTTTGCCTAACCATTTGAAAAGACATTTCAAATCTGGCTCTCCTCCATAAAACATTGAATTTTAAGGGCGGTTTCTCTACAATAGCAAGAAGAAAAGGTGAAAACCATCCACAGGCTATTCACATATAAACAATTTATTAAATGGCGATGTGCACAATATTGTGTATAAGTCGGCGGTTATCCACAGAGTTATGCACAATTTGTTAAGAACGAATATTTGTTCGTTGTACAAAGAGGGTTATTAGAAGGGAAGATGAGCTTGAATATTCAAACCGGTGAACTGTCGGCGGAAGAACTGGCGATTCACGAATTATGGATGAGAGAGGCCATTGCGGAAGCCCGAAAAGCTGAAAGCCTGGGCGAGGTGCCCATCGGCGCAGTGGTTGTTCGTCACGGCGAGATTATCGGACGCGGCTACAATCTGCGCGAAACTACGCTGGACTCTACTGCACATGCCGAAATGGTGGCCATCCGGGAAGCCAGCACAGCGCTGAATTCCTGGAGACTGCTTGACTGCCAGCTGTATGTGACGCTGGAGCCCTGCCCCATGTGCGCAGGGGCGATGGTTCAGTCCCGGCTGCCGTTAACTGTCTACGGCACCACAGATCCCAAAGCGGGCTGCGCCGGCACACTTATGAATCTGCTGGAGGAACCGAGATTCAACCACCGGACCGAGGTTATTCAAGGTGTCCTGCAGGAAGAATGCGCAGAGCTGCTAACTTCCTTCTTCCGCCGGTTGCGGCAGAGGCCGCCGAAGCTCTAGTCCGTTTTTGTACCAAAGGCTATAAAGCCCATCATCTACGCTGCCACTTGCGGATAATAGGAGGATCACCATGTCATTTAAGCTTTACAATAATGCTCAGGGCATCTACCTTTCCCTGCTGCAGAAGCAGGACGCAAATGATCTGCTCCAGCTGCGTCTGCGTAACAGGGAACATCATCAGCCGTTTGAACCGCTGCGTGAGGCCGATTATTTTACACTTGAAAGCCAGGAGCTGCTGATCAGCCAGCGTATGAACGATGCAGACCAGGACAGGGGCTATATGTTTGGAATCTTCCTGCTGGACGGGCAACTGGCCGGACAGATCACTATCTCCAATATCGTACGCGGTGTAGCACAATATGGCGACCTCGGCTATTTTATAGATCATACCTTCCAGGGCAAGGGTTATACAACTGCTGCCGCCAGGCTGATTCTGGACTATGCCTTCCGTGGCCTTGCGCTCCATAGGGTGCAGGCAGCTATCCTGCTTCATAATGATGCCTCACGCCGGGTGCTGGAGAAAAACGGCTTTCAGGCTGAAGGTGTCGCCCGCCGCTACCTTAAGATCAACGGGGAATGGCAGGATCACCGGACCTATGCCATTCTGGCAGACGACTTCCTGGCGGAATAAATCCAACCTTAACACGCAAAAAACCTGCAGAAGTGCGAGCGATTCGCCTTCCTGCAGGTTTTTCTCATTTTAAAAGATTAGTAAGTGCTCATTCCGCCAAACTGCTGCTGCAGCTCTTCCATTGTAATGACATTCTCACCCTCAGGTATACCAATCGTGAAGGTTTGTTTCTCATTAATCTTACTGTATTGATTGCTTCCGGTTAGTGACAAGCTCACATTTTGGCCTTGCTCCGGATCCTTAACCACAATGTCCATCAGCAGATCCTGATACACCGGGAAATCATCCTTGTTGACTGCAGTGTTCAGCTGGAACTTGTTAACTGTAAGATAGTTGCCCAGGTCCGCCAAACTTTTATCGAATTCTGCCCGGGTCTCGCTGGATTGCAGCTCTTCCTTGGCTTTGGCCAGATCAGCCTCATCAATTTGCAGCATTTCTTTGTATTCTTCTTTACTCAGGATATCAATAATCTTAGGCAATGCATTATTTACAAGAATTGTGATCGCTTCTTTGACGTTATCATTAGTCACCTGGAACCGTACAACCTGGTTGGCTTCTACACCCTCAGGCAATGCGGCATCCTTAGGCTTCACGTCTGAAAAATAGGTCTTTTCATCATACTCACCCAGCAGCGTGCTCAGCACTTCATTGGTGAGATCCTGCGCTTTCTTAGTATCCAGTGAAGCAGGGTTGAACTCAACACCTTCCTGTTCCGCTAAATCCTTCAGATCCATCTTCAGGAACTTGCCTACAATAGTCTCAGGAAGCGGTAGGAGCGGAATTGAAGGTATTTTGACATACAGAGTTTCCCCGGTCATCACCATCGGGATATTGAAGGTCATGGCCATATCGCCCTTCAGATTCAGCACCAGCGTTAATTCAGTCTGCCTCGGATCGGCCTGATAAACTCCGTTCACGGAAATATCCGCATTCTTCAGCATATTTAGCACCATGCCCGTAGTTCCATCGGTTTCCCCTGCAGGTGCATCAATAGTCAGATTATTCACTGTGAGCTTGCTCTGCATTTCATAAGATGTCATTGTCATGGCTTTGGTTGCAGCCGACTTCAACGCCTCTTTAGGCGCCTGTTCTTTACTTGCACATCCGGGTAAAATCACTGCAGCTGTAAGCAACAATGCAGCAGCTGACAACCCCCATTTTTTAATCATTATTGTTCTCCTCTCCCATGTAAAGAAATTATTTCCCCTCCTAATGATAAACCATTTCGCAAATACGAGAAACATTACGTTTCATTCGCGCCTCTGGTTTCAATCTTATCCCTGCCGGTTGTGATGATCCACATGGTTAGCCTGCTTTACCTTTTTAGAACCGGATAACGGCTTAGGCCCGGAGGAGTGATGCTCCTCCCTAGGCTCATGGTTAGTCTCTACGCCGGGAACCGGCATACTTTTGGGTTTGCTCATCTCACTATTCCTCCTATGGATTGGTCAGATTCTGCAACGCCTGGGCGCACTCATGAATCTGTCTAGTATATTGCTGCGCAAGCTGCTGTACGGCATCAGTACGTTCGTCAGTATGGCGCCCTCCCTGCTCCACATCAATCAAATCTACGGCAACCTCCCGGCTGTCCACATAGGTACAACGGAAATCAAGGGAATAGGCCTGATGGCCGGCAGCGTTAAAATGAATCAACAGACTCTTCGGGTCTGCTGCATCCCCCTGCAGGCTAAAGCTGTCCCCATCGTCCATTAGAGCAGGCAAACGCTCCTGCCACGCCGAAACCAGACTATTCTGGTCCAATTGCATTTCTCGGTTCATTGTTATAATCACCCTCCTTCCCTAATACATTGCGGAGAAATGGGTTTTTTTATTCCTGCTTGCTGATCACTCACTCCACTGCCAGCCATATTCGGATATTTGTAGGGGCAGAAGAGCACAAAAAAAGCCGCCTTCCGGAGAAGATGGCTTCTATCTGCAATTCATTAGTTTATAAGGATATGGCGGAGAGGATGGGATTCGAACCCATGTGGGCTTGCACCCTAACGGTTTTCAAGACCGCCCCGTTATGACCGCTTCGGTACCTCTCCAATGCATCAAAATTTCACATGCATTAGGAATTGTATCACATTATCCTAATAATACGCAAGCATATTATTGAGAAATTTTCGGACTAATCGATTTCACATTACGCATGTATGGCTGGAGTGCTTCCGGAATCAGCACACTGCCGTCTTCCTGCTGGTAGTTCTCCAGAATAGCTGCCACGGTCCGTCCTACAGCTAATGCGGAACCATTTAAGGTATGAACGAATTCAGGCTTTGCCTTAGGCTCCTTACGGAAACGGATATTAGCCCGGCGCGCCTGGAAGTCCTCTGTATTGGAGCAGGAGGAGATTTCACGGTACATGCCGCTCTCAGGCAGCCAGACCTCCAAATCATACGTCTTAGCTGCTGTGAAGCCCATATCTCCGGTACACAAGCCCAGCACCCGGTACGGCAGCTCCAGAAGCTGCAGTACGCGTTCAGCGTCAGCTGTCATCTTCTCAAGCTCCTCATATGAGGTCTCAGGGGTAGTCAGCTTTACAAGCTCTACCTTATTGAATTGATGCTGACGGATAAGCCCGCGGGTGTCCCGGCCTGCTGAACCCGCTTCAGAACGGAAACAGGAGCTGTAAGCAACATGATATTTCGGCAGATCTGCAGCTGTCAGAATCTCCTCACGGTAGTAGTTCGTTACCGGTACTTCGGCTGTAGGAATCAGGTAATATTCGGTGTCCCGCAGCTTGAACAGATCCTCTTCAAACTTCGGCAGCTGACCTGTACCATACAAGCTGTCCTTATTTACGATATATGGCGGCAGCATTTCCTCGTAGTTATGCTCTCCGCTGTGAAGATCCATCATGAAGTTGATCAAGGCGCGCTCCAGACGGGCGCCAAGACCCTTATAGAACACAAATCTGGAACCTGTAACCTTGGCAGCGGCTTCAAAATCAAGGATATCCAGCTGCTGTGCCAGCTCCCAATGGGATTTGGGCGTAAATCCGAACTCTCTTGGCTGCGACCAGCGCCGCACTTCAACGTTCTCTTCCTCGGATTTGCCTACCGGCACCGATTCATGAGGAATGTTCGGAATGCTCATGGTCAGCTCATCGATTTGTGTTTCGAGTTCGCGGACTTCATCATCCAGCTCCTTGATCCGGTCGGATACCGTACGCATCTCAGCAATCAAGTCTTCTGCCGGCTCGCCATTCTTTTTCTTCTTAGCCACGTCGCCTGAAACGATGTTACGGCGGTTCTTAAGCCCTTCAGTCTCTTGCAGCAGTTCACGCCGGCGCAAGTCAAGCTGTGGAAAGCCTGCAATCAAATCAAGTGATTTCCCGCGTTTATTAAGCGCCTCTTCTACCTTGGCATAATCACTGCGCAATACTTTTACATCTAGCACAAAGTTTCCCTCCTGAAAACAGCCTAAACTCTTTCAAATTGCTGTTGCAGCATTGAAAGAGTCAGGATGTTCTTGTATGCAGTTCTATTGTTTAGCTTCTACACTAGCCTTCACCATATCGGCAAAATATTGATGCAGGCGGTAATCATCGGTCAGCTCCGGATGGAAAGAGGATACCAGCAGGTTGTCCTGGCGCGCCGTTACGATCTCATCATTATAGACCGTCAGGACATCGACATCCGGACCCACTTCGTTAATGAGCGGAGCACGGATAAAGACGGCACGGACCGGCTCATTTATCCCTTTTACATCCAGATCACACTCAAAGCTCTCCCGCTGGCGGCCAAAAGCGTTCCGGGCAACGGTAATATCCATCAGCTCAAGATGAGAAGGTTCGCCTCCGGCAATTCTCTTCGCCAGCACAATCATTCCCGCACATGTACCGAAAATAGGTTTGCCCTGGGCTGAGAAGTCACGTATGGCTTCAATGAAGCCGTATTTGCGCATCAGCTTGCCGATCGTAGTACTTTCTCCGCCAGGGATGATCAGTCCTTCCACTTCCTCAAGCTGCTCTACGCGCTTAATGGGAAGGCCCTCGGCTCCGGTTTTCTCTATACTGACAATATGCTCTGTTACAGCGCCTTGAAGCGCCAACACTCCTATTTTCATCCGGGAAACCTTCTCTCTATTAACGGCCACGCTCCGACATGCGTTCTGACGGAGCCAGAGTTGCAATATCAATCCCCTTCATCGGGGTGCCGAGGTTCTTGGATACTTCAGCAATCAGTTTGTAGTCAGTGAAGTGTGTGGTTGCTTCAACAATCGCACGGGCAAACTTCTCCGGATTATCCGATTTGAAAATACCGGAACCTACGAATACGCCATCCGCTCCCAGATGCATCATCAAGGCTGCATCGGCAGGAGTAGCTACACCGCCTGCAGCAAAGTTAACAACCGGCAGTTTGCCAAGCTCGTGGACTTCAAGCAGAAGCTCGTAAGGAACTCCCAGTGTTTTGGCTTCATGGTACAGCTCGTCCTTGGACAGGTTAGTCACTTTGCGGATCTGGCTATTAATGAAGCGCATGTGACGAACAGCTTCAACGATATTGCCTGTTCCCGGTTCGCCTTTGGTACGGATCATGGAAGCCCCTTCATTAATACGGCGAAGTGCCTCACCGAGGTCTTTTGCGCCACATACAAAAGGAACTGTAAATTCACGCTTGTCGATATGGAAAACTTCATCGGCAGGAGTCAGAACTTCACTCTCGTCCAGATAATCAACGCCCAGCGACTCCAGGACCTTAGCTTCTACATAATGGCCGATACGAGCTTTAGCCATTACGGGAATGCTGACTACCTTGATAACTTCTTCTACAATTGTAGGATCTGCCATCCGTGCTACACCGCCTGCTGCGCGGATGTCGGAAGGAACCCGTTCCAGAGCCATTACGGCTACTGCACCCGCAGCCTCAGCAATCTTTGCCTGTTCTGCATTCATGACGTCCATGATGACGCCGCCTTTTTGCATTTCTGCCATGCCTCTTTTAACTCTCGATGTACCAGTTTCCATGTCCAAGCCTCCCGAATAATCTGACTGAATCTAAATAATAATTCTACCGCAGGGCGGTTATATATACAACCCATTTACTCGGATTTCTGTCTGCCTAAAGTCATTGCTGACTCTAGAACAGATCTTTAATTCCTGTAAACAGATCACCAAAAAAATCGCCTATTGCCCGCATCAGCAGTTTGAACCATCCGGCTTTCTCTGCTTCCTCAGCTGTAATCAAATTAACGGTCTTCTGTTGGACCTGAGACATGCCTTCCACCTTATAAGTGTAGGTTACCTTACCGACTGCTGTAGCATTGGGGATTGGAGCCACCAAAGTTGATGGATCATTCACCGTAACGGCAGTTTCGATTTGAGGTGAAACCGTTCCTTTAGGGACCATGAAAGTTACACCTGCATCCGTAACCACGGATACACTTTCGTTCTTGCCTTTTTGTACAGGCACGGTTTCGTTGCCGGTGATTACCGACTTAGCGGCCACGACCTGCTTGATCTCAAAGTTATTGAAGCCAAAATCAAGCACTTTCTTGGTTTCAGTAAAACGATGCGCTTCTGAATCGGCCCCCATAACTACACTGATCAGACGCATGCCGTCTCGCACGGCCGTACCAGTGAAGCAGTTGCCGGCATTGCTAGTATGTCCCGTCTTCAGTCCGTCAAGACCCGGGTAGGCGTATGCCTTAAAGTTCGCAATATCCTTATTAGCCTCCAGCATCCAGTTGTAGTTAACCATAGGTTTGGTATCCCGGTCACGGAATTTATAAGACTGTATGGTTGTGAATTCAGTGAAATCAGGATGATCAGTTACAATATATTTTGCAAGAATAGCCGCATCCATCGCAGACATGACCGTTTCGCGGTCCGTTTCCGGACGGTACTTAGCCGGCATATCTGCCCGGTCAAGACCCGTCGAATTGATAAAATACGCTGTCTTCATCCCCATCTTCTGGGCAGTTTCGTTCATCAATGTCACAAATTGCTGTTCAGATCCGGAAACCAGTTCCGCCAAAGCAACCGTAGCATCATTGGCTGAGCCAACTGCCATAGCTATGTACAGCTCTTTAACTGTATGTTCATCACCTTGTGCCAAAAAGATCCGGGAACCGATTTGCTGGGCGGCATTCTCCTGTACGATGACCTTCTGGTCCCAGGTAAGCTGTCCATTCTTCACGGCTTCGGCTACAAGATACTCTGTCATCATCTTCGTCATACTCGCAGGGGGCAGAGCTTGATCTGCATTATAAGACAACAACACCTCACCGGTAGTAGGTTCAATTAATACTGCCGAGCTCACGTTAAGTCCTAGCGATTCTACAGAGGGTATTTTGGCTACAGCTGCTTTGGCTGTTGCAGTGCCTGTGGCAGCAGTACCTGCTTCTGTTGTAGCCGGGGTCTTCACCGCATCGGCCAGTACTGAACTTGCAGGAGAAGCTAACATATTTAAAAGCAGACCTACTGTCGCTGTCTTGATCACAAATTGTTTACTGCTGAACTTCCGCTTGTGCTTCAAAATTACTACTCTCCTTTGGTTCATATCCATTGCTTGTTCTATTCTAACACAGGGGTACCTGCAAAAAAAGACAGACAGAACGAATTTCGCCCTGTCTGTCCGTAATTTAGCGAATTTGGCCGATTATAAGGAATAGTTAGGTGCTTCCTTAGTAATCTGTACGTCATGCGGATGACTCTCGCGCAGTCCGGCACCTGTAATCCGGATGAAGGAGGTATCATTCCGCAGTTCAGTCAATGTCTTAGTACCGCAGTACCCCATACCTGAGCGGAGTCCGCCGATCAGCTGATGAACCGTGTCGGACAGTGATCCTTTGAAGGCAACGCGTCCTTCAATACCCTCCGGAACAAGCTTCTTATCATCGTCCTGGAAGTAGCGGTCCTTACTGCCTTGCTTCATCGCACTCATGCTGCCCATACCGCGGTATACTTTGAATTTACGTCCTTGGTAAATTTCCGATTCCCCGGGACTTTCTTCGGTACCGGCGAACAGGCTTCCCATCATAACCGCCGAAGCGCCAGCTGCGATAGCCTTGGTAATCTCCCCTGAGTATTTGATCCCGCCGTCGGCGATGATCGGTACGCCATACTCACGGGCAACCGTTGCACAATCGTAGATTGCTGTAATCTGCGGTACGCCGATACCGGCAATAACACGCGTGGTACAGATCGAGCCTGGACCAATACCAACCTTAACAATCGAAGCACCTGCTTCAATCAGCTCCCGCGTAGCCTCTCCTGTCGCTACATTACCGGCAACAATGGTAAGGTCAGGATACTGGGCACGCAGATTACGTACTGCTTCAATAATATTGATATGGTGTCCATGTGCGGAATCAACTACGATCAGATCGACACCGGCTTCAACCAAAGCTTTTGTCCGTTCCAGTGAATCCTTGGAGATACCGATTGCTGCACCTACCAGAAGACGTCCTTGGGCATCCTTAGCACCGTTAGGGAACTGGATGGCTTTTTCGATATCTTTAATAGTAATAAGACCTTTAAGAATCTTATTATCGTCCACTAGCGGCAGCTTCTCGATCTTATGACGCTGCAGCACCACTTCCGCTTCCTGGAGTGTAGTTCCTACAGGAGCTGTTACCAGGTTGTCTCTGGTCATATATTCACTGATCGGAGCGCTATAGTCATGAATGAAGCGCATGTCACGGTTAGTAATAATGCCAACCAGTTTATTGTTATCGTCTACAATCGGAACGCCCGAAATCCGGTATTTGCCCATCAGCCGTTCGGCGTCGGACACCAGATGATCAGGTGTTAGGGAAAAAGGATTGGTGATAACGCCGCTTTCGGAACGTTTAACGCGGTCTACCTCTTCAGCCTGCTGCTCCACGGACATATTCTTATGAATAATCCCCACTCCGCCTTCACGGGCAATTGCAATTGCCATTGCGGCTTCAGTTACGGTATCCATCCCCGCGCTCATAAGCGGAATATTGAGCTTCACAGTTTTACTCAAAACTGTAGACAGATCCACTTCCTTCGGCAGTACCTCGGATTTACGCGGCACCAGCAGCACATCATCAAAAGTCAGTCCTTCTTTACCAAACTTATCTTCCCACACCTGGGTCATTCCTCCTCGAATGTCTTTATTCTAAACGTCCGCAAACTTTATAAATGAAGAAACTCCGGCTAAAGTCCATATCCGATAGACACAGACCGTCACAGCGAAGTTAGGCACATTGAGATCTTCAATTAAGGTTTGAGATGCTTGTCCAAAAATATATTATTGCCATCTTAGCAAAGGCTTTTTGGCCTGTCAAGAATATTACATCATCAGAGGAGGTATTCGGAAAATGGCCACAGAGTAAGCGAATTCTTGGACGAAAGTCCATACGGGGTGGACATTAGGCTCATTTCATAATCTCTATATAAACAACAAAAAAAGCCATTGTCGATTACTCAACAATGGCTTCATGTGCTTGGCGGCGTCCTACTCTCCCAGGACCCTTCGGTCCAAGTACCATCGGCGCTGGAAGGCTTAACGGTCGTGTTCGGGATGGGTACGCGTGGAACCCTTCCGCTATCGCCACCAAACAGGCATTTACAGCGTAAATGCTTCAGGAATCTTGATTCCTGAAAACTGAATCCGAAACGAATCTGCGTTCTTCGAAATTTTTGGATAAGCCCTCGACCGATTAGTATTGGTCAGCTCCATGCATTACTGCACTTCCACCTCCAACCTATCTACCTCGTCGTCTTCAAGGGGTCTTACTAATTGGGAAATCTCATCTTGAGGGGGGCTTCACGCTTAGATGCTTTCAGCGCTTATCCCGTCCGTACGTAGCTACCCAGCCATGCTTCTGGCGAAACAACTGGTGCACCAGCGGTACGTCCATCCCGGTCCTCTCGTACTAAGGACAGCTCCTCTCAAATTTCCTGCGCCCACGACAGATAGGGACCGAACTGTCTCACGACGTTCTGAACCCAGCTCGCGTACCGCTTTAATGGGCGAACAGCCCAACCCTTGGGACCTACTTCAGCCCCAGGATGCGATGAGCCGACATCGAGGTGCCAAACCTCCCCGTCGATGTGGACTCTTGGGGGAGATAAGCCTGTTATCCCCAGGGTAGCTTTTATCCGTTGAGCGATGGCCCTTCCATGCGGTACCACCGGATCACTAAGTCCGACTTTCGTCCCTGCTCGACTTGTAGGTCTCGCAGTCAAGCTCCCTTATGCCTTTGCACTCTTCGAATGATTTCCAACCATTCTGAGGGAACCTTTGAACGCCTCCGTTACTCTTTAGGAGGCGACCGCCCCAGTCAAACTGCCCGCCTGACACGGTCCCCGTACCCGCTTAGGGTACTAGGTTAGAACCTAGATACGATCAGGGTGGTATCCCAACGGCGCCTCCGCAGAAGCTTGCGCTCCTGCCTCTACGGCTCCCACCTATCCTGTACAGATCGTACCCAAATTCAATATCAAGCTGCAGTAAAGCTCCATGGGGTCTTTCCGTCTTGTCGCGGGTAACCTGCATCTTCACAGGTATTAAAATTTCACCGGATCTCTCGTTGAGACAGCGCCCAAGTCGTTACGCCATTCGTGCGGGTCAGAATTTACCTGACAAGGAATTTCGCTACCTTAGGACCGTTATAGTTACGGCCGCCGTTTACTGGGGCTTCGGTTCATAGCTTCGGATTGCTCCTAACCACTCCCCTTAACCTTCCAGCACCGGGCAGGCGTCAGCCCGTATACTTCGCCTTGCGGCTTCGCACAGACCTGTGTTTTTGCTAAACAGTCGCTTGGGCCTTTTCACTGCGGCCCCCTCGGGCTATTCACCCTACCGAGGCACCCCTTCTCCCGAAGTTACGGGGTCATTTTGCCGAGTTCCTTAACGAGAGTTCTTCCGCGCGCCTTAGAATTCTCTTCTCGCCTACCTGTGTCGGTTTGCGGTACGGGCACCTTCTCCTGGCTAGAGGCTTTTCTTGGCAGTGTGAGATCATGACCTTCGCTACTATAATTTTCGCTCCCCATCACAGCCCAGCCTTACGATGTGCGGATTTGCCTACACACCAGCCTCACTGCTTAGACGGACATCCATCAGTCCGCGTCACTACCCTCCTGCGTCACCCCATCGCTCATAGCGGATTACGGTGGTACAGTAATTTCAAACTGTTGTCCTTCGACTACGCCTTTCGGCCTCGCCTTAGGTCCCGACTTACCCTGAGCGGACGAGCCTTCCTCAGGAAACCTTGGGCTTTCGGCGGATCAGATTCTCACTGATCTTTTCGTTACTCATACCGGCATTCTCACTTGTATGCTGTCCAGCGCTCCTTACGGTACACCTTCAACCCACATACAACGCTCCCCTACCCCAGATACATACGTATCTAGCCATAGCTTCGGTGGTGTGTTTAGCCCCGTTACATTTTCGGCGCAGAGTCACTCGACCAGTGAGCTATTACGCACTCTTTCAATGGTGGCTGCTTCTAAGCCAACATCCTGGTTGTCTGTGCAACTCCACATCCTTTCCCACTTAACACACACTTGGGGACCTTAGCTGATGGTCTGGGCTGTTTCCCTTTTGACAATGGATCTTAGCACTCACTGTCTGACTCCCGGCAAGAAGTTAATGGCATTCGGAGTTTGACTGAGCTTGGTAACCCTTGCGGGCCCCGCACCCAATCAGTGCTCTACCTCCACCACTCCATTCACCGAGGCTAGCCCTAAAGCTATTTCGGGGAGAACCAGCTATCTCCGAGTTCGATTGGAATTTCTCCGCTACCCCCACCTCATCCCCGTATTTTTCAACATACGTGGGTTCGGGCCTCCAGTGCGTGTTACCGCACCTTCACCCTGGACAGGGGTAGATCACACGGTTTCGGGTCTACGTCCACATACTAAATCGCCCTATTCAGACTCGCTTTCGCTGCGGCTCCGGCTTCTCACCTTAACCTTGCATGTTAAACGTAACTCGCCGGTTCATTCTACAAAAGGCACGCCATCACCCATAGATCGGGCTCTGACTTTTTGTAAGCACACGGTTTCAGGTTCTATTTCACTCCCCTTCCGGGGTGCTTTTCACCTTTCCCTCACGGTACTGTTTCACTATCGGTCGCCAGGTAGTATTTAGCCTTAGCAGATGGTCCTGCTGGATTCATACGGGGTTTCACGTGCCCCGCACTACTCGGGATCCGTCTCGGAGAGAATACAGTTTAGGTTACAGGGCTTTTACCTCTATCGCGGGCCTTTCCAGACCTCTTCACCTACCATATTCCTTTGTAACTCCATGTGAGACGTCCCACAACCCCAAGGGGCAAGCCCCTTGGTTTAGGCTGTTCCGCGTTCGCTCGCCGCTACTGACGGAATCACTATTGTTTTCTCTTCCTCAGGGTACTTAGATGTTTCAGTTCCCCTGGTCTGCCTCTACACACCCTATGTATTCAGATGTGAGTAACTGCGAATTACCACAGCTGGGTTTCCCCATTCGGACACCCCCGGATCAAAGCTTGCTTACAGCTCCCCGAGGCAGTTTCGTTGTTCGCCACGTCCTTCGTCGGCTCCTGGCGCCTAGGCATCCTCCGTGTGCTCTTATTAGCTTAACCTCGATTTTCTCCGGAGGAGAAATATCGGACCATTGAATAAATTCAAGATCTTCATTTCCTTCACAGAAAAATTCGTATCAACTAATAACTATTTCAACTTGCTTACACAAGTTTCAGCTAAAAGATGTTCTAAAACGCAAATTCGTTTCGGTATCCAGTTTTCAAGGATCAAGGTACTGCTGAGAGCTTAAACTCTCAAAACTGACCAACGAGTGAGTAACAGGCCTAAACCTGAGTTTTGGAAGCTGAGCTTCCGATTTGAATGTTTCCGTTGCAGGAAACGATTCTCCATAGAAAGGAGGTGATCCAGCCGCACCTTCCGATACGGCTACCTTGTTACGACTTCACCCCAATCATCTACCCCACCTTCGGCGGCTGGCTCCCTTGCGGGTTACCCCACCGACTTCGGGTGTTGTAAACTCTCGTGGTGTGACGGGCGGTGTGTACAAGACCCGGGAACGTATTCACCGCGGCATGCTGATCCGCGATTACTAGCAATTCCGACTTCATGCAGGCGAGTTGCAGCCTGCAATCCGAACTGAGACCGGCTTTGCTGGGATTGGCTCCACCTCGCGGTTTCGCTTCCCGTTGTACCGGCCATTGTAGTACGTGTGTAGCCCAGGTCATAAGGGGCATGATGATTTGACGTCATCCCCACCTTCCTCCGGTTTGTCACCGGCAGTCACTCTAGAGTGCCCAGCCTTACCTGCTGGCAACTAAAGTCAAGGGTTGCGCTCGTTGCGGGACTTAACCCAACATCTCACGACACGAGCTGACGACAACCATGCACCACCTGTCTCCTCTGTCCCGAAGGCCGCCTCTATCTCTAGAGGATTCAGAGGGATGTCAAGACCTGGTAAGGTTCTTCGCGTTGCTTCGAATTAAACCACATACTCCACTGCTTGTGCGGGTCCCCGTCAATTCCTTTGAGTTTCAGTCTTGCGACCGTACTCCCCAGGCGGAGTGCTTACTGTGTTAACTTCGGCACCAAGGGTATCGAAACCCCTAACACCTAGCACTCATCGTTTACGGCGTGGACTACCAGGGTATCTAATCCTGTTTGCTCCCCACGCTTTCGCGCCTCAGCGTCAGTTACAGCCCAGAAAGTCGCCTTCGCCACTGGTGTTCCTCCACATATCTACGCATTTCACCGCTACACGTGGAATTCCACTTTCCTCTTCTGTACTCAAGCCATCCAGTTTCCAGTGCGACCCCAGGTTGAGCCCAAGGTTTAAACACCAGACTTAAATAGCCGCCTGCGCGCGCTTTACGCCCAATAATTCCGGACAACGCTTGCCCCCTACGTATTACCGCGGCTGCTGGCACGTAGTTAGCCGGGGCTTTCTTCTCAGGTACCGTCACTCCGGTAGCAGTTACTCTACCGGACGTTCTTCCCTGGCAACAGAGCTTTACGATCCGAAAACCTTCATCACTCACGCGGCGTTGCTCCGTCAGGCTTTCGCCCATTGCGGAAGATTCCCTACTGCTGCCTCCCGTAGGAGTCTGGGCCGTGTCTCAGTCCCAGTGTGGCCGTTCACCCTCTCAGGTCGGCTACGCATCGTCGCCTTGGTGAGCCGTTACCTCACCAACTAGCTAATGCGCCGCAGGCCCATCCCTTAGTAGCAGATTGCTCCGCCTTTCATCCTCTTCTCATGAGAGAAAAGGAATTATCCGGTATTAGCTACCGTTTCCGGTAGTTATCCCAGTCTGAGGGGTAGGTTGCCTACGTGTTACTCACCCGTCCGCCGCTAAGCTTATCCCGAAGGATAAGCTCCGCTCGACTTGCATGTATTAGGCACGCCGCCAGCGTTCGTCCTGAGCCAGGATCAAACTCTCCAAATTGGTATTTAGAAAGAGCGATTGCTCATTTTGAAACATCTGACGAGAATTTGCATTCTCTAATTTTGGATCTCACCGAAGTGATTTCCGATACTCACTCGTTGTTCAGTTTTCAAAGATCAAGCTCGTTGTCAGTGCCGATCATCTCGTCACCAGCAACTCTTATAATATATCACATCCAGCCGTTCAATGCAAGCTCTTTTTTTAACTTCTTTTTCGAGCTCGGCGTTGATGTTTCGCGGCCAGAAATAGAATATATCATGTATAGCGTTTGATTGCAAGCATTATTTTAAAAGATTATGCCTATTCTGCATTTGTTAGGCTACGGCTAAGCACATTATCTCTAACAGCAGCTCATTCCACCAGTGAACCAAGGAAACTGCCTGTACAGCTTCCCTGGTTATTGTGGTTTTGGGATCAGGACATTATTCAGTCTTTGTTACGCATATGCGGGAACAACAGAACATCACGGATAGAAGCGGCGTTGGTAAGCAGCATGATCAGACGGTCTACACCGATTCCGAGTCCGCCTGTAGGAGGCATACCGTATTCCAGCGCACGGATGAAGTCATCATCCATCTCATGAGCCTCATCGTTACCCTGCTCTTTCTCGTGAATCTGAGCTTCGAACCGCTGACGCTGGTCAATCGGGTCATTCAGCTCACTAAAGGCATTCGCGTGCTCACGGGCAACAATAAATAGCTCAAAACGGTCCGTAAACCGCGGATCCTGCTCATTCTTTTTGGCCAGTGGCGAGATTTCAACCGGATGACCCATTACAAACGTAGGCTGGATCAGCGTTTCCTCAACAAATTGTTCAAAAAACGCATTGAGGATATGGCCAAAGGTCATGTGCTTCTCAACCGGCACACGGTGCTCCTTAGCCAGACGCTGGGCTTCTTCATCGGTCATCTGAACGCCAAAGTCAACACCCGTTACTTCTTTAACAGCATCAACCATGGTTACACGGCGCCATCCCGGTGAGAGGTCGACTTCTTGTCCCTGATAGTTAATCTTCTGGCTGCCAAGAACCTCCTGGGCGATGTGGGCGATCATGTTCTCCGTCAGCTGCATAATGTCTTTGTAGTCAGCATAAGCTTCGTACAGCTCGATCATGGTGAATTCCGGATTGTGGCGTGTTGAAATCCCTTCATTACGATAGACGCGGCCGATTTCGTAGACTTTCTCCAGACCGCCTACAATCAGGCGCTTCAGGTGGAGCTCGATAGCAATACGCATATACAGCTGCATATCCAGTGTGTTGTGGTGGGTAATGAACGGACGTGCAGCAGCCCCGCCGGCAATTGCATGCAGAGTCGGAGTTTCAACTTCAAGATAACCCAGTGAATCCAGATAACGGCGCATCGACTGGATAATCCGTGAACGGGCAATAAAGGTCTGCTGTACCTCTGGGTTGATAATCAAATCTACATAACGCTGACGGTAGCGCAGCTCTACATCCTTCAGGCCATGATATTTCTCAGGCAAAGGAAGCAGGGATTTGGACAATACCTCGAGGTTGCTCGCTTTAATCGACGTTTCACCTGTTTTGGTCTTGAACAACGTTCCGCGGACACCGATGATGTCCCCCAAATCAAGAACATTAAATGCTGCATATTGCTCTTCAGGAATGCTGTCCTGGCGCACATAAATCTGGATTTTACCGCTTAGGTCCTGGATGTGGGCAAAGCTGGCTTTTCCCATTACCCGTTTACCCATGATGCGGCCGGCAATGCTTACATCCAGAGCAAGCTCGTCCAGTTCCTCTTTGGTTTGTCCGTCATACTTAGCCAGAAGGTCTCCGGCTCCTGCAGTACGCTCATATTTCTTGCCGAACGGGTCGATTCCCAGTGCACGCAGCTCGTCCAATTTCGCACGGCGGATCTGCAGCAGCTCGCTAAGCTCTTTTTCCGTGCTCTCCACGGTATTCAATTCCTCGGTCATGTTCGTTCATCCTCTCTAAAACCATCATGTCATATACATAAGAAGAAACGGCTCCCCGCGGGTATTGAGCGAGGGCAGTCCGTTTCAGTACAAAATATAAGCTATATATGTTCACCCATATTTTTCGCTTGTTATACTTTGAAAAAAGCTTCCCTAAGGAAGCTTTCGGGGTACAACTGTAAGTTACTTCATTCTAATATCGAGAATTTTATATTGAATGACGCCTGCAGGAACACTAACATCGACGATTGTGCCGACTTTTTTGCCGATAATGGCTCTACCTACCGGGCTTTCGTTAGAGATTTTATTATTTAACGGATCGGATTCAGCTGTGCCGACGATGGTATACTCCATCACGTCGCCATATTCCAAATCTTCAACGCTAACCGTAACCCCAATGCTTACCACATCAGTAACAATCTCGTCGCTGTTGATGATTCGGGCGTTGCGGAGCATTTTTTCCAGAGTAATAATACGGCCTTCGATAAAAGCCTGTTCGTTCTTCGCATCTTCATACTCCGAGTTCTCGCTGATATCCCCGTAGCCGATTGCTACTTTAATCCGCTCGGCCACTTCGCGGCGTTTCACGGATTTGAGGGTCTCCAGTTCTTCTTCCAGACGCTTAAGTCCGTCCGGCGTAAGGATGACTTCTTTATCGCTCATCTCAACCGATTCTCCTGTCGTATACATTTATTGAAAACACCATACTATATGCGAATCCGGAGGGATAAGAACCCTCCCTGCTGCATTAACGCTTGCTGTAACGGCGATTTTATACTGTGAAATTATATTGGAACCGCTACTAAATGTCAATGACGCCCCATATAAAGTTCAGTGTTATCTGATAATGTAAGCAGAAGCATGGAGATCCCCGATGCAGGAGCGGAAATTATACTGCCGAAAGAGAAGGGCTCAGGTCTTCCTTTTCCTCTTCATCTCTAAGCTGTACGACAAAATCATTCAAAATCCGCACCATTCCGTCGCGTCTTGTTTCTTCCATAATGACATCCTTCACACGGGCGGCAGCTTTAAGACCTTTCAAATACCAGGCCATATGCTTGCGCATTTCACGAACGGCGACCGCTTCCCCCTTAAGGGTCACCAACCGGTCCATGTGAAGAATCGCTACTTTGATTTTCTCTTCAACTTCAGGCTCAGGCATCAGTTCGCCAGTTTTCAAATACTGCACCGTACGGTACAGCATCCACGGATTGCCCAATGCGCCGCGGCCGATCATGACTCCGTCACAGCCGGTCTGATCAAGCATTGCCCGCGCATCCTCAGGTGTATTCACGTCCCCGTTACCGATAACGGGAATCGAAACAGCCTCTTTGGCCATTTTGATATACTTCCAGTCCGCATGTCCGGTATACAGCTGCTCGCGTGTACGGCCGTGCACACTGACGGCCTGGCCGCCGGCCCGTTCTACAGCACGCGCATTCTCTTCTACAAAGATGTGCTCACTGTCCCAGCCGATGCGCATTTTTACGGTGACAGGCTTATCCACGGCTTCCACGACAGCCGACACCATCTCGTAAATTTTGTCAGGATTCAACAGCCAGCGGGCGCCGGCATCACATTTGGTCACTTTAGGGACAGGACAGCCCATATTAATGTCGATAATATCGGCATTGGTCTCTTTATCCACCACTCTTGCCGCTCCAACCAGCGATTCACGGTCGCCTCCAAAAATCTGCAGGCTAAGCGGCTTCTCCCGCTCATCCACAAACAGCATTTCTCGTGTGCGCTTGTTGCCGTGCAGGATTGCCTTGTCACTGACCATTTCTGCGCAGACCAAACCTGTGCCAAACTCTTTTGCGATCAGACGAAAAGCAGGATTGCATACGCCGGCCATAGGCGCCAGAACCACCTGGTTCTTCAATTCAATACCGCCAATTTTCAGCATGTTCTTTCACTTCCTTTACTCTTTGGTTTATATAAAAGCTCCGTCTCACGGGGAGGGATTGGCCAGCTCTTCGGCTGAAACGCCGAGAACATCCGCAATTTTATTTAAAATTTTATCTTCCAAACGACGATTGCCCCTCTCTACTGCGCCGAGCACAGCGAGGGAAATTCCGACAGAATCCGCCAGCTCCTGCTGGGTATACCCTTTTAGCTTCCGGAATGCTCTGACCCGCCGTCCCATTCGTTTGATGTCCACAAGCGCATTCCTTCCTTTCCGTCCAAATCTTGAAGCGCTGCAGCAATCATTCCGTAAAGTCCGAACGATGCATCATTCTGCGGAACAATATCACTTAGCGGAATCAGCACAAACGCCCGCTCCATCATCCGGGGATGCGGAAGCGTTAACTCGGGCGTGTCCAGACTCCGGCCTTCTACCCAGAGCAAATCCAAATCGACGGTTCTCGGTCCGTACCGGATATCCCGGACGCGGCCGAGCTGTGTCTCAATCGCCAGCATGACATGAAGCAAATCCTCCGGCGCAAGCGTAGTACGCAGGGCTGCAGCCATATTCAAAAACTGCGGCTGATCCAGATAGCCTACCGGCTCGGTCTCGTATATTCTGGAGCAGCGTACAACTTCAATTCCCTCATGCTGGTTCAGCCTGTTCAAAGCTTCCTTCAAGGTTCCCTCACGGTCACCCAAATTAGCCCCTAAAGCAATATAAGCCTCTGATGCCTCAGAGGTGGAATGTATGTTCATGGACCTGGTCTCACTTTCTCGTTCTGCGCAGTTCTACGGTCACTCCCTGAAAATGAATGTCGAACGGCGGATGCGGCTTGGTCACTTTGACCGTTACTGCATTGATAATAGTATAAGTGTCCAGTAACACGGATGCAATATGTTCCGCCAAAGCTTCGATCAGCTTAAAGGACTTTGTTTCGACAATATTTTTAACAGTTTCATGCACTTCGGCATAGTTCACGGTCTGCGTCAGATCATCATTCAGCCCTGCAGACTGCAAATCAAGCTCCAGCTCCAGATCCACATAGAAGCGCTGGCCAAGCTTGCGTTCCTCTTCAAACACTCCGTGATATCCGTAATATTCCATGCGGTGCAGCGTCATTTTATCCATTACAGTACCTGCTTTCTTATTATAAAAATAGTCAGCCGCTGTAGGCCTAACCTACTTCCGCACTTGCAGAGAGGCGGCATACAGCATAGCATCGCACATTTGAACGGTTCGTTTGATTAAGGACACATCATGCACCCGCACGATCTGACAGCCTTGGGCAATGCCGAATGCTACAGTCGCGGCGGTTCCCTCCACAACATCATCCGCTGGAAGACCGAGTGCAGTCCGGATGAACTTTTTGCGGGAGGTAGCCAGCAGTACCGGATATCCCAGCTCAGTCAAGCTGTCCAGCGCCATCATCGCCTGCAAATTCTCGGTATAATCCTTGGCAAACCCGATACCCGGGTCAAGGATGATGTTCTCCGGCTTTACACCTGCAGCCAGTGCCAAATCAATACTCTCTTTGAGATCCGCAGATATATCTGCCGCCAGATCCTTATAATTACGGTCATGACGGTTATGCATCAGTATGAAGGGACATCCGGCTTCAGCAGCTACAGCGCCCATATCACGGTCAGCTTTGCCACCCCAGATATCATTAATAATGTGTGCTCCCGCCTGAATAGCCTGCCGGGCTACCTCTGCCTTGTACGTATCTATCGAAAGAACCAGATGGGGCGCTGCGCGGTGAATGCTCTCAATAACAGGAAGCACCCGCTCCAGCTCTTCCTCCATACTCACCGGCTGATGGCCGGGACGTGTGGATTCACCGCCTATATCAATAATATCGGCACCTTCAGCCGCCATCTGGAGTGCATGCTCTACCGCTCTATCCGGCTCATTCCACAAGCCCCCGTCGGAAAAAGAGTCAGGGGTTACATTCAAGATACCCATAATCAAGGTACGGTCGCCTAAGACCAGTTCATTGTCCTTAAACCGGTAGTTCCGTCTATAAATAACAGGTTTCATTTCAGTCCTTCCGTCCTTTCCCTGTACAACCTGATCAATTCAGCCGTGTTCTTGCCGCTTCGCCCGCCGCTAACCATCAATGACTCAGTACCTTGCCAAAGTGCCGTCACCGGGACAATCTCCTGCACCGAGTTCGTCAGAAATATTTCCTCAGCAGCGAGCAGCTGCTCCCAGCGGTAAAACCCCTCTTCTGTGCGCAATCCTGCCCCCGGGGCCAGTTCCAGCACCATTTCCCGGGTAATGCCGGGCAGGATGCCTGCAGCTATATCCGGAGTATGGAGTATCCCGTCTTTGATGTAAAAGAGATTGCTGACGATGCCCTCCGCAATAAACCCTTTATCCGTCAGCATTAGCCCTTCCGCACCGCCCGCAGCTGAGGCATATCCGGCAAGCTCACGTTTGGCCAAAATGTTATTCATATAATGCAGCGACTTCAGCCTAACCGGCCCTTCCGGGGTATTGCGCGGTATCCGCAGCAATTGCAGCGGCTTGCCTTCCGTGTAAAGGGACGCAGGCACCTTGGGCAGCTCTTTGATATAGAGCAAATGATTAGGCTGCGTATACTCTCCGGCCGGAAGCCCCAAAATATCCTCACCTGCGGTAACTGTATAACGGATATATGCTTCCTGCAGCTCATTCGCTGCCATTACTTGTCCAATCCATTTACGCAGGGAGTCTTCATCTGCCTCAAACGGAATTCCCAGCTGTCTGCAGCCGTCCGCCAGCCTATCTAGATGGTGCCGCAGCAGAAAAGGGACTCCTCCATAAGTACGAAAGGTTTCAAACAGGCCCATGCCGTACAAAAAGCCGTGATCCAGAGCGGAAACCACGGCGTCTTTGGCCTCGACTGTCTTTTGATTCAGTCCGATATAGTTCATGCCGGTTCTCCGGCTCTCCGTTTCAGGAAGTTGCGGAGCATGGTGTGGCCATGATCGGTAATGATTGATTCCGGATGAAACTGGACACCTTCAATCGGATACTCTTTATGACGCAGTGCCATAATTTCACCTTCCGCCGTCTCTGCCGTAATCTCCAGGCAATCCGGCAGGCTCTCGCGTTCCACGATTAATGAATGGTATCTTGTAGCGGTAAAGGGGGATTCCAGTCCCTCAAAAACTGATGTGCCGTTATGGTAAATCGGCGATGTTTTGCCGTGCATTAAACGTTCCGCGCGAATGACGTTGCCGCCAAAGGCCTGCCCAATCGCCTGATGTCCCAGACATACGCCGAAGATCGGAATGACGCCTTTGAAATGCTGCAGCAGCTCCAGGCTAATGCCCGCTTCATTCGGGGTGCAGGGTCCCGGTGAGATCAGAATATGATCTGGAGCCATCTTTTCAATCTCCTGAACCGTGATTTCGTCGTTGCGGTGCACCTTCACTTCTTCCCCCAGTTCGCCTAAATACTGTACCAGGTTGTACGTAAAGGAATCATAATTATCGATGACCAAGATCATAGTGTTGCTCCCCCTTTGGCGCCGCCGGTGATCCGTGATTCCTGCTGAAGCTCACTGCAGAGAACCGCCTTCACTACCGCTTTGGCTTTGTTATGGCATTCCCGGTATTCGCGGTACGGATCGGAATCGATCACGATACCTGCGCCTGTCTGAATATATCCTACTCCGTCCTTGACTGCCAGCGTCCGTATAATAATATTTAATTCCATATTGCCGTTATAGTCAATCCAGCCCAGTGAACCGGTATATGGGCCGCGGCGAACCGGCTCCAGCTCTTCGATGATTTCCATTGTGCGCACCTTAGGCGCGCCGGTGATGGTGCCGCCGGGAAACAAGGCGGCCATGACATCATAAGCATCCCGGCCGGGGGCGATGCGCCCTTCCACCTGCGAGACGAGATGCATCACATGCGAGTATCGCTCCACGGTCAGCAGCTCCGGCACGCTGACCGATCCATATGCAGCGACACGGCCGATGTCGCTCCGCTCCAGATCGACAAGCATAATATGCTCGGCGATCTCCTTCTCGCTCCCGCGCAGCTCCGCCTCCATGGCGGCATCCTCCGCGGGAGTGAACCCCCGGCGCCGGGTACCGGCAATGGGGCGGGCGCTGACCTTGTCCCCGTGCAGCTTGACGAGCAGCTCCGGCGAAGCGCTGGAGAGCGCGAAGCCGGGCGAGCGGAGCAGCCCCATGTACGGGGACGGGTTGAGCTTGCGCAGCCATTCATAAACATCCTCCGGCGGGGCTTTCAGCTGCGCCTCCTGGCGCAGCGAGAGGTTGACCTGGAATACGTCGCCCTGGCGGATGTATTCCTGAACATCGAGCACGGCCTGCTGAAAGTGCTCTGGTGAAAAGGCTGACCTCATGCCAGGCCACTCTCCGGACAGGTTAATGCTCTCCTCAATCACAGCGACAATTCTGTCCATCTCCGCTGCCTGGGTCTGTGCTTCCGGTTCTGCAGCAGAACCGATCAGCCGCCACTGTTCAAGCATCTTCTCCGCCCGCTGTACAGACTCGGAATAGAGAAGTCTGAGGCCAGACAGATCAGATTTATTACCGGCAGTCACTGGGACATGAACAGTACAATAAAGCATGTCCTCCTGGTGATCGTAAATCCATAGCTCTTCGAAACGCATAAACAAATAATCAGGAAATCCCGGATCATCCTGGGCCAGCGTAGGCAGCCTCTCCAGGGAACGGACTACATCATAGCTGAGAAATCCCACACAGCCGCCATGAAACGGCGGTAATCCTGAGATCTCTGCGCGCGGGGAAGTGAATCCCTTCATCCATCCCTGCAGCACATCCAGCGGTTTACCGTGCAAATGATCCTTTGCAGCAGCTTCCCGGACTTGATAGCCCGATGTTCCCGGAATTAAATCCATTGCTGCCGCTTGTGCACCTTTGCCTTCTATTACGGAGACAGGGCTAAGCCCCAGGTAAGTATAGCGGCCGCCTTTCCCGCTCTCCAGTACCACTGAATAAGCGGAGGCCTGCTCCCAGGCCTTCATCCAAGAAGCCGGCAAGCCGGATTTATCCTGTGGTGATTGTATAATCAAGGGAAGAAGGCTCCAGCTCTCATCTGCCCATTGCTCCCAGTCCTGCCACGCCGTTAAGATTTCCAAAGCCATCCTCCTTAAAGTTTTGCGAAGCTGCAACTTCTTTGATGGTTCTACACAACAAAACTCGCTTCGTAAGCATTCGCTTAAGTTTTGTGAAGCTTACATGGTTATCATCGTTTATTGCCTGTCAGTATACTGTACTTCAGGACGCTTTGAAAACCCCGAAGATTGGATTTATGTAAAATAAAGCTTATTCTCGCATTCAAAACGCATCAACAGCTCTGAATATCGCCACATCGTCTCTTCTAACAGCATGCACAAAAAAGAGCCTTCACTATCCCTGAATGAGCGGAGAGGAAGACTCTTATAAGAAATTTCAATAATTATACTTCGAAGTTATACAGCGGAGTGCTAAGGTAGCGTTCGCCGTTACTTGGAATAATGACAACGACTTTTTTGCCTGCTCCCAGCTCTTTGGCTACTTTAAGCGCTGCAAATACAGCGGCACCGGAAGAAATACCGGACAACACGCCTTCTTCTTTGGCAACACGGCGTGCAGTTTCGAAGGCTTCGTCGTTTTCCACATGAATGATCTCATCATAAATGTTCTGGTTCAGGATATCCGGAATGAAGTTAGCGCCAATCCCTTGGATTTTGTGCGGGCCTGGTTTGCCGCCGGCCAGAATAGGTGAAGCAGCGGGCTCTACCGCATAAATCTTCACATCAGGATATTGCTTCTTCAGTACTTCGCCGGCACCGGAGATGGTTCCGCCAGTACCTACGCCTGCAACGAACGCATCCAATGGTCCACCGATCGATTCAATCGCTTCTACGATTTCAGGACCGGTTGTTTCCAGGTGAATCTTCAGGTTAGCTTTGTTCTTAAACTGCTCAGCAAGGAAGTAATCCGGATTCTCGGCCAAAATCTGCTCGGCTTTCTTAACCGCACCGTTCATACCTTCCGATCCCGGAGTCAGTACGAGTTCAGCACCGTAAGCGCGAAGCAGGTTACGGCGCTCAAGGCTCATCGTTTCAGGCATAACAATAACTGCCTTGTAGCCTTTGGCAGCTGCAACAAGTGCTAAGCCGATACCAGTGTTACCGCTGGTAGCTTCTACAATCGTTCCGCCCGGTTTCAGAAGACCATCCTTCTCAGCTTCTTCAACAATGCTGAGGGCAATACGGTCTTTAACGCTGGAACCCGGGTTTTGGTATTCCAGCTTCAAGTAGATATCTGCGGAACCTTCGGGAGTGATCCGATTCAAACGAACAAGCGGTGTGCCACCGATCAAATCTGTTACGCTGTTGACGACTTTAGCCATGAGCAAAAACCTCCTTGGAATATTTAATAATCTATGAGTGCATAACTTGTGACATAAGTCTTCAGCATGTAATTCCGGGTGTTTGATGTATTGCGGCTTATCTCTCAAGGGGACGATGAGTCTGCACCAGGATATTCAATACCGCAGCGTCAAGTTATAACGCTGTAAGGCGGCCATTTTGTGTAATCCGCCGCCGGTTATTCCCGACTAAAACGGTAGGTTTTACATTTAACCTCATATTATCAATCTTGCAGGCCGTTGTCAATATATATCGCTGTGTCATATTTAGTACGCAGATCGCTTTCTACCTGCTGTAACGGGGCAGCCTGCTCCAGTGCCAGCTCCCGGCGTACCTGCTCCCGGATTTCCGCCTCATCCGGTTTAGGGGGATCAATCATTTTCTCCAGCCGGATTACGGCATAAGCTTCACCGGTCTGCAGCGGCCCGGCGATATCGCCCGCCTCAAGTCCTGCAGCCGTTTGCAGCAGATCCCCAGGCCAGAAAGGGTCATCCTCCTCCACCATTCCGATGCTGCCTCCGTGCTCCCTGCTCTCGGTGTCGATGGAGACCTCCTTGGCTACAGCGGCAAAATCCTCTCCCTGCTCCAGCCGGTCCATCACATGGTCTGCCTCATCGTAAGTCTCCACCTTGATCATCGAGAGCTGCATTTGCTTCTTGGGTGTGAAGCGTGCGGAATTCTCCGCTAAATAATCATCGATTGCCGATTCACTGATTATAACGTCCTTTGTGGCCACCGCCTGGAGAGTGAGCCGGTAAACCGCCTCCTCACGCACCTCCTGACGGGAAAGTCCCAGCTCAGACCGCATTTGCGTGTAATACTGTTCCTCTGAGCCATAACCAGCCATACTGCGCTGAAGTTCCTGCTCGATGTCTGTATCTGTCACGGTAATGCCAAGCGCCTTGGCTTCCTTATCGACTACAATGTGATTGAGTATACCCAGAAGCACCTCATCACCGTGCTTTTTTTTGAGTTCATCTATCCATTCCCGGTCCGTTACCGGCTGTCCGCCTGCGCTGGCGATATCAGCGGATTCACCCTCAGCAGCCTCACCCTTCAGAATGTACATGGCCCGCAGACTCCAAAAGAGCAGCCCTCCAAGGACTAAAGTGCCGACAGCAAGTATGACAACGGCATTGCGCAGCACGCGCTCCTGTCTAGTCATCATCGCATGCCCTACGATCTCGCTTGATCCAGGATAACCTGAAGTTCATCCTTATTAAATAAATAGGCCTCGTTGCAGAAATGACATACAACCTCCGCCTGATCGTCTTCTTCGATTAAACGCTCCAGCTCGTGCTGGCCCAGACTGACCAATGTTTGTTCCACCCGCTCCCGCGAGCATTGGCAGACAAAATTAATATCCAGTTCATCCAGTACTATGGCATCCGGTAAAAGATAGCGCAGCATTTCCTCAGGTTCAAGTCCCTGATCAAGCAGGGTAGTAACAGATGGCATAGCGCCTACTGCCTGTTCAATCTCAGTAATTTCAGCATCGGTAAGACCTGGAAGCAGCTGGATGATAAATCCTCCGGCAACACTCACAGAGTTATCCGGTTCCACCAATACACCCAGCCCGACCGCCGCCGGTGTCTGCTCGGAAACGGCAAAGTAGTAGGTGAAATCATCGCCAAGCTCACCTGAAATAATAGGTACGCTTCCGCGATAAGGCTCCTTCATCCCCAAATCCTTGCTCACATCAATAAATCCTTCGGTGCCTACAGCACCGGCCACATCCAGTTTGCCAAGACTGTTGCTGGGCAGATGCACATGCGGATTGCTCACGTAGCCACGCACTTCCCCAAGAGCATTCGATTCAGCCGTAATCTGTCCAATCGGGCCGTTGCCTTTGACCATAATAGCCAGCTTCTCTTCTCCTTTAAGCATAGCGCCCATCATGGCTGCTGCGGTTACTGTACGGCCCAGTGCGGCTGTAGCCGTCGGGTACGTATCATGTCTGCGCCGCAATTCATCAACGAGTGCTGTCGTGCGGACAGCAAATGCCCGGACTCTTCCGTCCAGTGCAGTCCCCCGGATCAGCCGGTCTTTTTTTGTTTCCATTGGGTGCATATCCCTCCACTCTCTTAGCCTCGTTCAGGCTTCTTTATCTTTATTGGTTACGGTCATAAATAATACGCAGGCCTTCAAGTGTCAGCATAGGATTAACTTCATCTATACAGTCCGTCTCCCCGGCAATAAGCGTTGCAAGCCCGCCTGTTGCTATGACCTTCAGTACCGGCGCATTCATTTCCTGCTTGATTCTCCGTACGATTCCCTCAACCTGGCCGGCATAACCAAAAATAATCCCGGCTTGCATGGCATGCACCGTATTGCGCCCAATTACCTTCTTGGGTTTCTCCAGCTCGATTCTCGGCAGTTTGGATGCCCGCTGATACAGGGCCTCGGTGGAAATACCGAGCCCCGGTACAATGGCCCCGCCAAGATAATTGGCACCGGCATCAATACAGTCGAATGTAGTTGCAGTCCCGAAGTCCACGACCACTAGCGGGCATTTGTACTGTTCAATAGCCGCAACAGCATTCACAATCCGGTCAGCCCCTACTTCACGGGGGTTTTCATAACGCAGATTAAGACCGGTCTTGATTCCGGGACCAACCAGCAGCGGATCTTTGCCGATATACTTTACACACATCTCAACGATTACTTGGACAAGTGGAGGGACAACAGAGGAGATAATTACGCCCTCCACATCTTTAAACGATATGTTCGACATATGGAACAAATTATGAATCAGCACGCCATATTCATCGGCCGTAGATTGACGCGCAGTGCTGAGCCGGAAATGGTGCAGCAGCTCACGCTTCCGGTAAACACCGAGCACAATATTGGTATTGCCGATATCGACCGCCAGTATCATGAGAGAGGCGCCTCCTTCTTGGCATTCAGATCCAGACTGATGTCCAGACTAGTGAAGGAATAGGTCAGCCTTCCAACAGAAATCACATCCACGCCTGATTCAGCAATGCTGCGAACAGTCTCCAGGGAAACATTCCCCGAAGCTTCGGTTTTGACATGCGGTGATTTGGTCTTAATTCTTCTAACGGCTTCCTTCATCAGCTCAGGCGCCATATTGTCCAGCATTATAATATCTGCTCCTGCAGCTAAAGCTTCCTCAACCTGCTCCAGGCTCTCGGTCTCCACTTCAATGGTCATGGTATGCGGTATATTCGCCCGGGCCCGGCCTACAGCTTGACGAATACCTCCGGCTCCCTTGATATGATTATCCTTGATCATCACAGCATCGTACAATCCGAACCGGTGGTTCGCCCCGCCGCCAACGCGGACAGCGTACTTCTCCAGCATCCGGTGTCCCGGTGTAGTCTTACGGGTATCAACAAGCCGTGTAGGCAGACCATTCAGCGCTTCTACAAAAGCAGCTGTCCGTGAAGCAACACCGGACAATCTCTGCATCAGGTTAAGCGCAAGCCGCTCCCCGGTCAGAATTGCGTGCGTGCTTCCCTCTACTTCCGCAATTACCGTTCCCTTTGCCACGCTCTGGCCTTCTTGAACCAGTGCCGTAAAGACAAGCGACGGATCCACAACTTCAAAAACCAGCTCTGCCACAGGCAGGCCGCAGATGACACCGGCTTCCTTCGCATGGATGATTCCCTTGGATTCGTGTCCTGCGGGAATCGTCGTCCGTGTTGTAATATCACCCGAACCGACATCCTCCTGCAGCCAACCCTTGATTAATTGCACTAATTCTTCGTTGTATCCATTAAACATCATCACTTAATTCCTCCACTATTCCGAGATCGCGAATCTGGAGCAAATGTTTCTGCCACTTCGCATCATCCCTTAGCGGATAATCCTCACGGTAATGTGCTCCACGACTCTCCTGCCGCGCCAAAGCCGATTCTGTGATCAGCAGGCAGCAGGTAAGCATGTTGGCAAACTCATATTCCTCACGTTTGGTTAGAGCAGAGCCAAAAATCGGCAGCTGCCGTTTTAGTTCTTCCAGCCCTTTTTCCAGCATTTCCTCATTCCGCCGGAGACCGGCATATCGCACCATTACCTTTTGCAGCTTAAGCCGACGTTCGACTATAGCTTGGGTCGGTGATTCTACCCGCCCTTCATCACACCCTGCGGATACGATATCCCGGCCAAGCGGCGGAAGCTGGCGGATACGTTCAATAATCCGCCGTCCAAATACGATAGCTTCGGATAAAGAGTTGCTGGCCAGGCGGTTTGCTCCCTGTACTCCGGTCGAAGAAACCTCGCCGCAGGCAAACAGCCGGGCGATATTGCTTTCTCCGTTCAGATCAGTCTTGATGCCCCCCATCATATAATGCGCAGCAGGAGCCACAGGAATCCAATCACTTGTAATATCGAGCCCGTAACTCATACATGTCTCATAAATTGTCGGGAACCGGTGTTTAACCATATCCGCGGGCTCATGTGTAATGTCGAGGTATACGAAGGTTGACTTGGTGAGCTCCATCTCACTGATAATCGCCCGGGCTACGATGTCACGGGGTGCCAATTCCAGCAGCTCATGATAACGCTCCATGAACCGTTCACCATTAATATTGCGCAGGACAGCTCCCTCACCGCGTACAGCCTCGGAAATCAGGAAACGTGGTGCTCCGGGATAACTCAGTGCTGTCGGATGGAACTGGATAAATTCCATATCCCGCACATGGGCTCCGGCCCGGTAGGCTATCGCTACCCCATCCCCGGTCGCAACCTCGGGATTCGTAGTATAGCGGTACAGTTGCCCCGCTCCCCCTGAGCAGAGAATCGTGGCATCGGCTTGCAGGAACAGTCTTCCGCCGCCTAGACGCTGCACCAGCGCACCAACGCATTCTCCCCCCTCTGTAATAAGATCTATAACAAAATGGTCATCCCAGATCTCAATATTCTCATGCTGCTGGACTTGTTCCGCGAGTGCACGGACAATTTCATAGCCGGTAGCATCCCCATTAGCATGAAGGATACGGCGGTGGCTGTGTGCTGCTTCCTGTGTTAAAGCCAGTACACCGTTTTCCTTATCGAATATGGTGCCGAGGCGGATCAGTTCACGCACACCCTCAGGACCTTCATGCACCAATACATCCACTGCTGCGGAAGAGTTAAGCCCCGCTCCAGCCATTAGGGTGTCCTGGCGGTGGTAGACTGGTGAATCATCTTCTGAGAATACTGCAGCAATTCCGCCCTGTGCATACCGGGTGTTGCTCTCCATCAGTGATTTCTTAGTAATCATAATAACCTTCCGGTCTTCACTGGCTTTAATTGCTGTGAACAATCCGGCAATCCCCGAGCCGATTACAAGGCAGTCTGTCTTTACTGTAGGGAGCTCACGAAGATCGAAATCTACTAAATATTGTGGAATCATGACCGCTTTTCACCTGTTTCAACGAAAGAGTAGCGCATGCTACCGGACTTGTAGCATGCGCTCTAGGGAGGTTCTGGCTTTGTCGGCGACAGCGGGCGGTACGTAAATCTGCGGCTTCATCGTCTCCAGGCATTTTACCAGTTTCTTTAGATTATTAACTTTCATATTAGGGCAGACAAGGAATTTTGTCGCAAAGTGGAATTCCTTATCCGGACTGTCTTTGCGCAGCTGGTAGCCAGTACCGTCCTCTGTTCCAACGATAAACTGCCGGCGGTCCGATTTCCGGCAATACTCAATGATCGAGGTGGTGCTGCCTACATAATCACCCATCGCAACTACTTCAGGGCGGCATTCCGGATGTACCACAAATTCTGCCTCCGGATATTTGGCTCTCATTTCAATAACATCTTTAACCGTGAGCATATCATGAGTGTTGCAATAGCCTTCCCAGATGATCAGCTTCTTACCGGTCTGTTCCTGAACATAATTGCCCAGGTTCTTGTCCGGCACCCAGATGATTTCCTCCGCGTCGAGCGATTCAATCACCTTGACGGCGTTGGCCGAGGTACAGCAAATATCCGTTTCCGCCTTAATCTCAGCCGACGAGTTAATATAGGTGACCACCTTGGCGTTCGGATGCTGCGCCTTGAGCTTACGGAGCCCATCCACATTGACCATATCCGCCATAGGACAGCCTGCACGTTCGTCCGGAATCAGTACGGTTTTGTTCGGGGCAAGAATCTTGGCGCTTTCGCCCATGAAATGCACACCGCAGAATACAATAACCTCCGCATCGGTCTCCGCTGCCTTTTGAGCCAGTAAAAAAGAATCCCCCCGGAAATCCGCTACCTCCTGAATTTCATCCCGCTGATAATAATGAGCCAAAATAATTGCATTCCGTTCCTTCTTAAGCTGTTCGAGGCGCTCACGAAGTTCACGGTTCTGTTCCTGCTTGCGCTCAAGCGCCAGAGCTTCCACGGTCTGTTCTCCCCCTTAATTCTTATAGCTAATCAAAGCCGGACATTCATTATACCAGTTACCCGCTGCATTCAGATATGCAAAGCCACTCAGCTCTGCTATTTCAAGGTATATTTATTATTTAATATTTAATCACTAATGTACACAACGTTCCACCCCCTGTCAATGTGACCAGGCAAGCAGCAGCGCCCTGCACAGGCTGCACAAAGACATAGAACCCCGGGTATATCCATGCTTATATTACAAAAAAAACCGGAGAACCCATGGGTTCTCCGGTTGGACTGTATACTCTTTATTCGGTCATGGGCAACTTAGACCAGGCTTCCGCCGCCGTCTTTATTGCCGCCGTTCGGATCATTTCCGTCCTCGGAATCCGTTTTGTTCGGGATATCCTTGGTCAGATCAGGCAGTGTAGCTGAATCATCATCGGTTTTGCCCTGAATACGAACACGCACATCACCAATAGAATCAATGACTGGCTCTCCTGCTTCATGAGTCACCCCAGGCACTTCTTCCGGTTTGCCATCCTCAGTCAGGTACCCTTGCTCAATCAGTTCTTTGATCTGATCAAGTTCCAGCGTTTCCTTCTCAAGAAGTGTGTTAGCGATCAAGTGCATTTCCTTAGAATACTTAGTCAGCAGCTCACGGCAGCGCTCATAGCAACTGCGGATAAAGTTCTGCATTTCCTGATCGATTTCGTAAGCAATGGAATCACTGTAGTTCTGCTCATGCCCAATATCACGGCCAAGGAATACCTGGCCTTGGGAGGTGCCGAACTGCATAGGTCCCAGCTTGTCGCTCATACCGTATTCCATAATCATGCTTCGCACGATGCGTGTAGCCTGCTGGAAGTCACTGTATGCACCTGTTCCTACTTCACCGATAAACAATTCTTCGGCCACACGTCCGCCGAGGAGTCCGGTTACTTTATCCAACAGTTCCTGCTTGGTAACAAGCATACGGTCTTCCTTAGGAAGCATAATGACATATCCGCCAGCACGTCCGCGCGGGATAATTGTTACTTTGTGAACCATATCAGCATGCTCCAAGAAGTAGCCAACGATGGTATGACCTGCTTCGTGATAAGCAACGATGCGCTTCTCGCGTTCACTGATGACACGGCTGCGTTTCTCAGTACCCACGATTACACGGTCAATCGCTTCATCGACTTCCCGCATGGTAATATCCTTGCGGTTACGGCGGGCAGCGAGGAGTGCCGCTTCATTCAGCAAATTCTCCAGGTCGGCACCGGTAAACCCGGTAGTACGCTTAGCGATAACATCAAGTCTGACGTCCTTCGTAAGAGGTTTATTACGGGAGTGAACCTTCAGTACAGCTTCACGGCCTTTCACATCAGGGCGGTCAACCGTAATCTGGCGGTCAAAACGTCCCGGACGGAGAAGCGCCGGATCAAGTATGTCTGCGCGGTTAGTAGCCGCGACGATGATGATACCTTCGTTGCCGCCAAAGCCGTCCATCTCGACGAGCAATTGGTTGAGCGTCTGTTCGCGTTCATCATGTCCGCCGCCGAGTCCGGCGCCGCGTTGACGGCCCACTGCATCGATCTCATCAATAAAGATGATACATGGAGCATTCTTCTTGGCATTCTCGAACAGGTCACGTACACGGGAAGCACCGACACCGACGAACATTTCTACAAAGTCGGAACCGGAAATACTGAAGAAAGGAACGCCTGCTTCACCGGCAACAGCGCGGGCCAGCAAGGTTTTACCAGTCCCTGGAGGACCGACCAGCAGTACCCCCTTAGGAATACGGGCACCTACTGCAGCGAACTTACGAGGATCCTTCAAGAACTCGACCACTTCGACCAGTTCCTGCTTCTCTTCATCAGCACCAGCAACATCCTCGAAGCTGATCTTCTTCTTCTCTTCATTGTACAGGCGGGCTTTGCTCTTGCCGAAGTTCATCACTTTGCCGCCGCCGCCCTGCGCATTATTGAACAGGAAGAAGAACAGGATGAACATAATTACCAGCGGGATAATGGAAGAAAGGAATGTCAGCCAGATGCTGTCGCCTTCCATTTTCTTCTGGGTCAACTCTACGCCATTGGAATCGCTGGCGGATATGAGTTCATTGATGGCTGCATCAGTAGGAGGAACATATGTGGAGAAGCTTTTCGATTTGGCATCAGTCGGCAAATTTTTGTATTCACCGGTAACCAGAAATGCATTACCTTCAAACTGAATCGTCATGCTCTTCACATTGTTAGTTTTGATCTCCTGCCGTAACTCATCGTATCTAGGGAAATCGGCGGATTCATTTCCATTGCTGACAAACTGGACAATGCCCACCACGACTAAAAATAAAATCAAATAAAAACCAGAATTCCGGATGAACCGATTCATCCCCTACCTCCTCTCACAACGCTCAAGTTATTGTACCATAGCCTGCCCGGAGTCCTCAAATAACATCAGGCCCGGGAATCTGATCCGTAGATCTAAGGCTGTCGATTGGTTCATTTGGAATAAATTTCAGGCTTCAGCACACCGACATAAGGGAGGTTCCGATATAGCTCGGCATAGTCTAGTCCGTAGCCGACCAGGAATGCATCAGGAATCACAAAACCGGTAAATTCGGCTTCAAGATTAACTGCACGGCCTGACGGTTTGTCGAACAGGGTGACTACTTTGACAGAAGCAGCGTTGCGGCCCTGCAGCATGTCAATCAAATAGCTGAGCGTAAGACCGCTGTCGATAATGTCCTCCACAATCAGAACATCGCGGCCTTCAACTGATGTGTCCAAATCCTTGATGATTTTGACAATACCGGATGATTTGGTCGTACCACCGTAGCTGGATACTGCCATAAAGTCCATTTCAACGGGTACTGTAATGACTTTAACCAAATCTGCCATAAAGATAAACGCGCCTTTTAGCACACAGATCACTAAAGGCGTGCGTCCTGCATATTCTTCGCTCAGCTGGGCGCCGAGCTCCCTGATTCTTTGTTGAATTTCCTCTTGGCTGATCAAGATTTCCTGAATATCGTTCTGCAACTTGCGAACCTCCTAAGTTATACTATGAAAGACTTACAGCGACCATTACGTTTCTCCGCTTTTCTCCAGTTCTTCCAGAGTTAAGAGCAGAACCGAGGCCGTGTGCCGCCCTACTGCGGCATGCATCGAGCGTCTTACGCCCGGAATCCAGACGATATTGCCCGAACCATCACAAACGAGGGGAATTCTAGAACGTTCGGAAGAAGGTATTTTATCATCAATGTAAATATCTTTTACCTTTTTGCTTCCGTTTAATCCCATAACCTTTATGGTATCTCCAGGCAATCGGGAACGGACGGTCAGCGGCAGCACCAGCTCATCGCTGTCAAACCAGGCTGACATCTTCCCGGAATCCTCCCCCTGTAAAGCAAAACTTTCCCTCTCCAGCACCGTCATTGTCATTGCTTTTCCGATTTCCCATAGCTCAAGGCGGGAGTCGGGCAAAGACAGCCGATATGTATAGCTAACCTGCTGCTGCGGAGGCTTGGACGAGAACAAAATGGTATCGTATTGCCGCACACAGATCAGCCCCCCACCCAAATCCAGACTCCATACGGTGGGATGTTCCTGCAGCGTCCCCCGGCGCACTGCTTCGATCTTGGAAAAATCCAAGGCCCGTGAATCCGCCGACAGATAATTTAATATTAGTTTAATCAAACGCCGTTGTAAAGCGGAGGGCACGGCCGCAAATGAAGCTCTCTTAAAGGTGTATTTTCCATGCTCGAACAAAACTAGCTCTTCGAAGCATTTTAACGCATTCGCCTCCATAAATTCATCTTCCGCTCCGGCAATTTCAGACAGCTGCAGAAGCGACTGCTTTACTTTGGGGTTATACTTTTCCAGCATCGGCAGCACCTCCAGCCGAACCGCATTCCGCTTATATTTCATAAGCAGATTGCTGGCATCCATGGCATAAGCAAACCCTTCACTCTGACACAGCCCGATAAGAGCTGTTTTGTTAATACGCAGAAAGGGGCGGATGAGTTCCACCTTTTTTTCGGTTCTTTTCCAGCGCATCCCGGCCAGTCCCGAAGGACCGCTGCCGCGCAGCAGACGCATCAGCACCGTCTCCGCCTGATCATCGGCATGATGCGCCAGTGCGACGGCGCGCGCCCCATACCGCTTAGCCGTTTCAATCAGAAACTGATAACGTTTCTCCCGCGCTGCTCCCTCCGGTCCCAGACCGCTTTTCTTCACAATAGAGGGAATATCGAATTCAGCCAGCTCAAAAGGTAAACCCAGCTCATCCGCCAGTGCGCGGACAAATTCAGCCTCCTCCTGCGACTCAGCTCTAAAGCCATGGTTCACATGGGCGCATATCAGATTTAGCGGTGTACGGTTCAAGGATATTTCATGCAAAATACGCAAAAGAGCCACAGAGTCCGGTCCTCCGGAAACTGCGACTACAATGGTGTCATGGGGTGCCCACAGCTCATGCTCGGCCGCGGACTCCATTACGTACTGCACTAGTTCATTCATTTGCTCCATCTGCGGCTTCCTTTCCTGCCTGTTAAATACAAGAGCTCTGAGCGGCATATTGGGCCCTGGATCGTATGTAGTATGTATAATGTCAAAAACGGAGCACCCAGTAAATTGTAAAGGCCAGCACAAACAAAGAAAGTGCAAAGGCATTCTTCAGCCAGCGCGGAGTTGCCATAGTCTCTTTGGCTGGTTTGCGCTGATTATAGATATGATGCTTCCACGCCGCCGCTGCCGCCGCTGATCCGGTAAACCCGCCCTTCAGCGCCAGGCACAGCCAGGAGGAAAGCTTTTTGTCCGGCAGATTTCTGGCCAGTCTGGTCAGCTCATCCACGCTCCGGGTCTGCGGAAGCTGCTGGGCAGCAACCTTCAGCCCGTCCTCATTAAGCAGGCGAAGGCACAGCACGGCAAATGAAAAGAGGTCGTAGCTCTCATCACCCGTGCGGCTCCCGGCGTTCCAGAACCCGCGGTCATGCCATTCGGTAAATTGCTTGACACTGCGTCCCATTGGACTTGCACCGCCATAATCAATCAGCTCGGCTTCCCCGTAATCCGATACCATCACGTTCTCCGGCTTCAGGTCTCCAAACACAAAGCCGCATTCGTGCAGCAGTTGCAGCTTCTCCAGCAGCTTCAGTCCGACCAGCCCCAGCCAGGAGGCACCGTTTTTGGCCAAAAAAAGATGCAGCGGCCGCCCCTCCACATAACGCATGACGTAAAACGGCTCATTGTCCCCGCCTTTAAAGTCATCCGATTCCAGCAGATAAGAGGAGAGCGGAGATTCACGGCGTGCCCGGTACTCACTGCGCTTACGGCAGGATTGAAGGGAAGTCAGCACATTGATTTCAGACTGCAGTTCAAGCGTGTCGTTTCCGACCTTGAGCGCATACTTCTCCCGTCTGCCTTCTCTTTGCACGAGATATACGGTTCCGTTCGCCCCTTTTCCCAGCAGCCGTTCGACAACATAGCGGTTCCCCCGCCATTTGCCTGAAATTACGGTGCCTACCGGATAGGGTGGATTAGACGACATACCCACCAATCATCCCTTCTCGTTCACCCTGGTCCTCGCTGACGCGGCGGTCACGGTGTTCATCCAGTTTATCATAACGGTAATGCTCAAGCACCTTGAAAATCGCCGGTCCTGTCGGTGTAGCTCCCCTCATCTTCAGCCTGCTGAACAGGGAGCGGACTTCGGATACATCGCTGCTCCAGTCCATATCGAGCATGGCATCCTCGCTGCTGGAACGTCCGGGAAAATGGAACACGGCAAGCTCGCTGCGTCCTTCCCGCGCCTCCAGGCTGAGCGCCAAATCACGGATTGCCTCCTCAACTGCACCCAGCTTAGGCTTCATGCTTGCACTTGCATCTATGAGCAGTGCTATGCGCAGCGGTGTGGTCTCCGTAAGCTCATCTACCACAGTAACGACCTGCGAACGTTTAAGCGGAGGAAGCTCTTCCAGCGAGCCTTCACCGAGTATTTTTTTTACCTCTTTATTAACCGCCTGCTGAATAGTCTGAACCACGGTTTTCCGGGTCATCATCTGCATCGTCTGCGCCAGCTGCGGCGTGCCGACGATCCGGCTGAGTCCGCCGCCGGCTTTGGCGATATCCGCAATCTCCCGGCTCCCAAGCTCTCCGATCGTCCCGTAATCCACTACGCCAACGACATTCACGGTGATTCCCTCCTGCCGGGCATGCGCCGCAGCCATCACCGGACTTTCCCCCACGTTTGAACAACCGTCAGTAATGAGCAAGATTTGTCTCATGACCTGTTCACTCCCCTTTGCCTTGTTCTGTTTCTAGCATATCCAAGGTTGAGAGATTTCAAACGCCGCCTCTTAGGCGGAAGACCATAGATTTAATAAATTCGTGAAAAAGCGTCACTGCGAGGAACTTTTGGGCTTCCGATCGCTGTTGTCCCTGGATTTATGGAATACATCATAAGGTGTAAATCCGGGGACAAAGGCCAACGCTAACGCTTCTACAGCTCCAAAATTCCTCTCCGTTCCGTTAATTCACTTATTTTGAATCATATGATTAAGCCGCTGAACCAGCGGCTTTTGAAACGGGGCGGGGCAGAGACGGGCTAGTCTATTGAATGGACTCGCCGGATTAGGCGACACTCCTGGAAATCCGATAGATACCTGAGATGACAGACTTCTCGTTGGTTAGCAACCATCGCTATAATGGGAATAACTCCACCTAATTGGATGCATATTTTCAAAAATCATAATTTAGTTGGAAAAACTCCATTAAGATCACGTGAAATCAGCCATTCCGTCAACAAGGCGGAGAATTAAATGGACAATTTCCCGCTAGAATTAATTCCATAGCCGGCACGAGGAATGTAAGTGGATTAATTCCCACTACATGCTCCTCTTATAAACTGGCAGCTAGACAGCAATCCTTCCATATATAATGCATAAACAATACTCCAAGACGTATAGCGGACTTCAAATGATAGGTTACCTACCAAATTATCTTTAACTCACGGTGCGCGGACGCTCCATCCGGCCAATACCGGGCATATGCAGGCTGGACCACTCCGGATGGAAATGATCAAGACGGGTGACGACAATGGTCATGTCATCATGTATCTCATTGCCCTGATACCGGATTACCTTATCCAGCAGCTCATCGGCCATATCCTGCGGATCATCGCCCTCAAGCTCCTGAATCAGCCGTTTCATCCATATCTCTTTATTAACGGCATATCCGGGCGCATCATAAATACCATCGGTCATCATTATGAGAATATCGCCCGGGCGCAGCTGCATGCTGATCAGATCGACCTCAATATCTTTTATAATCCCGATGGGCAGATTGCTTGAAGTAATGGGAATGACCTCGCTGCCCCGGCGGATAAAGCTCGGTGCAGAAGCAATCTTCATAAAGGTCGTCTGCGCCGAATACTGGTCTATCAGCGCCATATCCACCGTCGCATAGAATTCATCCGGTGAACGCAGCAACAGAATGGAATTGACGGATTTCACGGCCAGCTTCTCGTCCATTCCCGATTGCAGGAGCTTCTCCAGCATCGAAAGCGCAGCGCTGCTCTCCATCCGGGCACGTTCCCCGTTCCCCATCCCGTCACTGATGGATACCGCAAAGGTGCCATTGCCCAGCTCCACCGTGCTGAAGCTGTCGCCGGAGAGCAAATCGCCTCCCTTAGCCGCACCGGCCACACCCGTGCTCACTTCATAAGCCTTCGCCGAGCCGAACGTGACCATGGACAATCCCTCACGCGGATGAACAGCCGTTTCACTGACGACGGCAATGTTCTCCTCCAGAATGTCAGAGAGCAGCGGGGCGATCATTTTGCGGCATTCATCAAATCCCCGTGTATAAGCATGGACTACCTCAATCTCTACCCGTCCGGGGTCAAGACTGAGAATCTCAATGCTGTGAATGGACAGTCCCAGCTTCTCCAATGCTTCACGGATCTGGCTTTCCTGCCGGTACATAGCCTGTCCCTCACGTTTAATCTCTTTGGCCAGATCCTCCATAACCTGGGAGACGCCGGATAATTGCTCAGCAACAAATTGGCGGCTGTCGTATATTTGTCTTTTCCAGCGCATATCATGCTGGTAAAGATCATATTGGCCTTTCATGACCTCCAGCACCTCGGCCGTCTTACCGCAAATCCGGTTCCACTCCGGAGGAAGCTGGGCGGCCGTTATATCCGGGCACTCTTCTACGGTAGTCATCATATCTGTCATGTATCTGTAGGTCTGATAGAACTTGGCATCCCAGCAGTGAGTCCGGCGGATGCAGCCGGCGCAGGCGCCTTCGGTTACGGTGCTCATGAAATCCTCCATTTCACGATCCGTCTTCCCCGCTTCCCCGGCCCGGGGAATTTGGCCGAAGCTGCTGGACAGCTGCTGGAATACTTGGGAAAACTGCGTAACCCGGTCTGCCGTAATATCTCTTACTCTACGGGCATATTCATGCTGCGACCGGCTGTGATCGGCAGTGCCCGGTACATATTTGGCAATGGCAGAAATAATGCCTTTAGGTGTGAGAAGAAACAACAGCACAGCTGCACTAGTCTCCCAGGTTGAGGCCATTACATCACCCGGACCAAGAAAATAAACGGACAGAATGGTTGATCCCAGCAGCATTCCCATGGATACCGCCCCTTTGCGCCCGGACTGCATCATACCGGCCAGCATACCCGAGAAGGCAAGCAGGCTCATTTGGTAGATAGCCCCGATATCGGCAAGACTGAGAATTAGACCTGTCACTACCCCAACAGCAGCGCCGAGTGGAGCACCCCCGGCCAGCGCAAACAGCAAAATGAGGTACCGGGATAATATATGTTCGAGCGACAATCCGTTTACGGTCCAGCCTACAAGGCCGGTCATTACGGAAGCAAGCAGAATGATCAGGCATAGGATCTCATCACTGCGCAGCGCCCGGCTTTTCTGCTTAAACGTAAAGAGCGGAAGCGCCTGCAAGAACACTAGCGTCAGCACAAACCCGAGAAGTGCATCAATGACGGACATCATCAGCGGATACCAGGCGATGGACGGCCCAATCACCACCCGGAACAGGCCGACCATAAACGAGGATACGAATACCATCAGCGGTGCATAAGAGAGGTCTACGCGCTGAAAGTTCTCAAGCCCCTTATAGATCAGGAAGAAAATAATCAGTTCAGAAGCAACTACAATAGCACCGGGAAACGGAGTGAACAGACTGCCAAGAACGATAGCCGCAGCCACGGGCAGCATAGAGTCTCTCCGCATAAACACAATGACTGCAAAGTATGCTGCAGCAAAGGGTGACAGCTCGTCCAAAATCATGGCCCGTCCCAACAGAAAGCCCATAAGACTCAGCAGCAGCATCCATTTCTTGACTGTGATAAGCTGGAAAAGCGGCTGCTTGATACCCCAGTTCTTAAACCGCATACTCCAGGCTTCTTCCTTCTGCGCCTTGTCCTTGCTTCCAGCTTTGGCCCACTCCGGCAAATTCACCACATTGCTTTTATTCATTTCCTTTGCACCACCCGTTTAAGAATTTATGGTTCTCATTATAAGCGGGCGGTTCTATTAAAGTTTGTCAGAAACAGAGAGCGGCGCTCAAGAAATTTCCGACAAAAAAGCCTGCGCCGACATTTTATGGAAATTTAGAGCTATCCCTTACGGGTCAGCGGATTGATAGACTTTAAGATTGCGCTCCTCCCAAAGATCGGAAAGCGCTACCGCGGACATTCGTCAGCGATTGCCCTAGAGTTATGTGAGATTGGCAAGGATGCTGTCGGCAATTTGTGTATCAGCGACAAAAAAACCGCAAGGGGCAATTGCCCCCGCGGTTATTTATGATGTACAAGTATTGAATTATACGCGTTTAGCTCCACGGCCTCCGCGCTTTCCTTCTGTGTTCTTCTTGATCGAAGATATCCGTTCTTCGCTGTCTTTCAGGAAGCGTGACATTTTATCCTCGAATGAAGGTTTACCGGCTGCAGGCTTGAATGGACGCCCACCCCGTTCACGATTGTAACCACCACCGCCGCCGCCTCCACTGCCGCCACCGCCGCCGAAACGGTCTCCGCCGCTTGGACGTTCTGGTCTTGGAGCTCTAGGGGGACGTACTTCCGATGCCGGCTTATCTACAGCCTGCTTAATGGAAAGCCCGATCTTGCCGTCCTTGTCAACATTGATCACCTTGACGGTTACTACATCACCAATCTTTAAATGATCGTTAACATCCTTGACGTAGTTATCGGCGATTTCCGAAATGTGAACGAGACCTGTGACACCTCCTGACAGATCCACAAATGCTCCGAAATGCGTGATGCCTGTCACCTTGCCCTCTAACTTGGTGCCCACTTCAATTGCCATAGAATAAAATGATCCTCCCTTAAAAATATACAGACGAATATAAAGTCCATCCTGTCTGCGGTGATTTGATTATACAGTAAAGAGCAAAGCAAGGCAACACAGCGAAAGCCTTATTTGGCCTGCTTTATTGCCCTGATTGCTCCGTACGAATTGGCAGTTCCCCCGGGAGATACATATTGTACCATTTCCGCGCCAATTGGCCGATATACTCATCTTCATTTAGCCTCGACACTTCGTATTTCAGCTGATTGAGAGAGGCCGTCACATTCTCATTACTTGCCTGCTTCTTGGCAAGCACCTCTTTCTTGTCCGCAATTGAAGCGCTCTGGTCAAAGAAAATATAGCCGGACCAACCAAAAAACACGGCCATCACGAGGAGCCAGATGAATTTTCTTCTCTTTGCGCCTGCGGTCAAAGCTTCGCTTAGATTTCCCTTGTCTTCCGCAGATAATCTGCTCATACGTCGTACCCCCATTAAAGGTCAGCGTTTCCGCCATGCGTTTATCCATTCAATAGATCTCGTAATCCAGGCGGAATGATAGAGCCGGGACAAATACGGAGAGATCCACCTTACTGGAAGTACCCAAATTGGCTTCGTTAGACGCAAAAGCAGCTTCAGGATAAATAACAGGATACGGCCTAGCAGCAGCAGCGTCCCTTTTAGAAGGCGCCATAGCCAGAGCAGCGGTACACCTATTAATGTTTCCAATATTCTCCATAGTAGTCTGCATGTGTACTGTACCGACTGAATTAACATTACCACAAAACGCCGCACCGTAACACTGAAGATCAAAAAATAGATCCATACGCCTAAGAAGAGGCCCAAAAAGACATAAAACCTCAATTGCCCCTGATTTCCGGCATACAGCATGCGAAAGACGAGCAGGGCCGCCCATACCCAATACAGCAGATCCAGCAGCGCATTCAGCCATTTGGGAAAGCTTAGCTTCAGCGACAGCACCCGGTAGCTGTCATAGGTCAATCCCATAGCTGTGCCGGCCAGCATCATATAGAGCAGGGTCATCCATTGAACCGCGGGGTTCATTTAAACAGCTTGCCGAGTATGCCCTTGTTTTTCCCCTGCGATCCGGGATCGAGATAAATCAGGGAATGGACATTGCCTTCCAGGGACAGAATACCGTTCTCGAGACTTAAATTTTTGATATGTAAATGATTCCCGCGAATGGTGAGATGGCCAAGTTCTGTCCGAAGCAGAAACTCCTCGCTATCGAAGCTCTCTACATTCTGCACGCCTGTAAGTTCCAATTGCTTGCGACTGCGCATGTGCAGATCGTGCTGTTTATTGACTTTGACTGGCTCGATCATAGCATGTACCCCTCCTTCTTGATTCTAATCTATGGTGATCAGAAGGGTTATAGAACACAGGGATATACAATTTGAGTCATACCTCAAAATCATTACGCAAATTGCACAGGATCAAGAAAATATAAAAAGAGCGCAAGCTTTACCTAATCGTAAAGCCCGCGCTCTTTATTCTGTTCAGCTATCAGCTCTTACCAGTCAAGACCGCTGCTCTTGGCCACAGGCTCTTCACGGAGTAGTGTGTACATACCGGCTGCTTCATCCTTGCGGGTGGTTTCGACCAGCTTCTCCACTTTGACCGTTACGAGCTTTTGACCAAATTGCACCGTAATCTCGTCACCGATCTTTACTGTGCTGCTTGGTTTGGATTCTTTCCCGTTAATCAGCACACGGCCTTGTTCGGACACATCCTTGGCCACGGTACGGCGCTTGATCAGCCGGGACACTTTCAAAAACTTGTCCAAACGCATTAGTTAACGGCTTCTTTGAGCTTGTTTCCAGCCTTGAAGGCCGGTACAGTCGATTCAGGGATTTCAATAGGTGTGCCCGATTGCGGGTTGCGGCCGGTGCGGCCGGAACGTTTGCGGGTTTCAAAAGTACCGAAGCCAATCAGCTGCACTTTATCGCCTTTGGACAAAGCTTCTGTAATTTCGCTAAGTACGCCGTTCAGTACTGCTTCTACATCTTTTTTGGCCAATCCGCTTTTTTCGGAAATGTTGTTTACCAGATCTGTCTTGTTCATAATTTGAAGTTCCTCCTAGGATACGAAAAAATAAATGAAATGCGATCCATGCTGCCAGAATCTGGCGCAAATCGTCATTTCGTCTTTATGATATTCTTGATGCCGCTCTGAAATCCTGCCACAACGACCTTTTTTTTAAAAATATAGTAGTTTTCCAGGCTCAAAGCACTACTACATTATAAACCTCTCACTGCATTTGAAACCAGGGAATTAAGGCTCATTCACAGCATTGCCGCTTCTTGCCGCACCTATACGGCAATATCCAAGAAAATATACCATTCTCCGAAGCAGCCATGACAGGCGGATTTTGATAGTTTCACCCGATTCAGCAGGGCTATTTCCGCTCCTCCGCCTTCGCTTCCTGCCATAATTGCTCCATGACCTCCAGGCCGCTCTCCTTCACACTTGTCCCCCGATTCAGCAATTGCTGCTCGATGTATGCAAAACGCGACACAAACTTGCGGTTAGTGCGGGTCAGTGCCTCCTCCGGGTCGGCTCCGATGAAGCGGGCAATGTTAGTTGCTGCGAACAGCAGATCGCCAAGCTCAAGCATCTGCTCTTCAGCCGTTGCGCCGGTCTCAATCGCTTCCTGCAGCTCATCAACTTCCTCGCGGATTTTGGCCAGAACGTCGGTTGTATTGTCCCAGTCGAAGCCCACTTTCGATGCCTTCTTCTGCAGCTTGTAGGCTTTCATAAGTGCCGGCAGATCGCGGGGAACACCGCTAAGCGCTGACTCCGCTTCAGGCATCATCCCTTTTAGCCGCTTCTCTTCAGCTTTCATGCCTTCCCAGTTTTTCAGCGCCTCTTCGGCATCTGCAGCGTTTTTGCCGCCAAATACATGCGGATGACGGAAGATCAGCTTATCATTCAATCCCTCAATCACATCATAGACACTAAAAGTGCCCAGCTCCTCTTCCATCTGGGAATGAAGCATGATCTGCAGCAGCAGATCCCCAAGCTCTTCCTTCATATGGTCAGGATCATCCTCATCGATCGTTTCCAGCACCTCATAGGTTTCCTCGATCAGATTCTTCCGCAGCGATTCATGCGTCTGCTCACGGTCCCAAGGACAGCCCTCCGGGCTTCTCAGGGTATCAACGATTTCATGAAGGCGGGCAAAGGTGCGTTTACGCGCATCCTCCGAACGGTTCGCCGGAACATACACCAGTGAAAGGTTGCCATACCCGTCCAGCCGGTCCAGCTCATACAGCGGCACCCGTAGAATACGCTCCTCCTGTTCCACTCCAAGCGCATGGCCCACAATCACTTCGTACTCCGGCGGGTACAGCTCCATCAGACACAGCTTTGTTTCTGATGCTGTAAAGCTGTCATAGACCTGGCCGATCAGGGTATGCAGCTGCGGCTGAAGCTGGGAGCTGCGGATCCCCGAGGCATCCAGCAGCTGAAAGCCTTCAATCGGATCGAAGCCCAGGCGCACAAATGCCTCATCCAGGAAGCTCTCCCCGCCGAGAATCTGCAGCTCAATGCCCGCTTCCGGGCAGCGCTGGCGCAGGAGGGATACCGCCGACTCCGCGACCATCGGGTGGCCTGGAACAGCATAGACGATCTCAGTACCCTGCGGTGCAGACAGCGCTTCTTCGATTAATCGGGAAGTAATCGCTTCATATACCTCCGGAAAGGAATCCAGCGACTCATATAACCCGTCAAACGATCGGGAAGAGATCTCCAGCTCCTTGAGCGCCGCCATTACCGGATGCTCAGCGGTCCGTACGTAAACGGTCGTTGCCGCCTTCAGTTTCTTAATAATGCCCAGCGTCAGCCGGTCCGGGTTGCCTGAACCCAGGCCAACCACTGTTAATGTTGCACTCATGCCGTTCCACTCCTTCTTATGCTATCAATCAAATCTCCGAGCGTATGCCATGTGCCCGCTTCTTAAGGGAACAGGCGCAGCTTCTTCAGCTTATCCGCCAGCTTCGGGCCGAAGCCCGGCAGCTGGCGCAGCTCGCTCTCGCTGAGCAGCCGCAGGGCTACCGCGCCTGCGGCAAAGACAGCGCAGCCCGCCAGCACGCCGAGCAGGCTCTGCGCGAGGCTTGCCGTCCGCCCGCCGCCGAAGCCGGCGGCAGCCGCAGCAAAGCCGGCGCCGGAGCTCACAGCGGCGGCGGCCAACCCTAAGCCCGCGAGCAGCAGCGCGGGCTTCACCAGGGCATCTGCGAAGCGCAGCCGCAGATAGCCCTGGCGGTGCAGCAGCAGCACGTTCAGCGCAGCTGCGAACAGATGCGTAGCCACGCTGGCGATGGCTGCGCCGGTAATGCCCTGCTGCGGCACGAGCAGCAGGTTGAGGGCCGCCTTAAGCATTGCTGCGGCCAACAGATGCAGCGCCGGCGCACGCACGGCGCCAAGGCCCTGCAGCAGCGCGGCCGAGATGATGCTGACCGTGCCGCCGGCGGCGGTGAAGGCCAGCCAGATCATCGTGCTGCTGCCGGCGGCATCGCCGTACAGAGCCACGTTAATCGGCTCTGCCAGGACTGCCAGGCCGACTGAAGCGGCCAGGCCCAGCAGCCAGAACCAGCGCAACGACAGGCTGCAGCGGGTTCTTACAAGCCCCTCGTCCCCGCGGTATTTGGCCTCGGCCAGTGCCGGTATGAATACAACTGACAGTGAGGTCGCCAGCATCGTCACGATCTGCACAAGCGGCAGACCGCGGTTGTAAATGCCGAACTGCGCCATTGAAGCCGCTTCACTGTAGGATGACGACAGCAGCCGGGGGACTGTAAACACATCGACCAGTCCGACCAGCGGCACGGCTAATGCCCCCAGCATTACCGGCAGCCCGTAGGTGAGCAGCTGCCGGGCTTGGATGCCTTTGTGCCGCCGGCCCCCGGCCGCCGCGCTGAAGCCGGACTGTCTACCTGCTGCAGTCTCAGCAGCGGCGGCGGATAATTCGGATGCAGCTTCCGGCAGTAATGCGGAGACCTTATGGCGGTGGCGCCGCCAGAACAGCAGCATGACAAGGAGCCCTGCGGCTCCGCCTCCGGCTGAGCCGAGCAACGCGCCAGCCGCTATACTGGCTGCGTCCGCACCATTTCTTGTCAGATACAGCAGCAGTGCGATCATCACAATAACGCGGACTGACTGCTCTACAACCTGAGATACAGCCGTCGGCACCATATTATGCAATCCCTGAAAGTAGCCGCGCATGGCTGCCATCAGCGGTACAACTGCCAGCCCCCAGGCGCTGGTATGCAGCGCTGGTATAACATGCGAATTTCCGACCCACCTTGCAATGACCGGAGCACCGGCATAGGTAAGCACACCGATAACCAGGCCGCTGATGGCTGTAAGGATTGCCGACAGCCGGAGTACCCGGCGTCCTTCTGCCTCATCTCCTCCGGCGGAAGCCTCGGCTACAAATTTGGATATGGCGGGCGGCAGACCCAGCATCGCGACCGTGACAAGCATCGTATACAGCGGATAAACCGTATTATAAATGCCGAAAACGGCATCCCCGCCTAAATTTTGCAGCGGGATCTTTTGCAGCGTACCAATAAGCTTGGAGACAATAGCTGCTGCACTGAGAATAAATGCTCCTTGCAGCAACTTGGAGCCTTGCGGGTTTAATTTCATGGTTTACCTGCTTCTACAGCTATAACTGTCATAATGGGATGAATTCCTAATATTATAACGCATGCAGGCAGACGACAAAACCCCGCTCTCCCTTTGATGTACATCAAAAGGAAAGCGGGGCACCTGGCGCCAATCGGTTACTGCTCCATCTGCTTGCCCAGGAAGGCGGCAGCGGTCTCGGCCATTTTCACTTCCATCTGCGCCATTTTCACTGAATCATCTTTATTCAGCAGAACTACGCAGCCAATCGGATCGCCGCCGGAAATAATGGGGGCAGCTACATAGCTGGACAACATCTCCGCATGATCTTTTCCGATGTCGTAATTCCCGGCATTTGTTTCAAGCACCGTCTTACGGCTTTCCATAACCTTTTCGAGCAGCACTCCTACTTGTTTTTCCAGGTAATCTTTTTTGGAGCCGCCGGCAAGGGCGATGAAGCTGTCACGGTCAGTAATCATTGTGATATGTCCGGTGCCTTCAAAGAGGGATTCCGCATATTCCTTGGCGAAATCGCCGAGCTCCCCGATCGGGGAATATTTCTTCAGTATGACTTCACCGTCACGATCGACGAAGATTTCCAGCGGATCGCCTTCACGGATACGCAGAGTGCGTCTAATCTCTTTAGGGATAACAACTCGGCCGAGGTCATCAATACGGCGAACAATACCAGTAGCTTTCATTTCACATGTTGCCCCGCTTTCTTAAGAAGTATGGTCCAACTACTGTCCATTATGGGAAAGGATAATCCCAGTGATTTATCGTAATATCTGACCATAGTATTCATCTCTTCCCAGTTCCTTATACATGCTAAGGCCTGCATAAAATATAATATCCAAATCCTCGCGGCTACCGGATATTTGTTCCAAGGATGCGCCTGTTTCCACTAAATTATACCAACTGGAGATAACAAAAAAACCATCCCTCGCTTGGAAGCGTCAGGATGGCTTGTCTGTTCTTTATTTGGTTATTCAGCGGCTTCTGTGGCAGCCGGTGATGCACTTGGAGCTTCAGTAGCCTTAGTTCCGCTATTGGTTGATCCGGTTTCATCTGCAGCGGCAGAGCTCTTAGGCAGATCGATCTTGATTTCAAGCGATTCGAGATCCTTGTCCAGGAAGGATTCAAGATTCTTGGAAGCCAGCGTGCTCTTGACGGTTTCCTTCTGCTCGTCGGTCAGCTTGTCGAAGGTGGTCTCTGTACGTGATTCCACTTTCATAATGTGATAACCATAGCTTGTCTTCACCGGATCACTGATGGTGTTCAGCGGCAGGGTTTGCGCGGCCTTCTTGAACTCTTCTACATAAGTACCCAGGGTAGCATCCTTATATTCGCCCCCCTTGTCCTTCGAAGCAGTGTCATCGGAGAACTCTTTGGCAACTGCGGCAAAATCCGCACCGCCGTCAAGCTTGGCCTTTACTTCTTTAGCCAGCTTCAGTGCATCTTCATCCGTCCGCTCTTTACCGGCGGCATCGGTCAGCCCGATCAGCACGTGGCGCAGTGTCGCCACCGTGAAATCGCCTTTGGTCGCTTCAAATTCAGCCTTTACCTGATCGTCGGTAATTTTGAGCAGCATGTCCTGATATACGGTAAGCACACGCACCATATACGTACGGATCTCAGCTTCGGTCAAATTCTGCTCCTTCAGCGAGCTTTCATAAGTATCGCCAAGCGCGGTCTTGAGCGAGGTCACCTGCACTTCTGCTTCTTTCTCCGCCTGCTTCTTTGCTTCATCCGTCGCTTTGCCGGCCAGATACTCGAATGCAACCTCCTGCTTCAGAATCGACTCCTTAAAGGCATCAATTTCCAGATACTGTGCCTGCTGCGGAGACAGGAACTTCATAACACGGGTATCCAGATCGAATTCCTTCTCGGTGATTGTGCCGTCTTTATAGGTTGCTACAGCCTTGCTGTTATCTTCAGCAGCGCTATTGTTGTTATTATTGCTGCTGCAGGCAGATAGCATAGAGAAGGAAACGGCCGCGGCTAATGACACCAGCAGCACTTTCCAGGATTTTGTTTTATTTAACGACATTGTGTAGTTCTCCCTTCGATTTTAACGACTGTTTCGCTGCCGCCAGAAACTGTTCCAGCAGATCAAGCAGCTCTTTGTCACTGAGATCCTTAGCTTTAATGCGGATGCCTGCTTTGGCATCTCTATCAAATTGTACACGTCTTTCGAAGCTATTTCCAACTTTCGCGAGTTTTGCCGTGTCAAACGCCGCCGTGCTGCCTTCATGGAAATTGAGTGCAACCTCGTCGCCGCGCCGAACCATAGATTCCATGCCGTAAAGTTTACCGTATACCTTAAGGCGTGCTACCGACAGCAGATTAATCACCGCCTCTGGTAATTCGCCGAACCGGTCAAGCAGCTCATCCTCCAGCTCGCCGGCATCCTCAAAGGTGGCTACCGCTGCAACTTTTTTATAAATTTCAATCTTCTGAATGCTGTCGTAAATATACTCGGACGGCAGATAGGCGTCAATCGACAAATCAATGATGGTGTTGCCCTGCTTGAGCGAAGTATCCTCTTCCCCAAGCACCGTAACCTTCCGCTTACGGATTTCTTCAGCCAGCATTTGCGAATACAGATCGAATCCGACAGAGGCAATGAATCCGTGCTGCTCTGCGCCAAGCAGATTTCCGGCACCGCGGATGGACAAGTCACGCATAGCTATTTTGAAGCCGGAACCCAGCTCCGTAAATTCCTTGATCGATTGCAGGCGTTTTTCCGCTACTTCTGTCAGTACTTTATCCCGCTGGTAGGTGAAGTAGGCATAGGCAATCCGGTTGGAACGGCCCACCCGTCCGCGCAGCTGATACAGCTGGGACAGCCCCATTTTATCGGCATCATGCACAATCAGTGTATTGACGTTAGGGATATCTACCCCGGTCTCAATAATGCTCGTACTGACAAGCACATCATATTCCCCGTCAAGGAAATCAAGTATCGTTTTCTCCAGCTCCGACTCTGACATCTGGCCATGGCCGATGCCCACCCGCGCTTCCGGAACAAGCATAGAAATCTGTGCAGCCATCTCCTGAATGCCCTGTACACGGTTGTACAGATAATAAACCTGACCGCCGCGGGCCAGCTCACGCTCCACCGCCTCACGCGTAAGCGTCTGGCTATGCTCTACCACATACGTTTGTACGGGAAAGCGGTTCTCTGGTGGAGTCTCAATGACTGACAAATCCCGCACCCCGAGCATGGACATATGCAGCGTACGCGGAATCGGTGTTGCTGTGAGGGTGAGAACATCCACATTCGTCTTCAGCTTTTTGAGCTTTTCTTTATGGGTTACACCGAATCTTTGCTCTTCATCCACAATCAGCAGGCCGAGATCCTTGAAGACCATATCCTGTGACAGCAGCCGGTGTGTCCCGATGACCACGTCCACGGTTCCCTGCCGCACGCCCTTGATCGTCTCATTCTGCTCCTTACGGCTGCGGAACCGGCTGAGCACCTGAATGTTCAGCGGATAATTGGCGAACCGTTCCCGGAACGTCTCGTAATGCTGCTGTGCCAAAATGGTGGTCGGTACAAGAACAGCCACCTGCTTGCCTTCAATCGCAGATTTGAATGCGGCACGTATCGCCACTTCAGTCTTGCCGTATCCTACGTCACCGCACAGCAGCCGGTCCATTGGACGGTTCTGCTCCATGTCCTTCTTGATTTCCTCAATCGCCCGGAGCTGGTCACGCGTCTCTTCATAAGGGAACATTTCCTCGAATTCGCGCTGTTCCTGGGTGTCCTTCTCGAATCCGTAGCCAAGCGCACTCTGCCGCTCCGCGTAGAGCTTAATCAAATCATCCGCGATATCCTGCACAGAGGAGCGTACCTTGCTCGTAACTCTCGTCCATTCGTTACCGCCCAGCTTATAGACCTTCGGCTCTTTGTCCTCCGAACCGACATATTTCTGGATCAGATCAATTTGTTCAATCGGCACAGACAGCTTGTCACCGCCGGCATACATAATATGCATATAATCACGGTGAATGCCGCTGACCTCGAGCGTACCGATCCCCATGTATTTGCCGATCCCGTGATTCTGATGAACGACATAATCACCGATTTTAAGCTCAGTGTAGCTCTTAATCCGCTCGGCATTGTCGATTCCTTTGGACACCTTGCGCGCTTTGCGCTGCTTCTGGGAGAACATTTCCCCTTCGGTAATTACCGCCAGATGGATGGAAGGCAGCTCGAAGCCGGACCCCAGGTTACCTTGCAGCAACGTAGGCTCCTCAATACCGTAGTCATCAAGCACCCGGCGGACCCGTTCCATCCTTTCCTCACTGCTCGCAAGCATCACTACCTGTACACCTGATTTATGCCAGCGCTCCATCTCGGATTTCAGTACATTCATCTGTCCATGGAAATCCTGCATGCCGCGGCTGATGAAGCCAAGGATGTTCTGGGGCTGGATATGGGGAACCTGACGCAAAAAGATCGACATAAACAGGCTCTGGAACGGCCGGCGGTACATAATTACATCATTGTCCACAGAGAGATGGAGGTCCGGCAGATTCTTGCCGTTCTGCAGCAGATGCAGGTTCCATTCAGACTCATCGCGTTCCAGCTGTTTCGCAGTCTCCAGCAGTCTTGCAGGCTCATCCAGCACCAGCAGCGTATCCTGCGCCATGTAATCATATAAATGAGTACGTTCAGGATATAAGAGACTAATATATTTATAGATTTCAGGAAAATAAGTGCCTTCCCGCAGCATCTCCAGCTCACGGCCCATTTCCTCACGCAGACGCAGCTTGGCCTGCCGGTCGGTCATCTTCTCCAGCTGGCGTTCCAGCATGTCCGCAGCCGCTGAAGCCGCCGACTCCAGACGGGACCGCTCGGCAATAATCTCTTTGGCAGGTGTAATCTTCACACCGCGAACCTTGTCAATGGAACGCTGATCTGCCGGGTCAAAGGTCCGGATGGAGTCCACCTCATCATCGAACAGCTCCACCCGGTAAGCCAAAGCAGAGGTCATCGGATAAAAGTCGATGATGCCGCCCCGTACGCTAAGCTCGCCGCGGTTCTCAACCCGCTCTACCCGTTCATATCCCATCCCAATCATGGATATCAGGAAATCCTCCAGAGAGAGGGTCCCATCCTGCGAAATGGTCAGCTGGGCTTCGGCCATCACATGCGGCGAGGGAAGCAGACGGCGGACGCCGGAGTAAGGAACCACGACAATACCACGGAAGCCTTGCGCGCATTTGGTCAGCACATCGATCCGCTGGGCAAGCGTCTCCGGGCTGGATACCGCTGCTTCAGCGGCTACCAGCTCATTGGCAGGGTATAGCAGCACGCGATCAGGAGAAAGCGCTTCCTGCAAGTCCTCAGCCATCTTCTGGGCTGAGAACATATTATGGGTCACTACGAGCAGCGGGCGTGCAGTCTCTTCATGCAGCGCCGCCAGCATAATTTGTCTGGCCGAGCCGGACAATCCCGAAATGAGCTGCTCCTTCATGCCTGCAGCGACACCACGGGTGACAGATTGAAAATCAGGATCTTTGGAGAATGCTTCTATAAGACCGTGTAACAACTAAAGACACCTCTCTTACTGAACAGGCTGACGGTGATTATGAAATCACCGTCACCTATTATGATTGGAATCGAAAACAAGCCTCAGCGTAAAGCCAAGGCTTGCGGATGACGACAGAGACAGGCGCTTCCACCTTACTGAAGCGGACTGGACAGCAGGCTGAGCTCGGGATTGTTATCCAAGGCTTGCTTGCAATAATCGCAAGTTACCTTTACCGTGATTTCGCCGTCTGAATCATACGCTATGATATCTCTGCGTTCCGCAGGGGTTAAGGAGTGAAGGCCCAGCTGCATTTCTGTAGTACTGCTTCTGTCGATGCTTCCCAGAAATGTCCGGCAGTGCCTGCACACGTAGTGTATTGCCATCTATATGCCTCCTGAAGGTAGTATATACCCTTCAGTATGCCCCGGCCCGAGCGCGTTTAGCCTGGAATCGTGAGCCGGGGCCTTCCATCCATTAGCCGTTGAATTTGGCCATCGTCTGTTCAAATGTATGCTGGAGACTGAACTCCAGGGCATCGCATGTATCCAGAATCATCGTCTTCAGCTTATCTCCATCCTTCTTCGGAAAGGTAGACAGCACATAATCCACTATAGCAAAACCCGGCTCAGGACGGGAAATGCCCATCCGCACCCGGTTGAAGGTTTGGGTGCCTGTATGCTGGATGATTGATTTGATTCCGTTGTGGCCGCCGGCGCTGCCTTGATACCGCAGCCGGATCTTGCCAATTTCGGTATCCAGATCATCATACACCACAATCAGGTCCTCCAGCGTTACTTTATAATATTCCATATAGGCGCGTACTGCTTCTCCGGACAGGTTCATAAAAGTCATGGGCTTAATCAAAACGGTTTTGACCCCGCCGATGACCCCTTCACCAATTACGGATTTGCATTTGTTCTGGTTAAAGGTAATCCCATTCCGGGCTGCGAGCTCGTCGAGCGCCATAAATCCGACGTTATGCCTTGTTTTGGCATATTGCGTTCCCGGATTCCCGAGTCCAACAATCCATTTCATGATCGGCCGATCCTTTCCATCCGCTCTCTTAGCAGAAGAGTTACGTTTTTGGTACAATAAGTTTTATATACTCCAGAGACAGGTGATGAACGATGCCACATCAGGGCGATATCTTAACGCTTCAGCGCCATTTCCAGTATCACATTCAGTATGCTGTGCCTGTCGAAATCTACAAGGACGACGTGTTCGTGGCTATCGGTGTAGTGACAGCCGTGGACGAGGGTTTTGTAGAATTGCAAGGCACTCTTTACAACCGCGGCCTGTTCACCTTTATCTCCCGTCCGGGGTACTAGGGGCCGGCATACGCCGACAAGGGTTACATCTTCCATGATCGGAGGTGTAACCCTTTTTTTGATATGAAAAGTGCCTCTGCGAAGCACCCGTATTCAAAGCGTGCTTGCCTGTCCTATTCGATCTCGAACAGTTTACTGATTGACAATTCCTCGTGAACGCGAATGATCGCCTCGCCCATCAGTGGAGCCACGGACAACACCTTTAGTTTGGAGGTTGGATTGGCGCTGCGGATCGGAATCGTATCCGTCACGATAATTTCTTTGATTGGAGAGTTCTCCAGACGTTCATGCGCAGGGCCGGACAATACAGGGTGGGTACAGCAAGCGTACACTTCCTTTACGCCGCCTTCCATCAGGGCATTTGCCCCCAGTACAATTGTACCGGCTGTGTCGATAATGTCATCGATCAGAATTGCCGTCTTGCCTTCGATGTTACCGATGATATTCATTACTTCGCTGACATTCGGCTCCGGGCGGCGCTTGTCGATAATCGCCAGCGGGGCGTTAAGGAAGTCGGCAAGCTTTCTTGCCCGCACTACACCGCCATGGTCCGGCGATACTACAACCGGGTTCTGGATCTGTTTGGAGCGGAAGTACTGGGCCAGAATCGGAACACCCAGCAGATGATCCACCGGAATATCAAAGAAGCCCTGAATCTGCATCGCATGAAGGTCCATAGTAATGACACGGTGCGCGCCTGCCTTCTCAATCAGGTTCGCTACCAGCTTGGCCGTAATCGGATCACGGGAGCGTGCCTTACGGTCCTGACGGGCATATCCGTAGTAAGGAATAACCACGTTGATGCTCTTGGCTGAGGCACGTTTGAGCGCATCTACCATAACCAGAAGCTCCATCAGGTTATCATTGACCGGGCCACAGGTGGATTGAACAATGTAGACATGACAGCCCCGGACACTTTCCGAAAGCTTGACCTGAATTTCTCCGTCACTAAAGCTCGTGGTGTGGGACTCACCCATCGGAATGCCGATATAATCGGCAATTTGACTGGCCAGCTTAGGATTAGAGTTGCAGGTAAAAATCTTTAATTTGGAATCGCAATAAGTCATAAAATATAAACCCTCCGTGACGGAATTTAACTTCCAAGCAGCGCCGGCGCTTAAAACTTCAGCTTCATCCGGCGCTTTGGCATTGGCCTTTACGATGGACTAAAGCTGGTCTTTCTTTGCTTTAGCGCGGGCACGGATCTTCTCCGCATATCCCGGCTTGTTCTCCTGTCTTACTCTGGCTACAGCCAAATCATTCTCCGAAACAGAGCGTGTGATGGTTGACCCCGCTACAACAAAAGCACCCTTGCCGACCGTTACCGGGGCAATCAGATTGACATTGCTGCCGATAAAGGCGTCATCTTCTATCGTTGTCTTAGCTTTATTGAATCCGTCGTAATTGGCGGTAATGGCACCGCAGCCGACATTAACGTTCTTACCGACTGAAGCATCGCCGATATAGCTTAAATGCGATACCTTCGAGCCGTCACCAATCGTGGCATTCTTGACCTCAACGAAATCGCCGATTTTGACTTCTTCCCCAAGCACCGTGCCTGGACGCAAATAGGCGAATGGCCCAACGGATGTCCGTGCGCCGACGGTTGCCTGGCTCAGCACAGAATGCTTCACTGCAGCTCCGTCCATAATCGTGCAGTCCTCGATTTCACTGGAAGGCCCGATGACGCAATTCTCCCCGATGACAGTCTTGCCTTTAAGCAGCGTTGCCGGATAAAGAATCGTATCTGCTCCAATGACAACATCAGCCTCAATATAGGTGGAGGCAGGATCAATGATCGTTACCCCGTTAAGCATATGAGTCTTGTTGATCCGCTGGCGCATGTGCCCCTCTACCTCGGACAGGGCCAGCCGGTCGTTAACGCCAATAGACTCCGCAGCGTCATGAGCCTGATATCCTAGTACGATATCACCCTGTGCCCGGAGTATGCCGATACAATCGGTTAAATAGTATTCCTGCTGGTTGTTATTGTTCTTAACCTGCTCAAGTGCGGCAAACAGCTTGGCGTTATCAAAACAATAGGTACCTGTATTGATCTCGTTTACTGCAGCTTCTTCCGCATTGCAGTCCTTCTGTTCAACAATCTTCAGCACACCGCCGTCTTCACCGCGGATAATCCGTCCATAGCCTGCAGGCTGGTCCATCACAGCAGTCAATATCGTTGCTGCCGCCTGCTGTCCTTCATGCAGCGCCATCAGTCCTTCAAGCGTTTCGGCTGTAATAAGCGGTGTATCTCCGCAAATAACAATCGTTGTGCCCTCTTCAGCGCCGAGAAGATCCTTGGCCTGCTTCACAGCATGACCGGTTCCCAGCTGCGTTTCCTGCAGCACATATTCAGCATCCTGGCCTATATAAGCTTTAACTGTCTCTGCGCCGTGTCCGACTACTACAATCTTACGCTCGCACCCGGTCGCTTTTACGGTATCAAGTACATGCCCTACCATCGGTTTACCGCAGACGGGGTGCAGTACTTTATATAATTTAGATTTCATGCGCTTGCCTTGACCTGCAGCAAGTACAACAGCCATTCTTTTCAAGAATGCCAACCTCCTACTTCTTGAGCTCACTACTGAATATATCTCATTCCGGGCAAAAAGAAAAGAGAACCATGCAGCCATGGTTCCCTTTTCTTCGAACCCCAATTGAAAACGGCTTGACCTTACGCCGCCCGCAAAGGGCAGGCGTTCATCAGAGACAGCGCTTTAACTTATGCTCCCTCTTCGATGACCTCTTCTTCTTCCGTAGCGGCGCGATCGTACTCGGCCAGAACCGCAGATTGAATCTTCTCGCGTGTTCCCGAAGAAATCGGGTGTGCGATGTCGCGGAATTCACCGTCCGGTGTACGCTTGCTGGGCATTGCAACGAACATCCCGTTATTACCATCGATGACGCGAATGTCATGAACAACAAACTCGTTATCGATTGTAATGGATGCGATTGCTTTCATTCTCCCCTCAGAGTTGACGCGGCGGAGTCTGACATCCGTAATTTGCATGTGTGTGTTCACCACCTTTTTCCATCAGAGACTTGGTGTATAATTCCACACAGCAAAGCGAATTCCTTCTTTTTGATTCCAAAAAATGACTGTTGAAGAAGATTATTTTTGCAGAACCATTGATTTCGACACACTTCGTGCTGTTTTCTAATGGTTCCTCATGTTTTCGACACTTTCCTCCCCAGTCTGGAACTGAGTAAACAGTCTTGCCTAAGAGGAAAAATAGTTGCCGGGATGCGCTGAAATTCTCCGTACTTTGGAGTCCACCTCGGTTAGTTTTACCAGCGACACATAGTCATGCAGCAGGCGTTCTTCCGTCTCCACAGCGCCTGACTCCACAAGTACGCCAACTCCCGCCACTTCCGCATTGAACTCCCCGAGCAGATCCACCATGCCGCGCACGGTGCCGCCGGCCTTCATGAAGTCGTCCACAATCAGAACCCGTGACTTCTCCCGCAAAGCCCGTCTCGACAATGACATGGTGTGAATGCTCTTGTGGGAGCCGGACACATAGTTAATGCTTACAGCCGAGCCCTCCGTTACCTGGTGATCACGGCGCACCAGCACAACGGGCAGCCCCAGCTGCGCGGCTGTTGCATACGCAAGCGGAATCCCTTTGGTCTCCACTGTCATCACTACATCGATCTCCACGCCGTAGAATGCCGTTGCAATGATTTTACCGGCCTGCTCCATTACCGAGGGAAGTCCAAGCAGGTCTGACATATACAGATAGCCGCCGGGCAGAATCCGGTCGCTCTTTTCAAGTTCTCCGCACAAATGATTCACGAATGCTAGTGCCATATCGGTGGGCATCCGCGGAATATAACGTACTCCGCCTGCTGCACCGGCCAGCGTCTGCAGCTCACCCATGCCTTCGCCCTCAAATACCTCTTTTATAATAGCCAAATCTTCACTGACGGATGATTTCGCTGCTCCGTACCGGTCAGCAAATGTAGACAGGGGCAGCAAATCATGCGGTTTCTCAAGTAAAAATTGGGTCATATCAACCAAACGTTGGCTTCTTTTAAGTTTTTTCACGGAATGCTCCTCGCCAAAACCGAATATTATTAAAAATAATATCACTTTTGTACGGAATTATACAAGAAGAAACGGCTTTGCCGTCCTTTCCGGGACAGTAATTCCGTTTCTTCAGGGAATAATTGAATTATTAATAGCGTTTAGCTCAAGGAGCGCACGGCATACACTTCCTTGCAGAATCCGCGCAGCCCGTTGTAAATTCTCGCGACCTTGGACTGCTTGGAGACCAGCCCGAATACAGTAGGTCCGCTGCCGGACATCAGCACCCCGTCCGCGCCCAGCTTCACCATGGCTTCCTTGAGCTGCTGGACCTCCGGATGCAGCTTCAGGGTCACATCCTCCAGCACGTTGCCAAGGTTCGCACACACCGCCCCGAAATCGCCTGCTTCGATAGCTTCCTGCATGCGGAGCGCCGACGGATGCACGGCAATCTGATTGGCCCGTACACGTCCGTACACTTCAGCTGTCGAGACATTGATCGGCGGCTTCGCCAGGACGACCCAGCACTGCGGCGGATTCTGGATCGGCGTCAGCCGCTCCCCCCTGCCCGTAGCCAGGGCAGTTCCGCCTGTGACACAGAACGGAACGTCCGAGCCAAGCTCGGCGCCCAGTTCCTGCAGCTCCTGCGCCGGGATATTCAGGCGCCAGAGCCGGTTCAGGCCGCGCAGCGTAGCCGCGGCATCACTGCTGCCGCCGGCCAGACCGGCAGCGACCGGAATTCTTTTATCCAGGTGGATATGTACTCCGCTCTTCACATTATAGCGGTCTTTAATAAGCCTGGCTGCCTGAAAGGCCAAGTTCTTCTCATCCAGCGGAATATATCCCGCCTGGCTTGATATTATAATCGAATCCCGCTTCAGCTCCGATAACTCCAGACGGTCTGCGAGATCGACCATGGTCATAATCATTTCCACCTCATGAAAACCGTCAGCGCGCTTGTGAAGCACATCCAGCATCAAATTGATCTTGGCCGGCGCTTTTTCATACATTTTCAAGGCGTTCACCCACCTTCAGCTTTTCCCGTAAAAACAACTTAACATATTATATGAGAAACTTGTAACGAAGTCCATGATCAAAAGTTCTGTGAGATAAAGAAGGATACCTTAGGGCTTATAAATTCTTAGTTTACAAGCAAAAAGGGAGACCCGCCACAAGGACGGTCCCCCTCTGCCACCCTCTTTTGGCCTGCACTTTACAGCTGCGACTTCCTTGCAGCCTGCTCGGCAAGCTGAATGGCCCGTTTCACCATATTCCCGGCATCCTGTGCCCGGATTCCACCCCAGCCGTCCCGTTCCACCGTTTCGTAGAAGCCAAGCTCCTTGGCCAGCTCCGTTTTCAGTTCTTCCGACATCATGCCTCGTCTTCTGCGGCTCATGTGCTGAAATTCCTCCCTTGCGGTAATAGATAATGAGCTTATTGCCCCTATAGTATGCTGCTGCAGGCCGCTGGCCATTCGGGGCAACTCAAACCCCGCAAAGAAATTCAAATAAAAAAACAGCCTCCATCCGGAAGGCTGCCCTGTGATGCTTAAGCTTTAATATACATAATCCGCATCTGCCCATCATCTTCACAAACTGTGATTTCCACAGATTCGGTAAGTATATCGGCATAGCTATAGGAGACACGCTTGAAGGTTTGCTGCTCCTGATCCAGTTTGACAATAAATACAGAAGGGTACGTTTCTTCCAGGACACCGGTACGTTCCACGGTTTTACGACGACCACCGTTAGCCCGTAACGTGATCTTATGACCGACGTGAGCTTCAAGACTGCGTTTAATTTCCAACAGCGCGTTATTAGCCATTGCCTGACGACCACCTCTTTCCTTGTCCATTATACAACTTTCCACAAACTTTGTCAAAGCAAATAAATAATTATAGATGATGCTAAAATAGTTGTCAACGGAATTTTTTTAGAAGAGTAGAGTTCCGGTGAATCACCCTTGTTATCGGCAACAAATGCGCCGGCAGGTAACGGCAGACTGCATGTCCGTTCCGGGTATAACAAAAAGAGAAGGACAGCATTAAGCTTATCCTTCCCCTCTTGTCTTCCTGTCATTCCATAAATTATTACTACACAGCCGAAGGCGTAACCTTTAACGTGGACAGATTCTGCAGACGCGGCATGCCGATCCGGAAGCTGCCTCTGGTCTCAATCCCGCCCATTCCCTGATTGCCGCTGATGGTATGGTTTAGCACATCCCCCAGATTCACGGTATCGCGGATGGAGGTGAAGGATGCCTTGGCGGCGATATACACCGGATCCAGTGCATGGATCAGAATTCTTCCCGGAGAACTGGCAAAGTTAGCCCCCGTCCCCAGAAGTGCCTCGAAATGCGACTGGCAGGCCCCCGCTACAATCGTCAGGGCATCAAAATTCCTCTCATACTCCCGGGCCACCCGGATCGCCGCCACAAAATTCTGCGAATTTTTGTAGCTGTTCAGGCTGTATAAATCATAAGTATTTGACTGCTTCAGCACACCGTCATGGCCCGTAATCACTACAATATCTGGACGGACACGGGGCAGGAGCCGGTACAACGTTTCCGCCATTTTTGATTCATGGACATGATGACCTTCTGCCGGAATCCGGAGCTGTTCATATAAGCTCAGACTTTTGCTCAGATAAAGCGCGTCGCCGTCCAGGTGCAGGACCTTGCCTGGTACCTCGAAATAGGGCGCTTCCTTGGGAGCCTGTGGCCAGCCGCCTAATGCACTCTCCCCGCTGCGCTGGCTCTGCTCCTGCCGGTCCTTACGCAGCCTTGTTAACGATTCTTTGGCTTTGATCTGTGCCTGTTGTCCCCGCTCCGTAATACGGCTTGGAGGCACCTGAATCAAGTCGTCCAGGGGTGAATCCGCGAGCAGGCGAAATTCTGTGCCCTTAATTACGGCTGCGTTCTGCACTATGTTTTCTACCCGGAAAGTCACATCTCCACCATATGATTTTCGAACGACCAAGTCTCCTAAGTTCATTACAACACCACCTCTACCCCCATCGTATGGGCAAAGGTCACGGTTGGTTCATAAACAGGCGCATTTTCAAAATACAGCAGGCTTTGCGGCAGTTCAGCCTATGCAATTCCTGCAGCCAGCAGCACAGCGCTTAGCCGTGCATATTCGGCAATGCTAAGCGTCTCCCCACGGCGGGTTGGCTCTATTTCGGCCTCTGCCAATAGCGCCTCCAGGCGCTCCCGGCCTTCGCCCGGGAAGAAGCGGGCTTTTAGGTTGTTGGCAATCGTCTTACGACGCTGTGTGAATGAGGCCTGTACCACTTCGAAGAAATGCTTCTCATCGGCCACCTCAACCGGCGGACGCTCCCGCACCTTCAAGCGGATTACTGCAGACTCCACATTCGGCTGGGGAATAAACACTGTGCGCGGCACAATGCAGACCAGCTCAGGCTCGCTGTAATATTGCACGGCAATGCTTAGGCTGCCATATTCCTTGCCGCCCGGAGAAGCCGCCATACGCTCGGCAACCTCCTTCTGGATCATGACGACAATATTATCAAGCGGAAGCTTCTCCTCCAGCAGTTTCATGAGGATAGGCGTCGTCACATAATACGGCAAATTGGCCACAACACTAACTTTCTCCACGGCAGCGAAATCTTCAGCGAACAGCTCCTGCAGATTCACTTTCAGCACATCATCATTACGCACCTTGACATGCGGATAAGCAGCCAGCACATCCCGCAGGATCGGGATCAGACGGCGGTCAATTTCTACCGCAGTAACTGCTCCTGCTTCCATGGCGAGCCGCTCTGTTAACGCGCCAATACCCGGGCCGATCTCCAAAGCGCCTGACGAAGCGCTAAGCCCCGCAGCTTCAACAATTTTATCCAGAATATTCTGGTCGATCAGAAAGTTCTGACCCAAGCTTTTTTTGAACGAAAATCCGTAGCGCTGAATAATTTCCTTGGTCCGTGTTGGGGATGAAATATTCTCATGTCCGCTCATGTAGTAATGCCTCCCTGATCAATTTGCGCGAGGGCCGCTGCGAATTCCTCCCGCGTAATACCAAACATCGCCAGCCGCTTGAAAAGCTGCTTGCCGTTACAGTAGCCAATGCCCAGCGCATTGCCGAGTGCCATTCTCCGTTCTGCCGCCCTCGGATGCACCAGCATTCCGGCGGCCATCAGATCATCAAGCCCGATGAGAGCCGGTGCCCCCTCAAAGGAGGTATGCACATGCTCAAGTGCATGGCGGATCGCTTCTGGCGAAGCATTCTCTACTCCGATATCGCCTTTTCGGGTAGCGTCCTTCTCCGGTATAAAGGCATGTTTGCAGCCCGGTACCTTGGACGAAACAATCTTGCGTATGCGTTCTCCAGCATGGTCAGGATCCGTGAGGATTATAACCCCTCTGCGCTCCATCGCCAGCGCTATTTTGGCAATGACCTTGCGGTCTACTGCAGATCCGCCCGTCTCTATCGTATCGGCCTCCACCGCCCGTTTAACGGCTACCGTATCACTTTTGCCTTCCACCACAATTAATTCCTTGATCATCGTTCCGCTCCTTCCCATGCAACACAAAAAGAAGAGGATTCGCTCCTCTTCTTTTTGGCTAAAGAATGTATAAGTGATGAGCTAGCCCGTTCGTAAAGTGCTACCCTCACTATATCGTATTAATCACTAATTTGCAAAATACAGCCGCCTTAATTCAGCTCCGGCTTCACAGGCCCGATCACATAGATCGTGCGGGATTTCCGGCCGAAATTACGGGCGTTACTCAGTGAATCGTAGTATACATCGATCTTGTTGCCTTTGATGGCACCGCCTGTATCCTCTGCACGGCGAAACCCTAATCCCTCAATGTACACCCACCAGCCGATAGGTATTACATCCGGATCAACAGCAATAGTACGGCCTTCCGTTACGCGTGTTCCGGAAGCTGTTTTTGTTCCAATTCCCGGCTCTTCAGAAGAATAAGCGGTCATGGAGACATTTTTGATCATTCTCTTATACTCAAAATCTACGCCTGCCTTGTGCACGACGTTGCTTGCTGCAGTAGTTTTGGCTGAACTGGAGGTAGTTTTTTTGGTGGAAGTTGCTGCAGCTACAGTAGCTTTGGGAAGTGCCTTAGTTCCAACGGCAATAACTTTGTCTTTGGTGACCGTCTGAACTTCCTTGCCGACCATGCTCATGGATACCAGCTTACCGTCCTGATAAATCTTCTCGATATGCTGAATGATAGCGCCTGGTTTGCCTGCCTGTGCCACTCTTACGTCTCCCTTGTACAGGGAAGGGTCTGCGGTTTTGATGACCCGGAAAGGCAAGCTTACGGTCCGTTCCACCATTTGTTTGGTGACACGTACAATCTTGACTTCCATGCCGGGTGAAACTGCGGTTTCAAGCGAAGGGTAAATCTTGTCATTGCTCTCCAGGCTATAGCCTAGTTTTTGGATAGCCTCACCGAGTTTATCCTCAGTGGTGTAGAGCGTTTTGGTTGTACCATCTGCAGTAAGCGTGAGCTTCTGCGCTCGGGTAATTACGACACGGTCGCCGTCTTGTATTTCATCACTAAGGCCAATGGATACTTCATCATGCGGCAGCAGCGAAATTTGTTCTTTTGCCAGCACGTCGCTAAGCAGCGCTTCACGCGTCTCCAGCGTCAGTACTTCACCGTCTATTACTAAATTTATAACTTTGTTGCCTTGACCGTGTACGTACAGCAGAATAAGCAGCGCGATAACGATTGATACCACACCTGCAAGCGAAAGTACGCGAGGATTCACTTGCTTCCACCGTAATGCGAAAGACCTGCTGGATGATTGCGAATCATGGGATACCTCTGGTTGGAATACGCCCACTCTCTCCATCCTCCTTACATAGCCCCGTCGTCCAAGTAGTTTATCTAAGAAGACTGAATGATTTCAGACGAAACTAAGTTTGAGATTGCAACAGGATACGCCCGCATTGCTTCAGCGTTTCCTGCTCATGGATCGCCTGCTCGGCATAGCAGCTCCAGATCACCTGTTATATAACAGTATGCTGGGGACATTCACATTATTCAAAACAAAAGAAGCCTAAAAAGAGTTCATAGAGGACTCTTTCGTGGCTTCTCCGGATGTCAGAATACGCGAGAATGTTTATGCACGAGGTTTCCTCTCTTACTGGCGCTTACGAGGTTAGCTGTCGGGTTCGGGCATAAGAGAGACGCCCTATCTCAGGTCACCCGCTCACGGCGGTTGCCCTCAAATTCACCCCGAGACCACATAAAGAAATCAAATAATGTCTGCGGCATTTCTGTGTTGTACTCTATGTACGTTCATGCGGCAGTGCAATATTGGTTCCCCCGTTCTCCATACGGAGACTCAGCGAGACGATCCATGAATCAGTGACTGTCACAGTAACAACAGCTCACTGCACTGAAAAGATGATATCCTGTTTTGATGCATGTTGTAAAGGACGATTCAACCACGTTTACGCAGAAATATGGTTAAAATATTGTAATAATCAGCCATTTTGAGATTAAAAAAGTTTAATATATCGGCTATACTTCTTTTTTCACCGGTTTTCCTCCCGATTTCAGACAATCCCAAATCGTACCAGTGCGTTCGCATACGTAATTTCCGCCAATTCCTGTAAATCAATCCCTTTTATTTCCGCAGCTGCTTCTGCTACCAGCCTGACATATCCGCTCTCATTCCGCTTCCCTCTGAAGGGGTGCGGGGTCAAATAAGGCGAGTCCGTTTCAATCAGCAGACGGTCCAGCGGGGTCTTCTCAAGCACCTCTTTGGGAACCCTTGCATTCTTGAACGTAATGGGCCCGCCGAAGGACAAATGGAAGCCAAGATCCAGACACATTTTGGCGGTCTCCCAGCTGCCGGAGAAAGAGTGCATTACTCCGCCGACCTCGTTTGCTTTCTCTTCGCGCAGAATCCGTACCACATCCTCATGGGCATCCCGGTTATGAATACAGATCGGCATTCCCAGTTCCCGGGCCAGCCCGATTTGCTTGCGGAGTACTTCCTGCTGTACCTCTTTGGGGGAGGTATCCCAGTAATAATCCAGTCCGATTTCGCCGATAGCGACTACTTTGGGATGGCTGCATAACGAAGCGATCCATTCCAGGTCCCCGTCCTTCATGTCAATGGCGTCCACCGGATGCCATCCGACGGCTGCATAAATATAATCATAGGTTTCAGCCAATTTAATGGTCGTCGGGATCGTTTCCCGGTTAAATCCGATATTGATCATTTTGGTCACTCCGGCCTCCAGCGCCCGTGCGATTACCTGTTCGCGGTCCTCGTCGAATTGCGGAGCATCCAAATGGGTATGGGTGTCAAATAATTGCATAACGCAGCTTCCTTCCTGTCATCATTTCTATGATGAATTCCAACTTTTTTTGTATTACTTTGCAAAAATCCCTGCTACGGAAGACGGCAGCTGTGAAAGTGCTTTCTGCAGCTTATCCTGCGGAAAATACAGGTGATATCTGCCGCGGTGAATCCCGCTGATGGAGCGTACAATATCCGATACCTCCGAGATTTCCCTTAGCTTGTCATGACGGTCGAGCAGCAGGATCTGCTTGCTGTCAAAAGCGTCCCCGGGACGGAATACATCATAAGGAAGATCCGTTGGAAAATCGATTTCCAGGTCATACTCGGCATTCAGTCCGGCTCCGGCAAAACTGCGGCGGATTTCGTCAATTGTCTCGGAATCCAGATTCTCCATCTCTACATATTTATACAGTTTACGATGAATAAAACGGCTGCACAAGTCGCTCAGCAGTTCATCCGCTTCCAATGTCCACTGCATAAAAGCTGTCTGAATCATCGCTTCATCCAGCAGCAGATATTGCTCTACGGTCACTTCGCCCCTGAATAAATCACTTAAAGGCTCAATCATGAATCCAAAAGAATAGCCGTTCTTAAACAGCTCCTTCGCCCTGCGTAAAATCTGCCGCAAAATAATCTCCGAGCTGCGGGTAACCGGGTGAAAATACACCTGCCAGTACATTTGGTAACGGGACATCAAATAATCCTCAATCGCATGCATGCCCGATTCTTTAACTACCACCCTGCCGTCATAAGGCCGCAGCATTCTAAGAATCCGGTCAATATCAATTGTCCCGTAATTCACTCCGGTGTAGTATGCATCACGCAGCAGGTAATCCATCCGGTCCGCATCGAGCGGTCCTGAGACCAGATTGACGACAATCTCATGCTCATAGGTTTTGGAGATTACAGATGCCACTTTTTCCGGAAAATTCTCTGATACATCCTTCAGGATCGCTGTAATTTCCGTATCCTCCAGAATGATCCGGCAGGTCCAGTCCTCATGGTTCATCTCGAAAGCTTCTTCTATAGAATGGGAGAACGGTCCATGCCCCAAATCATGCAGCAACGCGGCACACAGGGTGAGCAGGCTTTCCTCCGGCATCCAATCCTTATACCCGCTTCGTTCAAACTGGGAAATAATCCGCCGTGTAATTTCATAGACTCCAAGCGAATGCGAGAACCGGCTGTGCTCCGCACCATGAAAAGTAAGATAAGAGGTACCAAGCTGGCGGATACGCCGCAGACGCTGAAATTCCCGGGTATTAATCAGCCGCCAAATAATGGTTTCCTGCACGTGGACATAATTGTGAACCGGATCTTTGAAAACCTTCTCTTCTGATAGCAGTTGCTTCATGAGATCAACTCCTTTGAATTCATTTTGTTCGAAACGGGCTGGAACATAGCGTATAATAATGAATTGTGTCGTACTTTGTCGAATAATGACAATTAAACAATTTACAAATCGACAAATCTTTTTTGGGTACTTATCTATCAAATCGGCCTAATCGCAGGCGGCACAAAAGTTTTTTAAAAAAACTCCTTAAAATTAGCCTGAAAAAAGGTTGACTGTTTTGGGAATGGTTGGTATTATAAGTATCATAAAACGGTGAACAATGTCGAATAATGACGTTTTGGAACTTTGAGAGGAGCAACGATTGTAATGATGAAATCAACTGGAATTGTAAGAAAAGTAGACGAGCTTGGACGGGTTGTTATTCCGATTGAATTGCGCCGTACGCTTGGCATTGGAGAAAAAGATGCGCTCGAAATTTACGTGGACGGTGAGCGGATCATGCTTAAGAAATACGAGCCTGCCTGCATCTTCTGCGGCAACGCCGAGAACGTAACCTATTTCAAAGGAAAAATTGTTTGTCATGAATGCATTTCTGCTATCCCTACCCCTGTGACAAATTAAAATAAATAGGGTATAATAAGAACTAATCAAATTGTTAATTCTAACCTTTTTATATCTCCTTGGCCTCCCGTTATGCGGGAGGTATTTTTTTTGGTTTCAGGGGCTTCCCTTGTCTAACTTCGCAGCTGTGAGGAAGAGATTTACGGTTGGCGGAAGACCGGCCCTTTCTCGGGCACGCCCTCAGGGCCTTGCCATGCGAGGGGTGCTCCCCAGCGACGATAGAACATGCCCGCTCTCCTCAGAGAATCGCTTCCTGCCCGCTCGACTAATTGAGTTTGGTGCTGTACCTTTTAGCCTTTCACACTTGAGGAAATTAATTAAATGTATTCTCTGCAGTTATTTCATACCAAATCGTTAGAAATAATATTTTAGTTGTATTTCATACAATTATAACCAGTTTATTCCTCGTTACTATCCTTTTTCCATAAATATAAATGTATAAAACACATCTATATCTAATATATGGAAAAATTTACTCCGAATAAATGTATGAAATACAGTTATTTTCTAAATTCATGCTGATTATTAAGAGCTCATTAATGACTGCAAGTCATGACGTGAGCTGTATTGCTATGGATTGTCTAACCTCTTATTCCCGCTCCAGCAATGCGTTATAAATATCCCGTTTGGCCAGTCCGCGGTCGGAAGCCGCTTTTTTCATAGCTTCCTTACGAGCGAGCCCCGAATTTTCATAGTGCTGCACATGCTGCTCTATACTTAGCTCACGCCACCAGGAGGATTCAGCAATTTCTGCCTCTTCCTTGCTCTCCCCCTCAACCACTACAACATATTCACCAAGCGGCGGATGCTCCGACAGCCAGGCTATACATTCCTCAATGGTTCCGCGCAGAAACTCCTCATATCTTTTAGTCAGCTCACGGGCCAGGACCACCCTACGGTTACCGAATGCCTCCTGCAGGTGACCTAATGTCTTAGCTACCCTGTGCGGGGATTCATAGAACAACAGAGTTCCTTGTACAGCACGAAGACCGGCTAATACCGCGCGGATATCCTTACGTTCTCTCGGCAGGAAACCAATAAAGGTGAAGCTGGCAGTCGGCAGTCCGGACGCTATCAAAGCTGACAGTGCTGCGTTAGCCCCCGGGATCGGAATGACCGGAATTCCATGGCTGACGGCGAGGGCAACCAGGTCTGCACCAGGGTCCGAAATGGCCGGAAGACCTGCATCGCTGACTAGGGCCAGATTTTTTCCTTCTATTATATAACGTATTAGCTCAGGGCCGCTGGCCGCCTTATTATGCTCATGATAACTGAACAGCATCGAAGGTGTTATTTCAAAATGGCTCAGCAGTTTTCGTGTCTGTCTCGTATCCTCAGCTGCAATAATCTCGCATTCCTGTAAAGTCCGCACCGCGCGATAAGTCATGTCTTCCAGATTGCCGATCGGTGTAGCAACCAGGTACAGACACCCGCTTCCTTCCGGTTTATCTGCTTCATGGTTTCTTTGAAAGCTGCTTTGGCATGTTATCGTCATTGGTGTTTACCCTTCTTTGTTTCCATAGTAAATATCCATTATTTCTGAACAGTATTGATTGTCATCATTATATACGATGAGCGGAGGTTGTAAACGCACCTCCGGTTTCCCGTCACGTGCAGCTTCAATCAATACCATATTCGCCTCCAGATGTGCCCGCGGGTGGACAAAACGGATCAGCTTCGGCTCCAGCCGATATTGTCTCATCAGACTTATAATATCCACTAAACGCTGGGGTTTATGAACCATACTTACCTTGCCTCCGGTACGCACCAGCCGGACACAGGCCTGAATCACCTCTTCCAGGGTACAGCCAATTTCGTGGCGGGCCATAGCCTGATGTGTGTTCAGCTTAAGATCACTTCCGTTAAGCGGCATATAAGGCGGATTAACCGTGATTGCATCATATACGCCGTACCCTGCGACCGTATGCAGCTCGCGCAAATCCCCCTCATGAATAGTTACCCGCTCCTCCAGTCCGTTCATAGCAACACTGCGCCGGGCCATATCAGCCAGACGGGGCTGGAGTTCAATCCCTTCTATAGAAGCTTTAGTGCGTGTAGTGAGCAGTATCGGGATTACCCCATTCCCGGTACACAAATCCAGCACTCTGCCCCGTGGCGGGATACTGGCGAAGCGGGCAAGCAATACGGCATCCATTGAGAAGCTAAATACCTCATCACTCTGAATTATCCGCAAATCATGAGTCAATAAGTCATCAACCCGCTCCGAGGGAAGCAGCGGCACAGGCATTTCATTATAAGAATTCGTCATTGTAATCTCCTAAACGTTTGTTAGAAATTCAAAAAAAACCGTAGGCGTAAATCTCCTACGGCTGGATATCCTTATTTATTAAGAAAAGAAAGACAGAACAGACAATCACCCTCTGTACGCAAATGCCCGAAATAGACATTACAGATGTGAAAGCCTTCGTGATACAGCCGGGCCAGGTTATCATAACCTTCCCCGACAACCTCCTCTGTTCCTTCACTGGCAGCCAAAAGTGCTTCCGCCTCAGCCGTATCCACGGCAGGATCCAAAGGTGTGTCCCTTTTCAATATTTTACGGAGTTGTTCATTTTCCAGACTGAGCCTTTGATTGGCCTCCATTAATTCCTTAACGGTCTGTTTCCAATCTCCGAGACTTGCGCGCATCGTTTCCATCTGCGCTTCCATCTCCTGCATGTGTGCAAATATATTTATCTTCTCCAAGTTTCCACCCCGAAAGTAACCTTATATGGTTTACTTGACGACAACATCATCCATTGGAAGTTCCTTAACTTTGCCCACTTCGAACAACTGCACATGGACCGTGCGGTTTCCGGCATTAATTCCTACAACCTTACCGTCGCCCAGTGAGGTTACGACGATCTTGCCTACCGCCGGCATTTCTTCTTTTGTACTTTCGTAATTATCATGCTCAAACTTCAGGCAGCACATGAGCCGTCCGCACAAACCGGAGATTTTGGTCGGATTGAGCGAAAGATTCTGATCTTTAGCCATTTTAATCGATACCGGCTCGAAGTCCCCAAGCCAGGAGGAGCAGCACAGCACCCGCCCGCAAGGTCCAAGTCCACCCAGCATCTTGGCTTCATCGCGTACACCGATCTGACGCAGCTCGATACGGGTACGGAATATACTCGCCAGGTCCTTGACCAATTCGCGGAAATCGACGCGGCCCTCGGCGGTGAAATAAAATATGATCTTATTGCGATCAAACGTGAATTCTACATCCACCAGCTTCATTTTGAGGCCATGATCGCGGATTTTATTTAAACAGGTGGTGAAAGCGTCCTTTGCTGCACCTTTGTTCTCCTCCACCACACGTGCGTCGGTTTCCCCGGCGATCCGCATGACTTTCTTGAGAGGTAATACAACATCGGCTTCCTGCACCTCTTTTTTGCCAACGACAACTCTACCGTATTCTACCCCTCTTGCCGTCTCCACAATAACGCATTGATCACGTTCAATCGGGAAATCAAGTGGATCGAAATAATATATTTTACCCGCTTTTTTAAAGCGGACGCCTACTACGCTGTACAAAAATTAACCCCCTTGTTTGCCGGTAAAAGGAACCCTTAAGCAAATCCGCTCCCTGGTGATCGATGCTTGTCCTTCCTTATCCGTTAAACCCATACTTCCAGGCTGAAGCGTTGATCCGGAGGATGATATCACAACTAAGTCTTTAACTTTCCAATCGGATTAAAAACTGCTCCAGACACAATTGGGCGTTAGCATTAGAACGGAGCCTGCGACTACTCTCCGCTGCGAATTCCATATAAGCCACCCATTGCTCCGTACTCCGCTGACGGGCATGTCTGGAAATAAAGTCTAACTGATCTATGAAAACGATGCTTTCGTGTCTTCGGTACAGGAAGTAGAGCATATCTTTAAACCAAAGATGGAACATGCTGAAAAGAGTATCCAAATGTTCACCGAGCCCGGTCTTGAACAGCTTCTGCCCAACAGTTGCCACTGCAGAGCTGCCTTTGCCCATAGACTCCTTTGCTAATTGTAACACTAGATTTCTCATTTCTGCAAACCAATTCTGTGCCAAAAGTTCCCTGCAGCCATCGAGCCCTGAAGTCAGTGATACCGCACACCGTGCCAGCGGCACCGGAACCCCCTCCCCCGACAAAGCCTGAAGCATAATATCAGGATGCAGCGGGCTGAAAGGGATGCGCTGGGTTCTCGACTGGATGGTTGGAAGCAGGGAACTGCTGTTGTCGGAGATCAGAATACCGACTGCCGGAGCAGGCGGCTCCTCCAAAAATTTAAGCAGACTGTTGGCGGCTTGCACCGTCATTTTGTCCGCTCCCTCTATAATGTAAACCTTAGGGTTAACTCCTTCGGACCGGTAGGAAAAAACACGCTGCAGCTCACGGATCTGATCGATCTTAATGCTTGCCCCGTCAGGCTTCAGTAATGTCAGATCCGGATGGTTGCCATGCTCTACTTTGCGGCATTCCAGGCACTCCCCGCAGGCATCATCCTTAAGCTTTGTGCAAAATATCGCCTGGGCAAACATGAGTGCAGTTGACATCTGTCCGCTTCCGGCTGGGCCGGTGAACAAATACGCATGACTGACTGCATCCTTGCGCAGTGCATTCTGCAGCAGGCGTTTGGCATCCTCCTGGCCTAATATATCATGAAAAGGCATAAATTCCTCCAACTTCTTTTAGAAAGAAAGGTTAATCAGCATCCCGCGGATTTCTCCAACCCGCCCCAGCAGATCAATCCGGCCCTGCTCGCTCTCCAGCAGCTCATCAGCCAAATTCAAGAGTGCGGCGTCAATCTCCTCCAGCAGCTTGTAGCGTTTGCCACGGCCGCGGCGGTCCCAGCCCTTTGTCTCCTTGAGAATAACGCCGCGCCGCGCTGTTTCTTCCAGAAAACGTTTGATAAGATTTCTATATATCGCAAGCTCACGGACGGTCATGGATTTGGCCAGCCGGTCGCCCTGCTGCTGAATATCTTTAATCTGGCGGTTCAATTCATCAATGGTTTTCTGCTGTCCCTGCTGCTGAAAAACATCGCTAAACGTCTTCTGCTGGATAGGCCTGCGTTCAGCATCAGCGTTCGGGAGTTCACTTTTTAAGGGCCTGTAGCCCGGGTTAATCTTCAATGGTATCTACCGCCCTTATCGTTTACTCTAGTATGCTCAATAATGCTCAAAACGATCGACAGGCAGTACAAATACTGTAGCTCCGCCCACCTGTACCTCTACAGGAAGCGGCAAATAGGAATCCGTCGTTCCGCTCATCGGAGTAACCGGGGTAACCAGCTGCTCACGCACCTTGCAGCTATTACGGATAACACTCAGCACGGGTTCAACCTGGCTATCATCTACACCAATCAGAAATGTTGTATTGCCTGCCCGCAGGAATCCGCCTGTACTGGCCAGTTTGGTGGCACGGAAATTGGCTTTGACGAGTTCACTAGACAACCGGTTACTATCTTTGTCCTGGATAATAGCAATGATTAGCTTCATCTTCGCATTCCTCCTAAAAGTTTGGTTAGATAATTCACCTATAACGCTGCCCACTTAAGATATATTAGACAATATGCCTTAAAAACCCTTTAATATCCGCTCTTTCAGCGTATGCACGATGTCCTGCTCGACCATATGGATCGGGCGATTGGCATCCAGAATGACAATACGGCCAGGATCAGACTGAGTAACCAACTGATAGCCTTCACGAACCTTTTGATGGAAGGCGAGACTCTCCAGATCAAGGCGGTTAACCTCGCGGTCCTGATTGGCAGCAATTCTAGACAAGCCTACCTCCGGCTCTACATCCAGATAAAACGTAAGATCCGGTGTGCGGCCGCCGGTTGCAAAGTCATTAATGCTCCGCACTTTTTCGATTCCAAGGCCTCGTGCAAAACCCTGATAGACAAGGCTGCTGTCGACAAAACGGTCGCAAAGCACTGTAAGGCCTTCTTTTAGTGCCGGCTCAACGACCTCCGCCAGATGCTGGCTTCTTGCAGCCGCATACAGCAGCGCTTCGGTCCGCGCATCCATCGCGGTATGGGCAGGGTCCAGAATAATGGAGCGGATCTTCTCGGCGATTTCAATGCCCCCCGGTTCGCGGGTAATGATATAAGGCATGGAGTGATTCTGCAGATAAGCGGCTACCCTGCCCAGCACAGTTGTTTTCCCTGAGCCATCGCCTCCCTCCAAAGTAATGAAAAAACCTTCACGTCCCACTTATACTTCTCCGCCCTTCATATTGTTGTAAACCACTATACGCCGTAAGGCGGGGTCTGCGCAGGCCTGAAACTTAGCCCCTCCCTGACGGAGTGCTGCCAGCCTTCTGCATGCTGCTTCACTTATGACTTCTCCCGGATACAAGAGCGGAATGCCAGGCGGATAAGGGATTACCATCTCTGCCGCTACTCTCCCTACACTGTATTCGAGGGGTATGCTTTCGGTTTCGCTTGCTGTCACCGGCTTCAGGGAAAATGTCACCGGCTGTGAAATAAGCGATTGAACAGAATTGTTCCACGTGGAAACTTCTGCGGATGGAGATCGATTGTCCTCGGCCTCATTGAAGGAGGAGGCACTGGAGAACGGTGCAATCGCCGCGCTCAGATTAGAAAGGCCAACCGCCGCCATTTCGGCGTCTATTTCTCGCAGCGCGGCCAGCAGCGTGAATGTATCCTCAGCCTTCGAGCCGAGGCTGAAGGCAAGCACTACGTGCCGGTCGTCGCTCATCTCCGGCACAATGCCCTTCTCTTCGAGCCTGCGCTGCAGCTCGAAGCCCCCCAGGACCCCGGCGGCGTCATAAATGACCGCCTTGAAGGGGTCCTGGGTGGTGTACGACGCCGCTTCTGCCGGCGGCGTGTCCATTCCGGCGGCTGTGCCAGCGCCGCCGTGAGGCTGCAGCGGCTGAGCCGGCTGCAGCAGCCCGAAGCGCGGCAGCGAAGCTAAGCCGCGCTTCAGCACGTCCACGGCGGCGAGCCCCGCCGTGAAGGCGCCGGCGCCGCCCAGGTGCACCAGCCGCCGGGCCAGGTCGAGCGAAGCCATCACCGGGTAGGATGGGCTGGAGCTCTGCACCATGGCCAGCCGCTGCCGCAGCAAGGCGCGGTCAAGGCGCGTCCCCTGCACATGCAGCATGGCGCCCATTGTCAGCGCCGGCAGCATCTTGTGCGTGGACTGCACCACGCCGTCCGCGCCGCAGGCAAGCGCCCCGGCTGGCAGCGCCGGGTGCAGCCCGTAATGCGCCCCGTGCGCCTCGTCGACCAGAAGCGGAACGCCGCTGTCGTGACAGATGCGCGCGAGGGGCGCCAGATCTATGCCCATGCCGTAGTAATTCGGCATGGTGACCAGCACGGCGGCGGCTTCCGGGTAGGCTGCAAGTGCAGCCTGCACCGCTTCAGCCGCCGGAGCGACAGCGAGGCAGCTGTCCGCATCCAGCTGCGGCTCAAGGAAGACTGCGCGCACGCCAGCCAGCATTAAGCCGTGAATCACCGACTTATGGACATTACGCTGCAGAATCAGCGTCATCCCGGGCTCGGGACAGACGGTCAAGATAAGTGCCAGATTGCCGGCGGTACTTCCGCCAACCAGCAAAAAGCTTTCCTCCGCCCCAAAGCAATCCGCAGCAAGCTCCTGCGCTTCCCTAATGACCCCTTCCGGGTGGTGGAGATCATCCGTTCCGGTAATTTCCGTCACGTCGTACCTCATGATCTCATCCAGATATCCTGCCCCTTCAGCTCCGCTATAGGCCTCACCGTTCTTGTGGCCGGGCACGTGATAAGATATATTACCCTTAAGTCTATATTGTTCCAGCATCTCATATATCGGTGCCCTGCCAGGCTCTAAAATGTTCATGTTCTTATCCTTCCCTGGGGGTTACCTCTATTTTAACGCAAATATGCCTAAACGCCTATTATTCCGCTTAAAAGCATCATCTGCACAACAAAACGGCCCCTCCCGCCACAACACGGGGAAGCCGTTAAATTAATTGCTTATGCTGCAGCCATTGCGACACAGATCCACCGCCCGCTCTCTTTACACTGTTGTTACTAATGCCTTCATTCGGATCAGGCGTTCTTTTGGAGTCCGATTTTCTTCATCCGGCCAATGAAAAAACGGTACTTAATGTCCTCAGCATCCGTACGCACCATTTCGCTCTCGCAATCTTCACAAATGAAATGCGAGACAATAACAATACCTTCTTCTTTCATCTGCCCGCAAATAATGCAGGACTGTCCGGTTTGCTGTTCCATATCCATCCCACCTTGACTCTTTTAAGAACAGTATGTTACACCTTCTATCATTTTAAACCTTTTCATAGTTTTTTCCTATCCGGGTTACTTAAAATATATATATTCTGTGATCCCCAGGCTGGTGATTCTCCCGCTGAAGTTTAATAAAACGCCGCAGACAGCCGATATTATTAACATGAGAACACACGAGGAGGTCAGAACTTTCTTTATGGAACCCAACACCAAAGGTGCAGCTACATTCTATCAATACAAGCTTATCAAAAAAATAAATCTGACTACTGCCAAGCTGCGAATCTACATTGCGCTTCCTTTATTATTCGTAGTACTGGAGACCATATTCCTCTCCTGGTGGAGCCTGTTGTATATGGTTGTTGCAGCTCCCGTTGTATTATGGGTCCAGTATGTCATCTCACGATCCGTACTCCTTATCACCGGGCATCCCATCGCTAAACGGTGGAAGGTGTCTCTGCGCCTGCCTTGGCTCGGCTATATGCCGGATCAATATATCAGCTACGGCATCTTTCGTAAGGTGCAGCTGCATAATTTCTGGATCGGCCTATGCATTGCTGCACTTTTTATTGTATGGGCTCCTCCGGCGTTCACAACCTCCTTGGCAATCTGCCATCTCTGGCTGCTCTTGCCCCGGCTGTATACCTTGCTGAGACTGCGCCGAGATGATGAAAGCGGGATGCTAAAATTCAACCCTGCAGACGTTTCCTATTACGCTCAATAATTGCAGAACCGCATACATACGGTCATCACCTACAGACAACAGCAGTCCCATGTGCAGGATTGATACATGATACAATAATAAACGCCGTCCAACTTGGACGGCGTTTATTTATTTACTCTTCAGCCCTTTTATGGAGGCTTTCTTTTCCTTCGGAATCATTACTGTGAAATAGCCGTCATGTACGGTTAAATGTACAATTAGTCCGTCTTTTTGAAAAACACGGGAGCTTCCCGCATCCTCATCCCCCTTTTGTTCCTCCCACCCCCAAGCTTTGATCGCTTTCAGGTAAGGCTCGGGTACACCCTCTTTTTCCTTAATTCCGGACAAGGAGTAACGGACATAGTCCATAGCAACATTTGTAGTAGCCCGGTCAGGAGAACTGGCTTCCTTGGGAACAGGAAAGCTTTTTTCATTAAGTGCCCCCTCAAAAGTATCCCAGTTGGGCTCTTTTGCTCCGCAACCAGTAAACATTACACTCACTATACAAACAATAAATAATATCCATAAGGGTCGGGTTAGCTTCATACCTTAAATCCTCCTTACCTCTACCATGCATCAAAAGACACAAGAAAATTCAAATTTAGAATTTATCAGTAGTTCATTCGTATTAAGGTGCTGCTTAATATTTGCACTTTTCTATTATACTTGGATATACCATGCCGTCGGTAACAAAAATGTCACTCAATTGAAAACGCTTTTATAATCAATTAATCTCTAAAAGCAGTCTTCCCATCCAGGTGCAAACAACAAAAAAAGCCATTGTCGATGACTCAACAATGGCTTCATGTGCTTGGCGGCGTCCTACTCTCCCAGGACCCTTCGGTCCAAGTACCATCGGCGCTGGAAGGCTTAACGGTCGTGTTCGGGATGGGTACGCGTGGAACCCTTCCGCTATCGCCACCAAACGGGCATTTACAGCGTAAATGCTTCAGGAATCTTGATTCCTGAAAACTGAATCCGAAACAAATCTGCGTTCTTCGAAATTTTTGGATAAGCCCTCGACCGATTAGTATTGGTCAGCTCCATGCATTACTGCACTTCCACCTCCAACCTATCTACCTCGTCGTCTTCAAGGGGTCTTACTAATTGGGAAATCTCATCTTGAGGGGGGCTTCACGCTTAGATGCTTTCAGCGCTTATCCCGTCCGTACGTAGCTACCCAGCCATGCTTCTGGCGAAACAACTGGTGCACCAGCGGTACGTCCATCCCGGTCCTCTCGTACTAAGGACAGCTCCTCTCAAATTTCCTGCGCCCACGACAGATAGGGACCGAACTGTCTCACGACGTTCTGAACCCAGCTCGCGTACCGCTTTAATGGGCGAACAGCCCAACCCTTGGGACCTACTTCAGCCCCAGGATGCGATGAGCCGACATCGAGGTGCCAAACCTCCCCGTCGATGTGGACTCTTGGGGGAGATAAGCCTGTTATCCCCAGGGTAGCTTTTATCCGTTGAGCGATGGCCCTTCCATGCGGTACCACCGGATCACTAAGTCCGACTTTCGTCCCTGCTCGACTTGTAGGTCTCGCAGTCAAGCTCCCTTATGCCTTTGCACTCTTCGAATGATTTCCAACCATTCTGAGGGAACCTTTGAACGCCTCCGTTACTCTTTAGGAGGCGACCGCCCCAGTCAAACTGCCCGCCTGACACGGTCCCCGTACCCGCTTAGGGTACCAGGTTAGAACCTAGATACGATCAGGGTGGTATCCCAACGGCGCCTCCGCAGAAGCTTGCGCTCCTGCCTCTACGGCTCCCACCTATCCTGTACAGATCGTACCCAAATTCAATATCAAGCTGCAGTAAAGCTCCATGGGGTCTTTCCGTCTTGTCGCGGGTAACCTGCATCTTCACAGGTATTAAAATTTCACCGGATCTCTCGTTGAGACAGCGCCCAAGTCGTTACGCCATTCGTGCGGGTCAGAATTTACCTGACAAGGAATTTCGCTACCTTAGGACCGTTATAGTTACGGCCGCCGTTTACTGGGGCTTCGGTTCATAGCTTCGGGTTGCCCCTAACCACTCCCCTTAACCTTCCAGCACCGGGCAGGCGTCAGCCCGTATACTTCGCCTTGCGGCTTCGCACAGACCTGTGTTTTTGCTAAACAGTCGCTTGGGCCTTTTCACTGCGGCCCCCTCGGGCTATTCACCCTACCGAGGCACCCCTTCTCCCGAAGTTACGGGGTCATTTTGCCGAGTTCCTTAACGAGAGTTCTTCCGCGCGCCTTAGAATTCTCTTCTCGCCTACCTGTGTCGGTTTGCGGTACGGGCACCTTCTCCTGGCTAGAGGCTTTTCTTGGCAGTGTGAGATCATGACCTTCGCTACTATAATTTTCGCTCCCCATCACAGCCCAGCCTTAACGATGTGCGGATTTGCCTACACACCAGCCTCACTGCTTAGACGGACATCCATCAGTCCGCGTCACTACCCTCCTGCGTCACCCCATCGCTCATAGCGGATTACGGTGGTACAGTAATTTCAAACTGTTGTCCTTCGACTACGCCTTTCGGCCTCGCCTTAGGTCCCGACTTACCCTGAGCGGACGAGCCTTCCTCAGGAAACCTTGGGCTTTCGGCGGATCAGATTCTCACTGATCTTTTCGTTACTCATACCGGCATTCTCACTTGTATGCTGTCCAGCGCTCCTTACGGTACACCTTCAACCCACATACAACGCTCCCCTACCCCAGATACATACGTATCTAGCCATAGCTTCGGTGGTGTGTTTAGCCCCGTTACATTTTCGGCGCAGAGTCACTCGACCAGTGAGCTATTACGCACTCTTTCAATGGTGGCTGCTTCTAAGCCAACATCCTGGTTGTCTGTGCAACTCCACATCCTTTCCCACTTAACACACACTTGGGGACCTTAGCTGATGGTCTGGGCTGTTTCCCTTTTGACAATGGATCTTAGCACTCACTGTCTGACTCCCGGCAAGAAGTTAATGGCATTCGGAGTTTGACTGAGCTTGGTAACCCTTGCGGGCCCCGCACCCAATCAGTGCTCTACCTCCACCACTCCATTCACCGAGGCTAGCCCTAAAGCTATTTCGGGGAGAACCAGCTATCTCCGAGTTCGATTGGAATTTCTCCGCTACCCCCACCTCATCCCCGTATTTTTCAACATACGTGGGTTCGGGCCTCCAGTGCGTGTTACCGCACCTTCACCCTGGACAGGGGTAGATCACACGGTTTCGGGTCTACGTCCACATACTAAATCGCCCTATTCAGACTCGCTTTCGCTGCGGCTCCGGCTTCTCACCTTAACCTTGCATGTTAAACGTAACTCGCCGGTTCATTCTACAAAAGGCACGCCATCACCCCTAAAACGGGCTCTGACTTTTTGTAAGCACACGGTTTCAGGTTCTATTTCACTCCCCTTCCGGGGTGCTTTTCACCTTTCCCTCACGGTACTGTTTCACTATCGGTCGCCAGGTAGTATTTAGCCTTAGCAGATGGTCCTGCTGGATTCATACGGGGTTTCACGTGCCCCGCACTACTCGGGATCCGTCTCGGAGAGAATACAGTTTAGGTTACAGGGCTTTTACCTCTATCGCGGGCCTTTCCAGACCTCTTCACCTACCATATTCCTTTGTAACTCCATGTGAGACGTCCCACAACCCCAAGGGGCAAGCCCCTTGGTTTAGGCTGTTCCGCGTTCGCTCGCCGCTACTGACGGAATCACTATTGTTTTCTCTTCCTCAGGGTACTTAGATGTTTCAGTTCCCCTGGTCTGCCTCTACACACCCTATGTATTCAGATGTGAGTAACTGCGAATTACCACAGCTGGGTTTCCCCATTCGGACACCCCCGGATCAAAGCTTGCTTACAGCTCCCCGAGGCAGTTTCGTTGTTCGCCACGTCCTTCGTCGGCTCCTGGCGCCTAGGCATCCTCCGTGTGCTCTTATTAGCTTAACCAATGCGTTCTCCCGAAGGAAAATCGCCAGCATCGCTATAATTGAAACTTGTTTACACAAGTTCAGCTTAAAGGAATATTCTAAAACGCAAATTCGTTTCGGTATCCAGTTTTCAAGGATCAAGGTACTGCTGAGAGCTTAAACTCTCAAAACTGACCAACGAGTGAGTAACAGGCCTAAACCTGAGTTTTGGAAGTTATACTTCCGATTTGAATGTCACCGTTGCAGGTGACGATTCTCCATAGAAAGGAGGTGATCCAGCCGCACCTTCCGATACGGCTACCTTGTTACGACTTCACCCCAATCATCTACCCCACCTTCGGCGGCTGGCTCCCTTGCGGGTTACCCCACCGACTTCGGGTGTTGTAAACTCTCGTGGTGTGACGGGCGGTGTGTACAAGACCCGGGAACGTATTCACCGCGGCATGCTGATCCGCGATTACTAGCAATTCCGACTTCATGCAGGCGAGTTGCAGCCTGCAATCCGAACTGAGACCGGCTTTGCTGGGATTGGCTCCACCTCGCGGCTTCGCTTCCCGTTGTACCGGCCATTGTAGTACGTGTGTAGCCCAGGTCATAAGGGGCATGATGATTTGACGTCATCCCCACCTTCCTCCGGTTTGTCACCGGCAGTCACTCTAGAGTGCCCAGCACTACCTGCTGGCAACTAAAGTCAAGGGTTGCGCTCGTTGCGGGACTTAACCCAACATCTCACGACACGAGCTGACGACAACCATGCACCACCTGTCTCCTCTGTCCCGAAGGCCGCCTCTATCTCTAGAGGATTCAGAGGGATGTCAAGACCTGGTAAGGTTCTTCGCGTTGCTTCGAATTAAACCACATACTCCACTGCTTGTGCGGGTCCCCGTCAATTCCTTTGAGTTTCAGTCTTGCGACCGTACTCCCCAGGCGGAGTGCTTACTGTGTTAACTTCGGCACCAAGGGTATCGAAACCCCTAACACCTAGCACTCATCGTTTACGGCGTGGACTACCAGGGTATCTAATCCTGTTTGCTCCCCACGCTTTCGCGCCTCAGCGTCAGTTACAGCCCAGAAAGTCGCCTTCGCCACTGGTGTTCCTCCACATATCTACGCATTTCACCGCTACACGTGGAATTCCACTTTCCTCTTCTGTACTCAAGCCATCCAGTTTCCAGTGCGACCCCAGGTTGAGCCCAAGGTTTAAACACCAGACTTAAATAGCCGCCTGCGCGCGCTTTACGCCCAATAATTCCGGACAACGCTTGCCCCCTACGTATTACCGCGGCTGCTGGCACGTAGTTAGCCGGGGCTTTCTTCTCAGGTACCGTCACTCCGGTAGCAGTTACTCTACCGGACGTTCTTCCCTGGCAACAGAGCTTTACGATCCGAAAACCTTCATCACTCACGCGGCGTTGCTCCGTCAGGCTTTCGCCCATTGCGGAAGATTCCCTACTGCTGCCTCCCGTAGGAGTCTGGGCCGTGTCTCAGTCCCAGTGTGGCCGTTCACCCTCTCAGGTCGGCTACGCATCGTCGCCTTGGTGAGCCGTTACCTCACCAACTAGCTAATGCGCCGCAGGCCCATCCCTTAGTAGCAGATTGCTCCGCCTTTCATCCTTTCCTCATGAGAGAAAAGGAATTATCCGGTATTAGCTACCGTTTCCGGTAGTTATCCCAGTCTGAGGGGTAGGTTGCCTACGTGTTACTCACCCGTCCGCCGCTAAGCTTACCCCGAAGGATAAGCTCCGCTCGACTTGCATGTATTAGGCACGCCGCCAGCGTTCGTCCTGAGCCAGGATCAAACTCTCCAAATTGGTATTTAGAAAGAGCGATTGCTCATTTTGAAACATCTGACGAGAATTTGCATTCTCTAATTTTGGATCTCACCGAAGTGATTTCCGATACTCACTCGTTGTTCAGTTTTCAAAGATCAAGCTCGTTGTCAGTGCCGATCATCTCGTCACCAGCAACTCTTATAATATATCACATCCAGCCGTTCAATGCAAGCTCTTTTTTTCAACTTCTTTTTCGAGCTCGGCGTTGATGTTTCGCGGCCAGAAATAGAATATATCATGTATAGTATTAGATTGCAAGCATTATTTAAAATTTGATTTCAAATTAAAAGCTGTGTCTCCTCGCAGCCCCAAAACAACAGAACCAGAAGGTAACACAGCTTTATACAATGCATGGAACCAGACTAGGCGATGATCTCTTGAATGTATAATTCACGCTCAAGCATCAGATTCACAATTTTCCCCTCAACTTTAACCATCGGACGGGTAGGATTGCTGCGGTCAGTGAAAATGATTTCACCATGACGTCCATCGCTCAGTTTGATTCTGGTTCCATTGTATAAGTCGGTTGTTTTTTGAATAAAGGTCTGAACAATCACCGGATCAAGCTTGCCGAAGCTCTCTGTCAGAATCTGCTCCAGCACCTTGTAAGGCGACTGTGCCTTCCTGTAGGCTTTCTCCAGCGTCATTGCGTGGAAGATATCGGCCACTGCAACAATCTTAGCGTAAAAATGAATCTGGGTACCCTCCAGATGCAACGGATAACCCGAACCGTCTATTTTCTCATGATGCTGAAGTGCAGCGAGTCTGACTCCCTCATTAATTGCCGTAACATTACGGAGCAGTTGGTAACCATAGGTTGTATGTCTGCGGACCTCTTCTAACTCAGCACCGCTCAGCGGTGTCGGCTTCTGCAGCAGTGAGACATCAACCTTCACATTTCCTATATCATGCAGCAAGCCGGCAAAAGCAGCCTGCATCCAATCCTTCTGCGGATATCCGCACCATTGGGCTAATTTATAAGAGGTTAGAGCCGAAAGTACAGCGTTATGATAATTGTAGTCCTGATCATTAATGACACGCGGAGTAAATTTTAAGACATGATAATCCTTGAGCTCGTTGATCAGTGCCTCTAATTGACTCCGCAATTCATAAATAGGCAGCGGAGCTGCGGCAACAGAACGGTAGCTCTGCTTAACCAGGGCCAGCATTTTTTCATACTCATCATGAAGGGGAGAATTGCTCTTGGCAAGCAACGACTCATTGATGGTAGATCCTGTTTTAACTGAAACAGGCTTCGTACCGGCTTTAGCCGGCTCAGAAGGCTTGTTCTCACCCTGGGCTCCCTCTATCTCCACCTGTTGAACCAGGAAAGCCTGCAAAATCTCAATATCGCGGGGTAATATGACCTTCCCCTTAGAAAACAGCACGCTCCCCAAGGGAGTAACGACGTCTTTAATAATTTTCGAACCCGGTTTTACTTCTGCAACGGATATGTTTGGCATAAACTCAGCCCCTCTGTTTCTGTGAAACTTACGCTCAGGAATGCTGCTCTGCTGGAGAGACTGAACATTACCGGCCACCAATGGTACCTTGCGGCAACTAACCGCTTAACTCTCTAATTATATTATGGATATCGGCAAGCGACTAGATAGTGTGCAGTAAATTCCTAAAATTTATTGTTGTACATAAAAAAGCATGAGTTCCTGGGGTCAGAAACTCATGCTTCATTAGTTCATTCTACTCGAGACTATCCTCTTCACCTTCAACATCCGCTTCAGGCTCTGAATCAGTTACCGGTTCTACTTGCTCTACTATTGTACCTTGGATTTCTTCGCCATCCTCGTGCTCAGACAGATCTTCTTCTTCTTTGTCCGCTCTGCAAAGGGTAGCTACAGCGTCATCCTCACGGATGTTGATCAGCTTAACGCCCTGCGCATAACGGCCCATAGTAGAAATACCATCCATGCTTGTACGGATTAATGTTCCGCTTGTCGTAATAATCATCAGGTCTTCATCATTCTTAACAACCTTCAGACCGACTACCGGACCATTCTTATCCGTAAGATTGATCGTCTTAATCCCTTTACCGCCACGGGTCTGGGAACGGTAATCACCGGCAGGTGTCCGTTTACCATAACCTTTAGTCGTTACGATCAGCACTTCAAGCTCCTTGTCCACACAATCCATACCGATGACATGGTCATTGTCATCAAGGGTGATTCCCTTAACGCCGGTTGCACTGCGGCCCATGGAACGTACATCGTTCTCGGAGAAGGTAATCGACATACCGCGCGCAGTACCAATAATCAGGTTCTGTTGGCCATCAGTCAGCTTCACTTCGATCAAGGAATCCTCTTCACGGAGATTGATCGCAATCAGTCCGCCTTTGCGGATGTTATTGTAATCTTCCAGAGGCGTCTTCTTCACGATCCCCTCACGGGTTGCAAAGAACAGATACTTGTCGCTGTCAGCTTCCTCAACCTGAATTACTGCACTGATCTTCTCACCCTGCTCGATCTGAATCAGGTTGATAATTGGTGTTCCCCGTGCAGTACGTCCAAGCTCTGGAATCTCATAGGCTTTAATCCGGTATACTTTACCCTTATCGGTAAAGAACATCAGATAATTATGAGAATTGCTCACGAAGAGATGCTCCACGAAATCCTCATCCTTCGTGTCCATGCCAATGACGCCGCGTCCGCCGCGCTTCTGGCTGCGGTAGGTGCTAACCGGCAGGCGCTTAATGTAACCGGTATGCGTAATGGTAATGACCACTTCTTCACGCGGAATCAGATCCTCATCGAGAATGCTCTCTTCCCCAACGGTGATTTCAGTACGGCGGTCATCGGAAAATTTATCGCGAATTTCCTGAAGCTCATTACTGATAATCTCCAGTACAAGATGCTCATTAGCCAAAATCTCGCGGTACTCAGCAATCTTGGCCAGCAGCTCGTTATATTCATTCTCGATCTTCTCACGTTCCAGACCGGTCAGACGCTGCATCCGCATATCAAGGATCGCTTGTGCCTGCTCGATACTAAGGCTGAAGGTCTCCATCAGGCCTTCACGGGCGATATCTGTTGTCCGTGATGCTCTGATCAGGGCGATTACCTCATCCAGATGATCCAGCGCAATGCGCAGACCTTCCAGAATATGTGCCCGTGCCTCTGCCTTCTTCAGATCAAAGACTGTCCGGCGGCGGATAACTTCAATTTGGTGCTGCAAATAGTGATACAGCACATCACGAAGATTGAGAATTTCCGGCTGATTGTTCACGATCGCCAGCATATTAATGCCGAATGTAGATTGCATTGCCGTATGCTTGTACAGGTTATTCAGTACAACACTCGGATTAACGTCGCGTCTCATCTCGACAACTACACGCATACCGGTACGGTCGGATTCATCCCGCAGATCTGTTATGCCCTCAATCCGCTTCTCGCGTACAAGCTCTGCAATCTTCTCAACCAGTCTCGCTTTGTTGACCTGATAAGGCAGTTCATGCACGATGATCCGGGCTTTACCATTGTTCTCCTCAATGGTCGCTTTGGCACGCATCGTAACCGACCCGCGGCCTGTGCGATAGGCCTGGCGAATACCCTCGCGGCCTAAAATGTATCCAGCCGTCGGGAAATCCGGTCCTTGAATATATTCCATGAGTTCCATAGGTGTAATGTCCGGATTCTTGATCATTGCCTGTACGCCATCAATGACCTCACCCAAATTATGCGGAGGAATATTGGTAGCCATACCTACAGCTATCCCTGATACCCCGTTTACAAGCAGGTTGGGATAACGGGCAGGCAGAACTACAGGCTCATTCTCTTCGCCGTCATAGTTAGGTGCGAAATCAACAGTTTCCTTGTTGAGATCACGAAGCATTTCGCCTGCGATTTTGGAGAGGCGTGCTTCTGTGTAACGCATCGCTGCAGCCATGTCTCCATCGATCGAACCGAAGTTTCCGTGACCGTCTACGAGCATATACCGCATCGAGAAATCCTGGGCCATACGTACCATCGTCTCATATACGGCAGAGTCTCCGTGAGGGTGGTACTTACCGATAACCTCGCCGACGATTCTCGCTGACTTCTTGTGAGGTTTATCCGGAGACATTCCGAGTTCCGACATCGCAAACAAAATGCGCCGGTGAACAGGCTTAAGTCCGTCCCGCACATCCGGCAAAGCCCGGCTTACAATGATGCTCATCGCGTAATCCATAAAGGATTCGCGCATTTCCTCACCAATGTCCCGGTCTTTGATTTGCGGGTTATTTTGTTCAGCCATGAGTTGCTGGACCTCCTTCAGTTAAAAACCGCTACCCTTTATTATATTACTTTCACAAAAACAGCACAATTAAACACGGGTAGCCTTATATCTGCTATTATTCATTTCTTTTAGCACATGTAGGGGTATATGCCCTTTCCGCCAATGCCTTCAGTACATAGACTATACAGACAAGAGGAGTGGCTTTATCGCCCTATTTTCGCTCATAGAGGCATAACCTCATATCCTTATATTATAACATTATTTAGCTAGCTTGTCCTGACAATTAAGCATGCAAAATTCTATTAAGAATAGGCTAGGAGGAAGATAATGAGGATTCAACGGGTGTCCAGTAAATGGGCTAAAACAGCAGTCATCCTGCAAAACCGTCTGCTGGCGATCTTCATTCCGGAAACGCGAAAATATAAAATGGAGCATTTGTCTGAGCTGCTTGAAGTCTATGGCACGGTATATATTAAGCCTGACCGCGGTACCTATGGTACCGGAGTTATGCGGGCCGAACGGCGCACAGTACACTTAAGCCCCAGCGTACAGCAACCGGATCTTGAGGACACGGCAGCAGACGGTGGTGTACCCGGGACACGGGAGCAGGTCATGTACATTTTACGATATGCCAAGGATGCAGAGGTATATAACTCGGTAGAAGAACTCCATGCTGCATTAATTTCCAAAATCAAAGGACGTCCATATCTGGTGCAGCAGGGAATCGATCTGCTGTGCCACCAGGGAAGGCCGTTTGATCTGCGCGTGCTCACTCAAAAAAATCCGGCTGGCGCCTGGGAGACCACAGGTATGCTCGGGAGAGTAGCCGCACCGCAAAAGGTGGTCACGAACTATCATAATGGGGGCAGCATAATCTCCGTGGAGGCATTGTTTAAAGAACACATGAATCCAGGGGAAATGGCAAAAACGATTCAGCAGCTTAAATCGCTGGGAGTCAAAATTGGCGCACAACTTGAAACGACCTACCCCGGACTTAAAGAAATCGGACTGGATGTGGCAATTGATCAGCATCATGACCTGTGGCTGCTGGAGGTTAACACGCTCCCAGCCATTATGGTATTCAAAATGTTTCCCGATAAATCCATTTACCGCAGAATTCACCGCTATGCTGTAGCCTATGGACGTTTAAAAAGAACCCGGCCGGCAACTCGTCCCCGCCGCAGATTTCCCTCCAAACTATAATAAAACCCCCGGCCTGCTATCCAATTACGAATAGAAGCCGGGGGTCTGTGTCTGTTATCTATCAGAGGGTATTATCAGATATCAAGGTTACGAACCGATTGCGCATGCTCCTGAATAAACTCACGGCGCGGTTCAACATTGTCACCCATCAGTGTATCGAAAATACCGTCAGCCAAAATAGCATCCTCAATCGTTACCTGCAGCATCATACGGCTCTCAGGATCCATGGTAGTATCCCACAGCTGAGTGGCATTCATCTCTCCGAGACCTTTATAGCGCTGAACATTGACCTTAACATTCTCACCAAAGGTAGCGATAATTTCATCGCGTTCTCTCTCGGTTTGAGCGTAGCGAATTACCTTGTTGCGCTCAATCTTGAACAGCGGCGGCTGTGCGATATAGATATATCCCGCTTCGATAATCTTCCGCATGTAGCGGTAGAAGAAGGTCAGCAGCAAGGTACGGATATGAGCACCGTCGACGTCTGCATCGGTCATGATAACAATTTTGTGGTAACGGGCTTTGGACAGATCGAAATCATCGCTGATGCCTGTTCCGAGAGCGGTAATAATCGCACGGATTTCGGCATTGGACAAAATACGGTCAAGCCGTGCCTTCTCGACGTTCAGGATTTTCCCGCGCAGCGGCAGAATCGCCTGGAAATGACGGTCACGCCCCTGTTTGGCGGATCCGCCGGCAGAGTCCCCTTCGACGATGTACAGCTCACTGATCGAGGCATCCTTAGACGAACAGTCAGCCAGCTTGCCGGGAAGAGCGCTGACTTCAAGCGCACTCTTACGCCGGGTCAGCTCACGGGCTTTACGGGCCGCTTCACGGGCACGGGAAGCTTGCAGGGATTTCTCCAGCACACGCCGGGAAACCGCAGGGTTCTCTTCCAGAAACTCCTGGAGTTTCTCCCCGAACAGCGACTCTACAATTCCGCGTACTTCACTGTTGCCAAGCTTAGTCTTCGTTTGGCCTTCGAACTGCGGCTCAGGAATTTTAACGGAAATAATCGCCGTTAACCCTTCGCGCACATCATCCCCGGTCAGGTTGCCGCTGCTATCCTTAATAACCCCGGTCTTGCGGGCATAGTCATTGATTATTCTTGTCAAGGCGCTCTTAAAGCCGGATTCATGCGTTCCGCCTTCATGCGTATTAATATTATTAGCAAAAGAGTAAATGTTCTCTGTATAAGAATCGTTGTACTGCAGAGCCACTTCAACTGCAATCATATCCCGTGAGCCTTCCACGTAGATCGGTTCCTCGTGCAGTGCTTCTTTTTTCTCGTTCAAATATTTCACATACTCAACGATACCGCCATCATATTTAAACGAGTTAGAAGCTCCCGTCCGTTCATCCAGCAGTGAAAGCTCAATCCCCTTGTTAAGAAAAGCCAGCTCACGAATACGCGTAAGCAATGTCGAATATTCAAAAACAGTCGTTTCGGTAAAAATCTCCGGGTCGGGAAGAAAAGTTGTAGTTGTGCCGGTTTCCTCGGAATCGCCGATGATTTTGATATCATACTGCGGTGCACCGCGTCTGTATTCCTGCTGGTAGACATGGCCGTCACGCTTAACGGTTACAACTACCTTCTCGGACAAGGCATTCACGACTGAAATACCTACGCCATGCAGACCGCCTGATACCTTGTATCCTCCGCCGCCGAACTTACCGCCTGCATGCAAGACAGTCATTACAACTTCAAGCGTCGATTTCTTCAGCTTCACATTCTCGCCGACAGGAATCCCCCGCCCGTTATCAATAACGGTAACACTGTTATCTTCATGTATAATCACTTGAATCCGGTCGCAAAAACCTGCCAGCGCCTCATCGATACTATTATCGACAACCTCCCAGACCAAATGATGCAGACCTTTGGCACTAGTAGAGCCGATGTACATGCCGGGACGTTTCCGAACAGCTTCCAGCCCCTCAAGCACCTGAATCTGGCTCTCATCATATGTCGGTTGATTCATTGACATGCCTTCACCTACTTCTTTCAGATTATCTCTTGTAACCCAGATTAAACTATATCTCTAACAAGATTTTGGCTCTTTTTTTGAGAGTGGAGGAGGATATGGGGGAGTAGTATACCGTATTTTTGGTGACGACGATAGATTTCGCTTCCTCTTCACCGATTCGTTCCAATCTTTTGTCCTGGCCCGAATGAACGATGAACTGCTTCGACACCTTGGAGGATTTCTCAATCGATATATCAAATATAGCAATCAATTCTGAAGACCTGATAATCTTCTCCCCGCCCAAATGAATATACATGCTCTGCCTCCGCTCTTTAATTCTCCACTTTTCCATCATGAACATGAAACAGGGTTGCGTCCTTAAGCTTATCTGCATTTAAACTCTCCACACCAGTGGCGGTGATGAAGGTCTGCACCTTGCTCTGGAAAGTTTCGATAAGCTGGGTCTGACGATAGGGATCAAGTTCGGACAAAACGTCATCAAGAAGCAGCACAGGATACTCCCCGATTTCCTCATGGATCAGTTCAATTTCCGCCAGCTTGAGCGATAAAGCTGTCGTACGCTGCTGTCCCTGGGAACCGTAGACCTGAGCTTCTCTTCCGTTGATAAAAAAGGACAGGTCATCCCTATGGGGACCCGTCAGCGTCATGCCGCGCCTGATTTCCTGTTCTCTCGTTTGTGATAACTTTAACATAAATTTGTCCAATAAGACAGCTTCATCTTCCTCTTCACGCTCTCCGAAGGAAGGAACATACAGCAGTTTAAGCTCTTCTCCGCCGTTCGTAATGCCCCGGTGAATGCTTTCTGCCCATATTTGCAGCTTCTTTATGAATTGTTTCCTTTTTTTGACGATTTTAACACCATGCTCTACAAGTTGGGCATCCCATATTTCTAAAAGCTCTTTGCCGGCAGCTTCCTTGCCCCATAGCTGCTTCAGCAAATTGCCTCTCTGGAGGAGGACTTTCTGATACTGCTGTAAGTGAAAAAGGTAGCTGGGCTGCACCTGCCCGATCTCCATATCGAGAAAACGGCGGCGGATACCCGGCGTACCTTTGACAATTTCTAAATCTTCCGGAGCAAACATGACCACATTAAGTGAGCCGACAAATTCGCTCAGCCGGCGCTGCTCCAGTCCGTTGATCCTGGCTTTTTTGCCCTGGGCGGACAACGTCAGCTCCAGCTTCAAATCCCCGTACTTGCGCTCTACTTCGGCAACAATCTGAGCAGATCCTCCTGGAGCATCAAACGAAATGAGCTCCTTGTCCTTGGATGTGCGGTGGCTTTTCGTCATCGCCAGAACAAACAGAGCCTCCATAAGGTTGGTTTTGCCCTGGGCGTTCTGGCCAAGAATCAGGTTTACATCGCCCAGGTTTTCCAGACGCAGCAGCCCGTAGTTGCGATAATGCTGCAGACCGATATTTTTGACAAACACGAAGCTTAAGCCTCCCCGAAGTACTACTCTTTTATTCCGCCGCCTTCAACCTCAAAAACGCCGTTGTCCTGTACCTCTATTCTATCACCCGGGTAAAGCTTTCTTCCACGCCGTTCTTCTTTTTCTCCGTTAACGAGCACATGGCCTTCCTGCAGCAAAGCCTTAGCCATTCCTCCTGTGGATACACAATCGGAGAGCTTCAGAAATTGGTCGAGCTTAATATATCCACTGTGGATAAGTATTTTTTTCATGTTTTTTATCCTTTCTACCACTTATCCACAGGTCCGTGAACAGCGGCGTTAGTTAGTTGTGCGGTAAGGCAGAATCACATACAGGCTGCGGCTCTCATCTAGCGGCCGTAAGATGATCGGACTCATCATGCCCGTAAAAGCAATAACCAGCTGTTCGCTTTCGACAACCTTCAGCACATCCAGCATATATTTCGAGTTGAAGGAGATTTTTAGCGGTTCACCTTTGAAATCAATGACTTCCAGTTCTTCACGGACTTTACCCAGCTCTGATGAGCTGGAGGAAATCTCAACATCACCGTTATCCAAAGTCTGCATGCGCACAATATTCGTTTTTTCCTCACGGGACAGCAAATAAGCACGGTCGATGGATTCGCTTAATTTTTTTGTGTCGAGCGTTAGTTCTGTTTTGTAGTTGGTCGGAATAATTCTAGAAGTATCCGGATAAATGCCGTCCAGGATGCGCGAATAGAACAGCACTTTATCGATTTTGAACAGAACCTGATTATCGGCTACGACAATATCTACCAGCATATTCTGGTCCGGAATAATTTTGCTCAGTTCATTCAGCGTTTTGCCCGCGATTACGACATTCGCAAATTGTACACTTTCTGTGCCTTCCAGGTGCGCTGCTCTTGTAGCCAGGCGGTGACGGTCAGTCGCCGTGAATTTAAATTCATTATCGCTTAAATTCCACAGGATCCCGGTGAGGATCGGTGTTGTTTCTTGGGTAGAGATGGAGAAAGCGGTCTGTTTAATCATATTCTTCAGCAGGTCGCCTGGCAGAGAGATCGTTTCATTCTCTTCAATGCTCGGCAGAACAGGAAATTCTTCAGGATCAAGACCGACGATTTGAATCTCGGTGGATCCGGAGGAGATATAGGTTTGGAAGCCTTCCTTGACTTCCATGTGAATTTCTTTGGAGGGAAGCTTCTTGATAATCTCAACGAAGAATTTGGCAGGAAGCACTACGCTACCGGGTTGTTCGACTTTTACGATCGTATGGCTGTCATTTTCAGCCGGAATGAAGGATTGAATCGAAATATCCGTGTCGCTTGCAGTTAGTGTAACTCCCTGATGGCTGACTTCAAACTTAATGCCGGTCAGAATCGGAATAGTCGTTCTGCTGGAGATAGCTTTGGATACATGCCCGATGGATTCGTTGAGTTCATTTTTAAGAATGCTTATTTTCATGATTTCACTCCTAGCTGAAAAGTTGGGAAATGGGCTTACGTTTATCCTCTTTGAAACCTGCTCTTAGAAGATGAATTATTATAGATCTTTAATAGTATTAGTAGTAGGGGCTCCGTTTATGTGGATAACTCCCGTAAACAGCATAAAATTAAGCCTACCCACATGTGTATAGATTGTGTATAGGCTCTTTGTTCCTCTTAGGAAGGATTTTTAATTTTCTCCGCAAGATTATTGACCACTTTGTACAACTCCTGATCGACCTTTAATGACTGTGTAATCTTCTCATGGGCATGAATTACAGTTGTATGATCGCGTCCTCCGAAGGCTTCACCAATCTTAGGCAGCGAATAATCCGTTAGTTCACGCGAGAGATACATCGCAATTTGCCGCGGAAAAGCGACGGCTTTGGTGCGTTTGCGCGCTTTGAAATCTTCCATGCGCAAATTGTAGTATTCTCCGACCTTTTGCTGAATATCACCGATGGTGATCATTTTTGGCCGGCTGGACGGGATAATATCCTTCAGTGCCTCGGCTGCCAGATGTGTGGTTACGTCCTGGTTGGTTAGCGAGGAGTAAGCCACAACCCGGATTAGCGCGCCTTCCAGCTCACGGATATTCGTATCAATCTGGTTAGCGATATACATCATTGCCTCATTGGGGATGTCAAGGTTCTCCGCTTTGGCCTTTTTGCGCAGAATGGCTATGCGTGTCTCCAGATCCGGCGGCTGAATATCGGTAATAAGTCCCCATTCAAACCGGGAGCGCAGCCGTTCTTCCAGTGTTGGAATTTCCTTTGGCGGACGGTCACTGGAGATGATGATTTGCTTGCGTTCTTCGTGCAGAGCATTAAACGTATGGAAAAATTCCTCCTGCGTAGACTCTTTGCCGGCCAGGAATTGAATATCGTCAATTAGCAGAATGTCAACATTGCGGTATTTGTTGCGGAAGCTTTCGCCGCGGTTGTCACGGATGGAATTGATGAACTCATTCGTAAATTTCTCGGACGAGATGTAGATAACCTTGTTGTTAGGGTTATGTTCCAGCACATAGTGCCCGATGGCATGCATTAAGTGGGTTTTTCCCAGTCCCACGCCGCCGTACAAGAAGAGGGGGTTATAAGCTTTGGCCGGCGCTTCGGCCACAGCCAGCGAGGCTGCATGCGCAAAACGGTTGCCGGAACCGATTACGAACGTATCGAACGTATATTTCGGATTAAGCAGATGGGTCTGCGCTTCTTCACGCGATACTGCTGGCGAAGGCGCCATCTGTTGAATTACAGGCTCTGAGGGTTTGTTCTCCTCAATCACAAATTTGACGTCCACCTGTTGTCCGGTAACCTCATAAACTGTAGCTCCTACCAGCTTTGTGTATCGACTTTCCAGCCATTCTACGGCAAAAGTTGTAGGTGCCGAGATGATAAGGGCCTGAGAGCTAAACGATAATGCTTTCGTCGCTTTAAACCACGTATCAAAACTCGGTTTGCTTAGTTTAGTTTGAATAATCGATAAAATTTGCTGCCATAATTCGGAAGTATGGCTGTCCAC